>JBEBOQ010000007.1:0-141623 GCA_040396375.1 Achromobacter xylosoxidans
GCCAACTCGGTTATGTGGTGCCCGATATCGAGGCCGCCATGGACTACTGGAGCCGGACGCTGGGCGTCGGCCCCTGGTTCTACAACCCCGCCGTTCCCATTGTGAATTACCGCTACGACGGCGTGGCCCATGAACCGCACAATTCGGTCGCGCTGGCCAATTCGGGCTTCGTCCAGGTCGAACTGATCCAGACCCGCAACGACGTGCCGTCGATGTACCGGGATTTCCTGCAGGCCGGCCGGACCGGTCTGCAACACGTGGCGTACTGGACCGAAGACTACGACGCCGACCTGGCGCGCCTGCTGGAGCAAGGGTTCGTGCCGAAGATGAGCGGCGAGGTCGGCGAGAAAGGCCGCTTCATTTACTTCGATACCGAATACCACCCCGGCACGGTCATCGAATTGTCCGAGGTGGCCGGCCCCAAGGGGCGCCTGTTCGACCTGATCCGCGCCAGCTCGCAGGACTGGGACGGCCAAGACCCGGTGCGCCCCTTTCCCGACCTGAAAAAACTGTGATGCCTGCCCCCCGCCCCGACCGCCAGCCCGCGCCATGAACACCCAATTGATCCGCGCCACCTACCTGATCGAAACCCCGCTGGACCCGGCACGCGTGGCCGAGGTCATGGCGGGCGAACAGTCCTGCGGCACCTTTACCCGCGTCCAGGGCGAAACCGATGAACTGCGCGCGCGGGCCCGCGCCCAGGTCGAATCCATCCAGGAACTGGCCTCCGCCGACGCGCCCAGCCTGCCCAATGCCTGGCTGGACCGCCAGGCCGGCGCACGGTCGGCGCCTTTGCGCCGGGCGCGCGTGCGCATCGCGTTTCCGGTCGCCAATATCGGGCCCAACCTGCCGACCCTGGCCGCCACGGTCGGCGGCAACCTGTATGACCTGGGCGAGCTGACTGGCCTGCGGCTGGAACAGCTGGAATTGCCACCCGATTACCGGGCCCAGTTCGACATGCCGCAGGTAGGCATCGCCGGCACGCGCCGGCTGGCCGGGGTGGCCCAGGGCCCGCTGATCGGCACCATCATCAAGCCCAACGTCGGCTTGACGCCCGAGCAGACCGCGCATCTGGTGGCCCAGTTGTGCGCGGCTGGCGTGGACTTCATCAAAGACGACGAAGTCTGCGCCAACCCCACGCATGCGCCCCTGGCGCAACGCGTGGCCGCCGTGATGGCCGTCGTGCGCGCGCACCGCGAGCGCACCGGGCGCCACGTCATGGTCGCCTTCAATATCACCGACGAAACCGATGCCATGCGGCGCCATGCCGACCTGATCGCGCGCGAGGAAGGCACCTGCGTGATGGCCAGCCTGAACTGGTGCGGCTATTCCGCCATCCAGACCCTGCGCCGCAGCACGCCGCTGGCGCTGCACGGGCATCGCAACGGCTACGGCGCGTTGTCGCGCCACCCCTTGCTGGGCATTGGGTTCCAGGCCTACCAGACGCTCTGGCGCCTGGCCGGCGTGGACCATATGCACGTGCATGGGTTGCAGGGAAAATTCTCGCAATCGGATGCCGAGGTCGTGGAAAGCGCCCGCGATTGCCTGGCGCCGCTCACCCCCGGCATCGACGACCCGGTCATGCCGGCGTTTTCCTCGGGCCAATGGGCCGGCACGGTGCCGGCCACCTGGGCCGCGGTGCGCAGCGACGATCTGTTGTTCATGGCCGGTGGCGGCATCCTGGCGCATCCGGACGGTCCGGCGGCAGGCGTCCAGAGCATCCGCCAGGCCTGGCACGCCACGCGCGCCGGACTGGATCTGGAGGCTTTTGCCAACGACGCCCCTGAACTGCGGCGTGCGCTGTCGTTCTTCGGATCCCGCGCATGACGGACGCGCACGCCGACATCCCCGCACCGCAGGTCTGCTGGTTCGGGGACGACTTCACCGGCGCGACGGACACGCTGGCGCATGTCGCGCTGGCCGGCTGGCGCAGCCTGCTGTTCCTGGGCGTGCCCACGCCTGCGCAGCGGCTACGCGCGGGGCCTCTGGACGCCCTGGGCATTGCCGGCGCGGCGCGCGCCATGGCGCCGGCCGACATGGTGGCCGCGTTGCGCCCGGTCGGCCAGTACCTGGCTGGCACCGGCGCCCGCGTGCTGCATTACAAGTGCTGTTCGACGTTTGACAGCGCGCCGCAGGTGGGCAGCATCGGCGTGGCCATCGGCGAACTGCGGCGTCACATGCCCAATCCCTTCATCCCGATCGTCGGCGGACAGCCCGGCATCGGGCGCTATTGCAGCTTCGCCAATCTGTATGCCCGCGCGGGCGCCGCGCCCGAGATCCACCGGATCGACCGGCATCCCGTCATGCGCGCGCATCCGGTCACGCCCATGCACGAAGCCGATCTGCGCCTGCACCTGGCCGCCCAGGACCTGGACGCCATCGCTTCGCTGCCGCATACCGCGTATCCGCGACGGACCGACCCAGGCGCAGTCGAGCGCTGGATCGACGGCACGCTGCATACGGCTGACGGCCCTGTGCTGCTGGACGTGATCGACGATGACCAATTGCCCCTCCTCGGCCAACTGATCTGGCGCGCGGCAAAGCGCCAACCGCTGCTGGCGGTGGGACCCAGCAGCGTGCAGCAGGCGCTGACCGGCGCGGCCGGGCTCGGGCTGGAGGCCGCTGCGCCGGCGCTCTCTGCGGCGCAAGGGCCTGTGCTGGTGGTGGCCGGCAGCCTGTCGCCGGTCACGGCCCGGCAGCTGGAATCCAGCCGCCTATATGAGCGCCAACCGTTGCAGGTGGCGCGTCTGCTCGCCGAGCCCGCCTACGCCGCCGCCCGCGTGCAGGCCGCGGCGGCCGCGCTGGCCCAGGGCCGCCACGTCCTGGTGCATACCGATGCCCCCGCGCCGGCGCTGTCGCCGGACCGCACCAGCGCCACCGCGCACGCCACGGGCCAACTGGTACGCGACATCGTCCGCGCCAGCGCCGCGGCCGGCCGGCGCTTGACGCGCCTGGGCATCGCGGGCGGCGACACCTCCAGCCACGCAGCCCTGGCCCTGGACCTGTGGGGCTTGAGCTTCCACAGCGTGCTTGCCCCCGGCGTCACGGTCAGCCTGACTCACAGCGACGACCCGCTGACCGACGGCCTGCAACTGATGCTCAAGGGCGGCCAGATGGGCGGCGACACCTTGTTCGACGATCTGGTCCTGGGCAAGAGCCATTAAGGCGCCGGACGACAGACCGGCGCCTTAATGGCGCTGGTAGAACTTCAGTTTGTCGGTATCCAACGTGACGCCGAAACCAGGAAGGTCCGGCACGACCAGGGCGTGGTCCTTGAAGCCGATGACAGGCAGCGCGATGTCATCGGTCAACAGATGCGGCCCGAACAGTTGGGCGCCCAGCGTCAGGTTGGGCATGGTCGAGAAGATCTGCGCATAGGCCGACGTGCCGATCTGGCCTTCGATCATCGTGCCGCCAAACAGGCGGATACCAGCGGCCTGGGCGATATTGGCAACCTGCTTGGTACGCAGCATGCCGCCATGCTTGGTCACCTTGACCGAAAAGGCGTCGGCGGCGTTGCGCTGCGCGATGCGCAGGGCATCTTGCGCCGTCATCACGCCCTCGTCGGCCATGATGGGCACCGTGAAGCGTTCGGTCAGGCGACGCATGCCTTCGACGTTATGGCCGGGCAGCGGCTGCTCGATGATCTCGATGCCGCCGGCCTGCAACTCGCCGATGCCCCAGGTGGCCGTGGCCTCATCCCAGCCCTGGTTGATATCGACCCGGACGTTGGCGCGATCGCCCAGCGCATCGCGGATGGCCAGCGCACGGTCCACGTTTTCACGCGGGTCGCCCTTCCCGATCTTGACCAGGAACAGCTTGTAGCTGTCCAGCCGCGCTTCGGCTTCGGCGATGTCTTTGTCGATGACGCCATTGCCCAGTACCCACAGGAGCGGGATGGTGTCGTGCAGCTTGCCGCCGAACAACTGATACGCCGGCACGTCCATCGAACGCGCAATGGCGTCCACGCAGGCCATTTCGATGCCGCCCTTGGCATAGGCGTTGTTCTTGATGATCTGGTCCATGAACTGGACCAGGCCCTCGAGCCGCCGGATGTCGTAGCCGACCAGATAGGGCGCGATGACTTCGTCGATCATGGACTTGATCGCGCCGGGCGCCTCTTCGCCGTAGTGCGGGATGATGGCGATCTCGCCCAACCCCTCGGCGCCGCATTCGGTGCGCACGCGCACGATGACCTGGCTATGGCGGTCGATCACAGCCATGGCAAGCTTGTGCGGCCGTGCCACCGGCAGATCGACGATGGTGGTTTCAATGCTGTGCAGCTTCATTGCGCCCCCGGCAGGTGGCAGACGCCGTCCACATAGGCTTTGCGCCAACGGACGATGCGCACCTCGGCAAACAATCCACCCTTGAAAAATGGGTCGGCGTGGATGAACGCCTGCGCTTCGTCACGGCTGTCGGCCGTGACAATGTAGATGCCGCCGCCGGCGTCGCTGCCGTCATCTTGCAGCTTGGCGCCACACGCCAGCAGCCGGTGGGCCTGCGCTTGCAGGAACACCAGATGGTCCGAGCGCAAGGCCTGGCGCACGGCCTGATGGTCCGGCTTGTCGAACGTTTCGATGAAATAGGTCATGGGTCTCTGTCCTCAGTTCTGGCTGCCTTCCAGGCCGGTCGCGCGCAGCAGCGTGCGATGGCTTTCGAGCTGTTCCTTGACCAGCGTGCCCAGCGCTTGCGGCGTGGACGGGGTCAGCATGAAATCCTGCAACTGCATGGCCTGCTTGACCGAGGGCTTGTCCATGGCGTTCTTGAAGGCCGAATTCAAGCGGTCGACAACATCGGCCGGCATGCCGGCGGGGCCGAACAGACCCAGCCAGGGCGCGATGGGAAAGCCGCCCAGGCCGGCTTCGGCCATGGTCGGCACGTCCGGCGCGTTGGGGCTGCGGGCGGGCAACACCGTGGCCAGGGCCTTGAGCTTGCCGGCCTGCACCTGAGGCATGCCGGTGCCCGCCGTGGCAACGCCCGCATCCAGGTGGCCGCCCAGGATGTCATTGATCATCGGCGGCTCGCCCTTGTAGGGCACGCTCAGGATGTCCATCTTGCTGGCCTGGGCCACATAAGCAAAGGACAACAGGCCCGTGACATTGCCCGACCCGTAGGTCAGCTTGCCGGGGTTCTTTTTGGCGTACTGCACGAATTCCTGCAGCGTGTTGCCCGGCACGTCGGCACGGGTGTAGAGAAAAAACGAATAGCGGCCGATGTCGGCGATGGGCGTGAAATCCTTCACCGGATCGTAGGGCGGCGTCTTGCGCATGACCGGTACGCCCGACATCGGGCTGTTGGTCGCGATCAGCAAGGTGTAGCCGTCAGGCTTGGCGCGCACCACTTCCTGCGCGGCAATAGAGCCATCCGCGCCCGGCTTGTTCTGGATGATGACGCTCTGGCCCAGGTCTTCGCCGACCTCCTTGGTCAATGTGCGGGCGATGATGTCTGTGGACGAGCCCGCCGGGAAATGCACGATCAGCGTGACCGGCTTGTCGGGAAAGGCCGCCAGGGCAGCCGGGGCGCCAAAGAGCGCGGAACACGCCAGCAGCGCGCCGGGAATAAGCCGTTTCATGAATGTCTCCTGTTTTATAGCTATAGGACGGCATTCTATTAATCGCTGACTCATCCGTATAATGATTTAGAACGTTCGAATCGTTCGTTTTTATCGATGAATTAATTGAACGATGCGTGGAACGACGGCCGCGGCAAGCGACGCACAGGGCAGACCATGGAAATCCGGCAACTCAGGTACTTTCTCGAAGCGGCCAAGCGTGAACACATCACGCAGGCGGCCAGCGCGCTGCACATTACGCAGTCCACGCTGTCGCACCAGTTGCGTCAGCTGGAAACGCAACTGGGAACCCCGTTGTTCGACCGGGTCGGTCGCCAGGTGCGGCTGACAGCGGCCGGACGGCTTTTTTCGCGCTTCGCACTCAGGGCGCTGCGCGACCTGGAAGACGGCCTGCTGGCGCTGCAATCGCTGAACGACCTGCAAAGCGGCGAATTGCGCGTCGGCGTGATCACCACCTATACCAATTCGCTGCTGCCGCGCGCCATTGCCTCGTTCGCCACGCGCTACCCCGGCATCCACCTGCATGTCGAAGACCTGCCCATGCGGCAGATCGAACAACGCTTGCAGGACGGCCTGCTGGACATCGGCCTGGGGTTCACCACCCCGGACAATGGCGCGCATCTGGACAGCGAGCCCTTGTTCACCGAGCGATTGATGTTGCTGGTGAAAGACGACCATCCGCTGGCGGCGCGCAAGACCATCGACAAGAAGGACCTGTCGAGCCTGGACATTGCCCTGCAATCCCGTTTGTATGTGTCACGCCAACTGATCGAACGACAGTTGTCCAAATACATCGAGGGGCGGGTGCGACTGGAGCTGGACTCGATTCCTGCCATGCAGAGCATCGTCGCCCACAGCCATCTGGCCTGCATGCTGTTCGAAGGGGCGGTGCTGCCCCTGCCGACGATGCGCGCGATTCCCATCATGCCGCAGGTGACGCGCACGGCCGCGCTGCTCTGGCCGCGCGAGCGCTATCGCTCGAAGGCGGCCGAAGAGTTCGTGCAGACGGTTAAGGCGAACCTGTCCATGGCTTCGTGTCCCGGCGCGCCAAGTCCTGCCGAGAGTGGTCCGGGCCGGCGTCGGTAAGAATTGCCGGCGATCAGGGTGTCGAATTAACGCGCCGGGCTACCGCTTGCGCGCCTCTGTCACGCCGGATGACGTGCCAGAAACCCCTGGATGGCATCAAGATAACGCTGCGGCTGGCCTTTCCAGTCCTCGACCAAGGTCGCGGCGGGCGCCAGTTGGGCCAGTTCCACCGAGACCGCGCGCGGATGCAGCGCGTCGTTGCCGCCCAGGATGAGCAGCGGAATCCGGTTGCCCCGCACGAAGTCGCGGCTGACGCTGAAGACGAAATCGCCGCCGAACAAATTGTGTCGCAAGCCTTCCAGCGCCCGGTCATCAACGGCGGGATCGCGCGCGCGCACGGTATCGGCCCATTGGTCAAATGACTCGCCGCGCTTGCCGTCTTGCCCGGCGATGCCGATGGGTTGCTGCAGGATCGCCGACACGACCCGCTCGGGCGCCAATTCGCAGAGCTTGAGCGCGAACGACGCGCCGATGCAAGAGCCGATCACATGGAAACGTTGCACGCCCAGCGCATCCAACAGGCCCAGATGGTCCTGCGCGTAGGTGGTCCAGTCGTCGCTGGCCAGTACCGGCGCGCGCGAGCGGCCGGCGTTGCGCTGGTCCGGGGCGACGACGCGGTACTGGGTGGCCAGCGCCGCGACCGGGTCCGGATACTCGCGCGGCCGGCCGTCGCGCGTCACGCGCCACAGCTCGCGATGCGACAGCATGCCGCCCGGGGCCAGGGCCAACACGGCGTCGCCGTGGCCCTGGATCTCATAGTGCAGTTCGGCATTGCCGATAGTCAGAATGGGCATGGCAATCTTGTTTGTGTCATTGCAGCGCCACGCCGCTGTCACGCAGCAGCGCTGGAAACTTGTCGGCGTCGCTGGAGATGCGGTCGGCGAAGGCTTGGGGTTGATCGGCGATCGGCTCAAAGCCGATGGCCAGCAGGCGCGCGCGGAAGTCCGGTTCGGTGACGGCCTGGCGCACGGCGCGCCAGACGTCGTTCACCACGTCCGGCGAGGTACCGGCCGGCGCCAGCAGGCCAAACCAACCGGTGTCGCCATCCATCCGCAGGCCGACCTGCGCCGCCGTCGGCACCTGTGGCACGGTGTCGCTGCGGTTGTCCTGCAGCACGGCCAGCGCGCGCACCTGGCCGTTGGCGATCAGGCTGGACACCGCCGGCAAAGCCACGATGGCGGCATCGATCTCGCCGCCCAGCAGCGCCACGACGGCCGGCCCCGCGCCTTTGTACGGCACGTGCTGCACGGTGCCCTGCACCTGTTGCTGCAGGCGGGTCAGCGCGCGGTGGTTGCTGTTGCCATAGCCCGGCGTGCCGATGTTGAAGACGTGCTGGCTGGCGGCATTGCGCAGGCCGGCGATGTCCTGGATGGGCGAATCGGCGCGCACCACGATCACCGGCGGCGTGGCGGCCACGATGCTGATCGGCGAAAAACTCTTGATCGGGTCGTAGTTGATGGTGCCCTGGAACAGGGTCTGGTTGGCCACCAGCATGTCGCCGGTCAACAGCAGGGTGTAGCCATCGGGCGCGGCGCGCGCCACCTGGTCCGCGGCGATGTTGCCCCCTGCCCCGGCGCGGTTCTCGACGATGACCGGCACTTTCCAGAGCGCCCCCAGCCGTTCGGCCAGGCCGCGCCCCAAGACGTCCATGGCCCCGCCGGGCGCCAGCGGCAACACCAGGCGCACGGGTTTGTCGGGATAGGCCGCGCTGGCGGGCGCCATGGCGCCCAGCATGCAGACAACAGCCAGGCTTTGCACCTGGGTCCAGAAACGAGAGAACTTCAAACCGCACACTCCATAAAGCCGCGGGCGCCCGGCGCCACAAGACGCCGGCCCCGATCACCCACAACGGTGTCGAGCGCCCTCTTTACACAAGGAACAGGCTACGGGGCGTGCCCACTGACGCCAACGAAGGTTTCCAACTATGGATATGCGTCGCCGGTCGACACCGCGCCGGTCGACACCGCGCCGGTCGCTCATGCGCCTGTCGATCCGCTGTCGATCCGCCCTGCGCAGGCGGGGCCGCCGACTATCAATCTTTAGGCAGGCGTCATAACACCCCGTTATCGCAGGCTCGTGCCCGGCCTCCGGAAAGGCCGGAATATTTCTTTTATTTCAAACACTTGAAGAGCTTCTCCGAAAACGCGGCCAGCCCCTCCCATAGTGGATTTCCCTGGGTCCACGCCGCCTGGGCGCGCTGGCATTCTTGGGCCACCCCAGCACCTGGACGCCCACAGAGACGAGGTTGTGTCATGCCAAGAACCGTTCCCCCTTGCCCCGTACGGCTCGCCCCTGCCGGGCCCCCTGCCAAGCCACTCCGTAACTCCGGCGCGGGATTCGCATGATCCGCCAGATCCTCAACCGTTTCACGATCTCGCTGCCCGTCCTGCTGGGCGTGGTGGTGGTGTGCTTCGTGCTGCTGCAAGTTGCGCCAGCGGACCCCGCTGCCGTGATCGCCGGCCCCACCGCCACGGCGGATGAACTGGCGCAGGTGCGCCAGGAACTGGGCCTGGACAAGTCGATCGTCCAGCAGCTGTCGCTCTATGTATGGCGCCTGCTGCACCTGGACCTGGGCAGGTCGATGATTTCCAACGTGCCGGTGATCGATGAGATCGGCGGCACCATCGGCGCCACGGCCGAGCTGATGCTGGCCAGCGTGGTCTGGTCGATTCCGCTGGCAATCCTGCTGGGCACGCTGGCCGCCTACCGCCGCGGCAAGCTGACCGACCGCTTCGTCATGACGCTGTCGGTGGTGGGCGTATCGCTGCCGGTGTTCTGGGTCGGCCTGCTGCTGGTGCAGCACGTGGGCGGCGCGGGCCTCTTGCCCTATATCGGGCGCAACGGCCCGATCTGGACGCTGGCCGGGCTGCAATCCCTGGCGTTGCCTGCCCTGACCCTGGGGTCAGTGCTGATCGGCCCGGTGGCGCGCATCACCCGCACCGCGGTGATCGAGACCCTCAACGGCGACTACGTGCGCACAGCGCGCGCCAAAGGCGCCGGCGAAGGCCGCGTACTGCTGCGCCACGCCTTGCGCAATGCGCTGCTGCCGATCGTGACGCTGGTGGGTCTGCAGGTGGGCAACCTGCTGGGCGGCGCGGTGGTCACCGAGCAGATCTATTCCTGGCCGGGCGTAGGCCGCATGGCGGTCGGCGCCATCTTCGCCGGCGACTTCCCGCTGGCCCAGGGCGCGATCCTGGTGACCGCGCTGGGTTTCATCCTCATCAACCTGATCGTGGATCTGCTGTACGGCTACCTGGATCCGCGGGGCAACAAATCATGAACGCAGGCACCACTTCCTCATTGGGCGGGCTGCCGCCCCAGGCCATGGCCACGCCGCTGGCGCGCATCGCGTCGCGCCTGCGCCGCGATCCCATCCTGCTGCTGTCGCTGCTGGCGGTGATCGCGATCGTGCTGGTGGCGCTGCTGGCGCCCTGGCTGGCGCCGCATGATCCCTACTCCACCAATATGGCCATCTCGCGCAAGGCCCCGGGGTGGATCTCGTCCGATGGCATCCGCTATCTGCTGGGCACCGACGTGCAGGGCCGCGACATCCTGTCGCGCGTCATCTACGGCATTCGTGCCACGCTGATGCTGAGCGTGCTGGCGGTGATCGGCGGCTCGGGGATCGGCGCCGTCCTGGGCCTGCTGGCCGCCTACTACCGGCCGCTGGAAGGCGTGATCATGCGCGTGGTGGACGTGCTGCTGTCGTTCCCGGCGATCTTGTTCGGCCTGAGCCTGTCCGCGCTGATGGGCCCGGGCACCACCAGCATGGTGCTGGCGCTGGGCATTTCCGCGATACCCGGCATGGCGCGCATCGCGCGCGGCTCGGCCATGGTGGTGATGAAGCAGGAATATATGGAGGCCGGCCACGCCATGGGTTTCGGCAACTTCTACCTGATCACGCGCTACCTGCTGCCCAACTGCTCGTCGATGCTGATGATCTACGCCACTCTGCAACTGGGCCACACGATCCTGTTGGGCTCGGTGCTGTCGTTCCTGGGACTGGGCCCGCAGCCCCCCTTCGCGGAGCTGGGCAGCATGGCCGCCGACGGCCGCAAGTTCCTGCAGATCTTTCCGCACATTTCGACCATTCCCACGATGGCCATCTTCTTCATCGTGCTTGCCTTCAATTTGCTGGGCGACAGTCTGCGCGACGCGCTCGATCCCAAGCTGCGGTTCTAAGCCGCGGCACGCCTGACCACACCACAAACCGATACAGGGGAAACCACACCATGAAGATCACCCAGGGGCTGGCCCTCGCGCCATTGGCATTGACCTGCCTGCTGTCCGCGCCGACGCCGGCGCTGGCGCAAGCCGACAAGACCGTCCTGATCCTGCGCGAGCTGGACACCGACAAATACGACCCGCATCGCACCACCGCGCGCGGCGCGGCCGAGGTGCTGTTCATGGCCGCCGACACCATGGTGGGACTGGACTACGACATGAAGACGCCGGTGCCGGCGCTGGCAAAGAGCTGGACGATTTCGCCCGACGGCTTGACCTACACCTTCAACCTGCGCGACGACGTGACGTTTTGCAGCGGCCGCAAAATGACGGCCAAGGACGTGGCGGCCAGCTACGAGCGCTGGCTGAATCCGGAAACCAAGGGCCTGGAACGCTGGCGTGCCGGCCCGGTGGACAGCATCACGGCGCCGGACGACGTCACCGTGGTCTACAAGCTGAAAAAGCCCTACAACGAGCTGCTGCAGCAGATGGCGCACTACATGCACTCGGTCATCAACATCGACCAGGTCAAGGCGCTGGGTCCGGACTACGGCGTCAAGGCCTTCGACGGCACGGGTCCGTATTGCTTCCAGAGCTGGTCGCCGCGCAATGAAGTGGTACTGACCCGCCACGCCGGCTACAAGTGGGGACCCAGCATCTACAAGGACCCGACGCCCAAGGTCGACAAGATCATCTGGAAGATCGTGCCCGAGGAAAGCACCCGCCTGACGGCGCTGCAAAGCGGCCAGGCCGACCTGTCGCGTTACCTGCCCCAGTGGTCCATCAAGGACCTGAAGGCCGACAAACGCCTGTTCGTCAGCAAGGCCGACCCGTTCTACTGGACGTTCTTCCTGGGCTTCAAGATCGACAAGCCGATGCTGACGGACGTGAACGTGCGCCGCGCCCTGAACCTGGCCATCAACCGCCGCGCACTGACCGAGGCCATTACCTTCGGCGAAGCGGTCCCTGCCACCAGCATGCTCGCCACCAGCACGCCGGCCGGCTCGAACGACGCCTACCGCTACGACCCCGCCGCTGCCAACAAGCTGCTGGACGAGGCTGGCTGGAAGCTGCAGTCCGACGGCTACCGCTACAAGGACGGCCAGAAGCTGTCGCTGCTGCACTACGGCATCACCGGCTACTGGAAGGACATCATGGAAGCCGTGCAGGGCGACATGAAGAAGGTCGGCGCCGACCTGCGCGTACAGCTGTTCGACTCGACCTCGGCCTGGGGCAAGCTGGCCACGCAGGAATTCGATGAATTCAGCATGAGCTTTGGCTACATGAGCACGGGCGAGGCCCTGAACAGCTATTTCCTGTCCAACAGCATCCCCACCCCGAACCGCATGAACTGGAAGGACGCCGACACCGACCGCTGGCTCGCCGAGGGCAGCGAGGCGCTGGACGCCAAGGCGGGCGACGCCATCCTGTCCAAGGCGCTGACCAAGATCTCCGACGGCGTGGCGTGGATTCCGCTGTACCACGACTCGCTGTACCTGGTGGGCGGGCCGCGCTTGAAGCCGATGCGTGCGCACGGCATCTTCGGCGCCGCCGCCTACAAGGGCCTGGACATCGAGTTCAAGTAAGCCTGAGCGCGGCGGCCACCGCGCCGCCGCTTTTCCCCTGATTCCGCAGCACAGAGAGCCTCCCGTGAGCGACACCAATCAAGCCAGCATCACCCAGTTCAAGAACCTTGCCACCCTGGTGGCCTGGGACGAAGCGCTGGGTTCGCACGTCTACATCGAGAACGCCGACCTGGTGATGCGCGGCAACACCGTCATCCACGCCGGCAAGGACTACGCCGGCCCGGCCGACCACGTCGTGCCCGGCAACGGCCTGATGGCGATGCCGGGCCTGGTGAACGTGCATAGCCATCCCTCGTCCGAGCCCGGCAACCGCGGCCTGCTTGAAGAGCTGGGCAGCGACAAGCTGGGCCAGAGCTCGCTGTACGAGTACATGCCGGTGTTCCGAATGGGCATCGAGACCGCGCAGTACGCCAACCAGGTGGCGATGGCCGAAATGCTGCTCAGCGGCGTGACCACCTTCGTGGACATGTCGCTGCCGCGCCCGGGCTGGGCCGAGGTGGTGGCGGCGGCCGGCATCCGCGGGGTGCTGGGCCCGATGTTCCGCTCCGCCTCCTGGCGCACGACGGACGGCCATTCGGTCGAGTACACCTGGGACGAGGCAGCCGCGCTCAAGTCGTTCGAGGCCGCGCTGGCCGTCGCCGACAGCGCCATCAACCATCCCAGCGGCCGCCTGGGCGCCATGCTGTGCCCGTCGCAGGTCGACACCTGCTCGCCCGAACTGCTGAAAGAAGCGCAGGCGGCGGCGCGCCGCCTGGACATCCCGATGCAGATCCACGCCGCGCAGAGCGTGGTCGAATTCGGCGAAATGACGCGTCGCCACGGCCGCACGCCGATCGAATGGCTGGATGACCAGGGCCTGCTGGATGACGGCCTGATCATCGGCCATGGCATTTTCCTGAACGACCATCGCGCCCTGTACTGGCCGCATGCGGACGATTTCGGCCTGTTGCAGCAATCCGGTGCGCACGTGGCGCACTGTCCCACCGTGTTCGTGCGGCGCGGCATCGCGCTGAGCTTCCTGGGCCGCTACTTGCGGGCCGGCATCAACGTCGGCATCGGCACCGACACCTTCCCGCACAACATGCTCGATGAAATGCGGCTGGCCTGCTATGTGGCCCGGCTGCAGGCCGGCCACTTCCGCGCGGCATCCACCGAAGAGGTGTTCAACGCCGCCACGGTCAACGGCGCCCGCATGCTGGGCCGCGACGACATTGGCCGCATCGCGGTGGGCGGCAAGGCCGACTTCTCGCTGGTCGACCTGTCGCATCCCTATATGCGCCCCGGCCGCGAGCCCCTGCGCAGCCTGATCTATTCGGCCGGCGATCGCGCCATCCGCGACGTCTACGTGGACGGCGCCCAGGTCGTCAAGAACGGCAAGCTGCTGACCATCGATATCGAGCGCGCCATGCAGGAAGTGGAACGCGCCCAGGCACAGACCATCGCCACGGTGGCGCAGCGCGACTACGCCGGCCGCAACATCGACGCCATGTCGCCGCGCGTCTTTCCCAGCCGCGCCTGACGGAGCCGCCCCATGACCGAGACCTTACTGGCGGTGCAAGGCCTGAGCGTGGAATTCGGCGCCCGCGCCCAGCCGTACCGGGCGGTGAAATCGCTGGACTTCACGATCGGCCGCGGCGAAACGGTGGCGCTCGTGGGCGAGTCCGGCTCCGGCAAGTCGGTGACGGCCTTGTCCATCCTGCGCCTGATCGAGCGCGCCGGCGGGCGCATCGCCGCGGGCAGCGCCCGCTTCGTGCCGCGCGACGGCCGCGAGGTCGACCTGTTCAAGCTGGAGGAATCAGCGTTGCGGCGGATTCGCGGCAACGAGATCTCGATGATCTTCCAGGAACCGATGACCTCGCTCAACCCCGTAATGACGGTGGGCGACCAGTTGGCCGAAGTCTATCTGCTGCACCAGGACATCTCGCGCGGCGAGGCTTGGCAGCGCGCCCAGGAGATGCTGACGGCGGTCAAGATGTCGGAACCCGAACGCCGCATGACGCAATATCCGGGCGACCTGTCCGGCGGCATGCGCCAGCGCGTGATGATCGCGATGGCGCTGGCCTGCCGGCCGCAGCTTCTGATTGCCGACGAGCCGACCACCGCGCTGGACGTCACGGTGCAGGCCGAGATCATCGACCTGATCCGCGACCTGCAACGCGAGGTCGGCATGGCGGTGCTGTTCATCACGCACGACATGGGCGTGGTGGCCGAGATCGCGGACCGCGTGGTCGTCATGCGGCATGGCGACAAGGTCGAGGAAAGCGCGACGGCGGCGCTGTTCGAGGCGCCCACGCAGCCCTACACCCGCGACCTGCTGGCCGCCGTGCCGCGGCTGGGCGACGGTTCGCCCGACGGGGCCACGGTGCAACACCAGCCGGCCGTATTGCAGGTTTCAGGCCTGGCCAAGCGTTTTCCGGTCAAGGCCGGCGCGTTTGGCAAGGTCGTGGCCAACGTGCATGCGGTCGAGGGCGTGTCGTTCGACCTGCATGCCGGCGAAACCCTGGCCCTGGTGGGCGAGTCGGGCTCGGGCAAGTCGACCACCGGCCGCCTGCTGATGAAGCTGGTGCAGCCGACCGAAGGCTCGATCCGCCTGGCCGGCCAGGACGTCACGCATATGTCGCCTGACCAGATGCGCGCCATGCGGCGCCATATCCAGATGATCTTCCAGGACCCGTACGCCTCGCTGAACCCCCGGCTGCACGCCTGGGACCTGGTCAGCGAGCCGCTCAAGGTGCATGGCGGCTACACCCGCGAGCAGCGCCGCGAACGCGCCGCCCAGTTGCTGGAACGCGTGAGCCTGCCGCGCGAGTTCCTGGACCGCTACGCCCACCAGTTCTCCGGCGGCCAGCGCCAGCGCCTGTGCATCGCCCGCGCGCTGAGCGTGAACCCCAAGATCATCGTGGCCGACGAGCCGGTATCGGCGCTGGACGTCTCGGTGCAGGCGCGCGTCATCGAGCTGATGAAGGAACTGCAGGCCGAGATGGGCCTGTCGTACCTGTTCATCTCGCATGACATCGCAGTGGTGGAAAAGGTCAGCCACCGCGTGGCCGTCATGTACATGGGCCAGATCGTCGAGATCGGCCCCACGCAGGAAGTGCTGCATCGCCCCCGCCACCCGTATACGCAGCGCCTGCTGTCGGCGGTGCCGGTACCCGATCCCGCGCGACGCCACCAGCGCAGCGTGCGCGCGGCGCGCGAGATTCCCAGCCCCATCCGCAAGGTCGGCGACAACCCCGTGGTCACGCAACTGGTGCAAGTGGCCGCCGGCCACTACGTGCAGCAGGCGGCCTGAAACCTCGGGAGGACGGCAGGCCGCTCAGGGGCGGCTGAAGATCCTCCCGAGCGCCATCGCCACGGCGGCCTGGGTCGGCTCCACCACCGGCAGGCCGCAAGCATCCTCCAGCCGGGCGCGCAGGTCCGCCATGCCGGCGCAGCCCATGATGAGCACATCGGCGCCGTGCGCGTCGCGCAGGGTCTTGCCCACCGTCGCCATGCGCTGGAACGCCAGCTCGGCGTCGGCCAATTGGCTTACCTGCATGTCCAGCGCCAATTCCCCGCAGATGCGGTCGGCCACGCCCATGGCGCGGAAATAGCGCAGGTGACGCGGGATGGCGGCGCCGGCGATGGCGATCACGCCGACACGGGTGCCGATGCTCATCGCGGTCAACACCGAGCACTCGCCGATGCCCAACACCGGCACCGGCACCAGGTCGCGCAAGCCATGCAAGCCGGGATCGCTGAAGCAGGCCACGATGAAGGCATCGGCCGCGGCGGCCTCCTGGCGAACCAGTTGGGCCATGGGCGCGATGCTGGCGTCGGCTTCCGCCTGGTTCTGGATGCCGGGGGGGCCATCCGTGGAGGTCAGGCAGCGCAATTCCAGCGGCAGGTGGCGAAAGGGCTGGACGGCGCGGCCGATAGCCTCGGTGACCTTGACCAGCGAATTCGGGTTTACCAGGGTGATGCGAGCGTTCTTCACGATTGAGTAGAATCCTTGCAATAGAGGCGGACCCGGGGGTATCCCGGCACCGCCCAGGTCAAGAGGAAATCACGCAGCATGTCCCAATTACCCGGAAAGGTCCGGTCTGCGCCATTGAATTTGCGCCAGATCGAGGTGTTCCACGCCATCATGATCACGGGCTCACTGAGCGCAGCCGGACGGTTGCTGCATGTGACCCAGCCCGCCATCAGCCGCGTGCTGGCATCGATAGAGTTGCGCCTGGGCTACGCGCTGTTCGAACGTTTCAAGGGCCGCCTGCATCCCACCAAGGAAGCGCGCAAACTGTTCCAGGAAGTGGAATCCATTCAGGCTGGCGTCAACCGCCTGAACGACATGGCCGCGGGCCTGGCCGGCCATGGCGGCGGGCTGGTGAGCGTGGTGTCCAGCCCCAGCTTCGGCGAATGGCTGATTCCGGCGGCAACGGCCAAGTTCTGCGCCCGCAACCCCGGCGTGCGCATCCGTTACCGGCCGCTGGGCATGGACGCGCTGCTGCCGCAATTGCTGCTGGGCTACGCCGACATCGCGATTTCCATCTTCAAGCCCGAACATCCCAACCTGATCACCACCGAACTGGCGCAAGGCGAGATCGTCTGCGTCCTGCCGGCAGGCCACCGCCTGGCGCGCGAAAGCGTGATCCAGCCCGACATGCTGGCCGGTGAAATGCTGGTGGGCTACAGCCGCGACACCCCGCTGGGCGAAACCCTGTTCGAACACCTCGACCCGCTGGGCGACAGGCTGGCCCCGGCGATCGAAGTGCGCTCGTCGCAGACGGCGTGCTCGTTCGTGCGCCAGGGCGTCGGGGTGGCGCTGGTGGACTCGTACGGCCTGACGGATGCCCTGATGCAGGGCCTGGTCGTGCGCCGCGTCGAGCCGGCGATTCCGCTGTTCGTCTACGTGTCTCATTCCCGGATCGAGCCGCCCCCGTCCATCGCCAAGGCCTTCCTGACCCAGTTTTCCCTGATCGTCAAAAAGGAACTGCCTGCGATGACGCAGGCAATCCTCAAGCGGGCCTAGCCTCGCGCTGGCCCTAGTTGATTTCGGCCACGGGCAGCGGTTCGCCCGCGCCCGTGCGTTCGACGATCAGCTTGTAGTGCTGCGGACTGCGGTGCTTGGCGAAGTTGAAGACGTGGTCGCGGAACGTCTGGCCCATGCCCAGGTCGATGCGGGCGGTGATCACTTCGTCTTCCTCGCCGCTGGAACGCGCCACGATCTCGCCCGACGGCGCCACGATCATCGAGCTGCCGATCATGTGGTGGCCGTCCTCGTGGCCGCACTTGGCGGCGGCGGCGACCCACACCGCGTTCTGGTAAGCGCTGGCCTGCAGCACGATCTCGTGCGTGGTGGTGCGCAGGTGCGCCGGTTCGTTCCAGTGGATATTCAGCGACGGCGTGTTGTAGCCCAGCACGATCAGCTCGGCGCTTTGCAGCGACATCACGCGGTACGTCTCGGGCCAGCGACGGTCATTGCACAGGCACATGCCGATCTTGACGTCGTTGGTTTCCCAGACGCCAAAGCCCAGGTCGCCGACTTCGAAGAACTTCTTTTCCAGATGCTGGAACGGCGCTTCGGGCTTGTGGTCGGAATGGCCGGGCAGGTGGATCTTGCGGTATTTGCCGATGATCTTCGCCTGGCGGTCCACCAGGATCGCGGTGTTGAACTGGCGGCCCTCGGGGGTCAGTTCAGCGTAGCCCAGGTAAAAGCCGATACCCAGCTCGCGCGCGGTGTCGAACAGCGGCTGCACGTCGGCGTTGGGCATGCTCTTTTCGAAGTAGCGCGCCACTGCCTCGGCGTCTTCCATCCAGTAGCGCGGAAAGAAGGTGGTCAGCGCCAGTTCGGGAAAGACCACGAACTCGGCCTGGCGGGCGGCCGCCTCGCGCATCATTTCGACGAGACGGCGAACCACCACCGCGCGGGTGTCTGCCAGGTTGACGGCGCCCATCTGGGCGACCGCGAGGTCCATTTTTCGCGCAGGAGTTGCGTTGCTCACGATGTCAGTCTCCGGGGGTTCTATCGCTATGTATCGAAGGCCGTGCGCCGCCCGTCAGGACGGGACTTCGGCCGGGAAAATCTTGCGCAGCAGGGCCGCGCGCGGGCTGATTTCCCGCGTTTTCTGCAATGGCGCGGGCAGGCCGCGGGCGATGAAGCGGCCACGGCCGCGCTCGGCCCGCAACACGCCGTCGTCCACGATTACCTCGCCGCGGCTGATCACCGTGGTGGGCCAGCCGGTGACCTGGCGGCCTTCGTAGGGCGTGTAGCCCACGGCGTCATGCAGGTCGGCGGCGCGCAGGGTCACGGTCTTTTCCGGATCCCAGATCGCAATATCGGCATCCGCGCCAATCGCCAGCGTGCCCTTCTTGGGGTACAGGCCATACATGCGAGCGTGGTTGGTGGAGGTCAGCGCCACGAACTGCTGCAGCGTCAGGCGGCCGCTGCGCACGCCTTCCGAAAACAGCAGCGGCATGCGCACTTCCAGGCCCGGCAGGCCATTGGCGATCTGCTTGAACGTGGTGGCATCACCGGCCGGCAGCTTGCCGGATTCGTCGTAGCGGTACGGGGCATGGTCGGACGACAGCAGCGCCAGCGTGCCGCTGTCCAGGCTTTGCCACAGGGCCAGTTGCGAGGCCGGGTCCCGCGGCGGCGGGCTGCAGCAGAATTTGGCGCCTTCCACACCGGGAATGTCGATGTCCTCGGCGGTGAGCAACAGGTAGTGCGGGCAGGTCTCGCCGTACACCGGCGCGCCCAGCGTCTGCGCGGCGTGGATCGCCTGCGCGCCGCCCTGGGTCGACACGTGCACGATCAGCACTGGCACTTCCAGCACGGCGGCCAGGCTGATGGCGCGTTGCGTCGCCTCGGTTTCTGCGATCGGGTCATGGCTGACGGCGTGGTACTTGGGCGCGGTGTGGCCGGCCGCCAGCAAGTGGCGCGCGATCCAGCTGATCACATCGTTGTTCTCGGCGTGCACCATCGGCAGCGCGCCTTCGCGTGCGGCGATGGCGAACACGTCCAGCAGTTGCCGGTCGTCCAGCTTGAGCTTGTCGTAGGTCATGAAGACCTTGAACGACGTGATGCCGGCGCGGATCAGTTCGGGCAGGTCACGGTTCAGGGTCTCGGGCGTGGGGTCCGAAATGATCAGGTGGTAGCTGTAGTCGATCACCGATTTCGCGTCGGCCGACGCGGCGTAGGCGTCCGCCACCTGGCGCAGCGACTGGCCCCGATGTTGCGCCGCGAACGGCACGATGGTGGTGTTGCCGCCGTGGGCCGCCGAGATCGAAGCGGTGTACCAGTCGTCGGCGCACAGCACCCCCATGCTGGAGAGTTGCTCCACATGGCAATGGCTGTCTATGCCGCCCGGCATGACCAGCCGGCCGGTCGCGTCAATGGCGCGGCGGCCCGGCGGCAGCGTCGACGAGATCGCGGCGATGGCGCCGTCCACGATACCGATATCGCCGACATAGTCGGCATCGGCCGTGACGATGCGGCCGTTGTGCAAGGTCAGATCGAATGTCATCAAGCGTCTCAATGCAGGGTCAGGCACGCCGCAACGCGCCTGGCAGGAGGCACCATCATGCATGCGTCCGCAGAAATCCGAAACGGCGCGCGGCCACTCCGGCGCGCCATGAACGGCCACCGTGGCGTCGCGCTAACACCTTGATTCCACTAACCATTTTTGGCCACCCCAGCATACCGGCATGACGCCACGCATAACGCTGGATCATGGAGGCTGTGCAAAGTTTTATATCGGGTTTGCCCGTGGCGGGCAGGCCTGGCGCGTCCGGAAAATGGCAACGGTCAATCAGTTGTATTCTTTCGACGGTTGTAATCATTTGCGGGGGATCGCACGTGTCTTGCCAATACAGCCGTGTTCGCATGCTCAGGCCGAAAAGAATCTTTTGTCTTCTTGCTGCGCTGTCGATTGCCGGATGCTCAACCTACGCCGACCAGAACATTGCAAAGACCAAGGTGGCGGGTAACGTACTCGATAGCGACACGTCCTACTTCTGCCAGGACGCAAACTATGGGACCCGGGAAAGCGTTTACCGAAGCGGGGAGGTGCTGTCCCACCTGCTCGGCTTCTGGACGGCGCAAGGCGTCGTGCTCGTGCGATTCAAATCCTTGTCCAAGGACGAATTCTCCACCGAGTACCTGGACAAGGATCTGAATATTGCCGGCTCCCGCCATTACGTCCGCGGTACCGACTACCAGGTGCAAGGCGATGGCGCCATCGACATCAAGACCTCGTCGCGCTGCGGGGCGGGGGATGGCCCCGGCGTCGGCTGCACCTGGGGCAACATCAGGATCTTTACCGATCCAGCTGGCAATCTGGCGGTGATACAAGCCACTGGCGGCGCAGGGGTTGCCGGAATCATTCCTGTCGCATCCAGCTCGAAATACCTGTCTCTATTTCCGCCCGTCACGCCCGCCAAGGGCTCCTTGCAGGAAGGCCTTGCCACCTGCCCGGAAAGCCGCGCATCGAAAGACCGGGCGGTATATGAAAAGAACAAAGTGGTGCCGTCGTTCGCCGTGGGCGATGTGGTCGTTCCGTATCGTCACTATGACCACAAGCAGAAAGTCTTTCTGCCAGGCCCCGCCCAGGGCCTGGAGGATACGAAGTGGCGGGTACAGGGAATCGCCGCCAGGCATATCCGGCTTGAACTGATCGAAGGCGAATACCGGCCCCGCTATACCAAGGGCGCGATTTACCGGGCGGGTGCGTTCGCCACCGATTTCGCTTCTACCAACAGCTACATGGAAGCCAATCGATATGGCGGCTATCTTGGGCAGGTATTCCAGGAATTCAAGAAAGTCGATTGACCGCCCGCCGCTCAAAAGCGTGCCGAACTGACGCCGCGGGCCGCGGCGTCTCATTATTCAGGTCGATCTGTCTCGCCCAGCCGGCTTTTACGCGTTGCGCCGAAGGCTGCGGTGTAAATTCGCCCTCGATTTCCCACTCGAGAGGCCCACATGTCGTATTCATCCGCGTCCCGCATCGCCGCCCTGGCGCTGGCAACTCTTGGCAGTGCTCACGCGCAGCCCTCCCCTGACGCGGCAGTGTTGGTCACGGTCAACAATTTTGCCCGCGCGGAGTCCGATCTCTACCTGGGCAAGATCGTGGCGGATGGCGCTCTTGGGCGGTTCGTCCACAGCCGCGAGCCGGTTGCCATCGACGCCCAGAATGTCATCCGCATGAATCGCGACACGCTTTATTCAGAAGCGGTGTTCGATCTGGATGCCGGTCCGGTCACTCTCACGTTGCCCGAGGCCGGCAAACGGTTCATGTCGACGCTGGTGGTCGACGAGGACCACTACGTGCCCGCGGTCTTCTACGGCGCAGGCACCCACACCCTGAAAAAAGAGGATATCGGCACGCGCTACGTGTTTGTCGCCATCCGCACCCTGGTCGATCCGGCGGATCCGAAAGACGTCAAGCAAGTGCATGCGCTGCAGGACGCCATCACGGTCAAACAAGCCCAGGTGGGGACATTCGTCGTACCGAAGTGGGATCAGGCCAGCCAGACAAAAATGCGCGATGCCTTGCTGGTGCTGGCGGCCACCATGCCCAATTACAACCAGGCCTTTGGCACCAAGACCACGGTCGACCCGATCCAGCACCTGCTTGGCACGGCGGCCGGCTGGGGTGGCAACCCCGCCAAGGACGCCACCTACCTGAACGGCGAAATCCCGAACAACGATGGCAAGACCGTGTACCGGCTCAAGGTGGGCAATGTCCCGGTCAAGAGCTTCTGGTCGGTCAGCGTGTACAACGCGCAAGGCTACTTCCAGAAGAATCCGTATGACGCCTATTCGTTGAACAACCTCACCGCGAAGAAAGGCGATGACGGTTCGATCGACATCCAGTTCGGCGCCTGCGACGGCAAGATCCCCAATTGCCTGCCCACCGTGCCGGGTTGGAACTACACCGTCAGGCTGTATCAGCCGGGCGAGGAGATCCTGAACGGCAAGTGGGTGTTCCCGCAGCCGCAGGCCGTCGGCCAGTAATCCGCCAAGCCGGGGCAACGCCCCGGCAGTGCCGCCTAGGGCCCGACATACCGCGCCCGGGGCCGGACCAGAAAGCCGGCCAGGCGCTGCTCCAGCGCATGGGCAATCCAGCCAGCGGTGCGCCCCAGCGCCATGATGGCGCCCGCCGCCCCGGGCGGCGCCTCCAGCGCCAGGCCGACGCACAGCAGGCCCAGCGGCAGGTTCGGCTTGAGCGCCAGCCGCGTCTGCGCCTGGTCGATGCAGGCCAGCGCTAGGGCGCCGCGGCTCTTGGGCGCCACCACCTTGTGGGCAATCTCCATCAGCAGGCGGGCACGGGGATCGCCGTCCGGATACAGCGGATGGTTGTAGCCCGCCAGCGGGCTCTTGCGATTGATCCGCCCCGCCAACAAGGCGATGTATTTCTCGGGGTCATTATCTGCCTGCCGCAGCGTGGCCTCGGCCTCGTCGCAGCCCACGCCGGTCAGCATGCCTTCGAATGCCCCCAGCGCCGTTGTCACGCATGAAAATATGTCGGATCCGGCAGAGGCGGCAATGCGCGCGGCAAACGTGGCGGGCGCCAGCTCGTTGTCGGCGGACAGGATCAAGGCGGCATTGATGGCCCACAGCGCATCGGGATCCGCACGTACCCGCAGCCGGTCCGCGACGATTGCGGCAATGGCCTGCGGCCGTTGATTCAAGGTGTATTCAGGATGGTCGCCCAGCAGCCCCAGGGCCGCCGCCATCACCTGCACCAGTTGGCGGCCGGCCAGCGCGGGCGCGCCCAGCGTCAGTTCAGGGTGCTTGCCCAGGCTGGCTGCGTACGCTTCCACCACCACGGCCAGCAGGCGGCGGGACGGGTTACGGCCCGCCACGAGAACAATGCCGTCGCTTAACGCATCGAATTCCCGCCCGGGCGTCACCGGCTGCCACAGCACCGAGGAATCCGGCAGGATGCCGTTCCAGAGCAGCTCGGCGCAGTCTTCGAACGACCGCTGGGACGCGGCCAGATCGGCCGCCAGATTGCCGCGATAACGCGGGCCGTCGGGACCGATAGAGGTAATCGCCGTCTGCATGATGGCGCCGCCGCCCCACCGGATCACCCGCTCGGCACTCATCGCATCGCCCCGGCTGCGGCCGCGCGCACCCAGCGCTTCCAGGTCTTCGACGAAATACAGATTGCCTTTGCCGCTGGCTGCCGGCACCGCGCGCACCCAGCCGCGGCTGACATAGGCGTAAAGCGATTGCAGCTTCACCCCCAACATGGCCACCGCCGTGGCGGCATCAACCAGTTTGTCGCTGGACTTGACGTTGATTGGCGATGTGCGGGGCTTTTTGGCGTCGCCGGCAGGTTTGCCCGGTTTTGCAGGAGCCGGCATGGTATTTCCTTGGAATTCGGCGGTCAGATTCGAATCGGCATTGATTGTAAATCAATCTATACGAACATTGATTGGCTATCTAAGATCCATTCATCCGCCCCCTGGCGACGCCCTCGCGCGCCGACAGGCAAGAAGCGGAATCCATAAAGCCAAGGAGACAAGCATGTGGGTGATTGAATCAGCCGCCCGGGGACGGGCCGCAACGGTCGCAAAGTGCCTTTTCGCGCTGCTGGCGCTAAGCGCCGCGGGCGTGGCCAACGCGGCATACCCGGATCATCCGGTCACGCTCGTGTCCGCCTTTCCCGCAGGCGGCAGCACCGATGTGATCGCGCGCCTGCTGTCGCCGCGCCTGGGCGAACAGCTGGGCGCCACGTTCGTCGTGGAGAACCGCACGGGCGCTTCGGGCAACATCGCCAGCGAGTATGTCGCGCGTTCCAAGCCGGACGGCTATACGGTGCTGATCGGCAACAACACCATGACGATCAACGCGGCGCTGGGCGTGCGGCAAAGCTTTGACCTGCAAAAGGACTTGCAACCGATCGCGGCCATCGCCGTCACGCCGGTGGCGCTGGCCGTCAATGCCGACCTGCCGGTACGCACCGTGCAGGAACTGATCGCCTACGGCCGCGCCAATCCGGGCAAGCTGAGTTTTTCGTCCTGCGGCAATGGCACGGCGCAGCATTTTGCCGGCGTCGAGTTCTCGCACCGCGCCGGGATCGACATGGTGCACGTGCCGTACAAGGGCTGCGCGCCCGCGCTGAACGACGGGTTGGGCGGCACGGTGCCGGTCATGTTCAACGCCATCACCAACATCAGCCCGCAGGTCAAGGGCGGCCGGATCCGCTTGCTGGCCGTCGCCACGAAGGACCGCGTGCCGTTCTATCCGGACGTGCCGGCCATCGCGGAGCTTCCCGGCTTCGAGGGCTATGACTTTTCCGTTTGGCTAGGCGTGTTCACGGCGGCCAACACCCCCCCTGCGGTAGCCGACTTGCTGCAAAAGAAAACGCTGGAGCTGGCCTCGACCCCAGAGATGAAAACCGCGCTGACCGACCGGCTTTTCGTGCCGGTCACCCTGGATGGCCAACAGTTGCGCAAGCAGATCGCCGACGAGCTGGTCAAGTGGAAGAAGCTGGCCGACCAATATCGCATCACCGTGGACTGACGCCATGAGCACCATACTTTCCCGTCTACAGATGCCCGACTTCACACCCGAACTGGCGCAGTACCTGGCGCCGCGCGTCAAGCGCCTGGGCTATCTGGGCGAATTGTTCCAGGTGGCCGGCCATGCGCCGCAGGTGTTGCTGGGTTTCATGCAGTTCACGGATGCGCTGAAAGCCGCGCTGCCCGACGCGCTTGCCGAAACCGCCGTGCTGACCACCGCCACGCTGATGCAAAACGCCTATGAGCGCAATCAGCACGAGCGCCTTTGCGTGCGCACCGGTCTGTCGCGCGACTGGATACGCGATGTCGAACGCCTTGAACCCGACGCCCCTTCCCTGCTGTCCGACAACGAGCGGGCCGTCCAACGCTACGCCATTGCCGCCGTTCAAACGCGCGGCCTGGACGCGCACGCCGCGTTCGACGACGTGGCGCGGCGCCTGCCGGCCGAAGAGGCGGTGGCGATTGCCATGCTGATTGGCCGCTACATCACGCACGCCATCATGGTTAACACGCTGCGGCTATCGCCCCCGGTTCCCTCCATCTGGGAAGACGGCTTCGGGTCCGACACGCCGGCGCCTTCCCCGTCTCTTTAGGAAAAACGATGTCCGCTCCCCTCTGGATCAGCGAATCCCAGGTTACCCAGCTGCTTACCCTGGAACAGGCCATTCCCGCCCTCGAACGCGGCTTGCGGCTGCAAGCCGAATCCAGCGCGGCCAACATGGCCAAGACGATGCTGCAATTCGATAGCAACAATCTGCACGCGTTGGGTGCGCGCGTAGGTGACTTCGTGGGCACCAAGACGTGGGCCCATACCCAAGGCGGAACATGCCCCCTGCTGCTCTTGTGGAATGCTGCCGACGGGCAATTGGCCGCGGTGATCGAAGCCTTTGCGCTGGGCAACCTGCGCACCGGTGGCACCTCTGGCGTGGCGACGAATTGGCTGGCGCGGCCCGATGCCCGCATCATGGCGATCGCCGGCACCGGCAAACAGTCGCTATCGCAAGTAGCCGCGGTGCTTGCCGTACGCGACATTGCCGAGATCCGCGTCTACAGCCCGACCGAAGCGTCGCGCGCGGGATTTGCCAGCCTGCTGGCCACCGAATTTTCGAGCCGCAACGTGCAGATCCGTAGCTGTGCCTCTATCGAGGCCGCGGCCGACGGCGCCGACATTGTGACGCTGGTCACCCGCGCCAGCGAACCCTTCCTGCACGCCGCCATGCTCGGACGCGGGTCGCACCTGAACGCGGTCGGCGCGATTGCGCCAGATCGGGAAGAGTTCTTCCAGGATGTGTTCGACCGCGCTGGCGTGGTGGCCGTGGACGATGTGACCAGCGTGAAAAACCTGTCGCGCGAATTCCGCACCCGCTACGGCGACGCGCAAGGCGGCGATTGGGCCGGCGTCAGCCGCCTGGCCGACGTCGTCCTGGCCGGCAAGCGCCGCGCGGCCGATTGCGACCTGACCCTGTTCAAGGCGATGGGCATGGGCATTTCCGATGTGGCGCTGGGCATCGATGTCCTGCTGCGCGCCCGCCAGTCGGACATGGGCCGGGCCATCGCCGTTCCCGTCAAAAGCAAACCCCGATTCTTTGGCGCGGCCGATGCGCCGTCAACTGCATACTCCGGAGCACAATCATGAATCCATTGCGTCGCGACTTCGATCGTCTGAACGGCCGTTTCCTGGACCTGGGAGGCGCCGCGCCGCAATCCCGCAATACCCAGTGGGCCCCCATCGTCATCACCAAGGAAGAGATCGATGCCGAGGTCCAGCGCCTGGCCAGCACCGACCTGCCCGCGTCGGGACGCCGCGAATCGCTGATCGTGCATCCCAATGCCCGCGACTTTGCGCCGGGCATGGCGCCGGGCATCCAGGTCCGGCTGTCGGTGCTGAAGCCGGGTGAACGCACGGCGCCTTTCCGCCACAACGCCACCGAGGTGAACTTCTGCATCGCGGGGTCAGGCCGCTGCGACGTCGGCGGCCGCAGCATCGCCTTCAAGCAGTACGACGTCTGGAACCACCCCAGCTACAGCGAGTATTCGCACGTCAATGACGGCGATACGCTGCAAGTCCGGCTGACCTATTCCAACGTGCCGCTGCTGCAGTTCATGGACGTCTACGTGGCGGAAAGCGAATGGGCCGCGCCGGCGGCAAAGGCCGAGGCGTCCGCGGATCCCGCCGACCCGCGCCGCCGCAATCCTTTCGGCACCTTCCCCGTGTCGGAAGATGGCGGCCTGTTGATGCCGTATGAAACGCTGATCAACCCGACCGCCGTGGAATCGCGCGCGCTGCACTTCGCCTGGGACAAGGTCAAGCCCCAGCTGGACAAGCTGGAAGCGCTGGGCAAGGACTACATCGGCCGCCGTCTGTACATGTACTACAACCCCGCGACGGGCCGCTTTAACGGCATCACGCCCAACTTCTTCGCGACGATGACGATCCGTCCGCCGAAAATCGTGGACCGGCCGCACCGCCATGTTTCAGCGGCGATCAACTACTACTTTTCCGGCAGCGGATACAGCATGGTGGCGGGCAACCGCTATGAATGGAAGGCGGGCGACCTGATGCTGTCGGCGCCCGGCTGGGCGGTGCATAACCATGCGTCCTATGACGATTACGTGTACGAACTGACGGTGCAGGACCAGCCGCTGAACATCTTCATGGAATCGCTGCTGTGGCAGGAAGACCTGCACCATCCGGCGGCGGTGCTGGGCAAGCAGGACGGCTTCAGCACCAACCGTAAAGTGGCCTGAGCCACGCCAAGCGCTCCGGGTACGCCCGTGGATCAGGACGCGCAGGGCGGCTACATCAGCGCAACGGAGGCGATGGCGCTGTTGCAGGTCAGGCCGCAGACCCTGTATGCCTACGTGAGCCGCGGCTGGATCTGCAGCCTGGCGCAACCCGGGCTGAAGGAAAAGCTCTATCGGCGCAACGACGTGCTGCGGGTCAAGACGCGTTCGCAGGCCCGCACCGGTCATGGCCCCGTCGCGGCGGCGGCCATGAACTGGGGCGAACCGATCCTGCCGACCTCGATCACCGAGATCACGCCGCAAGGTCCGCGCTATCGGGGCCATCTGGCCGCGGATCTGGCGAACGGCGGCGCCTCGTTCGAAGCCGTGGCCGAACTCCTTTGGAGCGGGCAGCTTCCCGCCGAAGCGCCACGCTGGCCCGTGCGCACGCAGACCCGCAGCCTGCTCGCCCTGACCCGCGCGATGTCCCTGTGCCATCCGCGCGGCAATGTGCTGGAGGTGTTCGCCATTGTGGTGCTGATGATGGGGCTGAGTCATGGCTCGACCGAGCAGCGCCTGGCCCGTGGCTGCACACTGCCCGCCGCGCGGGAGATCATTCAGGCGATGGTGGCCTGCTGCGGATTCATCGGCCCCACCGGGTCATACCGGCCGATGCGGCGCGCGGAAGCCGTGCTGCAGGCGCTGGGCCTCTCGCTGGGAATGGCGCCCACGGCCTGGAACCACGAAGCCTTGCGTACCCTGTTGATCCTGCTGGCCGATCACGAACTGCCGCCCGGCACGCTCAGCGCCCGGGTGGTCGCCTCTGCCGGCGCATCGCTCCAAAGCTGCCTGGCGTCCGCGTTCTGCGCCACCTCCGGCGTTGAGCTGGGCCGGATGTATGAACGCGTCCAGGACTTTCTGGCGCGGGGCAAGACCCGGGGCGCCCTCATGCGCGGCGCACAGCGGCTGCTGGCCCAGGGGCAGAATGTGCCGGGCTTTCACCATCCTCTCTATCCGCAGGGCGACCCGCGCGCCGCGCAGTTGCTAGAGCTTGCGCGCCATCACCCGCAACCGACGCGGGAATCACGCGCCATCTTTGGATTTCTGGATGACCTGCGCACCGCGGCCGGACTTCATCCACGGCAGGAACTCGCGCTGGTCGTGCTGACGCGCGCGCTGGAACTGCCCCGCGAGGCTCCGCCCGCGTTGTTTGCGCTGGCTCGCATGGCGGGCTGGGTCGCTCATATCAGGGAACAACGCGCGGATGGCACCCTGCTTCGGCCACGCGCGAAATTCGTGCCTGGCGGTGCGCAGCACTAGGCAAAAGATGGCCGGCGCCACGCGCTCACATTGATTCAATGTTCAAGATTGAAGGGGTTCTGACTTCTCCCTAGGATGCTTCTCAGAGCATAAAAAACCACGGAGACAAGCATGAGACCTGACCGCCGCACCGTACTGGCCGCGCTATGCGCCGCCGCCACCGCCGCCGCGCTGCCCTTGCGCGCGCTGGCCCAGGACTATCCCAACAAGCCCATCCGGATCATCGTGCCGTTGCCCCCGGGCGGGTCCAATGACGTGCTGGCGCGAATCCTGGGACAGAAGATGTCCGAAACCTTCGGCCAGCCGGTGATCGTGGAGAACAAGCCCGGCGCCGCCGGCAACATCGCCACCGACTATCTGGTCAAGTCGGAAGCGGACGGCTACACCATTGCCATCGCCCCGAACCAGACCGTGGCGGTCAACCCCGTGCTGTATCCCAAGCTGCCCTTCGACGTTCTGCGCGACGTCCAGGGCATCACCCTGTTGGGCCGCGTTCCCATGGTGCTGCTGGTGTCGCCGAAGATCTCCGCCCGATCCGTCGCCGAGCTTATTGCGCAGGCCAAGACCAAGGCCAGCGCCGAAGCGCTGTCGTATGCGTCCGCGGGCTCCGGCAGTCCGCAACACATGGCCGCGGAAGTCTTCAAGTCGTTGACCGGCGTCAACCTGATCCACATCCCGTACAAGGGCACCGCCCCGGCGATGGTCGACGTCCTGGCCGGCAACGTCGATATGATCTTCTGCCCGCTGAACTCCGCGCTGCCGCATATCCGCAGCGGCAAGCTGCGCGCGCTGGGCTCCACCGGCCTGGCCCGCCTTGCCCTGCTGCCCGACGTGCCGACGGTGGCCGAAACGGTGCCGGGCTTTGAAAGCGACATCTGGATCGGCATGGTGGCGCCGGCCAAGACCGCGCCCGCCATCATCGGCAAGCTCAATGCCGAACTGCGCCGCGCGCTGACGCTGCCGGATGTGCGCGAAAAACTTGCCGAGCAAGGGATCCTGGCGGAAAGCAGCAGCGCCGCCGAATTCAACGCCTTGATCGCCAGCGACCAGAAGCGCTGGGCCGCCGTGATCGCCGCGGCCCACATCAAACCCGATTGAAGATGCGCGCAGCCGCGCTGCCCGCCGTTGCCCCGTCGATTTATTCCTTCCTTTACCTGCCTCACGCTGGAGCTTTCATGACCGCCTCCTCCGCCGCCCCTGTGCGCCGCGACATTCCCACCCCTTGCGTCCCGGACGCCACCGTCTGGTGCAGCGACGCCATCGCCGACATGCTGCGCGTGATGGATATCCCGTACGTGCTGCTCAATCCGGGCGCCAGCTTTCGCGGACTGCACGACAGCATCGTCAACCACCTGGGCAACGAAAAGCCGCAGATGATCGTGGTGCTGCATGAAGAGCACGCCGTCGCCATCGCCCATGGCTATACCAAGGTGACGGCCAAGCCCCTGGCAGCCATTTTGCATAGCAACGTCGGCTTGATGCACGGCTCCATGGCGATCTTCGACGCCTGGGTGGACCGAGTGCCGGTGATCGTGCTTGGCGCCACCGGCCCGGTGGATGCAGCCAAGCGGCGTCCCTGGATCGATTGGATCCACACCGCGCAGGACCAGGCGGCGCTGGTGCGTCACTTCATCAAATGGGACGCGCAGCCCGCCTCCATCGGCGCGGCCCAAGAGGCGCTGCTGCGCGCCCGGCAAATCGCCACCACCGCGCCGCAGGGCCCCGTATACGTGTGCTTTGACGCCGCGCTGCAGGAATCCCGGCTGCCTCAGGCCCCCACCCTGCCCGATCCTTCGCGCTATCTGGCGCCGCCGCCCGCACGCCCCGCCGACCAGGTCGTCCGTGAGGCCGCGGCGCTGCTGTCCCAGGCGCGCCGGCCCGTGATCCTGGCCGGCCGCGTCAGCCGGGACGAGGCCGGTTGGCGCCAGCGCATCCAGCTTGCCGAAACACTGAATGCCGAAGTCCTGACCGATCTGAAGGTGGGCTGCGCCTTCCCCACCGACCACCGCCTGCACGCCGCGCCCAGCGGGCACTTTCTGAACCCGCGCGCCAAGGAAATCCTGCGCGACGCGGATGTGGTCCTCAGCCTGGACTGGCTGGACCTGGCGGGAACGTTGAAGCAGGCCTGGGACAACGACACCATCGCCAGCAAGATCATTCAGGTGTCGGTCGACCACTACAGCCACAACGGCTGGAGCATGGATCATCAGGGCCTGCCGCCCGTCGACGTGTTTCTGCTGAGCGAGCCCGAAGCCGCCGTCGCGCTCTTGAACCAGTACGTCACGCCGCGCGCCGCGCAACCACCCAGCCCCGCAACGGCGGCGGCGCCGCAGCCGGCCGCACAAGGGGCATTGACGGTGCCGATCCTGGCGGCCATCTTGCGACAGGCGATCGGCGACCAGGAAACCTGCCTGATGCGGCTGCCCTTGAGCTGGAGCGGCGACATGTGGGATTTCCGCCACCCGCTGGATTTCCTGGGCTACGACGGCGGCGGCGGCATCGGTTCCGGTCCGGGCATGGCCATCGGCTCGGCGCTGGCGCTCAAGGGCTCGGGCCGTTTGCCCGTGGCGGTGATCGGCGACGGCGACTACATGATGGGCGTCAACGCGCTCTGGACCGCGGCCAACGCGCAGATTCCCATGCTGATGATCGTGTGCAACAACCGATCGTTCTTCAACGACGAGCTGCACCAGGAACGCATGGCGCGCCAACGCAATCGCCCGGTCGAGAATCGCTGGATCGGGCAGCGCATCGCCAATCCCGAGCCTGACCTGGCCGCTTTGGCCCGGGCCCAAGGCTTGACCGCGTTCGGGCCGATCGATGACGCCGGCGATCTGGCCCGTTTGCTGCCGCAGGCCATCGAGGCCGTCAAGCGCGGTGCAACGGTGGTGATCGATGCGGTGGTACAGACCGGCTACAGCCCCGCCATGACGGCCGGCCTGACCCGCGCTGACGACTAGCCGACGGTCTCATCCTCTTTCCCCCAGGAACCCCATGCGAACACAAGACATCCCCGCCGGCATCTTGCCCGAGCACCGCGCGCTGTACTACGGCGGCGCCTGGCACGCCCCGAAATCCGGCGTCTACGCCGACACGATCAACCCCTGCTACAACGAAGTCATCACGCAGGCGCCGGTTGCCGACGCGGCGGACGTGGATGCGGCCGTCCAGGCCGCGCACGCCGCCTTTCCAGGCTGGGCTTGCCTGGCCCCCGCCGAACGCGCGCGTTACCTGCGCCGCGCCGCCGCCGTGTTACGCGACCACGCCCTGCCGCTGGCGCAACTGGACGCGCTGAACAATGGCAATCCCGTCTCCGCCCTGGCGCACGACGCCGGCTTCGCCGCCGACTGCCTGGACTACTTCGCCGGCTTGGCGACGCAGATCAAAGGCGAGACCATTCCCATGGGCGACGGCAATCTCAACTACACGATCCAGGAGCCGCTTGGCGTGATCGCCCGCATCGTCGCCTACAACCATCCCCTGATGTTCGCCGCTGCTCGCCTGGCCGCCCCGCTGGCGGCGGGCAACACCATCGTGGTCAAGGCGCCGGACCAGGCGCCGTTGTCGATCCTGCGGCTGGCGGAGCTGATAGGCGCCCTGTTTCCCCCCGGCGTGGTCAATTTTCTGTGCGGGGGTCGCGAATGCGGCGATGCCATGGGCAAGCATCCACTGGTCAGGAAAGTGACGTTGATCGGCGGCGTGCCCACGGGCCGGGCGGTCATGAAAACCGCGGCGGAAAACTTGAAGCCCGTGCTGCTGGAACTGGGCGGCAAGAATGCGTTGATTGCGTACCCGGACGCCGACATCGCCCCATTGGTGGACGGAATCATCAGCGGCATGAACTTCACCTGGTCAGGGCAGAGTTGCGGCTCGACCAGCCGCGTCTTTCTACACGAATCGATCCACGATGAAGTCCTGAACCGCGTTGCCCGCGTCCTGCCCGAACGCCACAAACCCGGCATCCCCACCGACCCCGGCACCACCATGGGGTCGCTCGTGAGCCAGGCTCAGTTGAACAAGGTCGAGCACTACGTCAAGGTCGGCCTTGAGGACGGCGGACGATTGATCTGCGGCGGCCGACGCCCCGCAGACCCCGCGTTACAGGATGGCTTCTTCTACGAGGCCACGGTCTTCGCCGACATGCGGCCCGACATGCGACTGGCGCGCGAAGAAGTCTTCGGCCCCGTCATGGCGGTATTCAAGTGGCAAGACGAAGACACGCTGTTCGACCAGGTCAATGGCGTGGATTTCGGACTGACGGGGTCGATCTGGACCCGCGACCTGGACACGGCGCATCGCGCCGCCAGGCGCATGCAGACTGGCTACGTCTGGATCAACAACGCCAGCCAGCATTTCATGGGCGCGCCGTTCGGCGGCGTGAAGCAATCTGGCATCGGGCGCGAGGAATGCTTTGCGGAATTGCTGGAATTCACTAGCACCAAGAATGTGAACATCAAGTTCAGGTGAGCCGCGCAAACATCGCACCCGGGCAAGCGGCTGGGCAGCCGCTTGCTCCTCACCCGCGCGGCAACGTCGCCGCGAACGCCTGCAAAGGCGCATTGAAGCGCGCGTCGAACGCCGTCCTCACGTCCACCTTGTTCGGGATATATCCCGACTCGGCGAACACGTCGGCGATGCCTTGCAGTTCTTCGAAGACCGGCCCCGCAATCAGCGACGGCTCGCCGCCCCCCGGCGTGCGGCGTGCCACCAGGCGCGAGACCTCGGCATCCAGGCCGGCGTCGACCTGCGCCGCGGCCCATTGGTCGGGATGCGCCTTGACCCAGGCATGCGAACGCAAGTCCCGCTTGATGAATTCCAGGATCGACGCTTCGCGCGCCGGGTCATCCAGGCTGTCGCGATTGGCGTAGTGGAAGTTGTAGGCCGGGCGTGACGGCACCGCCAATTGGCGGCCGCCATGGCGGATTTCCGCGACGGCGGCGCTGGGGTCCCAGATGGCCCAGGCGTCGACTGAACCGTTGATGAAGGCGGACATGCCATCCGGCGGCGACAGGTAGACGGGCTTGATGTCTTCCCATTTCAGGCCGCTTTCTTCCAGCATGTAGCGCAGCTTGTATTCAAAGCCCGCGCCCTTCACCAACGATACACGCTTGCCCTTCAGGCCCGCGACGTTCTGGATGTCCGAGCCCTTGGGTACGACGATTTCATGGAAAAGAATATTGGCGTAGGCGCTGCACGCCACGGCTTTACGCGGCCGCGTGGCCAGCGCGATGACGTTGCCGTCGCCCCCGGCCGTCATGTCGATTGCGCCCGACGCCAAGGCCTCCAGTGCGGCTGGCGACGTCGGAAAGCGCGACCACTCGATCTCGAAAGGCAGGTCTTGCAATTGACCAGCCAGCTTCATGCGCAGGTCGGCGGCCAGCGCGCTGGGCACGCCGAAGCGCAGCTTGGCGTATTTGACGCTGGAACGCGGTTGAGCGAACGCCACCGGGGCAACCACGCCCAACGCCAGCGCGGCGGAGGTCTTGAGCAGAGTACGTCGATTCATCATGACAAAAGGCAGCCAGGGCCGGTTAACGCTAAAAGGATTCTGCCGCAGGCCTAGGCCGCGGCGGCAAGAGTGGGAACGCCCAGGGCCGCCAGCAACTGCTGCTTGAGCGGCAACATGCGCGCATCGTCGCGCTGGCGCGGACGCGGCGCCGACACGGTATGGTCCTGCACGATGGCGCCATCGCGCAGCACCAGTACCCGGTCGGCCAGCATCACGGCCTCGTCTACGTCGTGCGTGACCAGCAGCACGGCGGGCCGGTGGTCCTCGAACAGCTTTTGCACCAGCACATGCATGCGGGCGCGGGTCAGGGCATCCAATGCCGCGAAGGGCTCGTCCAGCAATAGCAGCTGGGGCGAGCGCACCAATGCGCGCGCGAGCGCCACGCGCTGCGCCTCGCCGCCCGACAGGGTCAGCGGCCAGGCGTCCAGGCGATGCGCCAGCCCGACCTCCTGCAGGGCACGCTCGGCCAGCGCTTGCGCATCGGGCGCGCGCAGGGCAAAGGTGACGTTGTCGCGAGCCCGCATCCAGGGGATCAGGCGCGGTTCCTGGAACACCACCGTGCGTACCTCGGGCACCTCTGCCTGGCCACTGTCGGCGCTATCCAGGCCGGCCAGAATGCGCAGCAAGGTGGACTTGCCCGAGCCGCTGTGGCCCAGCAAGGCCACGAACTGCCCGGCCGGAATCTCCAGGTCCAGCGCATCCAGCACCGGCTTGCCGCCGAATGACTTGCTCAATTTCGCAATGCGCACCGGACGGGCGGTGGGCATATAGCGTGCGTCTGCCATCAGTGCCTCACAAACGACGGGCGCCAGGCGAACACGCGCCGGTCCAGATGGCGGATCAACATATCCGTGGTCAAACCCAATAGCGCATACACGATGAACCCGACGAAGATGACGTCGGTCTGCATGAATTCGCGGGCGTCCATGATCAGGAACCCGATACCGCTGGTGGCGTTGATCTGCTCGCCCACCACCAGGCTCAGCCAGGCCGTGCCCACCGCCAGGCGCAGGCCGACCAGGGCGGACGGCAGCGCGCCGGGCAGAATGATGTGGCGGATCATCTCGCGCCGGGTCGCGCCCAACGTGCGCGCCGCTTCCACGATCTTGGCGTCGACGTGCCGGATACCCGAGAACAGATTGATATAGATGGCGAACGTAACGCCCAGCGCCACCAGCGCGATCTTGGGCGTTTCACCGATGCCGAACCACAGGATGAACAGCGGCACGATGGCCAGGTGCGGCAAGGTGCGCAGCATCTGCACCGTGGCGTCGACGATGTCCTCGCCCTGGGTGCTGAGCCCGGCGATCAAGGCCAGCGAGCCGCCGACCACGATGCCGATCAACAGGCCGGACGCGGCACGCGCCAGCGAGACCGCCAAGTGATGCGGCAGCTCGCCGCTGGCCGTCAACCGCCAGAACGTGCGCGCAATGGCCAGCGGCGACGGCAGGACCTCGGGCGAGATCAGGCCGGCCCAGGCCAGCCCCTGCCAGATCAGCAACAGCAATACCGGGGTCGCCGCCTTGCGCCAGCGCGACGAAACAAACGACTGGCTCATGCGCGTCCTGCCGCGTAGCGTGAACGCGGATGCGGCAGCCCCAGGTTCTCGCGGAACGTCTTGCCTTCGTAGGCCGTGCGGTACAGGCCACGCCGCTGCAATTCCGGCACCACCAGCTCGACGAAGTCGTCCAGCGCATCGGGCAGGTACGGCGGAATGATGTTGAAGCCATCCGCCCCCTCGTGCTTGAACCATTCTTCCATCTCGTCCACGATGGTCTGGGGCGTGCCGATCAGCGTGTGGTGGCCGCGCGCGCCGGCCGCCTTCAGGTACAGTTGCCGGATGGTCAGGTTGCCTTCACGCGCCGTTTGCAGCAGCAGCGCCTGCCGGCTCTGCCCGGCATTGGAGCTGCCCAGGTCGGGCACCGGGCCGTCCAGCGGATAGCCGGACAGGTCCAGGCCGCCCAGCAGTTCCCGCAGCAAGGCCAAGCCCACGGCCGGATGGATACGATCCTGCAGCAGGTCGAACTTGGCCTGCGCCTCGTCTTGCGTGGCGGCGACGAACGGCACGATGCCGGGCAAGACCTTTACATGGTCCGGATCGCGTCCCTGGCCCGCCACGGCGTCCTTGATGCCGCGATAGAACGTCTGGGCCGCGCCCAGGCTGCGCTGCGCCGTGAAGATCACGTCGGCATGGCGCGCCCCCAGCCGCTGCCCGGTGTCGGACGACCCGGCCTGCAAGCGCACGGGATAGCCTTGCGGCGGCCGCGGCACATTCAGCGGGCCGCTGACGCGGAAGCGTTCGCCCTCGTGCCCCAGCGTATGCAGCCGGGCGGGGTCGAAATACACGCCGCTATCGCGGTCATACAGAAAGGCGTCGTCGTCCCAGCTGTCCCACAGGCCTTCGACAATCTCCACGGCCTCGTGGGCGCGGGCATAGCGCTGCGCATGCGCCACATGCTCGTCGCGGCTGAAGTTGCCGGCTTCGGCCTGATTGGCCGAGGTGACGATGTTCCACCCCGCCCGGCCGCGGCTCAGGTGATCCAGCGACGCGAACTTGCGCGCCAGATGGAAGGGCTCGTTGTACGTGGTGGTGGCGCTGGCAACCAGGCCGACGTGCCGCGTCAGCGGCGCCAGCGCCGACAGCAGCGTGACCGGCTCCAGGTGGCTGACCAGCGCGATGCGGCTCATGGCCTCGCGGTTCTGGCCGTACATGATGGCCGAGCTATCCGCCAGGAACAGGAAATCGAACAAGCCGCGCTCGGCGCTGCGCGCCAAGCGAGCGTAATAGTCGATGTCCGTGGCGTCGGCCAGCGGTGCGTTCGGATGCAGCCAGGCCGCGATATGGAATCCGGTGGCGTTGATGAGCGCGCCGAGCTTGAGTTGTCTGGACATGGGAAAACGCCGTGCTTGAAAGCGGTACGAGTCTTAAGGTCTGGGCATGATACGTATACCTATGCGCTTTCTTTAAATTGATTCGAGCAATTAGCAAACGCCAAAAAAGCTATGTTCTTTCAAGCCCTTTGTGCTTCAGAATGGCGCCTCGCCCGAACAATGCAACTACGTATTCCTATCTGAAAGGCACCCCCATGACCCAGCTCGTCACGCCCCTGCCGTCCGACATCCTGCGCTCCATCGACGCCAAGGCGGCCGATGGCTTCCAGGCCTTGCGCGTTGCCGTACGCGACGCCGGCCCCATCGACGAAGCCACGCGCGAACTCGTGCTGATCGCCGCCTTCGCCACCGCCGGCAACGAGATTGCGGTGCGCGCGCACACCGAACGCGCGCTGGGCCTGGGCGTGACCGAAGACGCCTTGCGCCACGCCGTGCTGCTGACGCTGGGCGCCACCACCACGCTGATCCAGACCGTCAACGGCCTGAAGTGGATTCAGGAAGCGGCCCAAGCCGTCCAGAGCCAGCAGCATGGCTGAGGCGCTGACGCTGGCCTCGACCGACGGCACGGCGCTGCACGTCGACATCCATGGCGAGGCGGGGCCCGCGCTGCTGCTGGTGCATGGGTCCACGGCCACCGCTGCGCGCTGGCGCCCCGTGCTGGCCGCGCTGTCGGCGCAGCACCGCGTCTATGCGCTGAACCGCCGCGGCCGCGCTCCCAGCGGGGACGGCGCGGACTATGCGCTTGAACAGGAAGTGCAGGATGTGCAGGCCGTCATCGCCGCCCTGCCCGAGGAACGGCTGGTGCTGGTGGGGCATTCCTACGGCGCCATTTGCGCGCTCGAGGCGGCCCTGCGCGAACCGCGAGTCCAGGGGCTGTCGCTGTACGAACCCCCGTTGCGCGACGCCGCCTCTGACGAAGACATGGCAGCGATCGACCAGGCCCGCGATGCGCTGGGCGCCGGCCGCCCCGAAGACGCCCTGTTGCTGTTCTATCGGCAGGTGCTGAAGCTTCCGGAAGCCGCCATCGACGGCCTGCGTGCGCAACCCAACTGGTCGCAACGCGTGCAGATCGCCCACACGGTGGTGCGCGAGATCGAGACGGTGCAGCACTACCGCGCCCCCTGGCCCGCGCTCAGCCGCCTGAATATTCCCGTTCAGCTGTTCCTGGGCGAACTGAGCCTGCCGCGCTTTGCGCAAGCCACCCGCCAATTGGCCGACGCGCTGCCCGATGTGCAGACCGACGTGCTGGCTGGTCAGGCGCACAACGCGATCGACGGCGATCCCGCCGCCTACGCCAATGCCTTGCTGGCTTTCATCGACACCCCGCAGGATGGCGCGCGCAAACCCGACCTGACCGACCCGCGCTTCGCGGCGTTGTACGACCGGCCGGGATTTCTGATCCGTCGCCTGCACCAGGTGTGCAATGAAATGTTCAGCAGCGCATGCCGCACGCTGGACCTGACGCCGAACCAATACAGCGTGCTGTTTTTGCTGGACCGGTGCGAGGTGCTGGACATTGCCGGCATCGGCCGGCTGGCCGACCTGGACCGCACCACCACGGCCCTGGTGGTGAAGATCCTGGCGGAACGGCGCTTGATCGAAAAGCGTCGCAGCAAGATCGACCAGCGCAAATACGACGTCAAGCTGACCGTGACCGGACGGCGGCACCTGCAAGAAGCCCAGGCGCTATCGCAAGCGTCGGTGGACCAACTGCTGGACGCCTATACCGAGCAAGAGCGCGAGTCCCTGATGGCGCTGCTACGCAAAGGGGTGCGCCACTTCAGCAGGATCGCCTGACGGCGAATCCCGCTTAGGCGGTGTCAAGCCGCGCTGCGCGGGGCCACGCCCGCGCGGCGCACATCAAGACTCCATGCGCCCGCGCCAAAATGCGCGATCTGCAGCAAGCCGCCGGCGATCATCACGTTCTTCAGGAAATGGATCATCTGATTCTGATCGCTGAAGTTGTTGTGAAAGAACACCCCCGTGGCCACGCAGAACAGCGCCATGACCAGTGACGCCAGGCGAACCCGGTAGCCAAGCAGCAGCATCAAGCCGCCACCCACTTCAACTGCGACCGCGGCCAGATAAGCCAGCGGCGCGGCCGGCAAGCCCACGGCCGAGATGTAGCCCACCGTGGCGGCGTACGCGCCCAGTTTGCCCAAGCCGCTCATCAGAAACGGCGCCCCCAGAAAGAGGCGGCCCAACAGAGGAAGATATTTGCTGCTGTTCATGAAGATTCCCTTAGGGATAGTGTTTAGGGGATCAATGCTATCCAAGCAATGATTTGGTGAAAATATCCTGGATTGCAAAGCTTCATTGCTGAAAATAGAATGATCTCCTTGAATCAGGAGACGGCGCGTGGATCAAATCTCGGACTTGAACGACCTGCGGCTCTTTGCCGAGGTCGTCGAACGGGGCAGCTTCACATCGGCCGCACACAGCCTGGGCCTGCAAACGTCCAAGCTCAGCCGGCGGGTACGCGCATTGGAAGAAGAGCTAGGCGTTCGCCTGCTCAATCGCACCAGCCGCAGCCTCTCTTTGACGGAAACCGGGCGCCAATTCCATCAGCACTGCCTGGCGCTGGTGGCGGAATCGAAAGCCGCCAAGGAAATCATCGACCAGACGCGCACGCAACCGCAGGGAACCGTGCGGATCAGTTGCCCAACCGCATTGCTCAGCGCCGGCGTCGCCCCCATCCTGTCGCAATACCTGCAAGACAACCCGCAGGTCCGGGTGCTGGTGGATGCCACCAACCGCCGCGTGGATGTTGTCGAAGAAGGCCTGGATTTCGCGATCCGGGTGCGGCCGATGCCACTTGAAGACACCGATCTGGCCGTCCGGCAGCTTGGGCTGTCCACCTTCATCCTGGTCGCCAGCCCGGGCTTGATCGAACGCTTTCCCGCCCCCACGTCGCTGCCATCCCTGGCCGGCTGGCCCACCCTGGCGATGGCCAACAACAGCGAGCGCTACGTCTTCAACCTGCTCGACCGCCACGGCCAGGCGGTGTCGCTGGTGCATCAACCGCGCTTGGCGATGGATGACATCGCCGGCTTGCGCGATGCGGCGATGCGCGGCGTCGGCGTGGCCGCGCTGCCCCGCGAGTTCGTGGACAGCGACCTGCAAGCGGGCCGTCTGCAACGCCTGTTGCCGGACCTGGCATCCCAGCCTGCCCTGGTGCATGCCATCTTCCCCACCCGGCGCGGCATGGTGCCGGCCGTGCGTCACTTGTTGGATGCGTTGGTGGCGGGATTCGGCGGCGCAAACGGCGTCGCCCAGGCCGGGCACAGCGATTGCTGAAGGGATCCGCGGGCATCGCCGATGCACGCCGCCCACTCACAGGGAGTCATCCATGACGATCCGCACACTGACCACCGCTTCCCTGCTCTCCCTGATCCTGCTGGGCGGCCCACAAGCCGTGATGGCCCAGGCCACGCCCTCCGCGCCCGCGGCGACGACCAAGCTCGACAGCGGCGACCGCGAGTTCCTGGAAAACGCAGCCCAATCGGGTTATCTGGAGGTCCAGGCCAGCCAGCTGGCCTTGGAAAAGGCCCGCAGCGCGGACGTGAAGACGTTCGCCCAGAAGATGATCGATGACCACGGCAAGGCGGGGCAGCAACTGGCGGCCCTGGCCAAGAGCAAGGGCTATGACGTGCCGACCGAGCCGTCGCTGATGCAGAAGGCGCGGCTGCAGGCCCTGGGGCTGCGCGATGAAGGCTTTGACAAAGCCTATGCCGATGAGATCGGCGTGGGTGCGCACGAGCAGGCCGTCGAGCTATTCGAGAAGGCGTCCAACGACGTCAAAGACCCGGACGTGAAGCAATTCGCGATTCAAACGCTGCCCACCCTGCAACAGCATCTGCAGATGGCCAAGACGCTGAAGCAAGCCACGGATAAGTAACGATCCCGCCGGGTGGCCGGCACGCCTGCGCGCGTCGAGCGCACATGGCGTGCCGCGCGCCGCGCTGTCTGTCAGCGCGTATCGGCCGACCCGCCCGAGCCTGACGTGGCGCCCGACCCTGGCATGCCGCCCTGTCCCGTCGAACCGGTGCCCCCTTTACCGCCGGACGGGCCGCGGCTGTCCGTGCCGCCTTCGCCGCCGGACTGCGCCGGCGGGCGCTTGGTCTGATCGGATGCCGGCTTGTCCTGCTTTTCCGCAGGTGCCTTGGGCGAGGTCGGCGCCGCCTTCTCGGGAATGCCTGTGGGGCTCCCCGGCTGCGGCGGCGTGACTTGCGTCCCCGGCTGCTGCGGCGTGGCTTCCGGTTTGTTGGCCTGCGCCCAGCCGTTGGCGCTAGCCAGGGCGTTCACGATAACGAGTGCAACCACTGCATGTCGGGTCTTCATGGAATATCTCCAAACAGGGTGCTGCACGGCCCGATGATTCGGGCCGGCGGTTCACAGCCGGTCGATGCCCGGCGTCTGCTGCGGGTCCACGTCTGGCATGGGATTGGGCAGGCTGTCGGGCGGTGAGCGGCCGTTCTGGTCCGACTGCCCTTTTTCCGGCGCACGGTCGGGCGTCTCCGCAGGCGACTGATCCGGGTGCGTCGGTGGTTGATCGCGACCAGGCGTCGTGGCGTTTCGGTGGTTCGGTGCTGTCCCCATGATGGTCGGACTCCTGTAGGTTGCCGGGCCGGCCGAGATGTCGGCCGGCCCGGCAACTGTCAGCAATCGGCGTGCCGCGGTCGCTCGATACCCGGCCACGGGATCAACCCAGCCCGTGGTACTTGCGGCCGATTTCCATGGTGGCTTGGTAGAAGCCTTCCTTGCTGCCGCAGTCGTAGCGCACGCCATCGTAGGCGTAGCCGAACACGCGGCGCTTGGTGAGCAGGTCGGCGATGGCGTCGGTCAGTTGAATCTCGCCCGCGACACCAGGCTGGGTGCGCGCCAGGGCGCCGAATATCTCGGGTTCCAGGATGTAGCGGCCCACCACCGCCAGGTCGGACGGCGCATCTTCGGGCGCCGGCTTTTCGACAATGCCCGACAGCCGCAACACCCCCTTGGCGGCTGCGCTGCCCGACACGATGCCGTATTGGCGGGTGTGCGCCGCCGGCACCTGCTGCATGGCCAGCACGCTGCCGCTGAATTCCCGCGCGATCTTCATCATTTCGCCAATGACGGGCGCGTCAGCGTCGATCAGGTCATCGGCCAGCAGCACCGCAAAGGGCTCGTTGCCCACAATGGACGCCGCGCACATCACGGCATGGCCCAACCCCAGTGCGGCGGGCTGGCGCGTGTACACGCATTTCACGTGATCGGGGATGACGTTGCGCACGGTTTCCAGAAGTTCGAGCTTGTTCTTGGATTCCAGGTCCCGCTCCAATTCCGGCATGCTGTCGAAATGGTCTTCGATGGCGCGCTTGTTGCGGCCCGTCACGAAGATCAGCTCGGTGATGCCGGCCGCCACCGCTTCTTCGACGGCGTATTGGATAAGGGGACGGTCGACGATCGGCAACATCTCCTTGGGCATGGCCTTGGTCGCGGGAAGAAAGCGCGTGCCTAGGCCAGCGACGGGGAAAACCGCTTTACGGATGGGAAGCATGGGAGTGGCCTGGATAGTTGGGACGCACCCGGGTCGGATGGCCATGCGGGTTCCTTAGCAAACGGCGTTCCCAAAACGAACCGGGCCGCCAGGACGATCAGCCCGGGCAGCCAGGCCGGCCGCGTGTCTGGCGGCCGGCTACCACCCGCAGGCAGGCGCCGCGCCGGCCACGTGCCTTACGTCGTGGATTTTTCCTCACCCAACTCCGCCCCCGTTTCCGGATTCACCTGCGGATCGGACGCGGTGCGCGCCGCCAGGGCCTTCATGTCCGCCAGTTCAGGCTTGCTCAGCGCCACGGTGGCGCGGCCATCGCCGTCGATGGATTCCTGCTCTTCCCCGTCCGAGACAAAGGTGAAGTTCTCGTCGCTGTTCCACGATCCGCGCATATCGCCTTCGCCTTGCGACATGTTGAAGTAGACGGTGGCGAAGCGGGGGTCGGGCGGCAGCTTTCCGGGCGGGAAATTGGGCTCGATGGAATACAGCGCCTTCTCGAAGGAGCGCTGGTGCGACACTTCGCGCGTCATCAAAAAGCCCAGCGCTTCTTTCACGCCGGGATCGTCAGTGGCGTTGATCAGCCGTTCATAGATGATCTTGGCGCGCGCCTCGGCGGCGATGTTCGAGCGCAGGTCGGCCGTGGGGTCGCCGATGGTGTCGATGTAGCCGGCGTTCCAGAGCTGGCCGCCGGAATTGGTCAGCGCCGGGCCCCCGCCGTACAGCACCTGGGTCACGTGCGAGTCGTTGCCCGGCCCGTTCAGGCGGCGGAAGATTTCCGCCTCGGATTCCGTGGCTTCGGCCAACGCGCCCTTGGCGCCCTTGTTCAGCATGGCCACCATCGTGCCGATCACTTCCAGATGGCTCAGTTCCTCGGTGGCGATATCGAGCAGCATGTCTTTGCGGCCCGGGTCGTCTTCACCCAAGGCCTGGGTGAAGTATCTACAGGCCGCCGCCAATTCTCCCTGCGGGCCGCCAAATTGTTCCAGCAGCAGGTTGGCCAGCCCGGGGTTGGTTTGCGCGACGCGCACGGTGTATTGCAGTCGTTTGTTATGGGCGAACATAGTTCTCTCCGGTTTCCACCGGACCTGTGTGGCCCGGCCCCCGCCTTCACGCAACCGCCGTGCCGAAACCGCTATCGGGTCGGCACACCCCTACTCCCGTACGCAAGCCCTTCCCATTGGGGCGAAATGCAATTTGTATACAATCGCCGCTACGTCGAAAACCAATACCTTTTGTCGGGGTATTCCCGTACACGGAACGAGAATCGTCTAGTCTCTGTCCAGCCTGCCCGACCCTCATTCATTAGCGCCGTTCCCCACGCCAACCGGGTTGGCGTTTCATCCACCGTTGATGCCCGACTGCCTGACCCACACGCATTTCCACATGCCCGGGTGGCTTTCGCGTGCTTGATTGCCATGGAGGCGCCCACCCCTGTCTACCCGTAGTCCCCCATAAGAAAAAAATAATCCTTTGAACCAAAAGGTCCTGATCCCATGAAAAAGTTCTTGAAAATCGTGGGCAGCCTCGCTGCATTGCTGGTCATTGCGGCGGCGCTGTTTCTTTATTGGCCGTTGCACCAGCGTTCGGTGCCGGCGGCCGACAACGACAAGCCTGTCGACGCCGTGCTCGTCGGCGGCGGCATCATGAGCGTGACGCTGGCCACTTATCTGCAGGAATTGCAGCCGGATTGGCAGGTCGAGCTCTATGAACGCCTGGACGGCGTGGCACTGGAAAGCTCCAATGGCTGGAACAATGCGGGTACCGGCCACTCGGGCTTTGCCGAGCTGAACTACACCCCCGAAATGCCCGATGGCTCCGTGGATATCAAGCGCGCCATCAACATCGCCGAGCAGTTCGAGATTTCGCGCCAGTTCTGGGCGCATCAGGTCAAGGCCGGACGCCTGGGCCAGCCCTCGGACTTCATCAACCCCACGGGCCACATGAGCTTCGTGTGGGGCGACGATCGCATCGAATACCTGCGCAAGCGCCGCGACGCGCTGGTCAAGAGCCCGCTGTTCTACGGCATGGAATATTCCACCGATGCGGCCCAGATCAAGAAATGGGCGCCGTTGCTGATGGAAGGCCGCGATCCGAACCAGAAGGTCGCCGCCACCTATATGCCATTGGGCACCGACGTGAACTTTGGCGTCATCACCAACCAGCTCACCAAGGGTTTGCAGCGCAATCCCAACTTCAAGCTGCAACTGCAGCATGAAGTCACCGCCCTGCGCCAGAACGACGACAAGACGTGGAACGTCACCGTCAAAGACCTGAAGACCAATCAGGAACGCACCACCAAGACGCGCTTCGTCTTCATCGGCGCCGGCGGCGCATCACTCAAGGTGCTGCAGATGTCCGGCATCCCCGAGTCGAAGAACTACGCCGGTTTCCCCGTGGGCGGCCAGTTCCTGGCTTTTGACGCGTCGGCCATCGCCGGCCGCCACGACGTCAAGGCGTACGGCATGGCCGATACAGACTCGCCGCCGATGTCGGTGCCCCACCTGGACGCGCGCAAGCTGGATGGCAAGCCGGTCGTGCTGTTTGGCCCGTTTGCCCTGGCCACGACCAAGTTCCTGAAGGAAGGGTCGGCGTTTGACCTGTTCTCGTCGGTGAACCACAACAACGTCAGCAGCATGGTGGGCGTTGGGCTGGAAAACCTGGACCTGGTCAAGTACCTGGTCAACCAGGCCCAGTTGACCGACGAAGACCGCCACAACCAGTTGCTGAAGTACTTCCCGCAGGCCAAGCGCGAAGACTGGCGCCTGGTGACGGCCGGCGAACGCGTCCAGGTCATCAAGCGCGATCCGGAGCAAGGCGCGATCCTGCAGTTCGGCACCGAAGTCGTGACCGACAAGGACAACACGATCGCGGCGCTGCTGGGGGCCTCCCCGGGCGCATCCACCTCGCCCCCGATCATGCTGAACCTGTTGGCCAAGGCTTTCCCGCAGCAGATGGAAGCCGGCTGGAAGGCGCGCCTGAAGGAAATCATCCCGTCGTATGGCCAGAAGCTGAATGACAGCCCCGCGCTGACCAATCAGATTCGTACACTGACCAGCCAGACGCTGAACCTGCCGTACGTGGAAGTGCCGGTGCCGGAAGGCGCCTCGGCCACTTCGGCCACGCCAGTGGTGGTGCCGCCGCCCGCGCCCAAGCCGCCGGTGCCGGCCGCGCCCGCGCCGGGCCGCAACGCCAATACCGAGATGCAGGCTCTGTAAAGGACTGCCTTGTCGGAAAGCATCGGGGGGAAGCCGGCAAATGCCAGCTTCCCCCCGATTTTTTTGTCCTGCGTGCCGTCCTGGCGCCTCGCCAGCCCGCACCGCCTACGACTTGCCGCCCGGCTTGAATCCCATTGCTTTCATGGCCTGCCCCAGGGCCTGCGGCGGGTAGTCGTCCCACGGGCCATCGCCAACGTCCAAACGCGTGTGGATCGTGGCGATGGTCCATTTGTCGCTAGCGGGCACGTCACCCAATTCGTCCCAGGACAAGGGCACGGACACCCCCATCCCCGGCCGCGCACGCGCCGACCAGGCCGCGACCGTGGTGGCGCCAAAGCCGTTGCGCAGGTAGTCCGCGAAAATCTTGCCCACCCGGTTCTTGGGGCCGCTTTTGGCCACGAACAGTTGCGGCAGGGTCTTGGCCAGGTGCTGCACGATGGCCTGGGAAAACGCCTTGACCGTATCCCAGTCGTATTGACGGCGCAGCGGCACCACGATGTGCAGGCCCTTGCCGCCGCTGGTCTTCAACCAGCTTTGCAGGCCGATTTCGTTGAGCATCACGTGCACCAGGTGGGCGGCGCGCTGCACGGATTTCCATGGCACACCCTCGCCCGGGTCCAGGTCAAACAGCATGCGGTCCGGCTTGGCGATCGCGGTTTTCACCGCGTTCCAGGTGTGGAATTCCACCACGTTCATCTGCACGGCTGACAGGATGGCTTGGGCGGTCGGCACTTCGACCAGCGGCGCATGGCCCGGGTCCAGGCTGGCCGGCAGCGCCTTGACGCCGGGCATAGGGGCTTCCAGGTGCTTCTGGAAGAACCACTCGCCCTGGATGCCGTCCGGGGCGCGCAGGAAGGAAACGGGGCGGGCCTTCAGATGCGCCAACAGCAGCGGCGCCACCAGGGCGTAGTAACGGGCGAGGTCCAGTTTGGTCAGGCCGGTGGACGGGTCGATGACGCGTTCCGGGTGGGAGAGCTTGCCGGCGGCGGTGGGCTTGCCGGGCGGGGTGGTGGGTGTGGACTTGGCAGCGCTTGTCGTCTTTGCAGTCTTGGTCGGCGTAGCCTTGTTGGGCGTGCCAGCAGATTTCACGGCATCGGCGCTCACGGCGGTCTCCTTGGTGATGGCGCTGGCGGGCTTGTCTTGGCGCAGTCCGCGAAAGACGGGATGGCGGATGTGGCCCGCGCCGGTCCATTCGCCGAACGACACTTCGGCTACCAGCTCGGGCCGCACCCAATGCGTGCCGCGACCGCTGCCGGGGACGCTGACCGCGGGCTTGTTGGTGTCCAGCCGGCTCAGGCGCTGTTGCAGCGCGGCCAGGCCCTGGTCATCAAAGCCCGTGCCGACCTTGCCGGCATAGACCAGCTTGCCGTCGTCGGCGTGATAGGCCAGCAGCAAGGCGCCCAGCCCCACCCGCGCGCCTTTGGGATCGGTGTAGCCCACGATGACGAATTCCTGGCGGCGGGCGCATTTGAGCTTGATCCAGCTGTCGCTGCGCCGCGATACGTAGGGCGACGACAGCCGTTTGGCGATGATGCCTTCCAGCCCCATCTTGCAGGCCGACGCGACCAGATCCGCCGGCGCGGCGTCGAACGCTTCACTAAAGCGCAGGGCGTCGTCTTCGACGGCGTCCATCAACTGCGTCAGCAGGCCGCGGCGCACGCGCAGCGGCTCGTGCCTTAAATCGCGGCCGGCCACGTATGGCAGGTCGAAGGCGTAAAACACGATGCCCCCGGTGCGCTCGCCGTCGAAGGCGTTCTGCAGCGCCTGGAAGCTGGGCGCGCCGTTATCGGCCAGCATCACGATTTCGCCGTCGATCCAGGCGTTTTGCACCGGCAAGCGGCCGAAGGCCTGCACCAGATGCGGCAGCTTGGGCGCCCAGTCGTGGCCGTTGCGGGTAAACAGCTGGACGGCGCCGTCGTCGACCCGGGCCATCAGCCGGTAGCCGTCGAACTTCATTTCGTACAGCCAGTCCGGCGCGGGGTCCGGTATGCCTTCGACCAAGGTGGCCAGTTGCGGCTTGAGCATCTTGGGGGAGTCGGCTGCCTCGCCAGGCAGTCGGGGCAAACTGGCGTCGGCGGCGGGCTCGGTGGCGCCCGTGACCTTGGACTTCGCGGTGGACTTGGATTGACTCACCGACTTGGCGCTGCCCGAAGACGCGGAGTCAGATGCCGACGCGGACTTGGACGCCGACGCGGACTTGGACTTCGGCTGGGACTTGCCCCCGGCCCGGCGCAGCGGCACCACGCTATCGGGCTGCTCGTCGACCACGCTGTACTCGCTGTCGTCGCGGGCGTAGTCGTCGCGGTCCTTGACCAGCAGCCACGGCGGCTGCTTGTCGGATTCCTTGCCCTTCATGCGGATCAAGGCCCAGCGGCCGTGCATCTTCACGCCGTGCAGGTCGAACTTCAGATGCCCGCGCCGGTAGCCGTCGACCGGGTCGCCCACCGGCGCCCACGTGCCCTCGTCCCAGATGATGACCTTGCCGGCGCCGTATTGGCCCTTGGGGATCTGGCCTTCGAACTGGTTGTACGCGATGGGGTGGTCTTCGACCTGGACTGCCATGCGCTTGACGGCGGGATCATAGCTGGGCCCCTTGGGCACCGCCCAGCTCTTCATGGCGCCATCCAGTTCCAGCCGGAAGTCGTAGTGCAGGTGGCTGGCCCAGTGCTTCTGGATCACGAAGGCGCGCGCGGCCTCGTTGGCCTCGCCGCCGCCCGCCGGCTCCGAGGTCACCTTGAAGTCGCGCTTGGCGCGGTACTTCGCCAGGGTATCGGCCATGGTCACGCCGCCTTGCGGGTCTTGGCCGCCTTGGCGCCGGCCGCTTTCTTCTTCGCCGGCCGGGCGGCTGCCTTCTTCGCGGTCTTCTTCGCCGCGGCCTTGCCCTTGGCCGTCGCATTGCCCGTTCCATTCCCCGCCCCGTTCGCGGCCTTCCCGGACGAGCGTCCCTTCAGGCTGCGTTGCAGCAGTTCGGTCAGGTCGATGACATTATCGGCATAGGCGGGCGTTTCCTCCCGCGGCTCGATCACCGTCTCGGTCTTGCCGGCCTTGACCTTGCGGGCCACCAGGTCCATGACCGCGGCCTTGAATTCGTCCTTGTACTGTTCCGGATCCCACTGGCCCGACATGTCGTCCACCAGCATGCGCGCCATCTTCAGCTCGCTGGCGCTGGGCGCTGAGGCCTTGGCGCCCGCCTTGGGCAGGTCCAGGTCCTCGGTGGACTTGACCTCGTCGCCCCAGCGCATCAGGTTCAGCACCAGCGCATCGCCCGACGGAATGAGCGCGGCCAGGTGCTGCTTGGTCTGGATCACCACCTTGGCGATGCCGATCTTGCCGGCCTTGGCCAGCGTGTCGCGCAGCAAGGCATACACCTTCTGGCCCTTGTTGATCGGCGCCACGTAATAGGGCCGCTCCAGGTACACGAACGACACCTCGCCGGCATCCACGAACTGCTGGATCTCGATGGTCTGCGTGGTGCGCGGGTAGGCCTCGGCGATCTCGTCCGGGGAAATGATGACGTACTGGCCGTCCTCGTACTCCACGCCCTTGACGATATTGTCCTTGTCGATTTCCTTGCCGGTGCGCTTGTTGATGCGCTTGTAGCCGACCGGGTCCATGGACCGCTTGTCCAGCCAGTCGAAGTCCACCCCCGATTCGGTCGTGGCCGTGTGCAGGCCCACCGGGATATGCACCAGCCCGAACGAAATCGCCCCTTTCCAGATGGTTCGCGTCGCCATGATGCCGCTCCTTTTCCGTGGCGGTGATGCCGCCTGATGTGCCAGATAGCTTACCGCCGCCGCGCCTACTTCGGCCGCGGGCTGCGCACGCCGTCAGCCGGGGTCAAATACCCCGCCCGCAATTTCGGCAGGCAACCAATCACCGCCCGCGCGACATTGCGCACTTCTTGCTGCACCGCGTCGTCGCGGTCCAGGTCGTCGTGGCTGGTCGCGTAGGGCTGGTAGTAGCCGATATAGCGGTCCAGCCTGGCGGCCGCCCCCGCGTCGACGAAGCCCATCCAGTCCAGCCAATCGCTCAAAGCGCGGCGTTGCTCTTCGATGCCGGCCACGTCACCGTGCACCACCAATCCGTAGGCCCGCCCGGCCAGATGCTTGGGATAGGACCAGCCGCCGATCTCGATTTCCTTGGCCTTCAGCGGGTCTTTGCCGCCCGTCGACGTCGGGTCGGGGTTGCCCCCGTCTGCGCACACCAGCCGGTCGATCATCAACTTCAAGGGACTGGGTGACTGATACCAGTACGTGGGCGCCACCAGGATCACACCGTGCGCGGCCACCCATTGTTCGTAGATGCTGTTCATCGCGTCGTTGTCCTGGCCCAGCGAATGGTTGGGATAGCAACTGCACGGCCAATGGCACAGCGGCATCGCGGTCGAGACGCAGCCCTTGCAGGGATGGATCTGGTACTGGTATTCGGATACCAACCGGCTCAGGTCCAGCATGTCGGTGCGCACGCCGGCCGCTTCCAGTTCGTGCAGCACGATGTTCGCCAGCCGCCAGCTCTTGGAGACCTCGCCCGGACAGGTGCCGTCATTGCGCGCCGCGCCCACCACCACCAATACGCGCGACGGCGTATCCGGGTCGCGCTGAACCTGGGCGGCGCGTTCCAGCCGGTCGCGCGCCTCTTTCCACTCTATGGATAAGTCGTAGTCGGGATCGGCGTAGCCCGCGCCCGCCTTGACGGTGATGGGCGCCTTGCGGCCGTCGGCATAGGCATCCCAGGCAATCGCTTCCAGCCGCGCCAACGCGTCGCCCTCGACCTGGAAGGCGGGGTCGTAGAAGCGGCGCATGAAGCGCAGGCGAAAGGTCTCGCGGGCGATTTTTCCGCCGTACTGCCCCTTGCGCACAGTGAGTTTGGTATCGGTCATGGCCGCTCCTGGGTCATTGCCTCGGAGGGCATCAGTCCCCCGGCTTGGGGGACAGCAGCAAATCCCGTACCTGGGGCCGACCTTGCGGCGATTACAAAAAGCGGCAACAACGACGCGCGCTGGCCCTGCCACGCGCCGTCGCTGCGCGCGTTCGCGGCGGCGCAGCATGCTGGGCATGGCTCTTGCGTAGAGGCCAGTCTCGCGGCCATGACCCCGATTGACGGGCGCGCCGCCTCCCTCCCACGGAGCCAGCATGGCGACAACAAAGATCCTTATCGTGGCGGCCGAAGCCTTTCCGTTGGCCAAGACCGGCGGGCTGGGCGACGCCATTACCGGCATGGCCCGCGCGCTATCCCAAGCGTATTGCCCGCCTACGCTGCTGCTGCCGGCCTATCGCGGCGTGGCGCAACGCCTGCAGGACGCTCGGCCCGTAGCCAACTTGGCGGGCCTGCCGGGTGGCGACGCGCGGTTGTTGGCCGGCGTCTGCCCCCAATCCGGGCTGTCTTTCCTGCTGCTCGAGAACGACGCGCTGTACGACCGCGCCGGCCTGTACCAGGACGAAAACGGCCAGGAACACCCGGACAACGGCCTGCGCTATGCCGCGCTGGCCCACGCCGCCGTGCGCATCGCCCAAGGCCTGCCCGGCGTGCCGCGCCCCGATGTGGTGCATGCGCACGATTGGCATGCCGCACTGACGCCGATGCTGCTGCGGGCCGCAGGCGTGCACGATGTGAAAAGCGTGCTGACCATCCATAACCTTGCGTTCCAGGGACGCATGCCCGTCGACGACGCGGACAAGCTGGGCATTGCGCCGGCTTACCGGGGCGAATCCGGGGCGCTGGCCTGGGGCCAGTTGAACTTCATGAAGGCCGGCATTCGCTATGCCGACCGCATCACCACCGTCAGCCATTGCTATGCCCGAGAAATCCTGACCCCGCAATTCGGTTGCGGGCTGGAAGGCGCGCTGCATGAACGTCAACGCACGGGCGACCTGTCCGCCATTCCCAACGGTATCGACGCCCAGTTGTGGGACCCGACGCGCGATACCCATTTGGGCCCGTTGCGCTATACCCCCGGCGACCTGGCCAACAAGCGGCTGTGCAAGGCCGCCGCCCAGCACGAATACGGCCTGAAGGAAGATCCCCAGGCCGTTCTCATGATCCTGTGCAGTCGCCTGACCGGCCAGAAGATGGCCGATGTGGCGGCGCTCTCGCTGCCGCAGGCCATGGACGTCCACCCGGAACTGCAGGTCGCCGTGCTGGGCCAGGGCGAACGGCATCTGGAAACCGCGCTACAGGACCTGGCCGTGCGCTATCCGCGCCGCTGCGCCGTGCACATTGGCTACGACGAAGCCGGCGCCCACCGGCTGCATGCCGGCGGCGACATCCTGCTGCACGGCAGTCGCTTCGAGCCCTTCGGCCTGACGCCGCTGTACGCCATGCGCTACGGCACGCTGCCCATCGGCTCGCGGGTGGGCGGCATGGCCGACACCATCGAAGACCCGGGCCCGCATATGCCGCTGGCCTCGATGGCGACCGCGACGGGCGTGCTGTTCGACGGCAGTACGCCCGACGAGATGACCGCGGCCATCTCGCGAGCCATGCACCTGCGCCAGCATGCGACCTTGTGGCGGGCCATGCAGCGCAATGCGATGACCACCGATTTCAGCTGGCGTCCGGCGGTGGCCGAATATTTGGCGTTGTTCCGCGCACTGGCCCCGGCCGGGTCGCAGACCGTCGCCGCCATGCAGCCGCAACCGGATGCCGCCGTGGCGCGGCCCCGCCGTGCGCGTCAGGCGTCGGGTGTGTCATCGCCCGTGCCGCTGTGAAGAACCTGCCCATGGGTGCCTCGACCCCGCCGTCCACAGCCCTGGCTGGCCCGCGTATCTACTACGCCCGGGCCGGCCTGCCGGCCGAATCCGCGGCGGGCGAACCCGCGGCGGGCGTACCCGCGGCGGGCGAAGCCGGAGCGGGCCAACCGGCGCGCGATCTGCTGCTGGCCGGGTTGCGGCGCGCGGGCTTTACCGCCGTGTTGATGCCCGTGCCGTGGCTGTGCCCGCCCGGCGCCCGCTCGCTGGCGCCGATCGATGCCGACCAGGCGCCGATGGCAGGCGGCGCCGAACCGCTGGCGCAGCGGCTGGCGCGCGATGCGCAGGCCGTGGCAGCCCATGGCATGTCCCTGCTGCTACGGCTGGAACTGCAGCGCGTGGCGCGCGACGCCCCCGACAGCACCGCGCCGCCCGCGTGGTACCGCGATCCGGTGGACGACCCCGCCCGCGACCCGCGCCTGCCCCTGGCCGAACATGGCGTCAGGCAACTGCGCGAAGACCCGCCCGCGGCATTCATCGACGCCTGGGCGGCGCGCCTGCTGCGCTGGACCCGCAGCGGCGTAGCCGGCTATGTGGTCCAAGCGCCCCCGCATCTTGAGCCGGCGACGTGGCGCGCGTTGTTCGCGCCGTCGCGCCGGGTCAACCGCGACCTGTGCTACCTGGCCTGGACGCCCGGCCTGGCGCCGCCCGCGCTGGCTCGCCTGCACGGCGCGGGATTCGACGGCGTGTTCTCGTCGCTGCCCTGGTGGGATTACCGTGCGCCTTGGCTGGCCGACGAGCTGGCACGCCTGCGCGCCGTGGCGCCGATCATTTCACCCACCTGCGACCTGGATGGCAATGCGCCATCCGGCATCCCGTCCGATGCGCGGCGGGGATGGACCGCCGCCCTGACCGGATCGGGCTGGCTGACCGACGACGCCGACCCCGCGGCGCAGGCCGCGCGGATCAATGACTGGATGCGGGGCACGCCGGCCGACGGCCCCCCGACAATCGTCGTCGGCCGCGACGGCGGCGCGACACTGATCGTGCGCCGCAATGGCGATGGCAATACGCCGGACGGCACCTCGCTGCTGGCGCTGAACCCCGACGCCACGGCGCCCGCCAAGCTGGATTGGGACCTGGCGGCCCAGTTGCTGCCCGCTGGCGAAATCCTGCCGCGCGACGATGTGCCGGGCGGCGAACCGTCGGGCGGCGAACCGTCGGGCGGCGGTCCGTCGAGCGGCGGCCCGTCGGGCGGCGCTTCGCCGGGCGGCGGCACGTTGCCGCCCGCCTCCTGCGCCCGCTACGAACAGCACCCGGCCACGCCCGTGCGCGCCGCGCCACGCGTGGCCGCCACGGTGCGCGGCGACGGCGCCGGTACCGCGCGAGTCGCCATCGAACAGGTCTCGCCCACGGTCGACGGCGGCGCCTATCCCGTCAAGCGCCGCGTGCAGGAAGCCGTCACCGTGCAGGCCGATATCTTCATGGACGGCCACGACCGACTGGCGGCCGAGGTGCGTTGGCGCGCCGACGACGAGTCCACCTGGCAAAGCGTCCCGTTCGTGGCCGCGGTGAATGACCGCTGGGCAGCCACCTTCCGGCCCAGCCGCATCGGCCCGCATGCGTTCCAGATCGCCGCGTGGTTCGACGCCTGGGGCAGCTACCGGCACGAGCTGCAGGTCAAGCGCAACGCCGGCGTGTCGCTGCGGCTGGAGATCCAGGAAGGCCTGCAGCTGCTGCGCGACGCCAACCAGCGCGCCAGCCGCAACACCGTAGCCGGCCCTGGCGCCGGACAAATCACGCGCGTGCTCAAAGCGCAGGAAGCGTTCGCCGCCCAGGACGCCGAACCCGACGCGGCGCACCTGGACGCGCTGCTCAGCCCCGAGCTGGCGCAGGCCATGCGCGCGCAGGACAGTCATCCATTCGAGACCCTATCGGCCGTGTATCCCGTCTGGGTCGATCGTCCGCAGGCAACGCATGCCGCCTGGTACGAGCTGTTTCCCCGTTCGCAGGCGGCCGAACCCGGCCGCCACGGCACCTTCCATGACGTCATCCTGCGCCTGCCCGACATCCGCGAAATGGGCTTCGACGTGCTGTACCTGCCGCCCATCCATCCCATCGGACTGGCCAACCGCAAGGGCCGCAACAACAGCCTGCAAGCAACCGCCGACGATGTCGGCAGCCCCTATGCCATTGGCGCGCCCGCAGGCGGCCATGACGCCATCGAGCCCAAGCTGGGCACGCTGGAAGATTTTCTGCTGCTGGTCGATGCGGCCGCCGAACACGGCCTGGAACTGGCGTTGGATTTTGCGATCCAGTGCTCGCCCGACCACCCCTGGCTGACGCAGCACCCGGACTGGTTCTCGTGGCGGCCCGATGGCTCGTTGCGCTACGCCGAGAATCCGCCCAAGAAGTACGAAGACATCGTCAACGTGGCGTTCTATGGCGGCCCGCCCAAGCGCGCGCGCAAGCTGGGCCTGTGGCGCGCCTTGCGCGACGTGGTGTTGTTCTGGGCCGAGCACGGCGTGCGGATTTTCCGCGTGGACAACCCCCACACCAAGCCGTTGCCGTTCTGGCAGTGGTTGATAAACGAAGTGCATGCCCGCCATCCCGACGTGCTGTTCCTGTCCGAAGCCTTCACCCGGCCCAAGATGATGTATCGCCTGGCCAAGATCGGCTTCACGCAGTCGTACACCTACTTCACCTGGCGCAACGACAAGGCCGAACTCGAAGCCTATCTGCAAGAGATCTCGCACGCGCCGGCCGCGGACTTCTTCCGGCCGAACTTCTTCGTGAACACGCCGGACATCAACCCGGTGTTCCTGCAGACCTCGGGCCGGGCGGGCTTTCTGATCCGTGCCGCGCTGGCCGCGCTGGGGTCGGGGCTGTGGGGCATGTACAGCGGTTTCGAGCTGTGCGAAGCCGCGCCCGTGCCCGGCAAAGAGGAATACCTGGATTCCGAAAAATACGAACTGCGCCAGCGCGACTGGCGCCAGCCGGGCAACATCCGCGCCGAGATTGCCCACCTGAATCAGCTGCGCCGCGCCCATCCTGCCCTGCAAAGCCACCGTGGCCTGACGCTGGCGGCCAGCGGCAACGACCGGGTCATCGCTTTCATCAAGGCCACGCCCGGCAATGGCGACGTGATCCTGGCGGCCATCAGCCTGGACCCCTTCCATCCGCAGACGGGCTGGCTGGACGCGCCCTTCGGGCTGTTCGGCCCGCCCTGGACGGACAGCCTGGTGGCCGAAGACCTGCTGGCAGGCAGCCGGGAAACGTGGCGCGGTGGCGCCCGCCCGGTTGCACTGTCGCCCGATCAACCCTATCGCATCTGGCGGCTGTCGCGTCATGGCTGACGCCGCCGGGGAGCCCGCAACCATGATCCACGAAACCCCGATCCCGCAGGACGACGGCCTTTGGTACAAGGACGCGGTCATCTACCAGCTGCACGTGAAGTCGTTCTTCGATTCCAACGACGACGGCGTGGGCGACTTGCCCGGGCTGATCTCCAAGCTGGACTACATCGCGAACCTGGGCGTGGACACGATCTGGCTGCTGCCCTTTTACCCGTCGCCGCGCCGCGACGACGGCTACGACATCGCCGACTACCGCGGCGTGCACCCGGACTACGGCACCGTCGCCGACGTGCGCAAGCTGATCCGAGCGGCCCACGCGCGCGGCCTGCGCGTCATCACCGAGCTGGTGGTCAACCATACCTCCGACCAGCATCCGTGGTTCCAGCGGGCGCGCACCTCGCGGCCCGGCTCGGCGGCGCGCAATTTCTACGTATGGTCGGACAACGACAAGGCCTACGCCGGCACCCGCGTGATCTTCTGCGACACCGAGAAGTCCAACTGGACCTGGGACCCGGTGGCCAACGCCTACTTCTGGCACCGCTTCTACTCGCACCAGCCCGACCTGAACTACGACAACCCGCAGGTGCTCAAGGAAGTGCTGGCGGTGATGCGCCACTGGCTGGACATGGGCGTGGACGGCCTGCGGCTGGACGCCGTGCCCTACCTGGTCGAACGCGAGGGCACCAACAACGAGAACCTGCCCGAAACCCACCAGGTGCTCAAGCGCATCCGCGCCGTCATCGACAGCGAGTATCCGGGCCGCCTGCTGCTGGCCGAGGCCAACCAGTGGCCCGAGGACGCGCAGGAGTATTTCGGCAATGGCGACGAATGCCACATGTCGTTCCACTTCCCGCTGATGCCGCGCATGTACATGGCGATCGCGCAGGAAGACCGCTTTCCCATCACCGACATCATCCGCCAGACGCCCGACATCCCCGCCACCTGCCAGTGGGCCATCTTCCTGCGCAACCACGACGAACTGACGCTGGAGATGGTCACCAGCCGCGAACGCGACTACCTCTGGAGCGTCTACGCCGCCGATCCGCGCGCCCGCATCAACCTGGGCATCCGCCGGCGGCTGGCGCCGCTGCTGGAACGCGACCGGCGCCGGGTCGAACTGATGAACAGCCTGCTGCTGTCGATGCCCGGCACGCCGGTGCTGTACTACGGCGACGAACTGGGCATGGGCGACAACGTGCATCTGGGCGACCGCGACGGCGTGCGCACCCCGATGCAGTGGTCGCCCGACCGCAATGGCGGCTTTTCCCGCGCCGACCCCGAACGCCTGCCGCTACCCGTGCTGATGGGGCCGCTGTACGGCTACGAAGCCGTCAACGTCGAAGCGCAACAGCGCGACCCCCATTCGCTGCTGAACTGGACCCGCCGCATGCTGGCGCAGCGGCGCCAGACGCATGCGTTCGGACGCGGCACGCTGCGCTTCATTTTGGCCGGCAACCGCAAGATCCTGGCCTACCTGCGCCAGTGGCGCGACACCACCATCCTGTGCGTGGCCAACCTGTCCAATGCCGCGCAGCCCGTTGAATTGCCCTTGCAGGACTTCAAGGACCGCGTGCCCGTGGAAATGCTGGGCGGCACGCCGTTTCCGGCCATCGGCGAATTGCCCTACCTGCTGACGCTGCCCCCCTATGGCTTTTACTGGATGGACCTGAGCGCGGATGCCGCCCCGCCGGGCTGGCACGCCAGCGGGCCGGCGCAGATGCCGGAACTGATCACGCTGGTGCTGCGCGGACGCACCAACGCCGTGCTGACCGACTCATCGCGCGCGACGCTGGAAACCGAGGTGCTGCCCGAATACCTGGCGCGACAGCGCTGGTTTCCCGGCGCCCGCGTGCTGCCCCGGGTGCGCCTGGCCTACGCCACGCCGTTCGGCGGCGAGGCCGGCGAAGAATACTACTGGGCCGAGGCCGAACCGGCCGACGACGCGCCTGGCATGCGGGTGCAAGTGCCGTTCGCGCTGATGTGGGACGAGGCCGCGCAGGTCCAGTACCCCATCGCACGGGTGCGCCGAGGCCCCGAGGTCGGCATCCTGGCCGATGCTTTCCTGCAACCCGGCTTCGTGCGCGGCGTGGTGGACGCCCTGCGCGCCGGCCGCGAATGGGACGGCCGCCAGGGCGGCAAGCCCGGCGACAAGCCGGGGGTGGTGCACTGCCTGGCCGAGCCGGGCCTGGCAACGCTGGACCTGGGCGCCGAACCCACGCTGCAATGGATCACCGGCGAACAGTCCAACAGTTCGGTCGTGGTGGGCGGCGCGGCCATCCTGAAACTGCTGCGCAATGCCCGCCCCGGCCTGTCGGCCGAAGTCGAGATGACGCGCCACCTGACCCGCGTGGGCTACGCCAACATCCCCGCCCTGCTGGGCGAGGTGCAGCGGGTGGACGCGGACGGCGTGCCCTGCACGCTGGCGGTGCTGCACGCTTATATCGCCAACGAGGGCGACGCCTGGAGCTGGACGCTCGACTACCTGAAGCGCACGCTGGCCAGCGCGCTGTTGGGCGGCGACAGCCCGCAGGAATTCGAGGCCAGCCTGGAGGGGTATGCCGTCATGGCGGCCACCATCGGCCGGCGCGTGGCGCAGCTGCACATCGCCCTGGCGCAAGCCGCCGACGACCCCGTATTCGCCCCCGCCGTGGCGACGCAGGAAGACGCGGATGCACTGGCCGCCCGCGTCATCGCGCAGCTGGACGACGCCATCCAGGCGCTGCGCGCGCGGCTCGATACGCTGGAAGAAGCGTCGCGCGCTTGCGCCCAATGGCTGTTCGAGCACCGCGACCGCCTCGCGGCCCACCTACAGGCCATGGCCCAGGCGCTGACCGGCACGCCGCTCATCCGGGTACACGGCGACCTGCATCTGGGCCAGGTGCTGGTGGCGCAGACGGACGCCTACCTGATCGACTTCGAAGGCGAGCCCGACCACACGCTGGCGGAACGCCGGCAACGGGCGTCGCCCTACAAGGACGTGGCGGGCATGCTGCGCTCGTTCGACTACGCGGCAGCCGCCATTGCGCGCAGCGACCCGTTGGGCGGCGCGCAGACGGATGCCAACGCGGCGCCGGCGGACGGCGCCGCCGTGGCGGGGTCGCCCGCGCAATTGCGCGACACCCTGCTGGCGCGCTTTCGCGCTCGCGCCACCGAAGCCTTCCTGCAAGGCTACGAAGAAGCGGGCGCACCAGCCTCCGACGCATCGACATCGCTCTTGCCGCTGGCGCAATTGGAAAAGGCCGCCTACGAGATCGGCTACGAGGCCGGCCACCGGCCCGACTGGATTTCCATTCCGCTGTGCGCGCTGGCCGGCCAGGCGCAGGCCCTATTGCAGAACGCGGCCATCGACGCCGAGGACACAACGCCATGAACCGCCCCTCTGTGCGCCCCCATCCCGGACCCGGCTCCGCCTGCGACCCGCTGCTGCCCGACACCGCGCTGCACGCGCTTGCCTCGGGCAACTGGCGCGCGGCGCTGGAATGGCTGGGCGTGCGGCCGGACACGGTCGACGGCGTTGCCGGCTTGCGCTGCGCCGTGTGGGCGCCGAACGCCCGCCACGTGGCCGTGGTCGGCGACTTCAACGATTGGGACGGCAGCCGGAACGGCATGCGCAAGCGCGACGAGGCCGGCGTGTGGGAGGCGTTCGTCCCCGACGTGGGGCCGGGCGCGCTGTACAAATTCGCCATCACCGACGCAACGGGTGCGATCCGCCTGAAAGCCGATCCACTGGCGCGCCGCTGCGAAGCGCCGCCCGCCACCGCGTCGGTGGTGGACGACCCTGCCCCCTACCCGTGGACGGACGATGCCTGGATGCAAGCGCGCGGCGCACGCCATGCGCCGGATGCGCCCATCGCCATCTATGAAGTCCACGCCGGCTCGTGGCTGGCCACGGGCGACAGCGCCTGCGTGTGGGAGCAACTGGCCGACAAGCTGCCTGCCTACGCCGCCGCCATGGGATTCACGCACATCGAGCTGATGCCCATCATGGAGCATCCGTTCGGCGGCTCGTGGGGCTATCAGCCGCTGGGGCTGTTCGCGCCCAGCGCACGGCTGGGGCCGCCCGCCGCATTCGCGCATTTCGTCGACCGCTGCCACGCCGCGGGCGTCGGCGTCATCCTGGACTGGGTGCCCGCCCACTTCCCCGACGATGCGCATGGCCTGGCGCGCTTTGACGGCACCGCCCTGTACGAATACGACGACCCGCGCGAAGGCTATCACCCCGACTGGCACACGCAGGTCTACAACCTGGGCCGCACCGAAGTGCGGGCGTTCATGATCGCCAGCGCCCTGCATTGGCTGCGGCGCTTTCATGTCGATGGCCTGCGGGTGGATGCCGTGGCCTCGATGCTGTATCGCGACTACAGCCGCAAGCCGGGCGAATGGATACCCAACCGCTATGGCGGCCGCGAGAACCTGGAAGCGGCGCAATTCCTGAAGGCGCTGAACGACACCGTGCGCACCGAAGTCCCCGACGCGATGATGATCGCCGAGGAATCCACCGCGTGGCCCGGCGTGACCGCGCCGGTGGCGGACGGCGGCCTGGGCTTTCACTACAAGTGGAACATGGGCTGGATGCATGACACGCTGCGCTATCTCGGCGAAGACCCCGTGCACCGCAAGTACCACCACGCCGAACTGACCTTCAGCATGGTCTATGCCTACGCCGAACGCTACGTGCTGCCTCTCTCGCACGACGAAGTGGTGCACGGCAAGGGCTCGCTCTTGAACAAGATGCCGGGCGATATCACCGCCCGCTACGCCACCCTGCGCGCCTACCTGGGCTATATGTGGGCGCACCCTGGCAAGAAGCTGCTGTTCATGGGCATCGAGTTGGCCCAGGCCGCCGAGTGGGACCACGACACGCCCATGGACTGGAACCAGCTGGACGACCCGGCCCGCAAAGGCGTGCAGCGGTTGGTGGGCGACCTGAACCAGCGGTACCGGACGCTACCCGCGCTGCATGCGCGCGACGCCGATCCCGCGGGCTTTGCCTGGGTGGTGCTGGACGACGCGGACAACAGCGTCGTGGCGTTCCTGCGCACGGACGGGGCGGCCCCGCTGCTGGCGGTCAGCAATTTCACGCCCGTGACGCGGCCGGGCTACCGCGTGGGCGTGCCGCTGGCCGGCCGCTGGGCCGAGATCCTGAACACCGACGCGGGCAGCTACGGCGGCGCGGGCGGCGGCAACCTGGGACAGGCCGTCACCGAGAGCCACCCGGCGCACGGCCACGCGCAATCGCTGGCGCTGACGCTGCCCGCCCTGTCCACCCTGTATTTCACGCATCAAGGCGAATGATCATGGACGCTTCCCTTTTGACTCGCATGACCGCCGGCCAGCCCTACCCGCTTGGCGCCGTCAGTGACGGCCTGGGCGTGAACTTCGCCGTGTTCTCGGCCAATGCCACCCGCATCGAGGTATGCGTGTTCGATGCACGCGGCCGCAAGGAATTGCGCCGTTTCGCGCTGCCGGAATGCACCGACGAGATCTGGCACGGCTACCTGCCCGACGCGCAGCCCGGGCTGATCTACGGGCTACGCGCCCACGGCCCCTACGACCCGCGCAACGGCCACCGCTTCAACCCGCACAAGTTGCTGCTGGACCCGTACGCGCGCCACCTGACCGGCCCGGTCAGTTGGAGCGATGCGCTGTTTGGCTACCGCATGAACCATCCGCGCGCCGACCTGACGCTGGACCGGCGCGACAGCGCGCCGGCCATGCCCAAGGCGGTGGTGGCCGACGACACGCCGTTCAATTGGGGCAACAGCAAAGCGCCGCATACCCCCTGGACGGACACCGTCATCTACGAAATGCACCTGCGCGGCGTCTCCATGCAGCGCGAAGACCTGCGCCAGCCGCTGCGCGGCACCTGCGCCGCGCTGGCCGACCCGCGCTTCATCGAACACCTGCAACGCCTGGGCGTCACCGCCGTGGAGCTGCTGCCCGTGCACGCGTTCCTGCAGGACCATTTCCTGATCGAACGCGGACTGCGCAACTACTGGGGCTACAACACGCTGTCGTTCTTCGCGCCCGAGCCCAGCTACCTGCAGACCGGGCCAAACGACCTGCGCCAGGCCATCCGCCGCCTGCACGCGGCCGGCCTGGAGGTCATCCTGGACGTGGTCTACAACCACACCTGCGAAGGCAACGAACTGGGGCCGACCCTGTCCTGGCGCGGGCTGGACAACGCCAGCTACTACCGCCTGGTGCCAGGCGAAGAACGCCACTACATCAACGACACCGGTTGCGGCAACACCGTCAACCTGTCGCATCCCCGCGTTCTACAGATGGTGACCGACTCATTGCGGTACTGGATGCAGTCGTATGGGGTGGACGGATTTCGCTTCGACCTGGGCGTCACGCTGGGCCGCGAAGGCACCGGCTTTGATCCCGGATCGGGCTTTTTCGACGCCGTGCAACAGGATCCGCAACTGGCCCACGCCAAGCTGATTTCCGAACCGTGGGACATCGGCCCCGACGGCTACCAGCTAGGCAACCATCCGCCCGGCTTTGCCGAATGGAACGACCGCTACCGCGACACCACCCGGCGCTATTGGCGTGGCGACGACGGCCAGCGCGGCGACATGGCCGCGCGGCTGGCCGGATCGCGCGACGTGTTCGACCGGCGCCACCGCCGCCCGTGGTCCAGTATCAATTTCATCGCCTCGCACGATGGCTTCACCACGCAGGACGTCGTCAGCTATGACGCCAGCCACAACGAGGCCAACGGCGAAGACGGCAACGACGGCCATTCGGAAAACTACAGCCACAACTGGGGCGAGGAAGGCCCGACCACCGACGAGGCCGTATTGCAACGCCGCTCGCGCGTGCAGCGGGCGCTCTTGGCCACGCTGTGCCTGTCGGACGGCACGCCCATGCTGCTGGCCGGCGACGAATTCGGCAACAGCCAGGACGGCAACAACAACGCCTATTGCCAGGACAACGCCGTATCTTGGCTGGACTGGACCCAGGCGCAAAGCGACGAAGGCCGCACGCTGAGCCAGTTCGTCGCCCGCGCGCTGGCCCTGCGGCGGGGCCACCCCGGCCTGCGCACCGCGCGCTACGGAGATGCCGCCCAGGAAATCTGCCCCGGCGTCGCCGCGGTGGCCTGGTTCAATCCGGACGGCCAGGTCATCGACCCCGCCTCGTGGGAAGACGCCGGCGCCAAGACCATGGCACTGCGCCGCGCGGCCCTGCGCGAGGACGGCAGCACCGACGTCACGCTGCTGCTGATGAATCCGGGTACGCAAGCCGTTACCTTCACCCTGCCCGAGCCGGCGCTGGCGTGGATCCGCGAGCTGGATTCATCCACGCCATCCGCTGCCGCGCCGGTCACGGGCAACGAGGTCCCGGTGGAAGCACAAAGCCTGGTGCTGCTGACCGCCGCCCGCATGCCCGGAGAAGCGCCATGACATCATGGCCCGAACCCTATTCCTTCGGCGCCCTGCCGCTGCCCGACGGGCGCACCCGTTTCCGGCTGTGGGCGCCATCCGCCCCGCCCGGGCTGGCGCTGCTGGTGGAAGGGCGCGCGCCGATTCCCTTGCGGCCGGACGCGCTGGGCTTCACTCAAGTGGATGTGGATTGCCCGCCGGGCACGCGCTACCGCTACCGCATCGACGACGCCCTGACGGTTCCGGACCCCGCATCCCGCCTGCAGTACGGCGACGCGCACGACGACAGCGTCGTGGTGCGCCCGGACGCCTACCCCTGGCGCCATCCCGACTGGACAGGCCGCCCTTGGGAAGAAACCGTGCTGTACGAAGTGCATGCCGGTCTGGCGGGCGGCTACGCCGGCTTGCGCCAACGGCTGCCGGCGTTGGCGCGCATGGGCGTCACGCTGCTGGAATTAATGCCCTTGTCCGACTTTCCCGGTGCGCGCAATTGGGGCTACGACGGCGTGCTGCCCTATGCGCCGGACACCGCCTACGGCACGCCGGACGCCCTGAAGGACCTGATCGATACCGCCCACGGCCTGGGCATGGGTGTCATGCTGGACGTGGTCTACAACCATTTCGGACCCGACGGCAATTTCCTGCCGCACTACGCCGCGCCGTTCTTTCGCGACGACATCCGCACGCCGTGGGGCGCAGCCATTGATTTCCGCCAGGCCGCGGTGCGGCGCTACTTTGAAGAAAACGCGCTGTACTGGCTTAGCGAATACCACTTCGACGGCCTGCGGCTGGACGCCGTGCACGCCATTGCGGGACACGAATGGCTGCCCGAACTGGCCCGCCACGTGCGCGGCCAACTGCCCGGACGCCACGTGCACCTGGTCGTCGAAAACGACGACAACCGCGCCTCGTTGCTGCAAACCGGCTACGACGCGCAGTGGAACGACGATGCCCACCACGTGCTGCATCACTTGGTGACCGGCGAATCCCATGGCTATTACGCCGACTACGTCGAGCGCCCCGCCCACGCGCTGGCCCACTGCCTGGAACAGGGCTGGCTGTACCAGGGCCAGCCCTCCGCCCACCGTGGCGGCGCCCCGCGCGGCGAACCCAGCGCCCACTTGCCGCCCACGGCATTCGTGCTGTTCCTACAGAACCACGACCAGACCGGCAACCGCGCCCACGGCGACCGCCTGGCCAGCCTGGCGCCTTCGGCGGACCGGCTGCGCGCGGCGGTGGCGTTGCAATTGCTGGCGCCACAGGTGCCGCTGATTTTCATGGGCGAGGAAAGCGGCAGCCACGCACCGTTCCTGTATTTCACCAGCCACGCGGATCCGGCCCTGGCCGATGCGGTGCGCACCGGTCGGCAACTGGAATTCTCGTCCTTCGCCGAATTCAGCGGCGCCGACGCCTTGCCCGATCCCAATGCCGAAGCCACCTACCTGCGCAGCCACCCTTGGGCCAACGAAGACAGCAACGACGCCCAGGCGTGGCGCACCTACTACGGTGCGCTGCTGCAACTGCGCCAGCGTCTCATTGCGCCGCGTCTGCGCGGCGCGTTCAGCCTGGGCGCCCGCGCCGTGGGCGACAGCGCCGTGCATGCCCGCTGGGCGTTGAACGACGGCGCGGTCCTGACGCTTTACGCCAACCTGGGCGATGTCCGCGTGCCGCTGCCCGCCACACTGGCGCCCGACGGCAGCTTCGCGGCGCTGCTTTTTGAATCGCTGCCCGGCGCGTTCGATGCGATCAGCTCGGGCAGCCTGTGCGGCGACAGCGCGGTGTACCTTCTGCAAGAGGCCCCATGACCGCCCCCGCCCCCCACGCATTGGCCGCGCTGGCCACCGAAGCCGGCCTGGCCGAACACTGGACCGACGCCCATGGCCGCGCCAAGGCCGTGGGTTCGGACACCCTGCGCGCCCTGCTGCGCGCCATGGACCTGCCCGCCGACAGCGACGCCCAAATCCAGGACAGCCGCTTGCGGCTGACCGACAGCAAGGAGCAACTGCCGAGCATGTTGGTGGCGGTGGCGGGCGGTTCGCTCAGCCTGCCGGCTTCCTGCGCCGGCCTGTACGAACTGCGCGCCGGACAAACCGCCCCCGCCGCCGCCCTGACCGGGCACACGACCGACGGTGCCAGCGGGACGCCCGAACTGGCCGTTCCCCCCATGCCCGGCTACTACACGCTGGAACTGGGCGGCGGGGTCACCACGCTGGCGGTAGCCCCGCCCAGCGCGCCGACCTTGGCGCAATTGCTGTGCGATGCCAATCCGCGCGCGTGGGGCCTGGCCGCGCAGGTCTACAGCCTGCGCCGCAGCAGCCCGGACCCTGTGCGAGCGACGCACGGCTTCGGCGACTTCGGCGCCTTGCGCGAACTGGCCACGGCCGCCGGCGCCGCGGGCGCGGATGCGCTGGCGATCAGCCCGGTGCATGCCCTGTTCGCCGACGATCCCGCGCAATACAGCCCCTACTCGCCCTCCAGCCGGCTATTCCTGAACACGCTGTACGCAGACCCCGCCGTGCTCGGCGAAGACGCCTTGCGCGCGGCGCTGGCCCGGCTGCCGCCGCAAGCCGCGCAAGCGCTGGAAGTCCTTGAGGCGCAGGACCTGATCGACTGGCCGCAAGCGGCCCGGTGGCGCCAGCAACTGCTGCGCGAACTGCACCACGACTTCAGCCGGCAAGCCACGCCGGCCCAGCAGCAAGCCTTTCAGGCGTTCTGCACTGCGGGCGGGCAAGACCTGCGGGACCACGCGCTGTTTGAAACGCTGCATGCGCGCCAGGCGCAGTTTCCCGGCGCGCCGCGGTCCTGGGCCGACTGGCCCGACGCGCTGCGCGATCCGCGCTCGGCGCAAGCCGAGGCCGCCGCCCAGACACACGCGCAGGAACTGGACTTCCACCGATTCGCGCAATGGCTGGCCAGCGTCAGCCTGTCCCAGGCGCAAGCGGCGGCCCGGCAGGCCGGCATGCGGGTGGGGCTGATCGCGGACCTGGCGATCGGCGCCCACCCCGCTGGCAGCCATGCCTGGAGCCGCCAGCGCGACCTGCTCAGGCAGGCCAGCGTGGGCGCGCCGCCCGATATCCATAACCCCCAGGGCCAGGCCTGGTCGCTCACCGCCCTGTCCCCCCGGGCGCTGCGGGATTCCGGCTACGCGGCCTTTCTGGCCATGCTGCGCGCCGGCTTCGCCCACGCCGGCGGCCTGCGCATCGACCACATCCTGGGCCTGGCGCGCCTGTGGCTGATTCCCGACGGCGCGGGCGCGGCCGACGGTGCGTATCTGCGCTATCCGCTGCGCGCGCTGCTGCGGCTGACAGCGCTGGAAGCCTGGCGCCACCAAGCCCTGGTCATCGGCGAAAACCTGGGCACGGTGCCGGAGGGGTTTGACGACGCCCTGCGCGACCATGGCCTGCTGGGCATGGATGTGCTGTGGTTCATGCGCGGCCCGCGCGCACCCGCCCCCTTCATCGCGCCGGCGGCGTGGCCGGCCCACGCCGCTGCCATGACCACGACGCACGACCTGCCCACGCTCGAAGGCTGGTGGCGCGGCCACGACATCAACTGGCGCGCGCGCCTGGGCCTGCTCGACCCCCAAGGAGGCCAGGCCGACCTGCTGGCGCAACGCGATGCCGACCGCGAACACCTGTGGCAGGCCGTCCGCACGCATGCGCATGGCGCGGCCAGCCCCGCACCCGCCCAAGCCCCCAGCGCCGCGCTGCTCGGCTTTGTTGCGGCCGCGCCATGCCCCTTGACCCTGGTGCCGCTGGAAGACGCCACCGGCATCGTCGACCAACCCAACCTGCCCGGCGCGGACGCGCGGCACCCCAACTGGCGGCAACGTCAGCCGCTGGCCGCGGCGGCTTGCCTGGACGATCCGGCGGTCCGGACGCGACTGGCGCCGCTCTGCGCCCTGCGAGGACGCAAACCATGACCGGCTCCGTGCTTCCCCCCACGCCCATCGCCCACCGCCCGCGCGCCACCGCGCGCCTGCAACTGCACGCGGGCTACACCCTGGATGACGCCTGCGCGCAGGTCCCCTACTACGCCGCGCTGGGCGTCAGCCACTTGTATCTGTCGCCCATTTCGCAAGCCCGGGCTGGGTCCACTCACGGCTACGACGTCATCGATCATGGCCGCGTCAGCACCGAGCTGGGCGGCGAGCCCGCCCTGCGCCGCCTGGCCGCCGCCGCCCGCGCGCGGGGCCTGGGCCTCATCGCCGACATCGTGCCCAACCACATGGCCGCCGACGTCTCCAACGCCTGGTGGGCCGACGTCCTGCGCCAAGGTGAGGGCAGCCCGCATGCGCGCACCTTCGACATCGACTGGCGCGTGCCCGACACCGCCCTGCGCGGCAAGGTCCTGCTGCCCGTGTTGCCCGACCCCTACGGCGTCTGCCTTGCGGCCGGCGGCATCAGCCTGGTTCACGACGCGCAGGCGGGCGGCTATGCCATCGCCGTGGGCGACCAGCGCTATCCCGTGGCGCAACCGCTGCAAGATACGCCCGGTGATCCCGCCCAGGTCTGCGCCGCGCACGCCTGCGGCACACCGTCCGGCCAGCGCCGGCTGCATCACCTGCTGGAGCGCCAGCACTACCGCCTGGCCTGGTGGACGACGGCGCCCGACCAGATCAACTGGCGGCGCTTCTTCGAGATCAGCGAGCTGGTCGGCGTACGGATCGACCACGATGGCGTATTCGACGCCGTGCACGCCCTGCCCCTGCGCCTATATCGCGAAGGCGTGCTGGACGGCCTGCGCATCGACCACATCGACGGCCTGGCCGCGCCGGGCGCCTATCTGCGGCGCCTGCGCGGGGCGCTGGCGCTGGCCGACCCCGCCCGCGTCCAGGCGGGCCTGACCCCGGACGCCTACCTGATCGTGGAAAAGATCCTGGCCGACGACGAAGCGCTGGACCCGCGCTGGCAGGCAGACGGCACCACCGGCTACGACTTCATGGACCAGGTCGGCGCGTTGCTGCACGCCCCCGCCGCACGCGAGCCGCTGGAACGCTTCTGGCAGCACCTGAGCGGGCAGACCCGCAGCGCGCCAGACCAGCTTCTATGCGCCCGCCGCCTGATGCTGGCGCGGCATTTCCCGGCCGAGCGGCTGACGTTGGTGCGTGCGTTATCGCGCGTGGCCAGCCTGGATTTGCGCACGCGCGATTGCACCAGTCCGGCCATCGACCGAGTCCTGACCGCGTTGCTGGCGGCTTTTCCCACGTACCGCAGCTATGCGGAAGACGGCGGCCGCGGCGCCGCGGACCACGCCCGCAGCCAGGCCGCCCTGGCCGGCGCGCGCCGCCTGCTGGACGCGCAGCCGGGCAGCACCGACGATCGCCTGCTGGACATGCTGGACCAATGGCTGGACGGCTCGCCAGGCGTGCCGCAAGACGCCGACGCCGGCCACGCCCTGCAATGCGCCCGCGAGCGCGCGCTGCGCCACTTCCAGCAACTGACGCCGCCGCTTGCGGCCAAGGCCCTGGAAGACACGTTGTTCTACCGCTATGCCCCGCTGCTCTCGCGCAACGAGGTCGGCTCCAGCCCCACCCGCTTCTCGCTGGAATCGCAGGCCTTCCACGCCGCGTGCGCCGCACGCGCCGGCAGTCACCCCGACGCCATGCTCGCCACCGCCACCCACGACCACAAGCGCGGTGAAGACAGCCGCTGCCGTCTGGCTGCCCTGTCCGAAGCCCCGCAAGATTGGATCCGCGTGGCGCACGAATGGATCGAACGCCTGCCCACGCAGGACGGCATGCCGTCCCGGGCCGACCGCTACATCCTGCTGCAAAGCCTGGTTGGCGCGTGGCCGCTGGACCTGGCGCCCGATGATGTCGACGCGCGCCCCGACGCGGTGGCGGCCTACTTGGAGCGCCTGGCGCAATGGCAGCAAAAGGCCCTGCGCGAAGCCAAACTGCACACCCGCTGGACTGCCCCCAACGCCCCCTACGAACTCGCGGCGCGGCACGTCATCGAGCATTTCCTGACAGACCCCCAGGGCCGCGCGCTATTGCGCGACATTGCCGCCTACGCGCGGCGCCTGGCGCCGGCAGGCCTGGTGAACAGCCTGGCGCAGACGCTGCTGCGCAATGCCCTGCCCGGCGTGCCGGACCTGTACCAAGGCACGGACTTGTGGGATTTCAGCCTGGTCGATCCCGACAACCGCCGGCCGGTGGACTATGCGCTGCGGGCGGCGCTGTTGAACGCTACCCCGGGCGACGGCCCATTGGACGCCAGCGCGGCCGCCTGGCGCAGCGGCGCGGTCAAGCAGGCGATCATCCAGCGGGCGTTGGCGCTGCGCGCCCGCTTTCCCGCGCTGCTGCGCAACGCCGACTGCCGCCCGGTTGCCGCGCAAGGCGCGCAAGCGGAACACATCCTGGCTTACCTGCGGCGCCATGACGGGCAGGACCTGCTGATCGTCGTGCCCCGGCTATGCGCCACCGCGCTGGCCGGCTACGCCCAGGACGATGCCGCCACGGCCAGCGCCTATTGGGCCGACACGCGGCTGCTGCTGCCGCGGGAAGCGGGCAAGGTATTCCTGAACGTGCTGTCAGGGCACCGCCACCAGGTAGGGGCCGCGGGGGAATTGGCCCTGCTGCCCCTGCTGCGCGACAGTCCGGTGGCCCTATGCGCGACGGGGGCCTAGCCCTGTGCCTCTTCGGCCATCGGGCCCGGGTCCCGCCTCAGCAGGTCGGTCAGCAGCGCCATCGACCACGGCTTGGGCAATAGCGGATAGTCGCGCGGCTCCGGCTGGCTCAGGATCTCGTCGGACCCGGTGGTCAGGATGATGCGAACATGCGGCCACAACGAACGGATGCGGTGCGCCAGTTCCACCCCGTTCAAGCCCGCCATCTCGATATCGGTAATGACCAGATCGCAGCCCCCGTCGGTCTCGGCCAGCAACGCCAGCGCGCCGTCGGCGCCGGAGCACAACGTCACGTCGTGCCCCAACTCCTCCAGCAACGCGTGCAGCACTGCGCCCACGTCCGCGTCGTCCTCGACCAGAATGATCCGCTCTGAGGGTTCCCGCTGGGCTCCAGGCGCGGAATCCAGGACGCCGATCTCGCCATGCAACGCGTCTTCGGGAATGGTGATCGTAAAGGTGGACCCCACCCCCACCTTGCTGACCACGCTGACGTCGCCGCCGGACTGCCTGGCAAACCCGAACACCTGGCTCAGCCCCAGGCCGGTGCCCTTATCAATGGGCTTGGTGGAAAAGAACGGTTCGAACACATGCGCCAGCACCTCGGGCGTCATGCCGCAGCCCGCATCGCGCAGCACAATCGCCACACTCGGCCGGCTGCCGCCCGCCGGGGCCGAGCCCGCCACCCCGCTCACCCGGCACAGCGAGATCGCCAAGTCGCCACCGCGGGGCATTGCGTCGCGCGCATTGACCACGATGTTCAAAATGGCGGTTTCGAGCTGATTCGGATCGGCGCAGATGTAGAGCGGCTCGTCCTCGAAGTGATAGGTGATCTTGACCCCCGCGCCGGCGGTGGCGGAGAAAATGTCCTGCATGCCCTCGATGCAGGCCCGCACATCAAAGCGCGCCGGCTTGAGCGGCTGGCGCCGCGCGTATGCCAGCAGTTGGGCGGTCAGGTGGGCAGCGCGGTCGACGGTTGCGGCGATCAGGCCGGCCAGTTCCTGCCGCTTGGCGGTGTCGACAACCGGCTTGGCCAGCATATCCGACGCGAACCGGATGGTGGTCAGGAAGTTATTGAAATCGTGCGCCACGCCCCCGGTCAGGCGGCCCAGCGCTTCCAGCTTTTGCGAGTGGTACAGGGCTTCGCGGGCGGCTTCCACTTCCTGTTGCGCGTTCTTCTTTTCGGTCAGGTCGCGCGTGATCTTGGCAAAGCCCAGGATGGTGCCGTCGTCGTCGCGGATGGCGTCCATGACGACGTTGCACCAGAACCGCCGGCCATTTTTATGCACCCGCCAGCCTTCCGCCTCGAATCGCCCCTCGCGTCGCGCGGTGTCCAGCGACCGCTGTGGCACGCCGGCGGCGCGGTCCTCTTCCGTGTAGAAAAGGGAAAAGTCTTCGCCAACAAGTTCTTCCGAGGTGTAGCCCTTGAACCGCTCGGCGCCCTTATTCAAGCTGATCACGCGCCCGTCGGCGTCGAGCAGGTAGATTTCGTAATCCATCACGGCGTCGACCAGCAGCCGGTAGCGGTTTTCACCTGCCAGCCTGAGCGCTGAATTCACCTGGGCTTTGCCCTGCGGGGATGTGGACATTCGAGTTCCTCGGTGGGGCGCCGCCAACGCCGCGGAGAATAGGAACTTCATGGGCGCGCGGCCCATCGCTGCGGCGCGAACTGTCTTCACCGCTGATCCATTATGCGCGTCCCGCAGCCCCCAGCCGGCCCTATTCTGTGAGCGTCTGTCATTGCCGGCGGTGATCCGCCGCGCGGGCGATTCTCGGCATGCCAATTGCTGGGAAACACAGACAACCGCGGGAGCCGCCATGAACGCCAACGAAAGAGTCGCCCTATTCATGCATGAACACCGGCTGACGCTGGTGACCGCGGAATGCTGCACCGCGGGCCTGATATCGGCCACGCTGGCCGACATACCGGGCGCCGACAGCTTGCTGGATTGCGCTTTCGTGGTGTATTCAGCCGATTCGAAACGACGTTGCCTGGACGTGCCGCCATCGACCCTGGCCACCCACAACCTGATCAGCGAAGCCGTCGCGCGGGACATGGCGCTGGGCGCCGCCCGCAAAAGCCCCGCCAACGTCGCCATCGCCAGCACCGGCATCACCGACGCCGCCGACGGCCGCGTCCCGGCGGGCACGCAGTGCTACGCCTGGGCTTTCAAAAGCGGCCACGCCGACGCCAGCCCCATCGTCTACACCGCCACCCGCCAATTCAGCGGCACCCGGCAACGCATCCGCCAGGCCAGCGCCGACTACGCCCTGCAGGGCATCGTCGAGCATTTCCTGCGGCATCAGCCCGGAAAACACGCCTGAGGCGGCCTGACTTGCGCGATGGGCGGAAGCCAGGTGCGGCACGCACAGTGCTGGCTGCGGCTCCACAGGTACAGGGGGTGCGGCTGCCGCCGCGGGCGGGCTGGGCGTCCGCAGCGCCCTTCGCCGTAGACACTCGTTCTTGGCTTGGATAGACTATTAGCCTCCATTAATAGCTTTGATCCGCCATGGCCGACCTCACCATCGACCGTTCGCTGGTCGACCGGTCCGACGGCCCCACCTTGTTCGTCGTGGCCGGCCGCTGCGAAGACACCGACTTCGCCACCGAGCCGCACCACCACTCCCGCGGCCAGCTCTTCGGCTCGCTGCAAGGCCTGCTGTCGGTCGGCTTGGACAGCGGCGTCTGGGTCGTCCCCGCGATCCACGCCGTCTGGCTGCCGCCGCACCAGGCGCACTGGGCCCGCTCGCACGGGCCGTTCCATGGCTGGAGCGCCTTCATCACCGAAGCGCACTGCGCCGATCTGCCGCACCACCCCTGCACCCTGCGGGTGTCGGGCCTGTTGCGCGAAGCCGTGCTGCGCGCCAGTACCTGGCCGCTGGAGCCTCTGACAGGCGCGCGCCAGCACCTGGCCTCGGTCATCCTCGAAGAGATCCGCAACCTGCCGGTCGAAAGCCTCGGCCTGCCCATGCCGCAGGAACCGCGGTTGCAACGCATCGCCCGCGCCTTGATCGACGATCCGTCAAACGCACGCGACCTGGAGCAATGGGCGGATTGGGGCGCGGTCAGCTCGCGCACCCTCAGCCGGCGCTTCGTCACGGAAACCGGCTTCAACTTCTCGACCTGGCGCCAACGCGCTCGCTTGATGCGCGCGCTGGAACTCTTGGCCGACGGCGCGCAAGTCACCACCGTGGCGGTGGAACTGGGTTACTCCACCACCACCGCGTTCATCAACCTGTTCCGGCGCACCTTCGGGGAAACGCCCGCGGTCTACCGTGAGCGGCTGCGGCGCGGATCGGCCGATAGCGAAGCCGAGCACGCGTCAACACGCTGACCGCTGGCCGGGCACAGGCCATCCCGCTGTCACAGGGCCAAGCCATCCTGCGGTGGCAGGCAGACGCCGGCAGTCATGCCTGCGGTTCCATCCACGTCAGCCCCAGTTGCACCGCCGCGTCCTCGTCATCGACGAAGCCGACCTTGAAGCCGAACGCCTTGCTCGCCCCCGCCGCCGCCAAGCGCATGGGCGCCGACGTGGGCTTGCCGCGTTCCAGCACGATCATGCCGCGGCACAGGCTGCGCATCTGGTCCTTGACCCGCTTGAAGAACAAGGCTTTTTCGCGCCGTTCCTCCACCGATTCGTCGTGGTGGTCGTCGGGCGAATGGTCCATCACCAGCACGAACGGCTGGCCCTGATCCAGCAAGCGCTGCAACTGCTGCTCGACAGGAATGTCCGATTCCCCCTGGGACCGGAAGAACATGAGGGGAGCGCGCGATTCATCAATCAACATGGCCGCAAATTCCGAAAAAGAGAACGAGTGTCGCCGGCCGGGTTGTGGCGCGTTGCGCCTGCCAAGCCGCCGTCTTCGAAGCATCTCACCTGCGCGAATCGCGCGCGCTCACGCACCCGCCAAGTGATAGCGGTCAGCCGCCAATCTGGGGGGGCCGGGAACCGGGTGGCGCCCGAAGCGATTCGCCCTACAGATACTTCACGCTCGCTGTAGGAAATGTCCGTTTTCTTCGGGGCATGCTCGACGCGTAGGTCGACAGCAATAGACTCCGACTCTCTTCAATTCCAGAACCATCGCCCCCGCCCCGCTTTGCCGTGCAGGCTGGTCTGCGGTGGCGTCGGCCTCAACTCAGGCCCACCTGACTCCCGGTTTTCGTCCGTAGCGGCTTGCCGGCCTTCGGACAACTCATCTCGGGTGGCACTCCCAAGATTGGCATCCATACCCTTTCGGTATAAAAGTTGATACAAATATAATTGATGGACAAAGAGATACGTTGGGCCGGGTCAGCCTATGAGGACCTCCTGGATTTTCCCCTCGAACCTCGTCGACAAGCGGGGTTCCAATTGGGCAAGGTCCAAGCTGGCTTGGAGCCAGACGACTGGAAGCCCTTTGACGAGATAGGCGCAGGCACCCGCGAAATCCGTATTCGTGAGGCTGGCGGCGCGTTCCGAATGATGCACGTCGCCAAATTCGAAGAAGCCTTGTATGTCCTGCACTGCTTCCAGAAGAAAACACAGGCAACCCGCCAGCAAGACAAGCATATCGCCGAGGCACGCTATCGGGGCATCGTCAACGCAAGGAAGGGCAAGCCATGAAGATAGACACTGAAATCCGCCACGTCACCAAACCAGGCGCAAACCTGTTCCTGGAACTAGGATTCCCGCCAGAGGAAGCCCGACGGCTGCACTTGGCATCGCAACAGCAAATCAATGACACCAAACTGCTCAAGGAACAGCTGATGACAGAACTGGCGGACTGGATCGGGCAGCATCACTTGAAGCAAGCTGAGGCCGCAGAGATCCTGATGGTGTCCCGCCCCCGCGTATCGGACGTGGTGAATAAAAAGACCACCAAGTTCACTATTGATACGCTGGTCGAGATGTTGAGCCGCATCGGCAAACCCGTTCGCCTGGCGGTTGGGCCGTAAGCGTCAAGAGAACTCGTTCCGCCACCATGAGCCTGACCCCGCGCGTTCCTCGTGCCGTCGCCGCTGCCTTGTTGTGCTCGGTGTGCCTGCTGCCTGTCGCTGTGGCACAACCGCTGACGCCCGAACAGATCGGGCAGCTCTACCTCGACTACGTCGTACACGACGACATCCACAGCGCGCGCCAACTGGACGCATACACGAAGCGCTTCTTTCCCGATAAGGTACCTATCCGCATGGAGTTCTTGCGGGGCGTGGCAGACCGGCGGGAAACCTCGTACCGACGCACGGCGGAAAATCGGGTGAAAGCGCTTCTCAATGCCACCGAACCACAGGCGCTGAAAGAACAATTGATCGAGGCATTCCGCCTGCAGCGCGCACGCGTTGAGCAGTCAGCATGCAGGGTCCTGTCCAAGACCATCAAGCCCAACCCGGCACTGCCGGGCCAGAAAACAGCGACCGTCCGCTACCAATGCGTTATTCCTGACGTCCGCTATTCGCTTGATGACGCGCTGAAAACCCTCGCCCCCCACGACGAAGCCGGCCTGCGCGACGCAGTGAGCGCCTTTCTCTCTGCCGCGCGCGCCCCGCAAGGCGTCAGGACGGTGACCGGTACCCAAGAACTTTACGGCGGACGCGAGAATGGCCCCTGGGACAACGGTGGCGGTGAGGAATGGATAGCGCCGATCCTTGCCGGCTTTCGGCCCTAGCGATAGCGACGGACAAGCGAATAGCGGATGTCGGCAATGGTGCACTGGTATTGCCCGATCGCTACATGTTGGCCCCGGCGTGCGGCGTTGGGCAGGATGGTGCTGGACAGGACATGGCAATCCGATTGTTGGACGGCCATGCGCCGCAGGTGAAATGCCTCGATCTGCTTTTCCTTCAGCATGTGCGGCGGCGAGACCAAAGTGGCTATATCAAATAACCCGGATTGGCTATTTTTCATCAATCCAATTTTCTTTAGGATGGCTCGCATCCACAGTCAACATCGAGCACATCCATGCCAGAACTGACCCCGGCGCTGCGGCAGCGCATTATCCAAGCCGTCGACGCGGGCTTCGCGGCCCAGACCGACCTGACGGCGCAACTGGTGCGTTTGCCGTCGCAACGCGGCGAAGAGGCCACCGCGCAGGACTTCATGGCGGCGCGCTATGCCGAACGCGGCTACGGCGTGGACCGCTGGAAAATCGACGTGGACGCCATCCGCCACCTGCCGGGCTTCTCGCCGGTGGCCGTGTCCTACGACAACGCCTACAACGTGGTCGGCGCGCACCGGGCGCGCAGCTTGAAGGGCCGCTCGCTGATCCTGAACGGCCATATCGACGTGGTGCCGATCGGCCCGCTATCGCAATGGAGCCGCGACCCCTACGAGCCGGCCATCATTGACGGCTGGATGCACGGCCGCGGCGCGGGCGACATGAAGTCGGGCCTGATCGCCTGCCTGTCGGCCATGGACGCGCTGTCCAGCCTGGGCCTGGCGCCCGCCGGTGACGTGTTCCTGCAATCGGTGGTGGAAGAGGAATGCACCGGCAACGGCGCCCTGGCCTGCCTGGCGCGCGGCTACCGCGCCGACGCCGCCTTCATCCCGGAACCGCTGCTGCCCATGCTGATGCGCGCCCAGGTCGGGCCGATGTGGTTCCAGGTGCAGGTCGAAGGCGACCCCCAGCACGCCTCGGCCGCCTTCACCGGCGCCGGCGCCAACGCCATCCAGAAGGCGATCTTCCTGATCCAGGCGCTGGACGAACTGGAAACGCGCTGGAACGCCAACAAGCGCGACCACCGCCACTTCTGCGACCACCCCCACCCCATCCGCTTCAACCTCGGCAAGATCGCCGGCGGCGACTGGCCGTCCAGCGTGCCGGCCTGGTGCACCTTCGACATGCGGGTGGCGGTATATCCGGGCCAGAGCCTGGAAGACGCGCGCGCCGAGATCGAGGCCTTCGTGGCGCAGGCCGCCGCGCGCGACCCGTTCCTGGCCAAGCATCCGCCCAAGGTCATCTACCACGGCTTCATGGCCGAAGGCTACGAACTGAAGGATTCCGACGAGGTCGAGGCCGCGCTGCGCAGCGCCCACGAACAGGTGTTTGGCGAGCCGCTGCGCGAATACGCCACGTCCGCCGCCACGGATGCCCGCTTCTATGGCCTGTACGCGGACACGCCGGCCATCGTCTATGGCCCGGAATGCCGCATGCCGCATGGTTACGACGAAGCCGTGAACCTGGAATCGGTGCGCAAGGTCACCCAGACCATCGCGCTGTTCATCGCCGAATGGTGCGGACTGGAAGAGCGCCAGGCATGAATCGCAGCACCCGCCCCAGCGCCGGCCAGGCGCTGTTTGCCGCCGAGCCCCTCAAACTGACCCTGGCGCAGGCCGAGGCCGTGGCCTTGTCCTGCTATGGGCTGACGGCCCGCGCCAGCATCCTGTCCAGCGAACGCGACCAGAACTTCCTGATGCAGGGCGCCGATGGCACCGCGTACGTGCTCAAGGCCACCCACCCGGCCGAAGATCCCGCCGTCACCGACTTCCATACCCAGGCCCAACTGTGCCTGATGCAAGCCGGCGGCGAACCGCCCGTGCCGCACCTGATTCCAGGCCTGGCCGGCGACTACGTGCACTGGCATGACGACGAAGACGGCGGCCGCCGCGCCATTCGGCTGATGACCTTCGTGGATGGCGTGCCGCTATACAAGGTGGCGCGCAGCCCGGCGCAGCACCAGGCCCTGGGCCGCGCGCTGGCCCAGTTCGACCTGGCGCTGGCGGACTTCAGCCACCCCATGGCCGACCACGAATTGATGTGGGACCTGCAACATGCCGACCGCCTGGCCGACCTGCTGCCGCGCATCGCCGAACCGGAACGGCGCCAATTGGCCGAGCGCCACCTGGACCGCTTCATCCGCGACACGCTGCCGCAATTGCAGGGCCTGCGGCGCCAGGTCATCCACAACGACCTGAACCCCTACAACGTGATGGTGGACCGAGCGCAGCCTGACCACATCGCCGCGCTGCTCGATTTTGGCGACATGGTGCGCGCGCCACTGGTGCAGGATCTGGCCGTGGCCGGCGCCTACCTGCTGGACGATGCACCCAACCCGCTGTCGCCCGCGCTGCGCCACTGCCTGGCCAGCTATCACCAGACGCTGCCCCTGACCGACGCCGAAATCGCCCTGCTGCCCGACCTGATGGCCGCGCGCCAGTTGATCACGGTGGCCATCACCGGTTGGCGCGCGCAGCAGCACCCCGAAAACCGCCAATACATCCTGCGCAACAACGGCCTGGCCTGGACCGGCCTGGCGCGGCTGGACGCGATGCCGCGGCAACAGGCCAGCGACATCCTGCTGGCCGCCAGCCTGACCCCGATGGAGAATTTCGTATGAGCCGAGACAAAGCCATGCTCAATGCGTTCGACCCCGCCGCAGCCGCTGCGCTGCCCGAGGCCGAACGTGCGTTGATCGCCCGCCGCCAGCGCGTGCTGGGCCCGTCCTACCGCCTGTTCTACGACCAGCCGCTGCACATCGTGCGCGGCGAAGGCGTATGGCTGTATAGCGCCGATGGCGAGCGCTACCTGGACGCCTACAACAACGTCGCATCGGTCGGCCACAGCCATCCGCGCGTGGTGAAGGCGATCGCCGACCAGGCCGCCGTGCTGAACACGCACACCCGCTACCTGCACGACGGCGTGCTGGACTATGCCGAACGACTGTTGGCCACCTTCCCCGAGCCGCTGTCGCAAGTGATCTTCACCTGCACCGGTAGCGAGGCCAACGACCTGGCCCTGCGCGTGGCGCGCAGCCATACGGGCGGCACCGGCGTCATCGTCACGCAACTGGCGTACCACGGCGTGACCTCGGCGGTGGCCGCCGTGTCGCCGTCGCTGGGCCAGGCCGTGCCGCTGGGCGTGGACACGCGCACCGTCGCCGCGCCCGACAGCTATCGCCATGATCCCGCCACCCTGGGCGCGTGGTTCGGCCAGCAGGTGCAGGCCGCCATCGACGACATGCTTCGGCACGGCATCCGCCCGGCCGCGCTGCTGGTCGACACCATCTTGTCCAGCGACGGCGTCTACAGCGACCCGGCGGGCTTTCTGGCGCCGGCCGTGCAGGCGATCCGCGATGCGGGCGGCCTGTTCATCGCCGACGAAGTGCAGGCAGGCTTTGCGCGCACCGGGTCTTGCATGTGGGGCTTCCAGCGCCACGGGCTGGCGCCGGACATCGTCACCATGGGCAAGCCCATGGGCAACGGCCACCCCATCGCCGCGATGGTCTCGCGCCCCGACATCATGGAACGCTTTGGCCGCGAGGCCCGCTATTTCAATACCTTCGGCGGCAACCCCGTGGCCTGCGCCGCGGCGCAAGCCACGCTGGCGGTGATCCAGGAAGAAGGGCTGCAAGAGAACGCCGCGCGCACCGGGCAGTATCTGCGCGACGGCCTGCGGGCGCTGGCCGAACGCCACGCGCTGATCGGCGACGTGCGCGGCGATGGCCTATTCATCGGCGTGGAACTGGTGCGCGACCGCGCCGCCAAGACCCCCGCCAAGGAAGAGACGCACCGCTTGGTCAACCTGATGCGCGAACGCCGCGTGCTGCTCAGCGCCACCGGCCTGCACGGCAACGTGCTCAAGCTGCGCCCGCAACTGCCGTTCGGGCAAGACCATGCTGATCTGCTGCTGACTGCCGCGGATGAGGCGCTGGCCGAGCTGTAGCGCGTCCCACCGGACAGGGCAGTGGGCTGGCTTGCTCGCCCCCTGCTTGGTACCGGTGCGCGCTATGCGTTCTCAACGCTTGCCGCGCCGCGCGGGCTTCGCATCCGTCGCTCGCGCCAACGCCCGCGCAAATCGCACCACGCCATCATCGATGCGCTCGCACGGCACGCCGCCATAGCCCAGCACCACGGCGGGCCGACCGGCCCGGGCGGCGTCGGGCAGATAGTGCGGCAAGCCCAGCACGATGTCTTCTTCTTTCGCGGCGTCCGCCAGCCGAGCGACCTGCACCTTGGGCTGCAAGCGCGCATAGACGTGCAGCCCGGCGCGCGCCTGCGACAATTCCACCTGGTCGCCCACCCGCGCCGCCAGCGCCTCGCGCAGCACGACCTGGCGGCCGGCGTACTCGGTGCGCAGGCGCTTGATGCTGTGCGAAAAGTGGCCATCGCCCATGAAGTCAGCCAGCGCCGCCTGCAAGTGCAACTGACCCGGGCGGTAGATGCTGGCGCTGGCCTGCGAGAACGATGCCGCCACTTGCGGCGGCACCACCATGTAGCTCATGCGCAGGCCGGCGAACATGGTCTTGCTGAAGGTGCCCAGGTAGATCACGCGGCCATCCGCGTCCAGCCCCTGCAACGACGGAATCGGCGCGCCGTCGTAGCGGAACTCGCTGTCGTAGTCGTCCTCCAGCACCCACAGCCCGCGCGCCCGCGCCGCCTGCAACAGTTCCAGGCGCCGCGCCAGCGGCATCACCACGCCGGTCGGGTACTGATGCGACGGACTCGTAATCAACAGCCGCGCGCGGCGCGGCAGCTTGCTGGCCACCAGGTCCAGGCCCTGGTCATCGAGCACGGCGGCATGGGCGCGCACGCCCGCCGCCCCCAGCACCGGCGGAAAGGCCCAGTGGCACGGGCTTTCCACCAGCGCGGCGTCGCCCGCCCCCGCCAGCATGCGCGCGCACAGGTCCACCGACTGGTGCGTGCCCGCCGTGACGATGACCTGCTCCGGCTCGCACACCACGGCCCGCGCCAGCCGCAGATAGCTGGCGATGGCCTCGCGCAGCGGCAGGAAGCCCGCGCCGTCCTTGGCGTAGCCCGACAGCGCCAGGTTCGACTTGCCCAGGTGGCGCGACACCAGCCGGCGCCACAGGTGGAACGGAAACAGGCTGGCATCGGCCACGCCCGGCACGAACGCGCCGGTGTGCTGGCCCAGCCCGGCCGCGCCACCGGCAATGCCCTCGCCGCGCGTCGACAGGCCCGGCACGTGGCGCTGCACGTGTTCGGGCGAGGCCGGCGGCAGCAGCGGCCGGTCCACCGTCTTCTCGACGAAGGTGCCGCTGCCGCCGCGCGCGCTCAGGTAGTTCTCGGCGATCAGGCGTTCGTACGCCAGCGTGACCGTGATGCGCGAGATGCCCAACTCCTGCGCCAGCACGCGCGAGGACGGCAGGCGCTGCCCCGCCACCAGCGTGTGGTCCAGCACGCCGCGCCGCACGATGTCGTAGATCTGCTTTTGCAAAGGGTCGGGCGATTCGCGCGAGAGCGCGCCGGATAGCAGGTCGGCGAGCAGGACTTCCTTCATGAAGTGGACCTATCTCTGATTGGATTGTGGCTATACAAGATATAGCCAGTAGTTGCTATCGTCAACGCCGTATCCAATGCGGCGCCACCGTGGAAAGCCGCGACAAACAAGGGGAATTCCATGCAAGACCAGAATGGCCGCAGACAGCCGGTCAGGGCGGCGGCCGCCGCTTTCTTCGGCACCATGATCGAGTGGTACGACTTCTACTGCTACGCCACGGCCGCCGCCCTGGTGTTCGGCGACGTGTTCTTCGCGACCAACGATCCCTTCATGGGCACGCTGGCCTCGCTCGGCACCTTCGCCATCGGCTTTTTCGCGCGGCCGGTGGGCGCGGTGCTGTTCGGCCATCTCGGCGACCGCGTCGGCCGCAAGCAGAGCCTGGTCATCACGCTGCTGCTGATGGGCGTGGCCACCACGCTGATCGGCCTGCTGCCGTCATACCATTCGATCGGCCTGACCGCCGTGGTGCTGCTGGTCGCGCTGCGGCTGGTGCAGGGCATCGCGGTGGGCGGCGAATGGGGCGGCGCGGTGCTGATCGCGGCCGAACACGCGCCGCCCAAGTGGCGCACCTTCCTGGCCTCGGCGCCGCAGTACGGCAGCCCCATCGGCCTGATCCTGGCCACCGGCGTGTTCCGCCTGGTGTCGGACCTGCCCAAAGAGGACTTCCTGTCGTGGGGCTGGCGCCTGCCCTTCATCATCAGCGGCGTGCTGGTGCTGGTGGCCTTCGTCATCCGCCGCGGCGTCAACGAAAGCCCCGAACTGGAAGCGCGCCTGAAGGAAAAGAAAAAGGAAAGCACCGCCCCCATCAGCATGGTGCTGCGCGAACGCAAGCGCGCGCTGCTGCTGGGCATCGGCCTGTGCCTGCTGGGCATCTCGGGGTTCTACTTCGTGACCACCCTGATGATCACCTACACCACCACCTACCTGAAGATCACGCGCAGCCAGATCCTGGACGTGGTGACCTGGGCCGGCGTGGTCGAGCTGATCAGCTTCCCGATCGCCTCCTACATCGCCACCCGCGTCGGCGAGCGCCGCTTCCTGATCTGGGTCACCGCGCTGTCGACGCTGTGGGCGGTGCCGATGATGATGCTGATCCTGACCGGCGACATCCAGAACATCGCCATCGGCATCCTCACCGCCATCTTCCTGATCGGCGCCTACTACGCGGTGCTGGCGCCCTACCTGCCGCTGGCCTTCCCCGTGGAGATGCGCTACACCGGCATCTCGCTCAGCTTCCAGCTGTGCGGCGCGATCTTCGGCGGCACCACGCCGCTGGTGGGCCTGTGGGTGGCGCATACCTTCGGCCTGACCTGGCAGCCGATGGCGCTGATGTTCGCCATCATCGCGGGCGCCAACTTCCTGTGCGCCGTCTACCTGTCCACGCCTGAACGCGAGGCTGCCCGCCAGCGCAGTGGCGGCCTGGCCGGCGGGCCCAGCCGGGCGCACTGATTGGCATACTGACTGGCGCATTCAAGGGGGACGGATGCGGGCGCAGGCGCCCGCATCCGTCCCCTTCCGCCTTCCTGGCCGGGGCAACCGCCGCAAGCGCCCGGCCGGGCTTTACAAGAATAATTTTTATTTGCAATAATCGGCGGCTTCGTCCCTTTCCCGTTTCCCTGCATGCGCCGGACCCGCCCCGCCGAACACGGTTGGCTCGCCTACTACCGCGAGTTGCTGGGCACATGGAAACGCAAGGGGCACGCGGCCGGCGATGTCGAAGACACCACCCACGACGCCATCGCCAACCTGCTGGAAGGCGATGTGTCCGCGATCCGCAACCCGCGGGCCTACCTGCACCGCAGCGTCTACCACGGCCTGGTCAATCAGCACCACAAGCAGCAGCGCACCGCCGCCATCCCCTTGCAGGACCTGGACGAAAGCGACCATCCCGCGCAGGACGGCCCCGAAGCCGGCGCCCGCACGGCCCAGCTGTCGCGCGCGCTGCGCGAGGCGTTGGACGAATTGCCCGAACCCTGCGCCGCCGTGTTCGCCTGGCACCGGCTGGAAGGCTGGACCGTGCCCGAAATCGCCGCGCACCTGGGCCTGTCGGTCAGCAGCGTCGAAAAGCATCTCACCCGCACCATGCGGCACCTACACACCCGCCTGCATGCCTATGCGCGATGACATTACGGACTTTCGTGGCCAGATTGTCTTATCCCATAGGGCCGGGCGGAATGCGCTGATGCCGGCACGGGAGCACCATGGACACCTCTGACCTTTCCAACCTGCCTGGGGATCCCCTGGACGCGGCGGCCTATTGGTTTGCCCGCGACCACGGCGGCCTGATGACGGCGGGCGAACGGCAGCAGTTCCAGGCCTGGCGCCAAGCCGATGCCAAGCACGAGCGCGCCTACCAGGAAATGCAGCAGATCTGGGGCCTGACGCAGGCCGTGCCAGACCGCGACCTGCGTCCGCTGATCGCGCGCAAGCCGGCGCCGCGCCTGGCCTCGCCCCAACGCCGCCGCCTGACCTGGGGCCTGGCCGGCGCCGTGGGCGCGGCCGCCGCCGCTGGCGTGGCGTGGCCGCTGTGGTGGCCGGCGCAGACGCTGTTCCAGCAGGGTTACGCCACCGCCCGCGGCGAACGCCGCCGCGTCGCGCTGCAAGACGATTCGGTGCTGACGCTGAACACCGCCACGCAGGCCGATGTCCGCTACACCCAGGACGAACGCCACGTCGCGCTGCAGGCCGGCGAAATCATGTTCGAGGTGTCGCGGGACAAGGCACGACCATTCATCGTCGACACCGCCGTGGGCCGCGTACGCGTCACCGGCACCCGCTTTAACGTGCGCTACGACCGCGAACGCCTGACGGTCGCGGTCGAATCCGGCTCGGTCGAAGTCTCCACCGGGTCATGGTGGAACCGCCAGCTGGCGCAACTGACCGCCGGGCAGGGCATCAGCCTGGCCCACCGCGGCGACGCGCTGCGGGTGGAAGCGATGGACGTCGCCTCGCTCACCGCCTGGCGCCAAGGCAAGGCCGTGTTCGACAACGTGCCGCTGGCGCAGGTGGTGGACGAGATCAACCGCTACCGCAGCCAACCCATCCGCGTCGCGGCCGCGCTACGCGGCATCCGCATCGCGGGCGTCTTCGACGTGGACAACACCGCCGGCTTTCTGGCCGCCCTGCCCGCCCTGATCCCGGTGCGCGTGGTGCCGCGGGCGGACGGCGGCAGCGATATCGCGGCACGTTGATACAAATAGTATCAATTTTGAGTTGAGAATCATTACGGGGTTGGCCGCCCCAATCGCTCATAGCAAGTAAGCGGGGCTTTCGCTCCGCACGACCCTGTTGGCCGGATCCCCGGATCCGCCGCCCCGAACTGAGCCCATCGTGACCTTGACCCCAGCCAGGCCTTCCACCCTTCGCCGCCGCAACGCGCCCCTGACCGCCGCTCTCGGCCCCCTCGCCCTGGTTATCGCCGCCGCGTTGGCCGTGACGCCCCCGGCCGCCCACGCCCAGGCCCAGGCCGCCACCGTCAAGGTCAACATTCCCGCCCAAGCGCTGGCCCAGGCACTGTTGCAACTGGGCCGCCAGACCAGCCTGCAGATCTATTACCTGCCCGAGGCCGTGCAGAACCGCCGCGCCCCCGCCGTCAGTGGCACGCTGACGCCGCAGCAGGCACTGGACCGGCTGCTGGCCGGCACCGGCCTGGTGGCCCGTATCAACGGCAACACCGCCGTGGTGCAGCAGTCCGGTGCGGAAACCGCCACGCTGCCGGCCGTGTCCGTCTACGGCGACACGCGCAGCGAAGCCGTCGAAGGCCTGGTTGCGCGCCGCAGCCGCACCGGCACCAAGACCGACACCGCCTTGAACGAAATCCCGCAGACCATCAACGTCGTCACGGCGCAGCAGGTCGAGATGACCGGCGCCACCGACATCAACCAGGCCCTGCATTACGTGCCCGGCTTTTCCAGCTACGGCTCGGACAACCGGTCGGACTGGTACTCGGCGCTGCGCGGCTTCACCCCCACGGCCTATCTGGACGGCCTGCAGGTGCCCAACACGCTCAACCTGGCCAGCTGGCGCGTCGACCCCTACATGATCGACAGCATCACGGTGCTGCGCGGGCCGACCTCGGTGCTGTACGGCCAGGGCGACCCCGGCGCCATCGTCGACGTGCAAAGCAAGCTCGCCAACGGCGAACGCACCCGCGAAATCGAGGCCCAGGTCGGCAACTACGCGCGCAAGCAGCTCAGCTTCGACATCGGCGACAACCTCGACGAAAACGGCACCCTGTCGTACCGCCTGCTGGGCGTGGGCCGCGACGGCAACGCGCAGTCCGGCCCCAACAAGGACCAGCGCGTGGCCTTCGCACCGTCGCTGCGCTGGCAGCCCAGCGCCGCCACCACGCTGACCCTGTCGGCCACCTACCTGGAAGACTGGGGCGACACGTCCAGCAACTTCCTGCCCGCCCAGGGCACCGTCATCCATAACCCCAACGGCACGATCTCGCGCAATCTCTACACGGGCGAACCGGACTTCGACTACTACCACAAGAAGCAGTGGTCGGTCGGCTACGCGCTTGAGCACAAGCTGGATTCCGTGTGGACGCTGCGCCAGAACACCCGCTTGATGCACTTGCAGCTGAACGACCGCTCGGTCTATGGCGGCGGCCTGGACGACAGCGATCCGACCATGCAGTCGATGACGCGCTACGCCGGCATCTTCCAGTTCAACTACAGCCGCTTTGACGTCGACAACCAGGCCGAAGCCAAATTCCGCACCGGCGCACTGGAGCACACGCTGCTGACCGGCCTGGAATACAGCCGCCAATCCACCACCGACAGCGAATCGCTGGCGCTGGCGCCGTCGCTCAACCTGTACCACCCGGTCTATACGCCGATCAATCGGTCGATCTTCTACGGCCCGAACGCCTATCCGCGCACCGATACCTACACCACCATGAACTCGGTGGGCCTGTACGCGCAAGACCAGATCAAATGGGACCGCTGGGTGCTGACGCTGGGCGGCCGCAAGGACTGGGCCAAGACCGAGCAGACCGACCGCGAGGCCGATGCCCGCACCTCGCAACTGGACCAGGCCTTTACCGGCCGCGTCGGCCTGACCTACCTGGGCGACTACGGTCTGTCGCCGTACGTCAGCTACGCCACGTCCTTCAACCCGGTGTCCAACACGCGTTTGGCGGACGGTTCCTGGGCCAAGCCCACCAAGGGTGAACAGGTCGAGGCCGGCCTGCGCTGGCAGCCCGACGGCAAGAACCTGACCCTGAACGCCGCCATCTACCAGATCAAGCAAACCGACGTCGTCACCACCAACCCGAACGATCCCACCAGCAGCACCTATGTGCAGACCGGCGCGGTGCGTTCGCAGGGTGTGGAACTGAGCGCGGTGGGCAAGATCACGCCCGAGCTGTCCATTGTGGGCGCCTACGTGTTCCAGAACGTCAAGATCACCAAGGCCAACGATGGCACCGAGGGCAAGTGGCCGGTGGACATCCCGCGTCCGCGCCAGATGGCCTCGCTGTGGGCCGACTGGACCTGGCGCACCGGGCCGCTGGAAGGCTTTGGCGCGGGTGCCGGGGTGCGCTACCAAAGCTCGGCGGCAGGCGCGTCGGACAACTCCCTGACCATCCCCAGCTACACCGTCTACGACGCCGGCCTGCACTACGAAATGCCCAACTGGCGCTTCGCCCTGAACGCCGCCAACCTGTTCGACAAGCAATACGTCAGCGGCTGCCAGTCGTACGGCGTGTGCATGTACGGCAACGGCCGCACGGTGGTCGCGTCGGTGAAGTACTACTGGTAAGCCGCCAGGACCTGCGCCGGGCGGCTTGCCGCCCGGCGCAAGCCTCTCTGGCCTAGAGCAGCAACAAGGCGCTGCCGCTTGCGGCAACGGCGCCCAGCCCCGCCAGCGCATAGCTATCGCGGCGTTCGCAGCCCGCGCGATGCGTGCCGATCGCCGCGTGCACGCACACGACGCCAAGAATGGCCAGGGCAATTCCAAATCCAAACATGGGGTCTTCCTTGATCCGGTAGGCGGGCCGGCCGGCGGCCGGCCCGTTGGCTATGGACCAGTTGGCGCGCCATCGGTTCCCTGACGGGTCATCCGGCACGCGCTCAGGGTGGCAGATAGCTACGGCTGCCCGTCCTGAAACACAAACAACGCCTCCGGCGCTTCCCCCAGCACCCGCTGCGCAATGCGCGCCCGCAGCACCGCGTGTTCGCGCTGGGCCTCGGGCGCCGGATTGCCCAGCAGCGCGAAGAATTCCGGCGGCAGCACGCCTTCGCGCAGCACCGCCTGCACGCCGCGCTCGCCGCGCAGCAGCCAGAAGCTGTATGACTTGTCGGCGGCGGCGCTGTAGCGGGCCTCGGGCAGCGCCAGATCGACCCGGTAACAGCCCCGGGTGACGGCCCGCGTCACGAACTCGAACGCATCGCGCACGCCCGGCCCGGGGTGGCCGCTGATCACGCTCAGCTCGCCGCGCGCCACGGGCGCCCCGCCATCCTCAAGCCGCGCCAGCGCGCCGCGCAAGCCCTGGAAGATCAGCGCCAGCATCGCCAACGCGCCATGGCCGTGATAGGCCATGACGGCGTCGAACGGAATCCGTATCTCGCCTTGTTCACCTTGCACGCTCAGCGCGGCGTCGTTGGGAATAGTGGGAATAGTCATGTCTGTCTCCAGGAAAGAAAAAAAAGGCCGGCCGCGCTGCGCGGCCGGCCGGGGCGTGAAACGTCAGAAGCGCGTGCGCAGCGTCAGGCTGAAACTGCGTCCGGGCTCCAGCAAGGGGTTCAGATCCGTCATGGCGTAGGCCACGTTGGACGAGGTCGCGGCGGTGCGGTAGGCGCGGTCGAACAGGTTGTTCACGCCCAGCACCACCTGGGTATTGCCCAACTGCGGCAGCCCCAGGCGATCCAATTGCAACTGCGCATACAGGTTGACGACGCCGAAGCCCGCGGCCGGATACTCGGTGCGCGCGTCGTAGCGGCTCTGGCCCTTGGCCCACTGCACCTCGCCGCTCAGCGCGTAGGCCTCGTTGGCGCCCACGTATTGCAGGCCCACCAGGCCGCTGAGCGGTGCGATGGAGGCCAGCGGCCGATCGGTCTTGCGATTGGTGGCGTGCAGATAGCTGGCATTGCCGTACAGGTTGACGGCGCGCGTCAGTTGCCAGCGCCAATCGGACTCCACGCCCTGAATGCGTACCTGGCCGACGTTGCGGCGCTGCGTGGCGGGCAGTCCCTGGTAAGTGGTGTTGGCGTTTTCCAGGAAGTCGCGATAGTCGCTGCGGAAGGCGGTCAGGCCAACCGTGGCGGTGTCAAAATGCAGGCGGGTGCCGGCCTCGACCGTGGTGCCGCGCTCGGGCTTCAAGGCTGGGTTGGGGATGGTGTAGCTGGTGCCGGTATAGCCGGCGCTGAACATTTCCGACGTCCAGGGCATGCGGAACGACGTGCCCACGCTGCCCAGCAGCTCGACCACCTCGGTGGCCCGGTACGACAGGCCCAGGCTGCCGGTGGTGGCGGTCTGCGTATTGTTCTGCGCGGCCTTGAAGGCCGGCAACAGGTTGGGCGACGGCAACGCGTCCAAGTCCACGTCGGACCGGAACCAGTCAAAGCGGCCCCCGGCGGTCAACGTCCATTTCGGCGCCGGCTTCCATTCGGTCGTCACGAAGGCGCCGACGTTGGTCTGGTACTGGTTGGGGCCGCCCTTGGTGTAGGCGGTGCTGGTGGTGGTGGACGTGCCGTTGGGGCGCGTCACCGTCGTGTCGCTGCGGCTTTCCGAACCAGGACGGCGCTCGTGCATGAAGTCCAGGCCAAAGGTGGTGTTGGTCTGGGCCCACGGCACGGTCGCCGCCACGCTGCCGCCGTAGACCACCGGGCCGATCACGTTGGTGCGGCTATCGACCACCCGGGCCGGGTTGGTCTGGTTGTGCGTGGCCTGCACGGTGTTGAACTCGTTGACGTAGACGCTGGCCTTCAATTCGCTGATGGCGCCGTCGAATTCGCCGGTGTAGGCCAGCCGGCCCTGCTTGACGCGGTTGGGGTCGCGCCGGCTGCTGCTGGCCGGGTACGGCGGCACGGTGCCGGCGGCGCCGTCCTTCACATAGGCCACCCGCGCGCTGGCCTCGATGCGCTGTTTGGCGTCGGGCATGTAACCCAACACGATGCCGCCACCGGCGCCGCGATAGTCGCTATTGGGGACTTCGCCGGCGCCGCTGTCGTAGTTGCTGGCGCGGCGGCCGGTGGCGTAGACGCGCAGGTCGAAGCCGTCGCCCGCGCCTTCCACCGCCACATTGCTCTGCACGCCGTGGCCGTTGCTGTTGTAGGTCACCGACGCCTCGCCGCCGTTCAGGCTGAAGGGCTGGGTCAGGTTGCCGTGGCCGCGCTTGGTGACGAAGTTGATCAGGCCGCCCAGCCCGTCGCTGCCAAAGCGCGACGAGTCGGGTCCGCGCACCACCTCGACCTGTTCGATCTCGGTCGGGCTGATCAGCATGAACTGCAGCGTGTTGCGGCCACGGAAGCGGTCGCCGTCGATGAACATCGGCACCCGCATGTCATTGGTGTTCAGGCCGCGCAGGAAGACCGTGCCGGCGATGCCGCCGCTGCGGCTGACGGTGGCATTGGGCACCCGGCCCAACAGGTCCAGCGTGCTGGAGGTGTTGAGCCGGTCGATGTCCTGGCGCTCGATCACGGTGACGGACTGCGTTACCGCGTGGTCGATGGTCGCGGGCGCGGACGTGGGGCCCAGCGGATGCAGGCGGCCGTCATCGGCCGGGCTGTCGGAGGTGACCTGGATGGCGGGCAATTGAGGCGTGTCGGCGGCCAGGGATGGCGCGCTGACGGCCGCGGCGGTCAAAAGACCGGCGCAGGCAAGGGGCGAGAGCGGGAAAGGACGTGGCATACGAAGACGCAATAGAAGGACGCGAAAGGACCAGGGGGTAGGACGGGGCCGCCTCAGGCGGCGGGAGTGGAATCTTTCAGCCAGGGCAGGAACCCACGCAGGAAGCGGCTGGCGGCGGGCATGAAGTAGCTGCCGTGGTGGTACATCGGATCTAGCGAGGTCACGATCAGCCGGCCCGGCGTGCTGCGCCGGTCCTCGTACAGCACCGACCCCGCGCCCACCTTGTCGATCAACGACACGGCGCCGGGCGGTGGCGTAAAGGTGCCGTGCTGGTGCCAGGTGGCGTCGGCCAGCGTCAGATAGCCAAACAGCGGATGCGCGGGCTGGGCCAGCCGCAGGCCGGAATCGGCGGCGGGCTCCTTCCACCACCAGAAATTCACTTCGCAGTCGGTCCAGCGCACGCCGTCCAGCCAGCGGTGGGCGGCGGTCTCGCCCATCGCCACCAGCGTCTTGCCAGCGGCCAGGAAACGGGCAAAGCGCTCGCGCTGCGGCGTCAGCAGATCGGGGTTGGTACGGCACGACACGATCAGCGCGTCGCACCCGGCCAGCGCGGCGTCGTCCAGCGCCGGCAGGTAAATCTGCCGGTCGATATAGGGCGCCAGTTCCGGCGTATGAAAGGTGCGGTGGTGGTAATACGTGCCGGCGTCCAGCGCCGCGACGATGGGCGTGCGCCGGGTCATGCCGCGTCTGCCCGCAGCCAGGCAAACAATTGCGGCACGATGCGCCCCGCGCTGTCGGCGCTTGCGGCGTACATCCACAAGTCGTTGCCGGCATGCGACAGCAGGCGGCCGCCGCCAGGCAGCGCCAGCACCCAGTCCACCGGCAGCGCGTCGGGGCCCAACGTATTGAGGACGCGCGCGCCGTGGGGCGGCGGATTGCCGCCGCGCGCGTAGAAGCCCGCCACGCCGCGCCGGAAGGTCAGGTGATCGGGATCCACGCCGTCAAACACCGGATGGTCCGCGCCGCGATGGATGCGCAGGCCGTCCAGCCCTTGCCCCACCCCCGGCACGAATGGCGCCAGCCAGCGCAGGAACGGATAGGCCACGTGGCCGTTGAACACCATCGCGCCACCCGCCAGCAGATACGCTTCCAACCGCTCGCGCTGCGTCAGCAGATAGCGCTGGTCGACGTTGGCCGGCACCAGCAGCGCGCGCACGGGCGCCAGATCCAGCTGCGCCAATTCATAAAGCGGCACGGCCACGGCCAGCGGCCGCTCGCCGCCCGTCAGCGCGGCGGGGCCGTTGCCGGTCCAGTGGTTCAGGTACACGAGGGAGGTCATCACGGTTCAGCGAAAAAGAGGGATCACGCCGCGCACCTCGCCGGCATCGCCCGCCAACGTCGCCACCCGCACCGGCAGGCGGTACAGGCGGGAGAGGCGTTCGTCAGTACACATCTGGCCGGTGGGGCCGACCTCGCAAGCATCGGTGTGCATCAATAGCGTCTGGTCCGCGATGTGCTGCGCGTGCTGCGGCTGGTGGGTGGAAAACACCACGGTCAAGCCCTGCTCGCGCGCCAGCCGGCGCAAGAGCGACAGGATGATGTCCTGGTTGTGCAGGTCCAGCGCGGCGCTGGGTTCGTCCAGCACGATCACGGGGCTGGCGCTGGCCATGGCCCGTGCAATGCAGGCCAGTTGCTGCTCGCCGCCGCTTAATGCCTGGAACGGCCGCTCGGCCAGATGCTCCAGCCGCACGGCGCGCAGGCACTCGTAGGCGATCTCGCGGTCGCGCGGGCCGGGCGACGCATACCAGCGCAGGTGGCGGGCGCGGCCCATGGTCACCATGGCCAGCACGTCATACGCAAACAGCGCGTCGGTGCGCTGCGGCACGTAGGCCGCATGGCCCTGCAGGCGCACCGCGCCCGCGGCCGGCGCCTGCAGGCCCAGCACGGTTTTCAGCAGCGTGGTCTTGCCGCGTCCATTCGGCCCCAGCACCGCCAGGATGTGCCCGGCAGGCAGGCGCAGCGACAGGTCCGACAGCAGCCGGCGTCCGCCGGCCTGCACCGCCAGGCGATCCAGTTCAAGCATGGTGCGCCCCCCTGCCCTGCGTGCGGCGCAGCAGCCAGGCGAACAGCGGCGCGCCGATCAGCGCGGTGATGACGCCCAGCGGAATTTCGGCGCTGGTGGCGCTGCGCGCCACGGTGTCGACCCACACCATATAGGTGCCGCCGAGCAGCGCGCTGGCCGGTAACAGCACGCGGTGATCGGGCCCCACCAGCATGCGGGCGATGTGCGGCACCACCAGCCCCACCCAGCCCACCGTGCCCGACACCGCCACGCTGGCCGACACCACCAACGTGGCGCAGCCCAGCAGCACCCAGCGCAACGGCTCCACGGCGATACCCATGGCGCTGGCCTGCTCGTCGCCCAGCGACAACACATTGATGCGGAAGCGCAGTGCGTACAACAAGCCCATGCCCGCCGCGATCGGCAGCGCCGCCGCCGCCAACTTGACGTAGGACGCGGTGGCAAAGCTGCCCATCAGCCAGAACACGATCGCCGGCAAGCTGTCGTTGGGATCGGCAAAATAGGTCGCCAAGGAGATCAGCGCGGAAAAGAACGCGCTGGTCACGACCCCGGCCAGCACCAGCATCAGGATGGTGGTGCGCCCTTGCGAGCGCCCCAGCAGATAGACGATGGCCACCGCCAGCAGCCCGCCAGCAAAGGCCAGCCCCAACGTCATCCACAACGAGGAGAACAACAAGATCGCCACGCAGCCCCCGAGCGCCGCGCCGGAGGAAATGCCCAGGATCTGCGGCCCCACCAGCGGGTTGCGGAACGCGCCTTGCAACGCGGCGCCGCACAGGGCCAGACTGGAGCCCGCCAGCACCGACAGCAGCACGCGCGGCAACCGCACCTGCAACACGACCCGATGCTCGGCGCCGCTGACGGCCGGCAGCCACGACGCCAATCCGTCCGGCAGCGCCAGCCCAGCCAGCACGCTGGACACATGCGCAAGCGGCAAGGGATAGCGCCCCACGCACAACGCTGCCAACACCGATGCCGGCAATGCCACCAGCATCAACAGCCACGGCCATGCCAAGCGGCGGCGCGGCGCGGCCAGGCGGGCCTGCGCGGATTCAACGTAGGCGGTCATAGCCGGCGGCTCCCTGGTTCTGTTCAACCTGCAACACGGTGTCGATGTCGCGTGCGTCGGGGTGATAGCCGTACAACTGCGCATAGGCCTGCCCGATACGTTCACGCAGCGGCCAATCGAACCGCTCGGGATGCAGCAGCAAGGCCAGCCACTGCCAATACAGCGGCGATTCCTGGCTGGGGGGATCCCACAGGTAGCCCCCTGCGGGAATCTTGTAGACGCGGCGATGCCGCACGGCCGGGATGTCGGCGAACAGCGGATCCTGATACAGCATGGCGGGCGTCAGGCCGGGTTCGAAATTGTTCAGCAGAATCACGTCCGGCGCCCACGCCATGATCTGTTCGATATTCACCGTCTGCCCGCTGCCGATCGCGGCCGCGACATTGCGTCCGCCCGCCAGACGGATATCGTCGTCGAAGCTGGTGCCGGCGCCCGATGCGCGCAACTGCGGCGCGTAACGGGCCAGGTACAGCACCCCGGGGCGCTGGTCCGCGCGCAACCCGCTGGTGACCGACGCGATCTCCGCCCGCACCTGGTCGCGCCAGGCCAGTTGCGCCGCGGCGCGCGCCTGCTGCCCTAACGACAGCCCCATCAGACGGATCCACTCGCGGCTGCGCGCCTCGGTGCCGTACAACAGCGCCGCCACGGGCAGGCCGGCGTTGCGCAACGGGGCGATCAGGTCGTCGCCCATGTGCCCCCATTGCCACACCAGGTCCGGCTGCATCTGCAACAGGGTTTCCACATTCGGCGCGAAACCAGAGCGGGTGATGTCCGTCCTGACCTTGGCCAGCGCCGGAAACAGGCGCGCCAGCAAGCCGCCCTGCATCAACGCATAGGCGTTGGGGTGCATGCCGGCCAGGTGTTGCACGCCGCCATCCAGCGAGATCAGCAACGAACCGGCCGGCATCGGCAGCGTCACCGCGCGGCTCGCCGGCGCCGCCAGGGACACCGGATTGCCCAGCATGTCGGTGAACGCGACCGGCGCCGCCGGGGCAGCAGGCGGCAACAGGAACAGCGCCGCCATCGCGGCACTGCGCAGAAAGGAGATAGCCATGGGGAGATGAGGGATGTGCGGGCGGGCGCCGGCCGTGCCGGGTTCCGCAGTGGTACCATTACAAATAAGAATCAATCTTATTTAATTCTAAGCGTCCGCTCCGCCGCCTCAAATGACTATTGTCAATTCGTCCCAGCCCCTCCTGACCGACGCCTTGCGCCGGCATCCCTGGTTCGACGGCGTGGCCGAACCGGCGCTGGCCGCCTTGGCCGCGCGCAGCCGTTGGCTGCGGTTCGAGCCCGGCGACACCTTGTTCTCGGAGGGTCAGGCCGCCACGTCCTGCCTGTTGATCTGCGAAGGGTCGGTACAGGGCTTGCGATACACCGCCGATGGCGGCGACAAGGTCTTCGGCCATGTCGGTCCGGGCGGCTGGCTGTCGGTATTGGCGTTGTTTGAAGCGGCGCCGCGCCATCTGCACAGCGTGCGCGCCCGCACCGCGGGCACCGGCTGCCTGCTGCAGGGTGACGCCTTTCGCCATTTATGCCTGCAAGATGCGCGCTTCGCCTGCCGCGTCATGGCGCACGCCGCCAACCTGGTCCGCCACCACACCGACCAGATCGATTGGCTCACGTCCAGCTCGGCCGAAGAACGCTTGGCCGAATACGTGTTGCGCGCGGGCAAGCCCCAGGCCAATCAGCCGGTGGTGCTGCCCCTGAGCCATTCGCAGATCGCGGTCAAGCTCGGCATGCGGGCCGAAACGCTCAGCCGCATTTTTTCCAAGTGGCGGCGCGAAGGCACTATTTCAGACCGGCGCGGCGAGTTGTATGTGCTCAAGATTGAGTCGCTCAAGCAGTTGGCCTCGGGGTTCTGAGGCGTGGCCGGCCACCGGCCAAGGCCGCGGTGTACAGACAGGACTAGGTGTAGTCGGGTTCGACCAGCAGCGGCCGGGTATCGCGAAAGGCCTGCGCCAGAAGCGCCGATCCCGCGCCCCCAACCGGCGCCGTCGCCTCGACGCCGGCAGAGCAGGCTCGCCTGGATTTCCGAATTGCAAAGTCTCAACCCGCAGGCAATCTGAGCGAGCTCAGAATCGGCGCGCGGAGCGTGTACTGCGGAAGGTGCCAAGAAACTCGAGGCAATCACGCGTGGCCATATCGGCGACTGGCTGCTTTTTTCGATTGACGACGACTTCATGGCGATTGCCCGGATCAATGGCGTATCCACGAATGCCACCATGGACATCGGCGTCGACAGCGAGCAGTGCGCACTTTACGTGGTCGGCAAGGCCCGAGCCGTCCCCGCCGCGGACATCGACACCGCAGGTCTCTCGAATTGAACAGCAGCGCCGATGTATTTGGAACGACGGAATACGAAAACACCTCTACAGGCTACGCAGCACCGGCAAAGGCGGGGAAACAAGAGGAGGCAGGAGCAGACAGCTCCCAGCCACGACGCCTTATTCAACGCCCGAGAAAAAAGCGCAATGCCCCGGATAGCCTGGCCGCGCATCGCAGGCCTTCAGGCAGCCAGGCTTGCCGCCTGCGAAGCTGGCGGCCACCGACATCCCGAATCCATACGTTGGCGTCGTCACGTCGAAGCGGCTTTCGCACACCGCCTTCGTGCTGTAGGCGAACGTCATGCCCTCGCGGCGGCCATTGATGGCAAACGCCACCTGAAAGCTGTTCGCGCTGTTCCATCCCGGCCGGGGCAGCACGACGAAGCGGTAGCGCCTGGCATCCAGACGCTCGCCGAAGATTTTCAACTGCGCGGACGTCGTGCGGGTCTTGGGCGACGGATACGGCAGGGCCAACAGCGCCCGCGGATCGCCCACCACGCCCAGGTCAAACCCCAGGCCCTTCTGGTAGAAGGGCACGTCAATACTGGGATAACCGGCATACTCCACCCGCTTGGGCTGGGACCCATATTCATTTGTCTCGGGCGCGTAGTCAGGCGCCCGCGCGAACGTCACGTCCAGCGTCAACACCACGTCCGCGGGGTTGGCGTCTTCGGTGCGCACATGCTTTTCGTAGACGTCGGGCGAGCTTGCGCACCCGGCAACCATCACCGCCAACGCCAGGGCAAGCCCCCGCACGCACTGGGACACGAAAAGGGGCATCACGTCATGGCTCCCGGCGAGATTGAGCGGGAAGCGCAACGGGCTTGACGCCCTGGCCAATGAACTGCCATCCGTCCTTGCCCTCCTGCCATCGGAAATTGCGGTTGATCCATTCCGCCTTCATGTTGTCGTAAAGCCGCCGCTGGTCGATACGTTTACCTTCTGCCAACGCCTTGCGGGCAAGCTCGGCGCTCTGCTCCCAAGCGGCCCTGAAGGCGTTCAGTTGCATGGCCTTGGTGAACGGTACGCTGGCATAGGGGCCTTCGTCCGCCACGCTCAAGCGGATCTCGTTATCCAGCAGCAGCGCGCCATGGCGATTGTCCGGCGACACCGACACCAGAAGCGGAGTGGAGCGCAGATATTCCTTGGGCAACGCATGCTCGAACCACAACACCTGCCCCGTGGACGTCACCAGGGCGCGCGAACCGGCCGTAAACAGCAGCAGGTCCTGACGCCCGGGCTGCGCCAGGCCCAGGTCCGGGTCGCGCATGTCAACGGTGGGACTCAAGACCCGCGCCAGCGGCGTATCGTTCTGCACCGCGATCAGTACCGTGCCCACGCCCATGAAATCGTTCGATACCGCCAGCAGTATCGGCTGGCCGCCTTGCGTCGGCCCCAGCGCCTTCACGTGGATGAACTCGTACGCATTCAGGGGCCGGTAGAGCCTGCCCCGGTACTTGATCTGGCGCAGTGTCGAATCCGGATAGCCTTCCAGTTCGAAGGCCCCGCCAATCGGTTGGGTCGCCCTCATGTAAGAGGGCGCCGCCGCGGCTGCCTGCGCCTGGACCGCAGCCGGCAACCACAAGGCCGCCCCCAGCAGCATGCTCACGCACGTTTGGGCGCCACGGCGCCTCGACAGAACGGGTTTCAACAGATGAAGCACGCAATCCTTGGCGGCCGCGCCGCATGAAACAGGTGCCGGCATTCTAGGTCAATCCGGTCTCCAAGACAGACGAAGGCGCCAGCCACCCCATGACGCCTTCGTCTGCATCGTTACTTCACGCTCGCCACCGCATCCAGAATCACCTGCGCCACATCGGCCGGGCGCGACTGCTGGGGCACATGGCTGGTCGGCAGTTCGGTGACCTTGGCTTTGATGCGGCTGGCCATCTTGCGTTGCAGGGCCGGCAGGATCATGCGGTCTTGCTGGCTGACGACAAAGTACGACGGCTTGGTCTTCCAGGCCGCGACCGACACCGGTTCGGCAAAAGCCGACGCCTTGATCGGGCCCTGGGTTGCCGCCATGACGTTGGCCTGCTCGACCGGCACGTCCTGCGCAAAATCCCGCGCCAGGCCCTTGGCCGACAGGCTCAACCAACCGTGGCTGTCGGCCCCGATGCTGTCCGAGCCGGGCGCCTTGGGCGTGTTCTGGGTCAGCGTCGCCACCGACTGGCCCGCGTCGGGGGCAAAGGCGGCCACGTAGACCAGGCTGGCAACCTTGTCGTTCTTGCCCGCTTCGGTAATCACCGTGCCGCCCCACGAATGGCCCACCAGCACCACCTTGCCCGGCTGGTTGTCGATGGCGCGGTTGGCCGCGGCGACGTCGCCGGCCAGGGATTCCAGCGGATTCTGCACCGCCTGCACCTGCACGCCCTTGGCTTGCAGCAGGGCCACCACCTTGGCCCAGTCCGAACCGTCGGCAAAGGCGCCGTGCACGATCACGACAGACGGCTGGGCGGCGTAAGCCTGCGACGCCGGGCCCGCCAACAGGCCGGCTGCCAATAGGGAGGCTGCGATAATATGGCGCTTCATAGAGATTCCTTTTGCTTGGGGCCAAGCACCGATGCGGCGCTAGCTGGATGCCAGTGTCGTCGCGTGGCCGCCGCCCCGGTATCGGTTGATTAACCGATGCGCCCTCGCCCCCCCTCACCCCCTGTCCCCATGATCGCCGATAGCGCCATTGAACTCACCGACGCCGTGCTGGCCATGGCGTTCGTCGGCGACCTGAGCATGGGCCGCGCGACCGACCACTCGCGCCGCACGGCCTGCCTGTCCGGCCTGTTGGCCGCCGCGCTGGGCGAGGACGCCGCCGGCCAGAACCACGCCCGCGCCGTGGCCCTGCTGCGCTGGTCCGGCTGCACCGCCAATGCAGGGGGCTTTGCCGAGCTGCTGGGCGACGACATCGCCTCGCGCGAAGCCATGATGGCGCAGACGTTGCCGCCGCTGGATGCGCGAACCCAATCGATGATCGTGCCGCTGGCGCTGATCCACTGCGAGATTTCCGGTGACGTCGCGGTTAGCCTGGGCATGCCCGATGCGGTCGTGACCGGCCTGCGCCATGCTTTCGAGCGCTACGACGGCAAGGGTATGCCGCTGGCGCTGGAGGGCGCAGCCGTGTCACGCGCGGCCTTCGTGGTCAACGCCGCCAGCGACCTGGAAATCCTCAGCCGCGCCCATGGCCGCGACAGCGCGCTGGATTTCCTGCGCCGGCAGGCCGGCGCCAAGTACCCGGCCGACATCGCCTCCCTGGCCGTGCAGTACGGCCCGGCCTGGCTCGACGCCATCGACGCCGCGCCGCCCGACGGCGCCGAATGGGACCTGGCCGGCGGCCGCACCGACGCGCCCACCGCGCTGACGCTGCTGGCCGACGTGGCCGAACTGAAGCTGCCGTGGCTGGCGGGCTATTCGCGCCGCGTCGCCACCCTGGCCGTGCACACCGCCGCCCGGCTGGACCTGGACGCTGCGGCGCAGGCGCAATTGCAGGCCGCCGCGCTGGTCCACGGCATCGGCCGCGCGGCCCTGCCGAACCGGCTGTGGAATACGCCCGGCCCCCTGACGTCCGACCAATGGGAACAACTGCGCCTGATGCCCTATTGGACGGCCCGCGCTGCGCGCCAGATCAAAGGCCTGAGCCAGGCCGCCGACCTGGCGTCCTATGCCTACGAACGCTTGGACGGCAGCGGCTATTTCCGCGGCGCGGCCGGCGCCGCCCTGACTCTGCCGCAACGGGTGCTGGCTACCACCGTGGCGCTGCAAGCCCTGCTGGAAGACCGCCCGTGGCGTCCCGCCTACGCCTTGCCGGACGCGGCGCACGTGCTGCGCCAGGATGCCAAGGCCGGCCGCTACGACCCGGACGTAGCCGAAGCCGCCATCGCCGCGGCCGGCGGCGATGCGGCAGCCGCCCCGCGCCGCCCGGCCTCGTCGCTGTCGCAACGAGAGCTGGATGTGCTGCGCCAGATCAGCCTGGGCGCCAGCAACAAGGAAGCCGCGCGCGCCCTGAACATCAGCCCCAGCACCGTGCGTACCCACGTGGAAAGCGTGTTCCGCAAACTGGAGTGTTCCACCCGCGCGGCGGCTACGCTCAAGGCATTGACGGCCGGCATCCTGTAGGCAGCGATACACCGCCCCCCGCCAAAGCGCGATTTCCGAAGAGATTTACGTCGTTCTGTATCCGCACCTGCGGCCCGTACATTGCGACACCCGGCGCGTTCCCCGGCTGGCTACAACACGGCTGCTGCCTGTCCCTAGCCCCTCTCGGAGAACCCCCGCCATGCCGGACCCCATCAACACCCAACGCCGCCGCCTGCTCGGCACCACCTCGGCCCTGGCCGGCGCCAGCCTGTTGAGCCTGGGCCTGAATGCCCGCGCCCAGGCGCAGGCCGCCCCCGCCGCCCCAAGCACGCCCCCTCCCAGCGCCGCTCCCTTCGCCGGCATCCGCCAGATCCGCGCCGGCGACCTGGACATCGGCTACGTCGACGCCGGCCCGGCCAACGGCCCCGTCGCCGTCCTGCTGCACGGCTGGCCCTATGACATCCACAGCTTCATCGACGTCGTCCCGCAACTGACCGCCGCCGGCTACCGCGTCATCGTGCCTCACCTGCGCGGCTACGGTTCCACCCGCTTTCTGTCGGCCGACACCGCCCGCAACGGAGAACAGGCCGTCGTGGCGGTCGACATCATCGCGCTGATGGACGCCCTGAAAATCGGCAAAGCCGTCATCGCCGGCTTTGACTGGGGTGCGCGCACCGCCAACATCATGGCCGCGCTGTGGCCCGACCGTTGCCAGGCGCTGGTGTCGGTCAGCGGCTACCTGATCGGCAGCCAGGAAGCGAACCGCAAGCCCCTTCCGCCCGAAGCCGAATTCCAATGGTGGTACCAGTTCTATTTCGCCACCGAACGCGGCGCGGCCGGCTACGCCGCCAATGTGAACAGTTTCAACAAGCTGATCTGGAAACTGGCTTCGCCCAAGTGGGATTTCAACGACGCCACCTTTGCCCGCAGCGCCAAGGCATTCGACAACCCCGACCACGTCGCCATCGTGATCCACAACTACCGCTGGCGCCTGGGCCTGGCGCAGGGCGAGGCGCGCCACGACGACCTGGAGCGCCGCCTGGCCGTGGCGCCCAGGATTTCGCTGCCCACCATCACGCTGGAAAGCGACGCCAACGGCGCGCCCCATCCGCCCTCCGCGGCCTACGCCAAGCAGTTCACCGGCAAGTATCAGCACCGCGACCTCACGGGCGGCATCGGCCACAACCTGCCGCAGGAAGCGCCCAAGGCGTTTGCCGATGCGGTGTTGCAGGTGACGCGGTTGTAGGGATCAAGCCTGGCCGGCCAGTTTCTCGGCCGCTGCCTGCAGCCCCCCCAGCACGCTCTCGGCCAGGGCCTGGGGGAACCCTTCTGGCAGCAGCGCGAGGATCGTGCGTACGACATCGGATACGCCGACAGCACGTCGTAGAGCGGGGCGAGCTCGTAGGCGCCCCCCTCGCGCAAGAAAATGCTGAAATTCTTGGCGTGGCCGTCGGTCGCTCCCAGCATCCAGAAAAGAACCTGGGCCTGAAAGAAAATGCGCCGGTCTCGATCCGGGTTGAGTGAGGTGGCCACCACCGCCGGTCGAAGCGCTCCACCGCCAATACTTTCATGTCTTCGAATTGCAGGGGCTGCGTGCGCGCCACCGGCAGGCCGTAGGCGTGCAGTATCTCCGAGCACAGCCACTCGTTTTCAACCGACTCGCTCATGTCGGCCTGCATGTTGCCAACCAAGCCCAAGGGCATCTTGAAGATATGGGTGGTCGGCGTTGCACCGTGCTGCCGGCACCAGCGGCCGTTGAACCGCGAGAAAGCGGCCTTTTCCTGAGCGCCGGCAATGGAAATCCGGAAACCGTCGCGGTCGATGGCGCCGCCTGGGTCAAGCCAGCTTGCTTGCGAAACGCCTGAAGCAATGCCGGCAGTTGCGCTGCGGTACGGACGGTAAAGTCGGTCAAATACGCAATTTGATTTGTATTGCTAGAAAACAACTCATAGGCTGTATTTTGGCTTAACCGGAATTGACAACAGGTATTGCGTGCCCTTAGGATTGCGCCCTGCTGTTTTCTCAACCCCCTCTTTCCGGGTGCACACGTGTCTGCCATTCGTCAATTCGCCTAAACGCCGACGACTACCTTCCTGGTAATCGCGGTCAGCCTGTCCGTCTTCGCGGCTCGACATTCCTGTCTTGAGCCCACCGCACGGCAGGCGCGGTTCCGGAAAGCGCAACACATTCCCCATCGCTTCCCCTCCCCCGTAAGACTGCGTCGTCGGCTTCCCCACTTTGCCTGGAGAAGTCCCATGACGCACGACGCCCGCGCACACGCGCAATCCTTCGACCTCTATCGCTACCCCCGCACCCCGCACCTGGAAGGCTCGCGCCTGCAGGACGGCGACGAAGGCCACGATCACGTGCCCTATCGCCACCTGCAAGGCCAGTTCCTCGTCGTTGAAGAAAAACTGGACGGCGCCAACACCGGCATCAGTTTCAGTCCGGCGGGCGATCTGCTGCTGCAATCGCGCGGCCACTACCTGGTGGGCGGCGGCCGCGAGCGCCAGTTCAATTTCATCAAGGCGTGGGCGCAGGCCCATGCGGACTGGCTGCTGGAACGCCTGGAAGACCGCTACGTGATGTATGGCGAAACCATGTCGAAGAAACACTCGGTGTTCTACGACGCGCTGCCGCACCACTTCTTCGAATTCGACGTGCTGGACCGCCAGAGCGGCGAATTCCTGTCGACCCAGGCGCGCCGCGACTTGCTGGCCGGTGGCCCCGTGCTGTCGGTGCCGGTACTGTACGAAGGGGTGGCGCCCGCAAGGCTGGCCGACCTGAAGGCCATGCTGCGGCCAGCGCTGGCCAAGACCGCCGGCTGGCGCGACGCATTCGAAGCCACGCTGCAGCGCGAAGGCCACGACCTGCCGAAGGCCTGGAAGCAATGCGACAAGTCGGATCTTTCCGAAGGCCTGTACATCAAGGTCGAGGCAGGCGGACAAACCATCGCCCGCTACAAGTGGGTGCGCGCCGACTTTGTGCAGGCGATCCTGGATTCCGACAAGCACCATTCCGAGCAGCCCTACGTGCCCAACCTGCTCGCGCCGGGCGTCGACCTGTACGCGCGCCAACCCGTGGTCGACTGGCACACCTTGCGTGCCGTCGCCGGCCGTGACAAGGAAGCATCATGAACTACGAGCAACTGCGGGCCCTGGTGCCCGCCCCCGGCCAACAGCCGGACTTCCCGGCGTGCCTGGCGGCGTTTCCCGCGCTGGAGCTGGCCAAGACCACGCCCCAGGACCCGCGCTATCACGGCGAAGGCGATGTATGGACCCATACGCAGATGGTGGTCGAGGCACTGCTGGCGCTGCCGCAATACCGCGATGCCAACCGCGCCGACCAGGAGATCGTCTTCCTGGCCGCGCTGCTGCACGATATTGCCAAGCACAGCACCACGGTGATAGACCCGGTCACCGGCGCCATCGGCCAGCCGGGCCATTCACGCAAGGGCGCTATCGACGCCCGCATCGCCCTGTGGGATGCGGGGGTGCCGTTTGCCGTGCGCGAAGCGATCTGCCGGTTGATCAACGTGCACCAGGTGCCGTTCTACGCGCTGGCCGGATCGCGGCGCGGCAAGTCGGCGGAATTCATCGTGCGCGAATTGTCGTGGCAGTTGGACATCCCCTTGCTGGCGATGCTGGCCGAAGCCGACATGCGCGGCCGCGTTTGCGCGGACCAGCAGCAGGTGCTGGACAACATCGCGCTGTTTTGCGAGGTGGCGCGCGACGAAGACTGTTTTGGCCAACCGCGCCGCTTTGCCGACGCGCATACCGCCGTCAGCTATTTCCGCGGCGCGCAGGTCCATCCGGACTACGCCCTGTTCCAGGAGCCAGGTTCCCAGGTCATCGTGATGTCGGGCCTGCCTGCCAGCGGCAAGAACAGCTGGGTTGCCAAGCACCACCCGGACCTGCCGGTGGTGTCGTTCGACGACGCCCGCGAGGCGCTCGGCCTGGCCCACGGCAAGAACGAAGGCAAGGTGGCGCACCTGGCCGTGGACCGCGCCAAGGACCTGCTGCGTCGGCGGCAGCCGTTTGTGTGGAACGCCACCAACCTCAGCGAGCTCATGCGCAAGAAGACGCTGGACCTGCTGTACGACTATCACGCCGAGGTGGACCTGGTGTACCTGGAGCAACCGCGCGCCGAACTCCTGCGGCGCAATACCCGCCGCGACACGTCCTTGTCCAACAAGACCTTGACGGCGATGCTGCATCGCTGGGACCTGCCACTGCCCACCGAAGCCCACCGCGTGGTGTATGCGGTGTAGCCGCCAATCTTCTATAGTCCGGCCAGAGGCCTGTCCAGGCTTCTGGCCCCTGCCCAAATGGGCCGGCCGACTCACTCCACCATTCTCCCTTGAACACCACCGACGCCGCCCCCGATCCCTCGCCCCCGCTGCACCGCGCCGAATACGCGCGCCGCATGAATCGGGTGCTGGACCATATCGACCGCCATCTGGACGCGCCGCTGGACCTGGCGCAGCTGGCCGACGTGGCCAACTTCTCGCGTTTTCATTTCCACCGCGTTTTCGCCGCCTGGATGGGCGAGACGCTGGGCGACTACGCCCGCCGCCGGCGCCTGGAGTACGGCGCCTTCCTGCTGAGCACCCGGCCCGCGGACGCGGTATTACAGATCGCGCTGGCCACGGGCTTCGGCTCGGGCGAAGCCTTTGCCCGAGCCTTCAAGCAGAAATTCGGCTGCACGCCCACGGTCTGGCGCGCCACCGCCGGCGACCGCCGCCAGGCTGAAATCCAGGACCGCCACCGACGCCGACCGACCACGTATTACCGTCCGGCGCAGGCCTTTGCCGGCCCGGCGGACAGCAATCCTAATCAGGCCGGCAGCAACCCCAGTCAGGCTTCGCGCGGCGACTTCCGCGATCATGACGGCTTCCCTTCTGCTTATTGCGAGCCCGCCATGAACGTCACCCTGATCGACCTGCCCGCTACCCGTGTTGCCTACCTGCGCAAGATCGGCCCCTACGGCCCCGCCATCGGCGAGTTCTGGCGCGGCGTGGTCAAGCCCTGGATGCTGTCGCACGGCCTGGAGCAGGCTGAATGCTTTGGCGTGGGCCTCGACGACCCCACTCTCACACCGCCTGCCAAGTGCCGCTACGACGCCTGCGTGGCCGTGCCGGATGGCTTTCAGGCCGGCGGCCAGGCGCTGCTGACCACCTTGCCCGGCGGCCGCTATGCCGCGGCGGCCTTCAACGCGCCGCCGTCGCAGATCGCCGACGCCTGGATGACACTGTGCCGCGAATGGCTGCCCGGCAGCGGGCTGCAATGCGATGAACGGCCGCTGTTCGAGCGCTTCCGTCCCGCCGACCAGGATCCGGCCAGCGGGCGCTTCGTATGCGAGTTGTGCGTGCCCGTGCGGGCGTTGTAGCCGTCAAATGAAAAGCGGCCCGCACAGCGGGCCGCGATGTAGCAGCCGTCTAGGCCTGCTCGGGCAAGTACCCGCTGTACCCCATCAACGTCGACAGCCGCTTGGCCACGTTGCCGACGATCTCCTGCACCTGCGCGATGCTGGGCGATTCCTTCTGGTCGATCCGCTCGATATGCGGCACGTTGATCGCCGCGATGACATGGTTGCCCACGCCCATGATCGGAAACGCCACGTTGGTGATGCCGCGGATCTGGCGGCTGGCCATGCAGGCGCAGCCGTCCTTGCGCACGTCGGCCAGGATCGAGAACAGTTCGCCCGGATCGGATTCCAGTTCGCCTTCGACCTTGATGTGGGCCGCCAGCATGCGGGTGCGCTCGACCTCGTCGCGAAACGCCAGCAGCACGTGACCCGACGAGGTGTCGGTCAGGCCCATCATCACGCCGACCTTCAGGCCGAACGACCAGCGCTCGGGGCTGTCGACCTGCGCGATCACCACCACCCGGCCGCCCTGGTACACCGCCAGGTGGCAGGACTGGCGAGCGCGGTTGGCCAGCTCGCGCAGTAGCGGCAGCGCCACGCTGACCAGCGATTTCAGCGGCTGCTGGCGGTGCGCCAGCTCGAACATCTTGAGCGTCAGCGAATAGCGGTCGTTGTCGTCGACCTGCACGAAACCGCGGCGCTGCAGCGTCACCGCCATGCGGAAGATCTCGCTGACACTGCGGCCGATTTTCTGCGCCAGCTCGGCCAGCGTATAGCCGGCCGGGCTGGCCGCCAGCGCTTCCAGGATATCCAGCCCCTTTTCCAGGGCGGGCGCCGCATAGCGTTGCGCGCCCTGGCTTTCAGCGGACGCGTCAGCCGAGGATTCGGCCAAAACCTCAGCCGGCACATCGGTTTTGGGCGTCGCGCGGGCGGAGGCGGATTTCTTGGTTGCTGTCATGGCGTGGCTCAGGGTGGAAACCGGATTTTATTCGACCCGGGACCAGGCCTGCAGAACCTGGCGCTGCTCGCCCAGGCCGGCGATGGACAGGCGCATCACGTCGCCCGCCTTCAGGTACACGGGCGGCTTCTGGCCCAGGCCCACGCCCGGCGGGGTGCCGGTGCTGATGACGTCGCCGGGCTGCAGCGTCATGAACTGGCTGATGTAGCTGACCAGCGTGGCCACACCGAACACCATGGTGCGGGTGCTGCCGTTCTGGTAGCGGTGGCCGTTGACTTCAAGCCACATGTCCAGGTTCTGCGGGTCGGCCACTTCGTCGCGCGTGACCAGCCAGGGGCCGATCGGCGCAAAGGTGTCGCAACCTTTGCCCTTATCCCATTGGCCGCCGCGTTCGATCTGGTATTCGCGTTCCGACACATCGTTGATGACGGTGTAGCCGGCCACGTAGTCCAGGGCCTCGCCTTCCTCGACGTAGGACGCCTTTTTGCCGATGACGATGCCCAGCTCGACTTCCCAGTCGGTCTTGACCGAGTTGCGCGGGATGATCACCGGGTCATTGGGGCCGGTGATGGACGAGCTGGGTTTGAGGAACAGCACCGGTTCGGCCGGCACGGGCAGGCCGGACTCGGCCGCATGGTCGGCGTAGTTCAGGCCGACGCAGACGATCTTGCCCACGCCGTTCACCGGGCAGCCATAGCGCACCGCGCCATCCACGCGCGGCAGCGAGGCCGCATCCAGCTTGGACAGCTTGGCCAGCGAGGCCGGGGCAATGGCGCCGCCATCGATATCGCCGACCACGCCGGACAGGTCGCGCAGCGCGCCCTGGGCATCGATCAGGCCGGGTTTTTCCTGGCCGGGTTGGCCGTAGCGTACGAGTTTCATGCGTAATCCTTGGAAAGCAATGAAAGATGCCGGCGGGTCAGTTGGACCAGCCGCCGTCGATAACCTGGATGGTACCGGTAGTGAAGCCGGATTCGTCGCTGGCCAGGTAAACCACCAGCGCCGCCACTTCTTCCACGCGACCGACCCGGCCGATGGGCTGACGCGCCACGAAGGCGGCCCGCACCGCGGCCTCGTCGTTGCCCTGCTGGCGGGCCTGGGCCGAGATGCGCTCGCGCAGCGACGGCGATTCGATGGTGCCGGGGCAGATGGCGTTGCAGCGGATGCCGCGCGCCACGAAGTCGGCGGCCACCGCCTTGGTCAGGCCGATCACAGCCGCCTTGGACGCGCCGTAGACAAAGCGGTTGGGCACGCCCTTCACGCTGGACGCGGCCGAGGCCATGTTGATGATCGAGCCGCCGCGCTCAAGCATCAGCGGCAGGTAGGCCCGGATGGTGCGGTACATGGCCTTGGCGTTCAGGTCCATGCTGAAGTCCCAGTCGGCTTCCTCGCACTCCAGGATGCTGCCCGCATGGACGAAGCCGGCGCAATTGAACAGCACGTCCACCGCGCCGGTTTCCCGGGCGCAGTCGGCCACGGCAGCGTTGTCGCGCACATTCAGCACGCGGGTGCGCAGGCCGCTCAGCCCGGCCTCGCGGGCTTCGCGTGCCAGGTCGGCCAGCGCGTCCTCGTTGACGTCGGTGGCCCAGACCTGGGCGCCTTCACGCGCCAGGGCCAGGGCGCTGGCGCGGCCGATGCCGTTGCCGGCCGCGGTGACCAGCGCCCGCTTGTCTTGCAAACGTAGGGTCATGTCTCTTCTCTTGGGTGGGTAAGGCGGCCCGGCGCTGTCCCGAGTCGGACTAGTGCCAGATTTTTATGAAAACTAAATTTCATTTGTAAAACACAATACACGGGAAATTTAGCATCCAGCAAGCCCGACCTTTCCTCATAGGCATCGGTAATTACCCGAATTTTCGCCAAATACCTGAAAATTCGGGAAAACCAATGTTGACCTCGAATATGAAACTTGCTTTTATATGCGAAATCAAAATTCCTAAAAAACTGACGAGACAACATCCCATGGACCCTCAGCTATTGCTGATTTCCCCCGAAGACAACTGCCTGATCGTGCGCAGCGCCCTGCCCGCCGGCGCCCGTGTGCAGCTGGAAAGCGGCACCGCCGTCATCGCCACGCCGCTGGGCCTGGGCCACAAGCTGGCCCGCCACGCCATGCCGGCCGGCGAAAAAATCCTGAAGTACGGCGCCGTCATCGGCAGCCTGACCACCGCCGTCGCGGCCGGGGACCACATCCATACCCACAACCTGGACAGCGACTACACCCCCACCTACACGTTGGAAGAAGGCCACGCCTTCACCGACCGGCACTGAGGTTTCCCCATGACGGATCTGTCCCAGCCCTTGCAGGGCTACCCGCGCGCCGACGGCCGCAAAGGCATACGCAACGTGGTCGTCGTTGCCTACCTGGTCGAATGCGCCCACCACGTGGCGCGCGAAATCGCGCTGGATTTCCGCGACCTGGCCGGCGACGTGCAGGTGCATCTGGTGGGATTCCCCGGCTGCTACCCCAACGCCTATGCCGAGCAGATGATGACGGCCATCGCCACCCACCCCAACGTGGGCGCCGCATTGCTGGTGTCGCTGGGCTGCGAAAGCATGAACAAGCGCAAGCTGGAAGCGGCCATCGCCGATTCCGGCCGGCCGGTGCAGACGCTCACCATCCAGCAGCGCGGCGGCACCCGCAGCACCGTGGCCGCCGGCCGCGACTGGGTGCGCGCCACGGCGCAGCAGCTGGCGCAGCAGACCCGCGTGCCGATGGGCATGGACGAACTGATCGTAGGCACCATCTGCGGCGGCTCGGACGGCACCAGCGGCATCACCGCCAACCCGGCCGTGGGCCGCGCGTTCGACATGCTGATCGCCCAGGACGCCACCTGTATCTTCGAAGAAACCGGTGAACTGGTCGGCTGCGAATTCCACATGCGCCGCCGCGCCGCCACGCCCGAGTTGGGCGAAGAGATCGTCGCCTGCGTCAACAAGGCCGCCCGCTACTACAGCATCATGGGCCACGGCAGCTTCGCACCCGGCAATGCCGACGGCGGCCTGTCCACCATCGAGGAAAAATCGCTGGGCGCCTACGCCAAGAGCGGCGCCTCGCCCATCGACGGCATCATCAAGCCGGGCGACGTACCGCCCTTTGGCGGCCTGTACCTGCTGGACGTGGTGCCCGACGGCGAACCGCGCTTCGGCTTTCCCAACATCAGCGACAACGCCGAGATCGTCGAACTGATCGCCTGCGGCTCGCACGTGATCCTGTTCACCACCGGGCGCGGCTCGGTGGTGGGCTCGGCGGTCTCCCCGGTCATCAAGGTCTGCGCCAACCCCGACACCTACCGCGCCCTGGGCGAGGACATGGACGTGGACGCCGGCCGCATCCTGGAGGGCCGCGGCTCGCTGCAGGAAGTGGCCGAGGAAATCCACGCCCAGGTCCGCGCGGTCGCCAACGGCGCGCCCAGCAAATCCGAGGACCTGGGCCACCGCGAATTCATCCTCACCTACAAGGCGTTCGAGCCGATCGGCCCGTCCTGCCTGCCATTGAGCCGCGCGGCCTGACGCGGCCCCAGGGAGCGAGACGGTGAACTACACGTTTGATTTCGCCTCGGTGCTTGAACAGTGGCCCCTGCTCGCGCAGGGCGCGTGGGTCACGGTCAAGCTGTCGTTCTGCGCCACCGTGCTGGGCTTCATCCTCGGCACGCTGTGCGCGCTGGCGCGCAACAGCCGCCTGGGCTGGCTACGCGCCGTGGCCGGCGGCTATGTGGAACTGATCCGCAACACGCCGCTGCTGATCCAGGCCTATTTCCTCATCTTCGGCCTGTCCAGCGCCGGGCTCACCATGCCGATCATGGCGGGCGCGGTGCTGGCGCTGGTGATCAACATCGGCGCCTACACCTGCGAGATCGTGCGCGCCGGCATCGAATCCATCCCCAAGGACCAGCTCGAGGCCGGCGAATGCCTGGCGCTGTCGCGGCTGCAGGTGTTCTGGCACGTGGTGCTGCGTCCGGCGGTCGAACGCGTCTATCCGTCGCTGACCAGCCAGTTCGTGCTGCTGATGCTGGCCTCCAGCATCATGTCGGCGGTGGGCGCCGAGGAACTGCTGGGCGTGGCCAACCGCATCCAGTCGGACACCTACCGCAACTTCGAGGTCTTCATCGTGCTGTGGGGCGTGTACCTGGCGCTGTCGTGGCTGATGCGGCTGGGGTTCTGGCTGCTGGCCCAGGTCGTGTTCCCGCGCCGTCGCAAGCTCGGCACGCCGCTGTAGGGGACGCGCCATGGCTTTCTTCATTCCCGAACAACACGCCTGGTATCTGGTGGAAGGCGCCTGGGGCACCGTCAAACTGTCGGCCTGGACCTTCGCCGGCGGCGGCCTGGCCGGCCTGCTGCTGGCGCTGGCCCGCGTCTCGCCGCGCCGCGCCCTGCGCGCGGCCGCGGCCGGCTACATCCAGGTGATCCAGGGCACGCCGCTGCTGGTGCTGATGGGCCTGTGCTTCTTCGGCCCCAGCCTGTTCGGCCTGGGCGAGCTGTCGGCGCTGGCCGCGGCCGGCCTGGCCATGACCATCTATTCCAGCGCCTTCCTGGGCGAGATCTGGCGCGGCTGCATCCAGGCGGTGCCGAAGAACCAGTGGGAAGCGGCCGAATGCCTGGGCCTGTCGCGGCTGCAGCGCATGGCCAAGGTGGTGCTGCCGCAGGCGCTGCGCATCGCCACCCCGCCCACCGTCGGCTTCCTGGTGCAGATCATCAAGAACACCTCGATCGCCTCGCTGGTGATCGGCTATCCGGAGCTGGCCTACAACGCCAAGATCCTCAACAACTCGACCTTTCAGCCCTTCGTCTATTTCGGCTGCGCCGCCGTCCTGTACTTCCTCATGTGCTACCCGCTGTCGCGCTGGAGCCGTTCCTTGGAAAGGAGACTCAATGCATCCCGTCGTTGAACTGGACCAGGTCCACAAGCGCTTCGGCGGCACCCACGTGCTGCGCGGCGTGTCGTTTTCCGTCAACCGCGGCGAGGTCGCGGCCATCATCGGCAAGAGCGGCTCGGGCAAGAGCACCGCGCTGCGCTGCATGGACCGGCTCGAGACCACCGACGCCGGCACCATCCGCGTCTGCGGCCACGCGCTGCATGACCGCGACGGGCTGGACCTGCGCGCGCTGCGCAAGGACGTCGGCATCGTGTTCCAGAGCTACAACCTGTTCCCGCACATGACGGCGCTGCAGAACATCACGCTGGCGCCGCGCTCGGTCAAGGGCGTCAAGCCGGCCCAGGCGCGCGAACAGGCGATGCAGGCGCTGGCGCACGTCGGCCTGGCCGACAAGGCCGACGCCTATCCCGAGCAGTTGTCGGGCGGCCAGCAGCAGCGCGTGGCCATCGCCCGCTCGCTGGCGATGCAGCCCAAGGTGATGCTGTTCGACGAAGTGACCTCGGCGCTCGACCCGGAGCTGACCGGCGAAGTGCTCAAGGTGATGGAAAACCTCGCCGCCGACGGCATGACCATGATCCTGGTCACGCACGAGATGGCGTTCGCGCGCGAAGTGGCCGACAAGGTCATCTTCATGCACCAGGGACAGGTCTGGGAGCAGGGACCGGCCAGCATGCTGTCGGCCCCCGCCACGCCGGAACTGCGGCAGTTCCTGGGCAGCGGACTGTAGGGCCGCCGGCCCCGCCCCCTGCCCCGATGACAACGACAATGGAGACAACCCGCATGAACAAGTCCGTATTCCCGCCGCGGCTGCGCGCCGCTTTCGCCGGCCTGGCCCTGATCGGCGGCCTGGCCGTGTCCGGCGCCGCCCACGCCGACCAGCTCGACGACATCATGAAGGCCGGCAAGCTGCGCGTGGCCATCGACCTGGGCGTGCCGCCCTACGGCATGAAGGACGCCGCGCTCAACCCCACCGGCTCCGACGTCGAGACCGCGCGCCTGCTGGCCAAGGGCCTGGGCGTGACGCTGGAGATCGTGCCCACCACCGGCGCCAACCGCGTGCCGTTCCTGCAGACCGGCAAGGCCGACATCGTCATCTCCAGCATGTCGGTCACGCCCGAACGCCAGAAGGTCATCGACTTTTCCACGCCCTACGCCGCCATCCTGGCGGTGGTCGGCGCGCCCAGGGACATGAAGCTGACCAGCGCGGCCGACCTGTCCAGCAAGAAGGTCATCGCCACCCGCGGCACCACCAATGACACCGAGCTGACCAGGATCGCCCCCAAGGACGCGCAGATCATCCGCTTCGACGACGACGCCACCTCGATCACCGCGGTGGTCAGCGGCCAGGCCGACATCTTCGCCACCGCGCCCGCCCTGCTGCGCACCATCAACGAAAAAGCGCCGGCCAAGCAGATGGAATCGAAATTCGTGATGCGCCTGAACATGCTGGCCATCGGCCTGCGCAAGAACGAGCCGGCGCTCAAGGACAAGCTGGACGGCTGGGTGCGCGCCAATCTCAAGAGCGGTGAACTGAACACCATCTACAAGCAGTTCCACGGCGTCGACCTGCCGCAGGAAGTCGGCAAGGCCGGCGGCTGACCCAGGAGACCCCATGGCCCGCATCGCTTCCGTCGAGATCCTGCAGGTCGACCTGCAGCCCAAGGTCCGGCGCACCGACGCCGTGCAAAGCTTCGAGCGCCAGGAAACGCCGATCGTGCGCATCACCGACGCCGATGGCGTCACCGGCACCGGCTACAGCTACACCATCGGCACCGGCGGCTCGTCCGTGATCCGGCTGCTGGACGACCACCTGGCGCCGCTGCTCCTGGGGCGCGAGGCCGACGACATCGAACAGCTCTGGCGCGACCTGATGTACCGCGTCCACGCCACTACTGTCGGCGCGCTGACCTCGATCGCGCTGGCCGCCATCGACACCGCGCTGTGGGACCTGCGCGCGCGCCGCGCCGGGCTGCCGCTGCACCGGCTGGCGGGCGGCGCCAAGGCGGACATCCCGCTCTACACCACCGAGGGCGGCTGGCTGCACCTGCCGCCCTCGCAACTGGTGGAAGAGGCGCTCAAGGCGCGCGAGGCCGGCTTCGGCGGCGCGAAGATCAAGGTCGGCCGGCCGCACGTGGCCGAGGACGTGGCGCGGCTGTCCGCCGTGCGCACCGCCGTCGGCGCGGACTGGGACATCATGACCGACGCCAACCAGGGTTTCTCGTTGCCCGAGGCGATCCGCCGCGCGCGCTGCTTCGAGCCGCTGGACCTGGCCTGGTTCGAGGAGCCCATCCACGCCGACGACGTGCAGGCCCATCGCCGGCTGAGCCAGTCCACCACCCTGCCCATCGCCGTGGGCGAATCGCTCTACAGCCTGTCGCAGTTCAAGGACTACCTGCAGAGCGAGGCCTGCTCCATCGTGCAGGTGGACGTGGGCCGCATCGGCGGCATCACGCCGTGGCTCAAGGTGGCGCACATGGCCGAAGCCTACAACGTGCCGGTGTGCCCGCACTTCCTGATGGAGATCCATGTGGCGCTGTGCTGCGCGGTGCCCAACAGCCGCTGGCTGGAATACATCCCGCAGCTGGACATGGTGACCGAGCACGGCATGCGCATCGAGAACGGCCGCGCCATTGCGTCCGAAGATCCGGGCCTGGGCATCGCCTGGGACTGGGACCGCATCGGCAAGCTGACCCTGCACCGCAGCCGGCACGGTTGAAAGCGCGAGGCGGCCGGCCCATGCGGGCCGACCCGCCCTCACACGGCGGCAACATCCTCCAGGATCATCTCGGCGCCGCGCTCGGCCACCATCATCACCGCCGCCTGGGTGTTGCCCGACACCATCTTCGGCATCACCGAGGCGTCCACCACCCGCAGGCCGGCAATGCCGTTGACCCGCAGGCGCGGATCGGTCACCGCGCCGGCATCCGCGCCCATGCGGCAGGTGCCGATCGGGTGATAGATGGTCTGGCCGTTGCGGCGCGCGAAGTCCAGCCATTGCTCGTCGCTGTCCACATCCGCCCCCGGACTCAACTCGCTTTCGATATAGCGCTGCATGGCCGGCCGCTGCACGATGCGGCGCGCCACTCGCATGCCGCCCACCAGGCTGTCGCGGTCGATCTGCGCCGACAGGAAGTTGGGCCGGATCGACGGCGCGGCCAGCGGATCGGCCGACTTCAGGTGGATCGACCCGACCGACTCCGGGCGCAATTGCGCCACGCCGATGGTCATGCCCGGCTCGCGGTCGAGGATGCGCTCGGCCGCGTTGGCATAGCTGGCATGCACGAAGAAATACTGCACGTCGGCCGCCGGCAGGTCCGGCGCGCTCTTGACGAAGCCATGCACCAGCCCCGTGCCCAGCGTCAGGATGCCCTTGCGGCGGGTGTAGTAGCGCGCCACCTGTTGCGCCAGGCGCCAGCCGCGCGACATCTCGTTGAGCGTCACGGTGTTCCGGACCCGCCAGTTCATGCGCGTGGCGAAGTGGTCGATGTAGTTCTCGCCCACCCGCGGCTGCGCGTGCACCAGCGGGATGCCGAAGGACTGCAGCAGCGCGGGATTGCCCACGCCCGACAGCTCCAGCAGTTGCGGCGACTGCACCGCGCCCAGGCACAGCAGCGTTTCGCGGCGCGGCCGCACCGTGAATTCGCGGCCGTTCTGGCGATACGCCACGCCCACGCAGCGCTTGCCCTCGAACAGCAGCCGTGTGACGTGCGCGCCGCACTCCACCGTCAGGTTCTTGCGCCCGGCCGCCGGCTTCAAGTAGCCGTCCACCACGCTCCAGCGCCGCCCGCGATGCTGCAGCACCTGGTAGTAGCCCACGCCGTCCTGCTTGCCGCCGTTGTAGTCCGGGTTCAGCGGCAGCCCGTCTTCCTGGGCGGCGCGCAAAAAGGCGTCGGATACCGGGAAGCGTTCGGCCACTTCTTCCAGGTGCATCGGGCCGCTCTTGCCGCGCGTGGCGTCGCCCGGCGCGTAGTGTTCGATCTTGCGGAACACGCGCTCGGCCTGGTGGTAGCCCCAGCCGGTGGCGCCGACAGCCTCCCAGCCGTCGTAGTCCGCGGGCTGGCCCCGCACATAGATCATGCCGTTGATCAGCGTCGAGCCGCCCACGCCCTTGCCGCGCGGCACGGCGATCGTGCGGCCGTAGACGTTGTCTTCGGGCTCGGTGGCAAAGCGCCAGTTGTAGTCCGGGTTCACCAGCAGCTTGGAAAAGCCCGCCGGGATGCCGATCCACATGCTGCGCGCCTCCCGCCCCGCTTCCAGCATCAGCACCCGGTGGCGGCCATCGGCCGACAGCCGGTTGGCCAGGATGCAGCCGGCGGTGCCGCCGCCCACGATAATGAAGTCGTAATCGCCCATCGTCTGGTTCCGTGCGGTCAGGCTTGCGCGGCGGGCGCCACGCCCATCATTTCCGCCATCAGCTCGATCTGCCCGGCCAACATCGGCGCGCCGTAGTGCACCTTGCAGCCGCGGGCTTGCGCCGCGCGCAGCAGCGGCGTGTCCTTGGGCTGCATGATGACCTCGCACACCAGTTGATCCGGCGTCAGGCGCGACGCGTCCAGCGGCAATGCATCGTCTTCCTTCATGCCCAGCGACGTGCCGTTCACGACCAGGTCATGGCCGGAAGGATCCGCCGTGCCCACGTCGATGCGCGCATCCGGGTGCAGCGACAGGATGCGGGCCTTCAGGTCTTCGGCCTTGGTCGGGGTGCGGTTGGCGATGGTCAGCCGCGACACGCCCGCCTGGATCAGCGCAAAGCCGATCGCGTTGGCCGCACCGCCCGCGCCGGCCAGGTAGGCGCTCTTGCCCTCGGGCGACACACCGGCCGTGCGCAGGCCGCGCACAAAGCCCTCGCCGTCCAGCATGTGCGCCACCAGGCGGCCGTCGGCCTCGCGCCGCACCACATTGGCCGCGCCGATCTTGCGCGCCACCGGCGTGGCGTCGTCGGCCAGCGCCAGGATGGCCGCCTTGTGCGGCATGGTCACGATCAGCCCGCCCAGGTTTTCCAGGCGGCGCAGCCCGGCCACCACCTCGGCCAGATTGTCCGGCCGCGCATGGAACGGCACGCAGACGCCGTCAAAGCCGATGCGTGCAAAGTGCTCGTTCATGCGCTGCGGCGTTTTGACGTGATAGATCGGGTCGGCCAGGATGCCGAACAGGCGCGTGTTTCCGCTGATTTCCTTCATTGCAGTCTCCGTGTCTTATCGCTGGATCAGCTCGCGCGCCACCGCCTCGATGCCGGCGCCGTCCAGTTGGTAGTGGGCGTACAGGGTGGTGGGCGGCGCGATCAGGCTGTATTCATCATAGATGCCGTGGCGGCGCAGCCGCGTGCCAGTACCGGCATCCGCCAACACCTCGGCCACCGCCGACCCCAGCCCGCCCATCACGTTGTGCTCTTCCACCGTCAGCAGTGTGCGCGCCTGGCCGGCGGCGGCCAGCACGGCCTCGCGGTCCAGGGGCTTGATGGTGGGCATGTCGATCACGCCCACCGACAGGCCGTCTTCGCGCAGCCGCGCGGCCGCTTGCAGCGCCGCATGCAGCGTGATGCCGCAAGCGATGATGTTCAGGTCGCTGCCGGTGGAATGCGTGATGGCGCGGCCGAACGTAAACGGCGTGCCGTCTTCGTATACCTGCGGATCGCGGCCGCGGCCGATGCGGAAATAGATCGGCTCGGGCCAGTCCACCGACGCCTTGATGGCCGCGGCCAACTGCGGGCCGTCGGCCGGCGACACCACGGTCAGCCCCGCGATGGCGCGCATGGTGGAAATATCCTCAGTCGCGTGGTGCGACGTGCCGTAAAAGCCCAGGCTGATGCCGGTATGGTGGCCGATCAGGCGCACGGGCAGCTTGGTGTACGCCACGTCCATGCGGATCTGCTCGCAACACAGCAAGCCCAGGAACGACGCGAACGTGGCCACGAAGGGCATCAGCCCCGTGGTGGCCAGCCCGGCGGCTGCCGACACCATGTTCTGCTCGGAAATCCCAAACTGCACGTAGCGGTCGGGATAGGCCGACGCAAAGCGGTTCAGGCCATTGGAATACTGCAGGTCGGCCGACCCAGCCACCACCGGATGCCCGGCCTGCGCCAATTCGATCAGCGCATCGGAAAGATACGACAGCCCGGGGTTCACCGCGTTCAACGCGCGGTACTGCCAGGAGTCGGGAGAAAGTACCTGTGCCTGTGCCATTCAGATCTCGCGGGTCATGATTTCGTCGATGGCGGCCTGCGCGTCCTGCGGCGCCAGGTAGCCCAGATGCCAGCCGGGTTCGGTCTCCATATAGGAAACGCCCTTGCCCTTGATGGTTTTGGCGATGACGCAGGCCGGCCGCGCGCGCGCCTCGTCCGCGCGCAGCCGCCGCAGCAGCGCGGTCAGCGCCACCAGGTCGTGGCCGTCGACCTCGTGCACCTCCCAGCCGAAGGCCTGCCACTTGTCGCGCAGCGATTCCACGCCGATCACGTCGTCGACCTTGCCGTCGAGCTGGTAGCCGTTGCGGTCGATGATGGCGACCAGGCGCGACAGCTTGTGGTGCGCGGCGAACAACGCCGCTTCCCACACCTGCCCTTCCTGCATCTCGCCATCGCCCAGCATCACGAACACGTTGAAGTCTCGCTGGCTCATGCGGCCGCCCAGCGCCATGCCGGCGCCGTTGGAGAGCGCGTGGCCGATGGAGCCGGAACTGAAATCGACGCCCGGCACCTTGGTCATGTCGGGGTGGTCGCCCAGCGGGCTGCCCAGGCGGGTGTAGCCGTCCAGCAGTTCATGCGGAATGAAGCCATGGTCGGCCAGCACCGGGAACAGCCCCACCGCGGCGTGGCCCTTGCCCATCAGGAAGCGGTCGCGGTCCGGCCAGGCCGGCTCGCCCGGCCGCAGCCGCATCACGTCGTAATACAGCGCGGCAAAGATCTCGGCGCACGAAAAGACCGAGCTGTAGTGCCCGACCTTGGCGATCTCGATCAGCCTGATGGTTTCCAACCGGATGTGGCGGGCCTTTTCCCGCAGCATCCGGACCTCGTCTTCGCTTGGGTCTCCCCGGTCCTGGCGCATGGCGTCTCCTTCGCTTATCAGAATATATGATATATAATATACCCATCGCGCTTGAATTGGCCAGGGCGGGATAGAATTCAGCCGGGCGCCGTTTCACGGCCTCCGCCATTCCATCGAACCCAAGCCTCGACCGTCATGCCCAGCCTTAAACCGGTAAAAAAAGAGAACCTCTCCGTCAAGGTCTACAACGAGATCCGTAACGCCCTGATCAACGGGCAGTACGAACCCGGAGAGCGCCTCATCATTGGCGAGCTGGCCCAGGAAATGGGCGTCTCGATCACGCCCGTGCGCGAGGCCATCTTCCGCCTCATCAGCGAACAGGGCCTGGAAATGCAGGCCGCCACCGCGGTCTACGTGCCCTACGTCAATTCCGAAAAGCTGCGCGAAATCCAGCAGATCCGCTTCCACCTGGAAGGCATGGGCGCGGCCGAAGCCGCCAAGAACATCACCCGCAAGCAGCTGGACAACCTGATCGCCCTGCAGAAGGACTTCATCTCCTGCACGTCGACCGACCCCAAGCGCGCCAGCTACCTGAACCGCAAGTTCCACTTCGGCATCCTGGAAGCCAGCAACAAGCCCATCCTGCGCAACACCGTGGAATCGTTCTGGGTCATCACCGGCCCCATTCTCAAGGTGTTCCACGTCAAGACGGCGGGTCTGGACTACTCCGAAAACGAGCACCGCCACGAAGCCGTGCTGGAAGCCCTGGAAGCCCGCGATTCCGACGCCGCCGCCAAAGCCATCCAGGCCGACTTGGTCTGGGGCGGAAAAATCATGATCGACTGGCTGGTGGAACGCGAAAAAGAACTCGACTACCGCCCGCCCGGGCCCCGCAAATAGGAAACCCTCATGCTGAAGATTTTTGGCGCTCCCAGCCGTTATATCCAGGGAGCGGGCGCGCTGGATGCGCTGGGCGAATACGCCGCCCTGTTCGGCCGCCACGCCGCCCTGGTCATCGACCGCTACGTCCATGGCGTGCTGGGCCCGAAAATCGAAGCATTGTGCGCGGCGCACCACGTGACGCTGACGCCGCTCCTGGTGGAAGGCGACCTGACACCAGAGGTCATCGCGGCGCTGCGCGCCCAGGCCTCGGCCGCGGGCATCGACATGGTCATCGCGGTGGGCGGCGGCAAGTCGCTGGACGCCGGCAAGGCGGTGGCCAAGTCCGCGCATTGCCACCTGGTCACCGTGCCCACGGTGGCCTCGAACGACGCGCCCACCAGCAAGAACTACGTCCTGTACGACGCGCATCACAACCTCCTGGCGGTCGAACACATGTTGTTCAACCCCACCATCGTGCTGGTGGACACCGCCGTCATCGCCACCGCGCCCGCGCACTTCTTTCGCGCCGGCCTGGGCGACGCCATCTCCAAAAAGTTCGAAGCCGAGCAATGCGCCCGCAACGGCGGCAAAAACATGTACGACGGCGCCCCGCTGCTGTCAGCCCAGTTGATCGCCGACGGCTGCCTGCGCACGCTGCTGGCCGACGGCGCCGACGCATTGGCGGTTGCCGGCAGCGGCGCGCCCACGCCCGCTTTTGAACGGGTAGTGGAAGCCATGATCCTGATGAGCGGCCTGGGCTTCGAAAGCGGCGGCCTGTCCATCGCCCACGCCCTGACCCGCGGCCTGCCCAAGATCGCCGGCGTGGCCACGGCGCTGCACGGCCTGCAAGTGGCCGTGGGCCTGCTGGTGCAACTGGACCTGGAAGAACGCCAGGACGGCATGCTGGCCACCCTGACCCAGTGGTACGAACAGGTCGGCCTGCCCACCACGCTGGCTGCGCTCGGCGCCACCGGCGCGACGGACGCCGAACTGACCCTGGCCGCCGACCTGACGCTCAAAGCGCGCCACGCGGCCAATTTCGATCGCACCCTGGACATCAAGACTCTCGCTGACGCGCTGCGCCGCCACGCCTGAAAACTACCAATAAGAACAACCGCCCCGCCGCCGGGCCGTCCCAAGGCGGGGCGCGCCCCCTCGGGGGGCAGCTAGCGCATAGCGCGCGGCGTGGGGGCCTTCCCTTCCGCCGCCGGGCCGTCCCAAGGCGGGGCGCGCCCCCTCGGGGGCAGCTAGCGCATAGCGCGCGGCGTGGGGGCCTCCTCCTCCGCCGCCGGGCCGTCCCAAGGCGGGGCGCGCCCCCTCGGGGGGCAGCTAGCGCGTAGCGCGCGGCGTGGGGGCCTCCTCCTCCACCGGCCCGTTCCTCAGAACGCCACGTTGTCGCCGCCCTTCAGGCCCAGCTTCGCGCGGGTTTCCTCCGGCGTCGCCACTTCCAGGTTCAGCGCTTCCAGAATGGTACGGATGCGCTCGACCTGCACCCGGTTCGATTCCGCCAGCTGGCCCGGCCCGATCCACAGCGAATCCTCCAGCCCCACCCGCACGTTCGACCCCATCGCCGCGCCGATGGTGGCCAGCGGCATCTGGTTGCGGCCGGCGCCCAGGATCGACCATTCGTATTCATTGCCGAACAGGCGGTCGGCGGTGCGCTTCATGTGCATCAGGTCTTCGGGGTGCGGGCCGATGCCGCCCAGGATGCCGAACACCGACTGGATGAACGGCGGCGACTTGACCAGCCCGCGATCCACGAAGTGCGCCAGGTTGTACAAGTGGCTGATGTCGTAGCACTCGAATTCGAAGCGAGTGCCATTGGCGTTGCCCAGCTGCAGGATCGATTCGATGTCCTGGTAAGTGTTGCGGAAGATCAGCGAACGGCTGTTCTCCAGGTGCTCGCGTTCCCAGTCGTGCTTGAAGTCCTGGAAGCGGTCCAGCATCGGGAACAGGCCGAAATTCATCGACCCCATGTTCAGCGACGCCAGTTCGGGCTTGAAGGTGGTCGCCGGCCGCATGCGCTCTTGCACGGTCATGTGGGGGCTGCCGCCGGTGGTGATGTTGATGATGGCGTCGGTCTCGGCCTTGATGCGTTCCAGGAACGGCTTGAACAGCGCCGGGTCCTGCGACGGCTTGCCGGTTTCCGGGTCGCGCGCGTGCAGGTGCAGCACCGCGGCGCCGGCGCGCGCCGCGCCGATGGCGGCTTCGGCGATCTCGTCGGCGGTTACCGGCAGGTGCGGCGACATGCTGGGGGTGTGAATAGCGCCCGTGACGGCGCAGGTGATCACGACTTTCTGTTTGGGTTTAGCCAATTTCGTCTCCGTTGCTTTGCTTATGGCGCATCAGGCGCATCAGTTGCTCGTCGCGCCAATAGCGGCGCGCCGTCAGGTCTTCGTCGGGCAGCAGGCGGCGCCGCTCGGCCGACAGGGCATCGACCAGCGCCCCCTCCCAGGCCACGCTGTCAGACTGCGTGGCGCCGATGGATTGGTACAGGCCACCATAGCGGCCGCAGTAATCGGCGATGCCGCCCGGGGCGTTCAAGTCGATGGTTTCAAACGGCCCCATGAACGACCAGCGCAAGCCCAAGCCGTCCTTGACCGTGGCGTCAATGTCCTCGGCGCTGGCGATGCCGGCGGCGGCCAGCCGGAAGGCTTCGTGCAGCAAGGCGCCCTGCAACCGGTTCAGGATGAAGCCTTCAATCTCGCGGCTCATCGACACGGGCTTCTGGCCGATGTCCAGCATGATGTCGCGCGCGCGTTGCATCGTGGCCGAGCTGGTCCAGGGTGCGGGGCATAGTTCCACCACCGGAATCAGGTAGGGCGGATTGACCGGATGCGCCACCAGGCAGCGGTGGCGCCCGCGCAGGTCTTCGGTGAATTCGCTGGCGGGGATGCTGGACGTGGAGCTGCCGATGATGGCGTCGGGCTCGGCCGCCGCGTCCAGCAAGGGGAACAGGCTGCGCTTGATGTCGCGGGTTTCGGGCGAATTTTCCTGGATGTAGCTGGCGCCCTTCAGGGCGTCCTCCAGGCTGTCGGCCACGTAAATGCGCGCGGCCGCCGCCGCGGCGTCCTGCAGCAGCCCGTGCGCCTGCAGTTGGTCCAGCTGGCGGCGGATCAGCGCACTGGCCTCGCCCAGCATGGCGGCATTGACGTCAAACAGACGGACATCCCAGCCCTTGCGGGCGAACACGATGGCCCAACCCTGGCCGATCAGGCCCGTGCCGATGATGGCTGCGCAGGGACGGCCCGCGCCGCGGCGGCCGATGGCGGAGCTGCCGTTATCGGGGCGGTCGATGACCGCGCCAGCCGGTTCGCTAGCGGCCGCCATCAGTAGAGCTTCTGCGTGAAACCATCCACCACGATGGCCTGGCCCGTGACACTTCGGGCGGCCTCGCTCGCGTTGAACAGCACCATATTGGCGATGTCGCGCGCCGTGACCATGCGGCCCAGCGCAGCCTGGTTTTCATACAGCGAGGCGATCTCGTCTACCGGTTTGTCCAGCGTCTGCGCCTTGGCGGCAATGACGGCGCGGATGCGCGGCCCTTCGACGGCGCCCGGCAGAATCGCGTTGACACGGATGCCGTGGCCGCCCAGCTCAATAGCCAGCGACTTGGTAAAGCCAATGACCGCCCACTTGGATGCGGAATACACCGAGCGGCCCGCAAAGCCCAGGTGCCCGGCAGCGGAAGACAGGTTGATCATCACGCCCGCCCGCGATTCCTTGAGCAGCGGGATAGCCTGGCGGGCGCACAGGAACTGGCCGGTGATGTTGACGGCCAGGGTGCGGTCCCAGTCGGCCTTGGACAAGGTTTCGACAAAGCCGGTGGGGCCTGCGACGCCGGCGTTATTGACCAGGATGTCCAGGCCGCCCAGCTTTTGCCGAACCGCCGTGAACAGCGCGGCCACGCTGTCTTCGTCAGACACATCCGCATGCACGGCGTGCACGCCCGGCAATTCAGCCGGCAGCGCGGCCAGCCGGTCGCGATTGACATCGCACACCAGCACCGACGCGCCCGCGCGGTGAAACACCTGCGCCATTTCCAGGCCCAGCCCATCGGCGCCGGCAGTGATCAGTACCTTTTTTCCGGCGAAATCCACTTCCTCGAACATGCGTATGTCTCCTGGATTCTTTTGATGAAACGCGCTCTTGATCATATAGGATATATGATTATCGCGAACACTTTTCTGCCTGCAGAATCGTCTAAAAGTCATTCGAAAGGGGTAGTCCGCCAGACGGAATTTCACCCCTCCCATAGGCGCCAACCGCCCGCAAACGCTTTATTCATGCGGCTTGAGGGAAATCCCCGATTCAGCCGGCCGAGTCCGGCACTAGAATCCATGACGAGGTTCCCATACCCCGCCGGCACATATATCATATATTTAAAAAAGACGGACGCAGCAGCAGACAGTCCGCATCCCATACCGACAAAGGAGCGTAGACAGTGTTCAAGTTCAATAAATTCGCCATCGCGCTGGGCCTGTGCAGCGCCGTGGTCAGCGGCACCGCAGCAGCCGACATGAAAGTAGGCGCCCTCTTCCCGTTCAGCGGCGCCCTGGCGTTGCTGGGACAAGAGAGCTATCGCGGCCTGGAATTGGCCGTCAATGAAATCAATGCCGCCGGCGGGATCAACGGCGAAAAGATCGAAATCATCAAGGCCGACGCCGTCGACCCCACCCAGGCCGTGTCGGAAACCAAGCGCCTGATTTCCTCGAACGTGGTCGGCGTGTTCGGCAGCTACGCGTCGGGCGTCTCGTACGCCGCGTCGCCGGTGACCGAACTGGCCGGCGTGCCCTACTTTGAACTGGGCGCCACCGCCCACAAGATCACGACGCGCGGCTACAAGTACCTGTTCCGCAGCAATCCCAACACCGCGCTGTACGGCGTGTCGGTGGTCAACGCGCTGCACGACACCATCGCGCCGGGCATGGGCCTGAACCCCAAGGACATCAAGATCGGCATCATCCACGAAGACGGGCCCTACGGCACCGACGTGGCCGCCACCGAGAAAAAGCGCGCCCAGGAACTGGGCTACACCGTGGCCGAGGTGCTGCCCTATTCGGCCAAGACGGTCGACCTGTCCTCGCTGATCCTGCGCCTGAAGGGCGCCAAGGTCGACGTGGTGCTGCAGACCGCCTACCAGAACGACGCCATCCTGTACTTCAGCCAGGCGCGCGCCGCGGGCTTCAAGCCCAAGGTGGTGATCGGCGCCGGCGGCGGCTATTCGCTGGCCGACACCGCCAAGGCCGTGGGCGCCGACATGAACGGCGTGTTCGACCTGGACTTCCCGCAGGCGTCCATCAATCCGGCCGGCGCGCCCGGCCTGGACAAGTTCCTGGAAGCCTACAAGACCACCTACAAGAGCGATCCGCAGTCCGGCCACAGCCTGACCAACTACGTCGGCGCCAAGGCCTTCTTCGAAGCCATCGCCACGGCCAAGTCCACCGACAAGGACAAGATCCGCGCGGCCGTGCTGGCCTATAAAAAGCCCGCCGGCCAGACGGCCAACGGCTGGGCCTTCGAGTTCGGCGAAGACGGCCAGAACAATGCCTCCACGTTCTACGTGATGCAGTGGCAGGACGGCAAACTGGTCACCATCGCCCCGAGCAACCTCGCGCTGGGCAAGCCTGTCTTCAAGAAATAACAAGCAGGACGACATGCCAGCAACCAGGCGCTCGGGGGCGCCTGGCGTAACACAGGGGCCAGCAGGCCCCGGCCCTGCCGGCGCGGCCGCGGGGCCGGGGCGCACCCCGTTCTAAGAGGTTGCACCATGGATATCTTCATTCAACTGGTCATCAACGGCCTGTTGCTGGGCGGCGCCTACACCATCATCAGCCTGGGGCTGACGCTGATCTTCGGCGTGGTCCGCGTCGTCAACTTCGCGCATGGCGAATTCCTGATGATCGGCATGTACGCGGTCTACCTGATCGCGGCGCAGTTCGGCGTGCACCCGTACATCGGCCTGGTGCCGGTGGCGGTCATCCTGTTCGCGCTGGGCGCGCTGACGCAGAAAGGCATCATCCAGCCGCTGCTCAACGCCGACCAGCACATCCAGATCTTCGCCACGGTGGGTGTGTCCACCATCCTGCTGAACTTGGCGCTGGTCATCTTCGGCGCCAACGTCTACCGCGCGCCGGTCGAACTTGGCACCAACGCCATCGACGTCGGCGCGTATTCCATGGTCACCGGCCAGCTCATCACCTTCGTGGTGGGCATCAGCCTGGCCGTGCTGCTGCACCTGTTCATGCATCGCACCTATCTGGGCCGCGCGCTGCGCGCGGTGGCGCAGCACCGCTACGCCGCCACGCTGATGGGCGTGAATGTCAACAACGTCTACGCCATCGCCTTCGGCCTAGGCACCGCCTTCGTCGGCATCGCCGCGGGCCTGCTGGCGCCGCAGTACCCCGTGTTCCCGACCGTCGGCACGTACTTCGTGCTGACCGCCTTCGTGATCGTGGTGCTGGGCGGTCTGGGCAGCCTGTACGGCGCCGTGGTCGGGTCGATGATCATCGGCATCGTCGACACCCTGGCCGGCTACTACATCGCCCCCGACCTGAAAGAGGTCGTTTATTTCGGGATCTTCCTCTTGATCCTTGTCCTGCGTCCGACCGGCCTGTTCGGCGTCGGCACAGAGTGATCAGAGCCACAAGGAGCGAGACGTGTTTCCCGACTTTCGAAGCCCCAAAGCCTACGTCAGCCTGATTCTGCTGATCGTCATGTTCATCGTGCCCGTCGCCACGGGCACGCCGTTCTGGACCAACCTGTTCGTCCTGCTGTTCGTCTTTTCCGCGCTGTCGGTGGCCTGGAACATCGTCGGCGGCTACGCCGGCCAGCTGTCGCTGGGCCACGCGGTGTTCTACGGCATCGGCGGCTACACCGCCACGCTGCTGACCCAGAACTTCGGCATTTCGCCGTGGTTCGGCATGCTGGCGGGCGCGGTCATATCCGCCGGCGTGGCCATCCTTATCAGCTACCCCACGCTGCGGCTGCGCGGCCCGTTCTTCGCGCTGGCCACCATCGCCATCCTGGAAGTCGTGCGGCTGCTGGTCATCCACGAAGAAAGCTGGACCGGCGGCTCCAGCGGCATCAGCCTGCCGCTGAACATCGGCTGGGCCTGGATCGTGTTCCGCGAGAAGATCAACTACGTGATCATCGCCTTCGGCCTGTTCCTGCTGGTGACCTGGGTGTCGTGGTACATCCGCAAGTCGCGCATCGGCCATTACCTGATCGCCATCCGCGAACGCGAGGACGCGGCGCTGGCGGTGGGCATCCACACGGTGCGCGTCAAGATCATCGCCGCGGTGGTGTCGGCCATGCTGACCAGCATCATCGGCACCTTCCACATCACCTACCTGACCTTCGTCGATCCCAGCTCGGCGTTCTCGCTGGAACTGTCGATCCAGGTGGCGATGTTCGCGCTGATCGGCGGCCTGGGCACGGTGGCCGGCCCCATCGCCGGCACCTTCCTGGTGCTGCCCATCGCCGAACTGGCGCGCGGGTGGCTGTCCAGCGTGGGCAACGGCATGCACGGGCTGATCTACGGCCTGATCCTGGTGGCGGTGGTGCTGACCATTCCGCGCGGCTTGGCCGGCGCCTTCGGCCCGGCCATCGAGCGTGCCTTGGCGCGGCTGCCCTACCTGGGCACGCCACGAGCCCGCCGCAAGCTGAACGAACCGACCCGCCTGCACGATGCGGTCCGCAACGACCAGCCGGTGCTCAAGGCCGACAAGCTGTTCAAGAGCTTCGGCGGCCTGCGCGCCACCAACGACGTGTCGCTGACGCTGAACCAGAACGAGATCCTGGGCATGATCGGCCCCAACGGCGCCGGCAAGACCACGGTATTCAACCTGCTGTCCGGCTTCCTGTCGCCGGACAAGGGCGCCGTGTCGATGCGCGACGCCCAGGGTAACTGGGTCACTTGCAGCACCCCGGACGAGTTCGCGCACCAGGGGCTGGGGCGCACCTTCCAGATCGCCAAGCCCTTCACCGGCTTGACGGTGCTTGAAAACATCATGCTGGGCGCCTTCATTCGCACCGCCGACCGCGAGGAAGCCGAGCAGATCGCCCTGAAGGTGGCCGAGGAAACCGACCTGCTCAAGTCCCTGAACACCGAGGCCCGCAGCCTGACGGTGGGCGGCATGAAGCGGCTGGAGATCGCCCGCGCCCTGGCCATCCGGCCGCGCATCCTGCTGCTGGACGAAGTCATGGCGGGCCTGAACCCCACCGATATCGAGAAATCGATCCAGATGATCCGCCGCATCCGCGACTCGGGCGTGTCGGTGCTGCTGATCGAACACATGATGCAGGCCACGATGGCGCTGTCGGACCGCATCATCGTGCTGAACGAAGGCGCGGTGCTGGTCAGCGGGGCGCCCAAGGACGTGGTCGAGAACCCCGCCGTCATCGAAGCCTATTTGGGCAAGGAGTACCAGGATGCTTAAGGTTTCGGATCTTTCGTCGGGCTACGGCAAGAGCCAGGTGCTGAACGGCCTGAACTTCGAGGTGCGCGCCGGCGAAATCGTCACGCTGATCGGCGCCAACGGCGCCGGCAAGACCACCACGCTCAAGACCCTGTGCGGCGTCATCAACGCCACCGCAGGCCGCGTGGAATTCGAAGGCCAGGACCTGACCAACCGCCAGCCCTACGACATCGTCGATGCCGGGATCACCATGATCCCCGAAGGCCGCCAGCTGTTTCCGCACTTCACCGTCAAAGACAACCTGCTGATGGGCTCGTACAAGCGCGCCGCCCGGCCCATCGTCCAGCGCAAGCTGGAAGAGGTGCTGCAGATTTTCCCGCGCGTGCGCGAACGCCTGACCCAATACGCGGGCTCGCTGTCCGGCGGCGAACAGCAGATGGTCGCCATCGCGCGCGGCATGATGGCCGACCCCAAGCTGCTGGTGTTCGACGAGCCATCGCTGGGCCTGTCGCCGCTGCTGGTGCAGCAGATGTTCGACATCATCCGCAACGTCACCTCGCACGGTGTCACCGTGCTGCTGGTCGAGCAGAACGTGTTCCGCACCCTGCGCCTGGCCGACCGCGGCTATGTGCTGGAAAACGGCGCCATCGTGCGTACCGGCACGGGCGCCGAGCTGCTGGCCGACCCCCATGTCAAGAAGGCCTACCTGGGCCATTGAATTCCAAGGACTCGTCTCTTATGTCTTTACGCTGCACATTCATCGACCACGGCAAGGGCGGCCCGCCCGATTGCCTGCGCCCGGCCGAGCGCGACATGGAATCGCCCACCGGCCGCCAGGTGCTGATCGAAGTCGCCTACGCCGGCGTCAACCGCCCCGACGTGCTGCAACGCTCGGGCTCGTACCCGCCTCCGCCCGGCGCGTCGCCCTATCTGGGCCTGGAAGTGTCGGGCACCATCATCGCCACCGGCCCCGATGCCACGTATTGGAAAGTAGGCGACCAGGTCTGCGCGCTGACCCCGGGCGGCGGCTACGCCCAGTACTGCCTGGCCGACGAACGCCATTGCCTGCCCGTGCCGCGCGGCCTGGACCTGCTGGCGGCCGCCGCCATCCCTGAAAACTACTTCACGGTCTGGACCAACGTGTTCGACCGCGCCCGCCTCGCAGCCGGTGAAAAGTTCCTGGTGCACGGCGGCTCCAGCGGTATCGGCCTGACCGCCATCCAACTGGCGCGCGCCTTTGGCGCCGAGGTCTGGACCACGGTGGGCAATGCTGAAAAAGCCAAGGCCTGCCTGGCGGCCGGCGCGCACCATGCCATCATCTACCGCGACGCGGATTTCGAGGCCGAGATCCGCCAGGCCACCGATGGCCGCGGCGTCGACGTCGTCCTGGACATGGTCGGCGGCAGCTACATCAACAAGAACATCCGCCTTTTGGCCGTGAACGGCCGCCTGGTGCAGATCGCCTTCCTGGAAGGCAGCAAGGCCGAGATCGACGCGCTGCCCATCATGACCAAGCGGCTGTCGTTTACCGGGTCCACCCTGCGCCCGCGCTCCGACGACGACAAGGGCGCCATCGCCCGCGCGCTGGCCGACAAGGTGCTGCCCCTGATGGAACAGGGCCAATGCCTGCCGCAAGTCCACGCGGTGTTCCCGCTGGCACAGGCCAGCCAGGCCCACGCCCTGATGGAAAGCAGCAAGCACATCGGCAAGATCATGCTGCAGGTGCAAGCATGAGCGCGCGCTTTCAGGATCAAGTCGTCATCGTCACCGGCGCGGTCGGCGGCATCGGCTCGGCCATCGTCGAAGGCTTCCTGGCCGAGGGCGCCAAGGTCGGGCTGATCGACTTCAATGCCCAGGCCGGCCAGGCCTACGAAAAGGCATTGCAGCAACGCGGCCATGCCGTTGCCTTCGTGCCGGCCGACGTCGCGCATTTCGATCAATGCCAGGCCGCCTACGACCGCATCACCCGCGACCTGGGCCCGGCCACGATTCTGGTCAACAACGTCGGCATCTCGCCCAAGACCGACGGCCGCGCGCTGAAGGTCTGGGAGATGACGCCCGGCGAGTGGGACAAGGTCGTGTCGGTCAATCTGAACAGCGTGTTCTACATGACGCACCTGGCCACCCCGCACATGGTCAAGCAGCGCCAGGGGCGCGTCATCAACATGTCGTCCGTGGCCGGCAAGGCCTATTGCGACATCGTCGCCGCCCACTACGCCGCCACCAAGGCCGCGCTCCTGGGCCTGACGCGCCACTGGGCCGCGGAACTGGGCGAATACGACGTCACCGTCAACGGCCTGGCCCCGGGGCGCATCAGCACGCCGCTGCTGAAAAGCGTGCCCAAGGAAATCAACGACGCCGTCGCCGACGTGACCGCCCTGCGCCGCCTGGGCACGCCGGAAGAAGTGGCGGATGCCTGCCTGTTTTTCGCGTCCGACCAGGCGCGGTTTGTGACCGGGCAGGTGCTGGATGTGGCGGGAGGCTGGTTGATGACCTAGCAGGGCGGCGCGGGATTGCCGTCGTACTCGGGGCCGCCCGGATACGGCGCTTATAAGCGGTAAGACCGCCGCGATGCCGCAATAAAGAAAAGCCCCGCGGGTTCAATGACCCAGCGGGGCTTTTGTTTGTCTCGCCGGTCCGCCTCAGGCAGACCGGCGATCCGGTGCACACCCGGACCGGTCAGAAGTCCATGCTGGCGCTCAGCGAGAAGGTGCGCGGGCCGCCCAGCACCAGGTAACCGTTGCCGGGGTAGCCGCCCACGGAAGACCAGTAGTTGCGGTTGGCGATGTTCTCGACCCGGGCGCGCAGCGTCACGACGTGGCCGTCCACGTCCATCAGGTAGCGCACGCCGGCGTCGAAACGGGTCCAGCCGGGCACCTTGAGGGTGTTGGCATCATCCGCGTAGGACGCGCCCGTGTAGACCATGCGGCCATCCACGGCCAGGCCCTGCACACCAGGGATGTCCCATTCAGCGCCCAGGTTGGCCTGGAAGCGCGGCACACCGATCACGCGGTTGCCGTCGACCGAAGCATCGCCGGTGGAACGTTGCTTGGCGTCCAGGAAAGTCAGGCCGCCCAGCACGCGAACGGTCTTGACGGGTTCGCCGAATACGGTCAGCTCGATGCCTTGGTGACGGTCTTTGCCGGATTCCGTAAATTCGTTGTTCGCGTTGTAGGCTGCGCGCGGCTTGTCCGTGGAGAACAGCGCCAGCCCTGCGCCCAGGCCGCCGCCGTCGTACTTAATGCCGATTTCCTTCTGTTTAGACACATAGGGCTGCAGGCTCTGACCACCATTGGGAACGATTTTCCCGTTAGCGTTAAGCGGAGCAGTATCGCCCGCCACCAGCGCTTCGATGTAGTTAGCGTATAGCGAGACACTAGGCGCGATCTTAAATACTACGCCGGCGGCCGGTGAATTTCGGCTGGCATCATATGCACTGTTTTCCTTGCCCGAGTTGTAGTCATAGCCGCGGGAAGAAAGACGCTGATGACGGATACCCAGGGTCAACAATACCTTGTCATCCATGAAAGACAGCGTATCGCCCAAGGCATAACTGCTGGTCTGCACACGACCTGTTAGCAGCGGAGAATCCAAATCTCCACCAACCGCCGGCTTAGCACTAAAGGCAGGTCGATCGTAAGAGAGTGGATCGTAGATGTTGGTCTTGAACGTGTTAGCGAAATCCATCACATAAGCGTTCTTCTTCTTGAGCTGAAAGAACGATGCCGACGCAACGATTTCATGCCCAATCGGACCCGTCTGAAGTTTCGCGCGCAAGCCAAACTCCCCCGTATCGACCGAATCCTTGCGGGTGTTGTCGAAGCGGTAGAAATTGCCGTCTCCCGTACTGCCATTGGTCAGGGTCACGTTAGCCAACGAATTCGCCTCGTTGCTGCGGCGCAGACCGTAAGCTGCCCAACCCGTCAGCTTATCGCTGAAATCGTGCTCCGCGCGCACCGTACCGAACGTGTCGCGCTCGTTCGAGTACGACCATGGCTGCGCGTAGTTGGAACTGGCGTCCGGTGCGTCCGGCACGCTGGTCACGCCTTTGGCCAATGTCACGTTCGGCCGCGCACGCTTCAACTTGTTTTCCTGCCAACCGATGTCTGCCGACAGGCGCGTATCCGCCGAACGCCAATCCAGGCCCAGCGACACCAGGCTGGTGCGGGAATGTTCGTCGTCAATCGCGGTATCGCCGCTGCGCTGCGCCGCGTTGATGCGGATACCAGTACTGTCGTCCGGGCCGAAGCGGCGCGCGATGTCGGTGGACACCTGGAACTGGCCGCCGCTGGACACGCCGGTGGTGATGCGGGTCAACGGATCGTTCGGCGCGCGCTTGGGCACCAGGTTGATCACGCCGCCAATGCCGCCGCCATTGGGCGCCGCGCCCGTCAGGAAGGCGGTCGCGCCGCGCAGCACTTCCACGCGCTCGAACAGCTCGGTGGCGATGTACTGGCGCGGCAGCAGGCTGTACAGCCCGTTGTAGGCCACATCGTCCGAACTCAGGATGAAGCCGCGGATGAAGTACGACTCCTGGAAGTTGCCGAAACCGCGCGCCACGCGCACGCCCGGGTCGTTCTGCAGCACGTCGCCGACGCTACGCGCCTGCTTGTCCTGGATCAGCTCATTGGTATAGCTGGTGATGCTGAACGGGGTGCTCATGATGTCTTGCGTACCCAGCACGCCGACCCGGCCACCGCGCGCCACCTGCCCGCCCGCATAAGGCTGGGCCAGGCCGCCGGCCGAGGCGTCGGCGCTGGCTTCGACCTTGATCGCGTCCATCGACTGCACCGGGGCGTTGTTGCCAGCGGCGGGTGCGGCGGATTGGGCGTTCACCGCGGCATACGGCAGGGCCGCAACCACGTACGCAAGGGTTCGTATTTTCATATCGGGATATCAGTAGGCGGGCGCTTCGCAAGAAGCTGGGAATCACAAAATCCCGGTGGGGGTCATGCGAGGTAACGGCTTGCCGCTCGAATCGCCGCAGAGCCGGACGTGCCAGCCTTGTCGAGCCCGTTCACCAAGGGGTATTGAGATCGTGCAGGGCAAATTCTAAAGAAAAGGGAATCATTCTCATTGCGTCCCTTATATAGAAATTGCCGATTGTTGCCGAGGCGCCACAACCTCGGACCCGCCCGACCCGCCGTCAGGTCATCGTCAGCCCGCCCTTTGTCCCTCCCGCCCTGCTATCCCGCCCCCTTTACCCCTGCACCCCGGGCTCGTGCCGCAGTTGGCCGAACTCTCCTGCCTCGTATGCCGCCATGGCCTGCGCCAAGGCGCGCGAATTCGACATCACGAACGGGCCGCGCTGGATCACCGGCTCGTTGATGGCCGGGCCGGCGACCAGCACGAAATGGGCTGGCGCACTGCCCGCGATCAAGACCAGCAGGCCCTCGCTGTCCGCCGAGGCGGCCAACGCGGCGCCCGCCGGCAGGATGGCAAAATCGGGATCGACCACGCTCTTGGGGGCAACCGCCGCCCGCTTGCCCGCCGCGCGGGACGTGACGGCGGGCGCGCACGCCACGGCCGCTGCGGGTTGTGTGTCTTGAGCGTTCTGCCCCGCTTCTGCCGTAACCGGCGCAGACTGCACGACCTGATGCCGGGCGCGCACGCCCAGTTCCCCCTGCACCGCATACAACCAGGCATTCCAGCCCGCGGGCAGCGGCACCAGACGCGACGCGCCCGGACGCAACCAGCCATCCAGCACCATCAGCGGCTCGGGCGTTTCCAGGGGCGCATCCCAGCCGCCGTAGCTGCCCGAGGCCACCCGCACCCGGCCGGCGTCGTTCTGGATGACCGGCATTTCCCAGGCGCGCAGCAGCGAGGTCGCGGGCGCCAGGGATTTCAACCGTTCCGGCAAGTTGACGAACATCTGCAGGCCGTTCAGGCGGGCCTCGCCCACCGGCTGTTGCGTATGCACGATGCCCCGGCCCGCCAGGGTCCAGTGCAGATCGCCCGCGCGGATCTCATGGTCGTTGCGCACGCTGTCGCGGCTGCGCATGGCGCCGCGCGTGTCTTCCAGCAGCAGCGTCACCGCCGACATGCCCGCGTGCGGATGCGGCGCGAAGGTGGGCCCCGTCATCACGAAGTGGTCCACCAGCACCAGGGGCGACATGCCCTGTGGAAAATCGGTATAGCGGAATTGGCGTATGGAACAGGCGTCGCCCGCGGGTTCAAACGGTTTGGCCACGGGGGGGCTGAGGTGAATGGTCAAGGATGTGCTGCCTGGTTATTGCGTGGCGCAAAGCTTATGGGTTCTGCTGTTCGCACAGTAGAGCCGAATTTCAGGAATAATTGTCCTGTTAAGTAGGACAATCCTTCACGTAAACCCCCATGCACTCCTATATTCATCACCTCGACGATCTTCTGCTTTTCAGCGAGGTGGTGGAGAAAGGCGGCTTTTCGGCCGCCGCCCGTGTCCTGAACATGCAGCGCTCCAAGCTGAGCCGGCGGGTGGCCGAGCTGGAGGCGCGCCTGGGCATGCGGCTGCTTCAGCGCAACACCCGTCGGGTATCGCTGACACCCATGGGTGAACAGATCTACGTGCACGCCCTGGCCATGGCGCGCGAAGCCCGCAGCGCCTTCGACCTGGCGGCCTCGATGGGCGATACCCCCAGCGGCCTGCTGCGCATGACCGCACCGTCGGCCCTGGCCGTGACGCTGGTGGGTAACCTGGTGGCGCGCTTCTGCCTGAAACACCCTGGCGTGCGGGTGCTGCTGGACACCCGTGACCAGATCATCGACCTGGTGGGCGAAGGCTACGACCTGGCTTTCCGGGCCCAGGGCGCGTCGCTCACGGATTCCCGGCTGGTCGCGCGCGAGCTTGCCCCGGTGCCGTTGATCCTGGTGTGCGCGTCGTCGATGGCCTCGGCGGCGCCGCGGCATCCGCGCGAACTGAACGCGCTGCCGCTGCTGGCCCACGCCACCCAGGACAGCCCGCAAAGCTGGCACTTCACCGGCCCCGCCGGCGAGGCCGAATCGGTCGAATACCTGCCGCGCTGCCTGAGCAGCAATCTGGCGGCCCTGCGCGAAATGGCGCGGGCGGGCCTGGGCGTGGCCCTGCTGCCGCATTACCTGTGTGCCGGTGCGCTGGCCAAGGGCGACCTGGTGCAGATCCTGCCCGCATGGCAGGCAGCCCCGGCCCGCATCTACGCCGTCATGCCCGCCCGCCGCGGTGCGCCGCTGGCGCTGCGGCGCTTCCTGGAATTCGCGGTGGCGGAGTTGCCGGCGCTGCTGGCCTGACGCGGCAACGGCCGGTCTTGCCCTGCCGCCCCCGCACGGCCCTACGCGCGGCCGACCCAGCCCGGGTACGGCAACAAGCGGGCACGGCCTCAATCCAGCTTGATCCCGTTGGCCTTGATCACGCCGCCCCAGCGCTCACGGTCGTCGGTCACATAGGCGTCTATCTCGGCCTGACTGCGCGGCGGCTGGATCACCAGGCCCTGCACCTGGAAGCGGTCGCGAAAGTCCGCCTGCCGCATGACCGCCGCCACGGCGTCCTGCAGGCGATTGACCTCGGCGGACGGCGTGGCCTTGGGCACGGCCAGGCCAAACCAGGTCGCGGCGCGAAAACCCGGGAAGCCGCTTTCGGCCACGGTGGGCACGTCCGGCAACACCGGCAAGCGCTCGCTCGTGGTCACGGCCAGCGCCTTGATTTTCTTTTCGCGCACCAGCGGCAACGATGTGCTGATGACGTCGACCATCAGTTGCGTGTCGTTGCCCATCAGCGAACTGAGCGCCGGCGCGCTGCCGTTGTAGGGGATATGCGCCACGTCGATGCCGGTGCGCGACTTCAGCAGTTCGGTGGCCAATTGCAGCGGGTTGCCAATGCCCACCGACGCATAGTTCAGCTTGCCCGGCCGGGCCCGGGCGTAATCGACGAATTGCGCCAGCGTGGCGGCGGGCACCTCGTTGTTGGCCACCACCACCAGCGGCAGTTCCGCCACCACCGACAGCACGCGGAAATCGCGGGCGGCATCGTACGAGATCTTTTGGTACAGCATGGGGTTGAGCACCATGCTGGCGTTGCTGGCCAGGAATACGGTGTAGCCATCCGGCTGGGCCCGCGCCACCTGCGTGGCGGCGATCATGGTGTTGGCGCCCGGCTTGTTTTCCACCACCACGGGTTGCCCCAATTCCTGCGACAGCCTTTCGGCCAGCACCCTCGCCAGTTGGTCCGCCGAGCCGCCCGGCGTATACGGCACCACCAGTTTGACGGGCCGGTCCGGAAACGCCGCCACCGCAGGCGCCGCGCCGGTGGCGCATAACAGCATCGCGGCCGCAAGACGGCCGAACCAGTGATTCATCCTCGACATGGTTGTCTCCCCAATGGTGATCGAGTGGTGCGCAATGGGATTGCGCTTGTTATGAGCGGCACGGGCCGGCGTGCTTGTTGTGCTGTGGTTGCCGAATCGTGCCGGGTTGAAGACGTAACGGGCAGCCCCCCGGGGGCAAACTAGACTTTCCTCTCTTTATCGGCCCAGAACGTATCGCGCAGGCGGCGCTTGGCGATCTTGCCGTTATCGTCGCGCGGCAGCGCGGCTTGCAGGCGCAATTCGCGCGGCACCTTGTAGCGCGCGATGCGCGCCGCGAGCCATTGCAGAACAGCCTCGGGCGCCACCTGGACATCCGGCGCCGGCTGCACCAGCGCCAGCAGGCGTTCGCCGAATTCGTCGTCGGGTACACCGAACACAGCGCAGTCGGCTACGCCCGGGTACTGCATCAGGTGGTGCTCGATTTCCGCGGGATAGATGTTCACGCCGCCCGATATCACCATGTCGGATTCACGGTCGCACACGAACAGGTGGCCGTCTGCGTCCAGGTAGCCCAGGTCGCCCAGGCCGATCAAGCCGTCGAGTTCGACGCGGCGGCGCGCCTCGGGGTGGTTGCGGTACGTGAAATCGGCATAGGCGGGCTGGCGCACGAAGATGCGGCCGATCTGGCCCGGCGCGCAAGACTTGTCGGCCTGGTCCACGATGCGCACCTGCGCGTCGCCGATGGGCCGACCGGCGCTGCCCGGCCGCGCCAGCGCCTCGTGCGAGTCGATCGCGGTGACCATGCCGGCCTCGCTGGAGGCGTAGGTTTCGTGGATGACCGGCCCCAGCCAGTCGATCATGGCGCGCTTGAGCGCGGGCGCGCACGGCGCCCCCGTGGAGGCCACGAAGCGCAGCGACGACAGGTCGAAAGACGCCCGCACGGCCGGGTCCAGCTTGAGCAGGCGCACATACATGATGGGCACCAGGTAGATCGTGTCGATGCGATGCCGTTCGATCAGGCGCAGCACGTCCAGCGGATCGAAACGCGGCGTCACGACCAGCATGTCGCAGACCCGCAGCGCCACCTGCGCAAAGACGCTGGGCGCGCTGTGGTAGATCGGCGCGGGCAACAGCGCCCGGCAGCCTGGCCGCAGCCCGTAGGCCTGCTCGACCACGGCCTCGACGGCCGCCAGCCGTTGTGGCAATTGGTCCAGCGGAAACGGCTCGCGCACCACGCCCTTGGGGCGCCCCGTGGTGCCCGAGGTATAGGCCATGTGCCCGCGCGGCGCCACCACGGGCCCGGTGTACGGAGCCTGCGCGTCGCGCCAGGCGGCGTAATCGTCGGCGGCGCCGGGCGCCCCGACCCGCCGCACTGGCAGGCCTTCAGGCAGGGCCTGGCTTGCAGCCGGCCACAGGTCTGCTTCGGTGATCAGCAACTTGGCGCCGCTGTCCTGCACCAGGAAAGCGACCTCGGCCGGCGTGTAATGCCAATTGATGGGGCAGTAATAGCAGCCCAGGCGCTTGCAGGCCTGGATGATTTCCAGGTAAGGCATGCCGTTGCGCAGCAGCACTGCCACCACATCGCCCTGGGCAATGCCCAGGGCCGCCAGGCCGGCCGCGACCTGCTCGCCGCGAACCCCCAGCGCGGCCCGATCCAGCACGTCCTCGCCAGCGATGATGTGGCCGTCAGAAGCAGGCCCCGGGGTAGCGGAGCCATTGGCCTGGGTCGCCGCCGTCATGCGCGGCCCGCCGAACGCTGCGCCTTGTCTTCGGCGTTGCGGGCCTCGATCGCGGCGCGGGCTGCGGCCCAGTCGTCGTCGGACCACTCGAAGTACTGCTTGAAATACGCGCCGTTGGCCAGGTAATCGCCGCCGTCCAGTGCGATGGTCTGGCCGTTGACCCAGTCGTTGCCCGGCGCCAGCAGAAACGCGGCCAACTCGCCGATGTCCTGGTCCTGGCCCAGCCGCTGCATGGGGTTTTGCTTGACCAGCGCGTCGGTGCCGGTGTCGTTGGGCCGCAACCGCGCGGACGCCCCCTCGGTCGGGATCACCCCCGGCGCGATGGCGTTGAAGCGGATGCCGTGGCGGCCCCATTCCACCGCCAGCGATTTGGTCATGGCGTCGATGCCCGCCTTGGACATGGCGGACGGCACCACGAAGGGCGAACCGGTCCAGACCCAGGTGACCACGATGGACACCACCGCGCCGGACGCGCCGCTGGCGATCCAGCGCTTGCCCACCGCCTGCGTCATGTAGAAGGTGCCGCGGAACACCGTGTCGGCGATGGCGTTAAAGCCCCGCTCGGACAGCTTTTCGGTGGGGCTGATGAAGTTGCCGGCCGCATTGTTGACCAGCGCATCCAGCCCGCCGTGGTCGGCCCAGATACCCGCCACCATGGCGTCCACCGCGCTGGCGTCACGGATGTCGACCGCGTGGGCGTGGGCCTGGCCGCCGAAATCGCGCCGCAGCGCCTCGGCCGCCTGCTCCAGCACCGCCAGGCGGCGCCCGCAGATGTGCACCGTGGCGCCCAGCGCCGCCAACTGCCGGCCCATGGCGTAGCCCAGTCCGGTGCCGCCCCCGGTGATGAGGATGCGCTGGCCCTGGAACAGGTCGGCGCGGAACATGGTTTGCCGCATCAGTGTCTCCTTGTGTTTGATTTCAGGATATCAATGGCCTTGGTTCGCGACAATCCTTCGGTCTGGGTAAACTCTGTTTCCTGACAGGCAACAATAAAGACAAGCCATGGCCGCCCTGCCCGCGCTGGACCTGAACCTGATCCAGCTGTTCGTGACCATCGTCGAAGCCGGCACGCTCAGCGAGGCGGCGCTGCGCCAGGGCGTGACCCGTTCGCACGTGAGCCGCAACCTGCAAAAGCTGGAGCGCGCCTTTGGCGCCCAGCTGATCCGGCGCACCACGCGCCGGCTGGAGCTGACCCACGAAGGCACCGTGCTGTACGACCACGGCGCCCGCATGGCGCGCGAAGTGGAATCGGCCCGCCACGCCCTGCAGAAGCTGGGCACCGAGCCCACCGGCCACGTGCGCCTGAGCCTGCCCACGGGCCTGGGCGAACTGGAAGCGCTGCGTCCGCTGCTCGTACGCTTTGCGCTGGACCATCCCAGTCTAAGCCTGCGGGTGCTGTTTTCGAACCGGGTCAGTGACCTCATCTCGTCCGAGATCGACGTGGCGCTGCGGGTCATCTCGACGCCCCCGCAAGACTATGTGGCGCGCGAACTGGGGCGCATCAAGTGGCACCTGTGCGCTGCGCCCGCCTACCTGGAACGGATGGGCGCCCCCACCCATCCGCGCGACCTGGGCCGGCTCGACTTCCTGGCGCCACCCGCCCCGCGGCCTCAGGTGACCCTGCGGCTGCGCCGCAAGGGCCAGGCCTATGACGTCAAGCTGGCGACGCGCCTGCAATCCGAATATTTTCCCTTCCTGGCCCAGGCCGCCCGGGAAGGCGCCGGAGTGGCGCTGCTGCCCGCCTATATCGTGCAACCCGATCTGCGAGCCGGCCGGCTGGTGCCGGTGCTGCAGGCCTACCAGGCCGAGGGGCCGGGCGAGAAGCTCTATATCCTGACCACGCCCACCCCCTACCCGTCCACCGCCCAGCGCGCCCTGGTGGACTTCCTGAAAGTGGAACTGGAACCGCTGCTGCGCGACTTCCTGGCCTGAGCCGGCCCGAGGGCGCGGCGCGCGCCGGGGCCCGCCCGCAGGCGTCAGCGTCCGCCATGCACTTGTAGGACTTCTTTGGTAAAAAATGAGGGACTTGCAGGGATCGCCCACCTGCTCCACAGTAGGGGTTTGCGCGGGCGCCGCCGTCAGGGTTGTGCAAGCGCTGAAGTTTGGTTTGGGCAGATACTGCGCAAACCCACCCCGGGCACGGGACTGAACATTGAAGCGCCAAGGAACTTTGACGTGCCCAGCAAGTCTTATATAAGATATAAGACATAAGCCAGACCGCGCGGCTGTCGCCTACAATGACAAACGCGTCGAAACGCCTGAAAATGCCGGCTTTACGCGGGCGAAACCACGGAGTCCATCATGCCGCACAACACCCTAGACACACTCAAGAATTTCAAGATCGGCAATAAATCCTGTCAGTTCTATTCGCTGCCGGCGCTGGGCAAGTCCCTGGGCATCGACGTGCAGCGGCTCCCGGTCTCCATTCGCATCGTGCTGGAATCGGTGCTGCGCAACTGCGACGGCAAGAAGGTCACCGAAGAACACGTGCGCCAGCTTGCCAGCTGGCAGGCCAACGCCAAGCGCGAAGATGAAATTCCCTTTGTGGTCGCTCGGGTGGTGCTGCAGGACTTCACCGGCGTGCCGCTCCTGGCCGACATCGCCGCCATGCGCTCGGTCGCCGACAAGATGGGCAAGAGCCCCAAGAGCATCGAACCGCTGGTGCCCGTGGACCTGGTGGTGGACCACTCGGTCATGATCGACTACTTCGGCACCAAGAACGCGCTCGACCTGAACATGAAGCTGGAATTCAAGCGCAACCAAGAGCGCTACCAGTTCATGAAGTGGGGCATGCAGGCCTTTGACACCTTTGGCGTGGTGCCCCCGGGCTTCGGTATCGTCCACCAGGTGAACCTTGAATACCTGGCGCGCGGCGTGCACCAGGACAAGAAGAACAACGTCTACTACCCCGACTCGCTGGTCGGCACCGACAGCCACACCACCATGATCAACGGCATCGGCGTGGTCGGCTGGGGCGTGGGCGGCATCGAGGCCGAGGCCGGCATGCTGGGCCAGCCGGTGTACTTCCTGACCCCCGACGTGGTCGGCGTGGAACTCAAGGGCAAGCTGCGCGGCGGCGTCACCGCCACCGACCTGGTGCTGACCATCACCGAAATGCTGCGCCGTGAAAAAGTGGTCGGCAAGTTCGTCGAATTCTGTGGCGAGGGCACGGCCAGCCTGACGGTGGCCGAACGCGCCACCATCGGCAACATGGCGCCCGAATACGGCGCCACCATGGGCTTTTTCCCGGTCGACGAACGCACCATCGACTACTTCCGCGGCACGGGCCGCACCGAAGACGAAATCGCCGCCTTCGAAGCCTACTTCAAGGCCCAGGGCATGTTCGGCGTGCCCGCTTCCAAGGACATCAACTTCACCAAGCTGCTGACGCTGGACCTGTCCACCGTGGCGCCGTCGCTGGCCGGCCCCAAGCGCCCGCAGGACCGCATCGAGATCGGCAACGTCAAGAACACCTTCATCGACCTGTTCTCCAAGCCGGTCGCCGAAAACGGTTTCAACCAGCCCGCCGAAAAGCTGCAGCAGACCTTCACCACCAGCACCGGCACCAAGGTCAAGAATGGCGACATCCTGATCGCCGCCATCACGTCGTGCACCAACACGTCCAACCCCAACGTGCTGCTGGCCGCCGGCCTGCTGGCCAAGAAGGCCGTGGAAGCGGGCTTGAAGGTGCCCAAGCACATCAAGACGTCGCTGGCCCCCGGATCGCGCGTGGTCACCGACTACCTCACCAAGACGGGCCTTTTGCCCTACCTGGAAAAGCTGGGCTTTGACGTGGCCGCCTATGGCTGCACCACCTGCATCGGCAACGCCGGCGACCTGACACCCGACCTGAACGACGTCATCACCAGCAATGACCTGGTGTGCTCGGCCGTGCTGTCCGGCAACCGCAACTTCGAAGCGCGCATCCACCCGAACATCAAGGCCAACTTCCTGGCCTCGCCCCCGCTGGTCGTGGCCTACGCGCTGGCCGGCACGGTCACGCGCGACCTGATGACCGAACCCGTGGGCCGCGGCAAGAACGGCGACGTCTGGCTGGGCGACATCTGGCCGACGGCCGAAGAAGTCAACGCGCTGCTCAAGCACGCGCTCGACCCGAAGGTCTTCGAAGCCAACTACGGCCAGGTCAAGAGCAACCCGGGCAAACTCTGGGAAAACATCAAGGGCGTCAAGGGCGACACCTACAACTGGCCGGATTCCACCTACATTGCCGAACCGCCCTTCTTCGACGGCTTCGACATGACCCCGGCGGCCATGCCCGCCGTCAAGGGCGCGCGTGCGCTGGGCGTCTTCGGCGACTCGGTCACCACCGACCACATCTCGCCGGCCGGCTCCATCAAGGAAA
>JBEBOQ010000008.1:0-95388 GCA_040396375.1 Achromobacter xylosoxidans
CGCGGATGCCGGCTTGCGTGGGCGTCGTGTAGTAGGGCGTCAGCACCATCAGCGCATCGGCGCCTGCGTCGGCGAATTCGCGGCCGGCTTGCAGGGCGTCGTGATAGCCGGGGTCCAGCACGCCGGGGATCACCGGCACGCGGCCCGCCACGGCGTCCACCGTCAACTTGCACATACGGATGCGTTCGGCGCGGGCCAGTGCGCCGTACTCGCCCGTGCCGCCCAGCGGCACGATGCCGTCGATGCCTTGCTTGAGCAGATAGGCGATCAGGGCTTGGGCGGCCGGGGCGTTGATCGTGTCGTCGGCGTTGACCGGGGTGGGAATCGCGGGAAACACGCCGCGCAGATGGCTTGCATTCAACATGGAAGAAATCCTGATAAGAGGAAACGGCGCCGCGCGTCAGCCCGCCAGGCTGCGGCGGCGCAGTCGGTCGGCCAGCCAGATCAGCGCGGCGATGAAGATAAAGAGGCAGGTGGACACGGCGGCGATCACTGGCGAGATTTGCAGCGTCACCTCGTCCCAGAACTGCTTGGGCAGGGTGGCGTTCAGGCCGCCCGAGGCGAACAGCGCGATCGTCAGCTCGTCGAACGAGGTCGCGAAAGCGAACAGGAACGATGACATCAGCCCCGCGCCAAGGATCGGGAAGGTCACGAAGCGCAACGTCGACCAGGGGCCCGCGCCCAGGCTCTGCGCCGCCAGGTCCAGGCGCGTGTCGTAGTTGCGCAGCACCGCCATCATGGTGATCACCACGTACGGCACCGCCACCACCGTGTGCGCCAGGATCAGGCCGACGGTCGACCCGACCAGGCCGACGCGGGCGAAGAAATAGAACATGCCCACCGCGATGATCATGCGCGGCACCACGATGGGCGACAGCACGAAGGCCAGCATGGCCGACTTGCCGCGCATGTCGGCGCGCACCAGCAAGAAGGCGGCGGGTGTGCCGATCAGCATGGCCAGCAGGCCCGTGCCCACGCCGACGATCAGTGAGCGCGTAATCGCCTGCATCCACACTGGCGACGTGAACATCTGTTCGTACCACTGCAGCGAAAAGCCCTTGGGCGGCCAGGTCAGGCCGGAGCCGGAATCGAACGACAGCGGGATCATCAGGAACGCGGGGGCGGACAGGAAGGCCAGTATCGCCAACACGATCCACCACAGCGTGCGCGACTGGCCGGTGCCGGATACCGAACGGCGCAGGCGCTTGGGCAGCAGCGAGAACAGGCGGTCAGACACCGAGGCCAGGATATCCAGCAGGGCTTCGCCCGCGACGCGCATCAAGCCGGGCTGGGCCGACGTGCGGGGGCGGGATGCGCCGCCGCCTGTCATGGTCGACAGGCCCAATACCTTGTCGTAGAGGGCGAAGACCGCCAGCACCACCACCAGCAGCAGCACCGAGACCGCGCCGGCGAATTCCCAGTTCATGGTCTGCTGCACCTGGTCGATGATGATCTGGGTGATCATCGTCTCCTTGCGGCCGCCCAGCAGCGCCGGGGTGATGAAAAAGCCGATGGCGGTGACGAACACCATGATGGCCGCGGCGGCCACGCCGGGCATGGACAGCGGGAAGTAGATCTTCCAGAACGCGGTGCCCGGGCGCGCGCCCAGGGTGGAGGCGGCGCGCGGCAGGTTGCGGTCGATGTTCTCCATGACCGACAGCATCGTCAGCACCGCCAGCGGCATCAGCGCGTGCACCATGCCGACCAGCACGCTGCCGAAGTTGTAGAGCAGGTTGGCCGGGGCATCCAGGATGCCCAGCGCCTGGAGCAGCTGGTTGACCACGCCGTTGCGGCCCAGCAGCACGACCCAGGCGAAGGTGCGCACCAGGAAGCTGGTCCAGAACGACAGCAACACCCAGAACAGCAGCGACGTCTTGCGCCGGGCCGACAGGCTCGAGATCAGGTAGGCGACCGGGTAGCCGGCCACCACGGAAAAGAAGGTCGTCCAGAGCGATATCTTCAGCGTGATGAGCAGCACGTTGACATACACCGACGACTCGAACAGCCGGTGGTATTGCGCCAGCGAGAAGCCCTGGTCGCCGTAGAAGCTCAGCAGCAGCAACTGGCCGACCGGATAGATCAGCAGCACCAGCAGCAGGATCGCCAGCGGCGCGGCCATGAGGAAATGGCGGCGGCCCTGGCTCATGCGCTTGCGGGGAGGGGCAAGGGGGCTCATGCGGTCACTCCGCGATGGCGACCGCGTCGGCGGCCTGCCAGGTCACCGACAGCGGCTGGCCGATGGCGTACTGCTCGGCCTGGCGGCGCGTGGGGTAGGCGACCACGAGCGGGGCGCTGTCGGGCGCGCCCGAATCGAGATAGAGCTTGGTCAGGCTGCCGGTCACCATCACGTCGAGCAGCTTGCCGGTCAGGGCCCGGCCATGGGCCTCGGCGGGGCCGGCCTGCAGATTCTGGGGACGCAGCATCAGCGTGACCTTCTGGCCGACCTTGACCGTGGCGCCATTGGACAGGGCCTGGCCGCTGACGCCCTGGTGCGCCAGCCTGACGGTCAGCGTGGCGCCGTCGACGGCCGTGACCTCGCCCTGCAGCAGGTTGGATTCGCCCAGGAAGTCCGCCACGAACAGGGTGCGCGGGCGGAAGTACAGGTCGGCCGGCGTGCCCAGTTGTTCGATCGCACCGCCATTCATCAGGCAGATACGGTCCGACATAGTCATGGCCTCTTCCTGGTCATGCGTCACGTAGACGATGGTGGTCCCTAGTTCACGGTGGATGCGCTTGATCTCCAGCTGCATCTGGTCGCGCAGCTTCTTGTCCAGCGCGCCCAGCGGTTCGTCCATCAGGATGATCGCGGGGCGGTAGACCATGCAGCGCGCCAGCGCGATGCGCTGCTGCTGACCGCCCGACAGTTCGCGCGGCAGGCGCGCGCCGACCTGCGGCAGCCGCACCATGTCCAGCGCTTCCTGTGCGCGCCGCTTCGCTTCGGCCGCCGGCATCTTGCGCATCTTCAGGGGAAAGGCGATGTTCTCCAGGATGGTCATGTGCGGGAACAGCGCATAGTTCTGGAACACCATGCCGATGTCCCGCTCGTACGGCGCGCCGTGGGTGACGTCGTTGCCGTCGATCAGCACGCGGCCCTCGTCGGGCCGGGCCAGGCCCGCGATCAGGCTCAGCAGTGTGGTCTTGCCGGACCCGGACGGGCCCAGCAGGGTCAGGAATTCGCCGCGGGCGACATCCAGGTGCGTGGGCGCCAGGGCGACGAAATCGCCATAGCGTTTGCCCAGGCCCGAGATTTGCAGATTGGAAGAAGACATGGCGTTCGGCGTATGCAGAGAATTACTTCAAGACCCAACCGTTGAAGCGCTCGAGCACGTCGCGCTGCTTGTCCAGCCAGTAGGCGGCGTTGATGTGCAGGCCGGTCTTGATGTTGTCGGGGTGGGTGGGGCAATTGCGCGCCACGTCGGCCTTGATGTGGTCAAAGGCGGCGGGCTGGGTCACGCCGGCGGCGAAATACTCGACCAGCGCGGCCTGGCGCTTGGGGTCCGAGGCGAACTTGATGAATTCGCGGCAGGCGTCGGCGTTGGGCGTGCCCTTCAGGATCGACCAGTTGTCGCAGCCCCAGATGTTCTGGTCCCACACGATCTGCACGGGCGCGCCGTTGGCGATGGCCGATTGCGCGCGCGAGACCCAGGTGGCGATCATGTCGACTTCGCCGGAGCCCAGCATCTGCTCGACCTGCGCGCCGGTGTTCCACCACACGTCGACGGACGGCTTGATCTTGTCCAGGCTGGCCAGGGCGCGGTCGATGTCGCAGGGATAGACCTTGTCGGTCGGCACGCCGTCGGCCATCAGCGCTTCCTCGATGGTGTCGAACGGGTGCTTGCGCAGGCCGCGCCGGCCGGGGATGTTCTTGACGTCCCAGAAGTCCGCCCACGACGCCGGGGCGCGGCGGCCCTTGAAGGCGTCGGTGCGGTAGGCCAGCACGGTGGTGTAGACGTTGTTGCCCACGCCATAGGGCGACATGTATTGCTTGGGAATGGTGGCCACGACCGGGTCGGATTCCAGGCCGTGCTTTTCCAGGTAGACCTTGCCGCCTTCGGTGAGCATCAGGATGGCGGGCTGGCTGATCTTGGCCATGTCCCAGGTGTAGTTGCCGGTGTCCACCATGCTGCGGATCTGCGCGGTGGGCTCGGCGTTGGCCTGCACGCCCACCACCTGGATGCCGGTGGCGTCCGTGAACGGCTTGTAGAACACCGCGCCATAGGCCTTGCTGTAGATGCCGCCGTCGTCGCGCACGACGATGCGCTTGGAGGCCGCGCGCGACGGCGTCCAGATCATGGGCATGGCCAGGGCGGCGACGCCGGCGGCGGCGGTTTTCAGCGCGCTGCGGCGCGAGGCGTTGTACGAGGTGGATTTCATGGAAGGCTCCAGCGGGGCGGGTACGGCGGACAGGAAGGGCGGCTTCAGGGCAGCAAGCGACCGGGATTGAAGAGAGCAGCGGGGTCGAAGCTGGCTTTCAGCGTGCGCATCATGGCCAGTTCGACCGGTGACTTGTAGTGCGCCATTTCGGCCAGCGACGTGCGGCCCACGCCATGCTCGGCGCTGAAGGTGCCCCCCAGCGCATCGGCCACGTCGTTGACGGCGCGGCGAATGGCGGCCGCCATGGCGTCGCGCTCGGGCAGCGCGTTCCAGGCGTCGAACGTGAAGAAGGGAATGAAGTGCACGTTGCCGTCGCCCAGGTGGGCCACGATCAGGATGGGCAGGTCCGGCACCAGGCGGCGCACGGCGTCGGTGGCGGCGGCGATGAACTGCGGCACGCTCGACACCGGCACGGCGCTGTCGGTGGTCAGGCCCACGCCGGCTTTCTTGTTGCCTTCGGAGACGCTGTGGCGCACTTCCCAGAGCGCCGCGCGCTGGCTGTCGTTGCTGGCCACCACGGCGTCGTGCAGCAGGCCCTGTTCGGACGCCTGTTCCAGGATCTGCTGCAGCAAATCCTGCAGTTCCGGGCCGCTGCCGGTATCCGACAGCTCCACCAGCACATGCCAGGGATGCACGCCTTCCAGCGGATTCTTGCGGCCGGGCACGTGCGCCATGACGATGTCCAGCTGGTTGCTGTCGATCATTTCAAAGCCCGACAGGCGCGAGCCGCATTGCTGCTGGAACAGGCCCAGGATGTCCAGGGCCGCCTGCGGGTCGGTGGGCGCCAGCCACGCGACGGCGTGGCGGGTGGGTAGTGGGTGCAGCTTCAGCACGGCCGCGGTCACGATGCCCAGGGTGCCTTCGGAGCCGATGAACAGGTGCTTCAGGTCGAAGCCCGTATTGTTCTTGCGCAGCGCGGTCAGGCCGTTCCAGATGGCGCCGTCGGGCAGCACCACTTCCAGGCCCAGGATGTTGTCGCGCGTATTGCCGTAGCGCAGCACGCCGGTGCCGCCCGCATTGGTTGCGATGGTGCCGCCGATCTGGCACGAACCTTCGGCGCCCAGGCTGATGGGGTACAGGCGGCCTTGTTCCGCGGCGGCCTGCTGCACGGTGGCCAGCACGCAGCCGGCCTCGACTTCCATGGAGTTGTTGGCCGCGTCCACGCGGCGGATCTGGCGCAGGCGCGACAGATTGACGATGACGGGGGGCGGGCCCGCCTCGTCCGGCACCGCGCCGCCGCACAGGCTGGTGTTGCCGCCTTGCGGCAGCACGGGCGTGGCGTGGGCGTTGCACAGGCGCACGATGTCGGCCACCTGCTGCGTGGAAACCGGCAGCGCCACGCACAGCGCGGGGCCCTTGTAGCGGCCGCGCCAATCTTCGGTGAAGCCGGCCATGTCGGCGTCGGTGCGCAAGATCGCACTGTCGCCCAGGGCTTGGGTCAGCGCATCGAGCAGGGGGGTGCCTGTGGTCATTTCTGTCGTCCCGTGGGGATCGGGAAGGTAAAGAACCCGATCACTTCGAGACACAGCATACGATTACTTAAATCGCTTTTCGATTTGATTAATCGTATACCAATTGAATTTAGGGTATGTCCTAGGGCGGAAGGCCCGGATAGCCGTTTTAAAAACAATCGAAATACAATTGATACGTTCGTTATGTAATTTAAACGGAATTCCGGCAACAAGGAAGAGACATGCTGCCCAGCGTGATGGATTACCGGACCCAGGCGCGCAAGCGGCTGCCCCGGCTGGCCTTCGATTATCTGGAAGGGGGCGCCGAGGACGGCGCGACATTGCGGCGCAACGTCGCCGCCTTTGGCGAGCTGGAGTTCGTGCCCGAGGTGCTGGCGGACGTCACTGACTGCCGCGTGGACACCACCGTGCTGGGCGCGGCTGCCGCCATGCCGGCCATTGTCGGCCCGACGGGCCTGAACGGCCTGTTCTGGCCCGATGCGGACGTGCATCTGGCACGCGCCGCGCATCAGGCGGGCCTGCCGTTCGTGCTGTCCACCGCGTCGACCTCGCTGCTCGAAGCGGTGCGCGCTGCCAGCGCGGGCGAGCTCTGGCTGCAGCTCTACGTGCAGCGCGATCGCCGCATTGCCGAACACCTGATGGACCGCGCCTGGGGCAGCGGCTACACGGTGCTGTTCCTGACGGTGGACGTGCCGGTGCACGGCAACCGCGACCACGACAAGCGCAATGGCTTCAAGCTGCCGCTGCGCCCGTCTGGTCGGATGCTGCTGGACCTGGCGGCGCACCCGGGCTGGTGCTGGCGCATGCTGCGCGGTGGCGGCCCGCAACTGAAGAATCTGGCGGTCAGTTCCAACGCGCGTGAAAACATCACCGAGCAGGCGTCCGCCCTGAGCCGGCAGATGGATCTGGCGTTAACCTGGGACGACATCGATTGGCTGCGCCGCAAGTGGCGGGGCGGCATCGTCATCAAGGGCATCCAGACGCTGGCCGATGCGCGCCGGGCCCAGGCGCGCGGGGTGGATGGCATCGTGCTGTCCAACCATGGCGGGCGGCAGCTGGAAAGCGCGCCTTGCGCGCTGGAAGCCCTGCCGGAGGTGGCGGCGGAATTGGGGCAGTCGCTCGAAGTGCTGGTCGATGGCGGCGTGCGGCGCGGCAGCGATATCGCCAAGGCGGCGGCGCTGGGCGCGCGTGCGGTGCTGCTGGGCCGGGCGCCGTTGTACGGATTGGCGGGCCGTGGCCCGCGCGGCGCGAGCGAGGTGCTGGCGATTCTGCGCGCCGAGCTTGAAAACACGTTAAGGCTGCTGGGGCGCAATCGTATCGGCGCGCTGGACGCCGCCGCGGTGCGCAAGCGCCGGGCCATTTTTGATTGATTGAAGGAACAGAACATCATGCGTGAAAAAATTGTCTTCATCGGCGGCGGCAACATGGCCAGCGCCATCATCGACGGCCTGCTCGGCCAGGGCCGCAAACTAGCGGATTTTCTGGTGATCGAGCCCTATGAACCGACGCGCGCCGGCCTGCTGGCGCGCGGCCTGACGTGCCGCGAGAGCGTCGGCCCCGAGGTTGCCGACGCGGCGCTTTGCGTGCTGGCGACCAAGCCCCAAGTGCTGCGCGAAGCCTGCGGACAGGTGCAGGCGCATCTGCCGGTGCAGGCTACCGTGGTCAGCATCGCCGCGGGCGTCAATCTCGCGTCGTTGTCGGATTGGTTGGGCGGCCATGCACGCATCGTGCGGGCGATGCCGAACACCCCGGCCAAGGTCGGGCTGGGCATGACGGGCCTGTACGCCACGGCGGCTTGCGAGGTGGCGCAGCGCGACCATGTGGACGCCCTGTTCGCCGCCGTGGGCGAGCGCATCTGGGTCGACACCGAAGCCATGATCGACGCAGTGACCGCCGTCACCGGCAGCGGCCCGGGGTACGTGTTCTATTTCATGGCGGCGCTGGAAAAAGCGGCGCTGGAATTGGGCTTCGGCGCGGCCGATGCGCGCCGCCTGTCGGTGGCGGCATTTCGTGGCGCGGCCGAACTGGCGGCGGGCGACGACGCGGCGTTGACCGAGTTGCAAGACGGCGTCACGTCCAAGGGCGGCACCACCTATGCCGCGTTGACGCATCTGCGCGAGGCCGGCGTGGCGCCCGCCATTACCGAGGCAGCGCGGAAGGCCGAGCAACGCGCCCGCGAATTGTCGGCGGGCTAGGTCGAAACGCCTGGGGGGCGCCTGGCGCGGCCCGCATCAGCGGCGCCGCCCCAGCCACGCCAACAGCAATACCGACGCCGCGATGGCCGCGACGTTGAATTGCATGGCGCTGGCGAACGCGCGTGCATAGCGTTCGCCGGCCGCGGCGCCGGCGTACGTGTCGAGTGCGCCGCTGAACAGCATGCCGGCCGCGGAAACGCCCAGCGCCGCGCCTACCTGCTGCAACGTGGCCACCACGCCGGCGGCCATGCCCGCATGGCGGTCCTCCACCAGCCCCAGCGCCAGGTTGACCAGCGGCGTGTTGACCGCGCCTTGCGCCGCGCCCAGCCACACCAGCGCCGGCACCAGCGACCAGGGCGCCAGCGCGGCGCCGGCCGCATCCACCTGCCACATCAAGGCGGCCGTGGCGCCGCCATATAGCAGCGCGGCCAGCGTGATGGCGCGTGTGCCAAAGCGCGCCACCAGCCGCGGCGCCGCCATCGAACCGGCCACAAAGCCCACGCTGGCCGGTGCAAACACCGCGCCGGCCGTCAGCGCGTCCACGCCCAGCCCCGTTTGCAGCAGCAGGGCGTAGCACAGGAACATGGCGCTGGCGGTGGAAAACACCAGCGTTACCAGCAGGCAGCCCGCGGCAAAGCGCGGCTGCGCCAGCAAGGCCATGTCCACCAGCGGCGTGCGGCCAGCGGCAGCCGCGCGGTGTTGCAACTGCGCAAAGCGCGCCAGCAATGCGACGGACGCGGCGCCGGCGGCCCACGTCCAGGCGGGCCAGTGGCGGGCCGGGCCTTCAATCAGCGCCAGCAGCAGCAAGCCCAGGCCCAGGCCGACCAAGGCCGAGCCGCCCCAGTCCATGGCCGCGCCCGAGGCATCCCGGGATTCGGGGATGTGGCGCGCCAGCCGCCACGCGATCAGTCCCAGCGGCACGTTGATCAGGAAGATGGTGCGCCAGGCCAGCCCGAACAGGTCGGCGTGCACGATCCACCCGCCCAGCACCTGGCCGGCAATGGCTGCCAAGCCCAGCGTCATGCCGAGCAGGCCGAAGGCGCGGCGGCGTGCGTGGCCGTCGTAGCTGACGCGGATCAGCGCATAGACCTGCGGAAACAGCATGGCCGCCGCCGCGCCTTGCAGCACCCGCGCGGCGATCAGCGCGTCGGCGCTGGGGGCCAGCCCGCACAGCGCGGACGTCAGTGCGAAGCCCGCCATGCCCAGCATGAACAGGCGGCGCCGGCCATGCCGGTCGCCCAGCCGGCTGCCCGCGATCAACAGCACGCCATAGGCCAGCTCGTAGGCCACGATGATGAAATTGATCTGCGCGAAACTGGCGCTCAAGGTGGACTGCATGCTGGGGATGGCGACGTTGACCACGAACAGGTCGAAGATCGTGATGAAGCCGCCAGATAGCAGTACGGCCAGGCCCAATGGACCGGGCGCGGCAGGGGCCGACGCGCGGTCGGGGCAGGGGGAAGGCAGCGCGGTGGATGACATGAAAAGGCCGCAAGAAATGGGATTGGCGCTATTCTGGGCAGTCTCCCAGCCTTATACAATTTAGCTGTTTATGCTATTACTGAAGGCAATAGCCGATGCCCCGTTCCCGCAAGCCTGAGTCTGTCGCCGACACGTCGGTCGTCGCAGCAGATGAACCTGCCGCCCAAGCCTCCCCCGCCACCGCGCAGCGGCTGGATCGCACCCGTACCGACCTGGCCGACTTCCTGCGGCTGCGCCGAGAGCGCCTGAACCCTGCGGCGCTGGGCCTGCCGGCGGGTGGACGCCGCCGTACGCCCGGACTGCGGCGCGAAGAGGTCGCGGCCTTGGCCGGCGTCGGCCTGGCCTGGTACACCTGGTTCGAGCAAGGCCGCAACATCAGCGTGTCGGCGACTTTCCTGGAAAACCTGGCGCGCGTGCTGAAGCTGGACGAGGCCGAACGGCGCCATCTCTATCTGCTGGCCCACCAGCGCCCGCCGGCTGAAACCGGCCGCACCTGGTGCACCGTGCCGCCGCAGGTGCGCCGGCTGATGGACGACCTGCCCACGCGCCCCGCCTACATCCTGAACCTGCGCTGGGACGTGGTGGTGTGGAACGCCGCGGCCGATCGCGTGTTCGGCTTTGGCGCGCAGGCGCCCGGGCGGCGCAACCTGTTGTGGATGCTGTTCACGGACCCGGCCATGCGGCAACTGTTCGTGGACTGGCAGGCGCAGGCGCCCGCCATGCTGTCCACGTTCCGGCGCGACTTCGCATCGGCCGCGGGCGTGCCCGACATTGCCGAACTGGTTGACGAACTGGAGCGCGTGTCGCCCGATTTCAAATCGTGGTGGCGCGAGCATGACGTGCATGGCAATTGCATGGGCGTGCGCAGCCTGCATATCGAATCGCTGGGCGATGTGGCGTTCGAACATTCGACGTTGTCGGTCGATGAAAGCCGGCATTTGCGCCTGGTGGTGTATGCGCCCGCGCCGGACGAGCCGCAGGCCCGCGCCTTTGCGCAGTGGGTGTCGCGCAAGCCGCCGCGTGGCTCCAGAGAATAGGCGCGGCGTGGGTCTACGGCGGGGCAGCGGCGCACTCCTATAGTCGGCGCCATGGCTACCGAAATCCTCTCCCGCCGCAAGGCCCTGTCGCTGCTCGTGGTGGTGGTGTTGGCCTGGGGCTTCACCTGGGTCGTCAGCAAGCTGCTCTTGCAATTCATGACCCCGATCTGGGCGGTGGCGGCGCGCAGCCTGGCCGGCACCGCCGCCTTGCTGGTCTTGGGACTGTTGCTGCGGCGTGTCGTCTGGCCGGTCAAGGCCGACATCCCCGTGATCCTCAGCGTGGGCTTGCTGCACATGGGCGCTTTTGCCGCACTGGTCAGCTTGGGGTTGCAGTACGTGCCGGCGGGCCGCTCGGTGGTGCTGGCCTACACCACGCCGCTGTGGGTCATTCCCGCCGCCCGCGTGTTCCTGGGCGAACCGATCGGGCGCGGACGCCAGGCCGGTTTGGCGCTGGGCCTGCTGGGGCTGGGGGTCATTTTCAATCCGCTGGCGTTCGACTGGCACAACAGCGATGCGGTGTTTGGCAACGCGCTGATTTTGCTGGCGGCGCTGTGCTGGGCCGCCAACATCGTCTACGTGCGGGCTCACCATTGGGTTACGCCCCCCTTTGAATTGGCGTTCTGGCAGGCGTTGCTGGCCTCGGCGGTGCTGGCGGGGGTGGCCTGGGCGGCGGAAGGCACGCCGCGGGTGGTGTGGAGCCCGGACCTGGCATGGCTGCTGGGCTACGGCGGGGTATTCGGCATCGCGGTGGCGTACTGGGCGGCCGTGAACGTCAACCGGTCCTTGCCCGCGGGGGTGACGTCCATTGGTCTGCTGGGGGTGCCCGTGGTGGGGCTTTTGTGTGCCGCGGTGGTACTGCACGAACCCTTGAGTACGCCGTTGGTGGCGGGAATGGCACTGATTGTCGCCGGCATTGCGGCGGGTGTGCTCGACAAGGGGCGCGCGTAGCCGCGCATTGAAAAGGCGCTTGACGGCTGGAATAGAGCCTGTGTATCGTAAGATATATATCTTAAGATACATCGTAAGTCATATTCCAGTTACCGAGCGAGGCACCGCCATGCGCCATTTCCACTTTCTGACCGCGTTTGCACGCGGCTCGCGCCATGAAGCGCACGAAGGCCACGGCCGCGGCGGTCACGCCGGCCGCCATGGCCATTACGATCATCCCGACCATCCTGGCCACCCCGGCCGCCGCCATGGCGAAGACGCTTCCCAAGGTGATTTCTGCGAAGGCGGCCGCGGTCGCCATCGCCGCCATGCGGGCGGTGGCGGTGGGGGCGGCTGGTTTGGCAGCCCGTGGGGCGGCCGAGGCGGCGATGCCGACGACAGCTTCGGGGGCGATGGCCGGGGCTGGGGCCGCAGCCGTAAAGTCACCGCCGACGATCTGCAACTGATGCTGCTCGGCCTGCTGGAGCAGAACCCCAGCCATGGCTACGAGCTGATCAAGGCGTTGGGCACCTTGTCCAACGGCTTCTACACGCCCAGCCCAGGCATGGTGTACCCCGCGCTGACCTACCTGGAAGAGCTGGGCTACGCCACCGTCGAGCAGGAAGGCACCAAAAAGCGCTATCACCTGGCCGAGCCGGGCCGCGCGTACCTGGAAGCCAACCGTGAACGACTGGCGGTGATGTTCAACAAGCTCAAGCACGTGGCGCGCAAGATGGACTGGATGCGCCAGGCCTGGAGCGGCGAGCCGCGACCCGCCGCCGCCGACGATGACGCCGCCGCCGGCTGGATCGACGAATTCGTCCACGCCCGCCAGGCCATCCGCCACGCGTTGCTGGAACGCACCGAGGCATCGCCGGCCGAACAGCGCCGCATCGCCGCCATCCTGCGCCGCGCCACCGAGGAAATCACCGGCAAGAGCTGTGCCTGATTCCGTTTATCCCATTGGAGTACCCATGACCCGTAGCGACCTGACTGTCGAACGTGTGCGCCATCCCTTGAAGATGCGCGTCCTGACCGTGGCGCGCGTCGAGCGCATCGCGGGCCTGCTGGCCCGCGTCACCTTTACCGGCGAAGACCTGCAGGACTTCGTGTCCGCATCGTTCGACGACCACGTGAAATTGTTTTTCCCCGCCGATCCGTCACAGCCCGTGGCGCTGCCCGACGTCGGCCCCGACGGCGTCAAGTTCCCCGAAGGCGTGCCGCGTCCGGCCGCGCGCGACTACACGCCGCGCCGCTTCGATGCCGCCCGCCAGGAACTGGACATCGACTTCGTGCTGCACGGCGACGGCCCCGCCTCCACCTGGGCCGAGCAGGCCGAAGTCGGCCAACACTTGGGTATCGGCGGTCCGCGAGGCTCGTTCGTGGTGCCCAAAGGCTTTGATTGGCACGTGCTGATCGGCGACGAAACCGCGCTGCCGGCCATCGCCCGCCGCCTGGAAGAACTGCCCGCTACCGCGCAGGCGCTGGTGCTGGTCGAAGTGCCCGGCCCCGACAACGAAATCCCGCTGGCCACGCGCGCCCAGGCCAACGTGCGCTGGCTGCACCGCAACGGCACCGCGGCGGGCTACAGCACGCTGCTGCTGGAAGCCGCGCGCGACCTGACGCTGCCGCCCGGCGAGGGCTATGCCTGGGTCGCGGCCGAATCCGCGGCGGCCAAGGCCGTGCGCGAAATCATGGTGGCGCAGCACGGCATCGACAAAAGCCGCATCCGCGCGGCCAGCTACTGGAAGCGCGGCGCCGTGGCGGTGCACGAGTCGCACGAAGACTAGGGCTGCGCGGGTCTGGGCGCGGCGCCCACGCGGCGTCTATTCGCGCGCCAACGCCAGCAGATTGGCCACCCGTCCGCCGGGCGCATCCTGGCGCACCGCCAGCCCCAGGACGGCACGCGGCCAATCCAGCGCAAACGGGCGGTAGACCACGCCGTCCGGCCGCAGATGGCGCAGCGATGCGGGCACGATGGCCACGCCCATGCCCGCGGCCACCAGGTTCACCGCCGACGACAGTTGCGGCGCGCGCTGTCCCGGCAGCGGGTTCAGGCCGTGCTGCCGGCACGCCGCCATGATGTCGGCGCTAAGACCATAGCCGGACTTGCGCGAATACTGGATGAAGCGCTCGTGCGCCAGGTCGGCGGGCGCCAGCCGCTTGCGCCGCGCCAGCGCGTGGCCCAGCGGCAACGCCACCATCAGCGGTTCTTCGGTCAACTGCGTGAAGCGCAGGCCGCCGTCCATCGCGAACGGCGGCCGCACAAAGGCCGCGTCGATCGCGCCGTCACGCAACTGCGCCACCAGCGTCTCGCTGTCGTCCTGCGACAAGGTCATTTCCACATCCGGGTACTGCTGCCGGTACAGGCGGATCAATTCCGTCACGACCGGGTGGAACGACGCCGACTCGGTAAAGCCCAGGGTCAGTTCGCCGACTTCGCCGCGCGCGGCGCGCTGCGCCGTCTGCACGGCGGCTTGCGCACGTTGCAGGATGTCTTCTGCGCACACCAGGAAGGCGCGGCCGGCATCGTTCAGGCTGACGCCGCGCCCTTGGCGGTCGAAGAGGGGCGTGCCCACTTCTTCTTCCAACTGGCGGATCTGCTGCGACAGCGGCGGCTGCGCCATGCCCAGCCGTTCGGCCGCGCGGGTGAAGTGCTGGGCTTCGGCCGTGGCCACGAAATAACGCAGATGGCGCAATTCCATATCGATACCTATAAAGTACTGATTATCAATTTTCCATATATTGGACATTCTATTGCAGCGGGACGATGATGCCTGCATCGACCTCCCGTTTTCAAGGAATGCGCATGGCTCCCTCTCTTACCCCCGGCGCGCGGCTACGCCAACATCTGGCCCAGGACATCGTGGTGGCGCCCGGCGCCTACGACGGCATGTCGGCTCGCCTGGTGGCGGCGGCGGGCTTTAACGCGGTGTACGCGAGCGGCGGCGCCATCGCCCGCGCGGCCGGCTATCCCGACATCGGCCTGCTCAGCTTCACCGAAGTGATGGACCGCGTGGAAAAGATCGTCGACGCCAGCGGCCTGCCCGTGGTGGCCGACGCCGACACCGGTTTCGGCGGCTCGGCCAACGTCGAGCGCACCGTGCGCATCATGGAGCGGGCGGGCGTGGCCGCCTTTCATATCGAAGACCAGTCCTTTCCCAAGCGCTGCGGCCATCTGGACGACAAGAGCCTGGTGGACGCCGAGGAAATGTGCCGCAAGGTGCACATTGCCCGGCAGACGCTGGCCGATGCCGACACCTTGGTCATCGCGCGCACCGACGCCATTGCGGTCGAAGGCTTTGATGCGGCCATCGCGCGCGCCGAGCGCTATGTGAAGGCCGGCGCCGACATGGTGTTCGTCGAGGCGCCCGAAACCCTGGAGCAGATCCGCGCGATCGCGGACCGGCTGCCCGGCCTGAAGCTCATCAACATGTTCTACGGTGGCAAGACGCCGCTGGTGCCGCTGCCCGACCTGGCGGCCATGGGCTACCGCCTGGCGATCATCCCGTCGGACCTGCAGCGCGCGGCCATCCACGCCATGCAGGCCACGCTGGCCGCCATCCGCGAAACCGGTGATAGCAGCGCGTTGGCGGATCGCCTGACCAGCTTCAAGGAACGCGAGGAGATCGTGCAGACGCGCCGTTACCTGGCGCTGGATACGCAGTAGCCGTAGCAGTCGCCGCAGCTACAGCCCTTGCGCGGGGGGCGTAAGCCCCCATGCACGAAGCTGGCTGCGGCGGCGCCCGCCACATTCGGGCGGGCGCCGCGCCGGCATTACTGCCGGCAGCGCTGTGGCATCGACAGCGGCCACAGCCGCTGGTTATAGGCGCCGTAAAGCGTGCGGATGCCGCACTCCATGCCCACCCGCGCCACCATCGCACCCTGGTTATCCAGGATCATCGACATGTCGCGCGTGGACACCACGGCGCGCTGGCCCGTGAACGGCGTGGCCCACAGGTACACCGGCGCGATCGCGAGTTTGCCCTGGCCGTCGGCGTAGCCAAGCAGGCCGCCCACGCTGGCGACCGACAGGCCGTCGTGGCGCATGCCCAGGTAATCGAACACCGGACCATCGGCCACGGCCTTTTCGTTGACGGCGCGTTCGCTGCCATTGGGCAGCGTCATGACCGCGCGGCCTTCCGAGTACCCCGAACCAAAGCCCGCCAGCGTCATGCGCGTTTTGCCCGTCAGGTCGACATAGTGGGTGATGTGCTTGCCTTGCTGCTGATCGCGCTGCAGCAGCCAGGGCGATCCGGCCGGCCAGCTCCAGTCCCCGGCGGGCAGGCTGGCCACGGTCTTGCCGTGTTCGTCGATCAGGCGCGCGCCCTGGTCGTCGCTGAGCAACGCGCGGGCCGGCTTGCCCTGGAACACCGTGCCGGCCACCGGGCCGGGCGCGATCTGCCAGCGGCCCGCGCCATCCAGGTAGCCGTGCCGGTCGGCGCGGCGGATGGCCATCCAACTGCCCATCGGGGTGTAGCTGGCGTCCTGCACGTCGAGCGCAGCGGACGCATCGGGCGAAATCATCCAGCGTTGCTTCTGGCTGTAGGCCAGGAAGGCGCCATCGTCGGTGCGCGATACGTCCAGGCCCGCCTGGAACGTGGTCAGCGCCCGGCCGCTGGCGTTGATCACTGCCTGGGGACGCTGGTAGTCCTCGCCCTTCCAGGCAGCCTGCGAAACCAGCCACAGTTTGTCGCTGACGCGTTTGGCGTCATGGTGGGTCGGCGGCACGATCCATTTGCCTTGCTGGTCGATCACGCCGACTTTGTCCGCGCCCAGGGCGGCGACCGCCTGGCCGTCGCGGAAGAGGCCGATGAACTGGAACGCCGGCGCCGACACTTCCTTGCCGGCGATGAAGTCGTACAGGCCCCAGGGGTCGCCTTCGGCCGCTGTCTTCAGATAGCGCACCAGCCCGGGCGCCACGACCTCGGTCTCGAAATAATCCGGCAGGGGGTAGGCCTTGCCGGCGCGGTCGATGATGCGTGCCTCGCCCTTGGCGTAGATCAGCGCATAGCCGTGGCGGAAGGCGCCGATGTGCTGCTGCACCGGCAGGTCCATCGGCTTGCCGCGTGCGTCCAGCAATTGCATGCCGTCTTCGGTCTGCGCGGCAAAGCGCAACTGTTCGGCGGTGGGCGGGACGCTGGAATCGTCGCGCGGCGCGTATTCATCCTGCGGGCCATCCAGCGGCACGACTTCGGTCCAGGTCTTGTCGGTGGCCACGCCGCCGTCGGCCAGCAGTAGGCCGGCGTTGCTGTCGCCGCATTGGCAATAGCCCTGGCCCAGCAGGCCCAGCGGCCCGCCGGGGATATCCAGCGGCATCTCTCGCAACTGGGAACCCTGCGCGGCGGCCAGGGCCTCGGGTTGCAGGATTGCGCGACCGTCCGCGTCCAGCGCATTGAACAGCTCGCCGTCATCGCCGGACAGCCACAGCTTGCCCTGGCGCAGCACGAACCGGTCGACCTTTGCGAGCCAGGGCGGCGCGGTGTCGCCATGCAGCCAGGTACCCTTGGGCGTGAGGATGCCGGCGATGCGCTGCGCGCTATCGCGGAACAGCACATAGTTGCCTTCGTTCTCGGCGGGGGTCAGGCCCGTGCCCAGCGTCAGCGCTTCGGCGCGGCCCGGCACATAGGCCTTGAGCGTATCGCCCGTGGCGTAGACCAGCGTGTTGCCATGGAGCACCGTGGATTGCGCCTCGGCGTCGGTGAAATTGCCCAAGGGCTGGCCAGCGGCGTCCAGCAGGGCGTAGCCGCCGCGGGGCAGTTGGGCGCTCCAGAACGCTGTGCCGACCTTGATCAGGCGCTGATACTTCTTGCCCTGGCCGATGACCGTGCCGGACGCATCGATCAGCGCCACTTCGTCGTCGCCGATGGCGAGCGCCAGCGCGTCTTTGGATTGCCGCGAGATATCGCTGTATTGCGGCTTGACGCGCCATTGCCAGTTCGCGTCGAGCAGGCCATAGAGGCCGTGCTCGTCGGCGGCGATGAACATGTCTGGGCCATAGCCGGACAGGATGCGCACGTTGTCGGTGGCGTAACGGCGTTCGCCACTGTTCGAGCGGTATTCCTCGCGGTATGCGATAGAGGCCTGGGCCGGCTTGCCCTCGCCCAGGCGCACGCTCTGGACGCTGGCGTCGAGTGCGTCGCCCACGGCGCGACCCGTGCGGTCGATGATCTGGTAGCGGCCGTCCAGTGTCACCACCGCCAGCCCGGCTTCGACGAAGTCGGACACGCTGTCGTAGCGTGGCGGCACCGCCATCTTGCCCTTGGCGTCGATGTAGCCCCACTTGCCCTTCCAGCGCACCGCGGCCAGGCCATGATGGAAGTCGCCCACCGCTTCGAACTGCGGATTGACGGCCAGCTTGCCGTTGCCGTCCAGAAAGCCCCAGGCGTGTCGGCGCAGCGATTCGTCGGTGGGCACGCGGTCGATTTCCTCCAGCGAGGAAGGCAGCAGCACCGCGGCGCGGTTGTCCGACAGGGCGCGGATGCAGCCCAGGGCGGCGCGGCCGTAGCCGTCGCGGTCCTCGACCATGGCCGACGTGTTCACCGCGGCCGCGTCGACGCAGGCGTTGCGGGCCTGGCGGTATTGCGCATGAGCGGACAGGGAAACGCCCAGCGCGGCGACGGCGCAGGCGATACGGGTGACGTGAAACGCGCGTGAAGTCATGGTTATTCTGCTTTGGCGGATTCGAGGGCGGGCGCGTATTCCATTTCGGCGGCTTCGGGGCAGGTCAGCTTTTCGCGCGGCCAGGTGACGTGCTCTTGCGCGTCCAGCACCACGACTTCGCCGCACAGCTGGCCGAACAGCGTGGTGGTCTTGCCGCGCGTGTCGATGAATTCCAGCAGGCGGTCGCGGCGCACGAGCGCGCGGCCGTCCTGGAAACTGTCGGCCCAGCCGAATTCGGGTGCGATCGCGTAGCGGCCGGTCAAGTCGATGTAGCCGAACAGCTTGCCGGTGCGCTGGGCGCGCTGCGCGACGGCCAGCCCGTTGCGCAAGGGTCCCAGTCGATCGAAGTAGGCGCCGACGACGCGTTTGCCATCGGCGTTGAGGAAGCCGTAGCGGTCGTCGCCGCCGCGGTAGGGCACGACGCCTTCGCTGGCCTTGCTTTCTTCCAGGGAGTATCCGCCTTTGACGCGCGTGATTTCCCGGCCCTGCAGGTCGGTGATGATGCCTTCGGAGCTGTCGCGGTCGCGGAACACGACGCGCTTCATCGATGCCAGCGGCGTGCCGTCGCCGCGTTTTTCAAGCAGGGTCTTGCCGCTTTCGTCCATCAGCCGGTAGCGCTGGCCGTCATAGACGCGGGCCAGGCCCTCGGGTTGCACGAAGAAGGGGTTGAATTCGCCGTTGACGGCGGCGATCTTCATATTGCCGTGCGCATCGATCGCACCGTTGCGCGAGCGGTATTGCACGTAGATCCAGTCGCCGTACTGCTCCTTGCGGTCCGGGGCGCCTTCCCACAGGCGGGTGGTGTGGCCCTGGTCGTCGAACAGCAGCGTGGCGCCATCCTGCCCCTGCGCCAGGAAACGGCCCCGTTGCAGGTTCTGCGGCTTTTCGCTCAGCACCGGGCTGCGCTGGCCGTTGCGCAGGTTGATCAGGCGATAGGCCTCGCGGTAGCTGTCGGAATCCTCGCGGCGCTTGGGCTCGCGCGCCAGCAGGTAGCCGTTGCCCAGGTATTCAAGGTCGTAGCTGCTGGAATACGTGGCGGGCAGCACCCATTTGCCATGGCGATCGATGACGCCCCAACGGTCGTTGTCTTGCGCACGGACCCAGTCGTCCGTGAATTCTTCGATGCGTTCCAGCGTCGGCTTCACGGCCACGCTGGCGCTGCGGATATTCCACAGTCCCCAGCGCTTGTCGCGGTTGTCGTCCAGCGTGTAGTAGTAGAGCAGGTCGCCGTCGATCTTTTCGCCATTGACTTCCACCCGGGCCGGCAGCTTCTGGACCTGCCCGCGGTTGTCGATCATGAGTGCGCTGTCGCGGTCCATGGCGGGCGTACGGGCCCAGGTATATGGACCCGTGAAGCTCTTGATGCCGGCGTACTTGGGCTCCAGCATCCAGTTGCCTTCCGCGTCGATCACACCGACGGTGCGCTTGCGCGTCTGCACTACCAGCGGCGCGGTGGCGTTGTAGGTGTTCATGTCGTCCCAATCCGGGTTGGTGACGATGTTGCCGGACGGAGTCAGGATGCCGGTCGGCTGGTCGTAGTCGACCGGACGCAGCAGGGCTAGCGGCAAGCCGGCGCTTTCTTGCGTGGCGTTCTGCGTCACGTCGGCCGCGCGACGGGTGGAGAACTCCATCACGCGGTACTGGCCCAGGCGGGCCGCGGTGTCGGCGTCCAGCAAGGTCGTGCCGTCGGGCCGGTAGATCTGCGTCAAGGTCGCTTCGGTCTCGGTGCCGCTGGCGGAGATGTCGATCGAGGTGGCAGCATCGGCGACGGCAGGCGCCGCCTCGTCCGAGGCTGCGTCGCCTGCCACCGCCGCATCGGTGGCGGCTGCGGTAGCCGCCGGGGGGGCCGAGGAGGCCTGCGGTGGTGGGGGCGGAGCCGGCGGCGGAGGATCGTTGGGTGACGCCTCGATCGGAACCGGCGCGGTCGCGGTGACCGCGACGTCCGCATCTTGCGGGGGGCGGGCCGCATCCCTGACGCCATCAGCGGCCGGGGCCGGCGGATGGGCGTATAGCCAGGCCAGGCCGTTGTTGATCACCACGCGGCCAAAGCGCGCCGGGATCTGCTGCATCTTGCCGTCGGGAAAGACGAGCATGAGCGTATCGACGTCGGTCAGTATCTTCCAGCCGTCTCTTTCCTCGACGGCCGCATAGTTGCTGGCGAAGGTATGCAGCGGGGCCAGCTTGGCGTCCAGCAACTCTGAGGGGGCGTTGCCCGCCGGCTTGACCAGCCACAGGCCGGGGGCGACCCGTTGCACATTTTCGTAGTGCGCGGCGGACAGCGGCGTGCCGTCGGGGCGCACGAAGATCCAGTCCTTGTCCTGGCGTACGGCGAGCGTGTCGCCGTCGCGCCGCGGCGGTTCGTGCGAGCGCAGCACATCGGGAGCGATGGCCCAGCGGCCCTCGGCATCCAGCAGGCCCCACCAGCCGCCATAGCGCGCGCTGCGCCGCTGCGCGGGCAGGTAGCCGTCCTCGGGCTTGGCCAGCATCATCACGTCGGCGGGTAGCGTCAGGGCGCGGCCGGTCGCGGTGTCGAACAATCGCGGCGCCTGCGGTATCTCCATCGACGCCAGCTTCTGGCCGGGCTCGAAGCCCCAAGAACGCGTGCCTAGTTCGAACGTCTTGACGACCTGTCCCTGGCGGTTGATCAGCACGTCGCGCTCGTCCGCTTCGACCAGCGCGGTGCCTTCGGCGTTAAAGCCCGTGGCGCGGGAAAAGCGCGGCTTGATCACCCATTCGCCGCGGGTGTCGATATAGCCCCACTGACCCTCTTGCTGAACGGCGGCCAGGCCGTTCTGGAACGGCTCGGCTTCCTGGAAGGCGGGCAGGATGGCCATGCGGCCCTGCTTGTCGATATAGCCCCAGGCGCCGGCCGGATCGCTGGCCTTGCCCACCAACACCGCCGCCAACCCTTCGGTATAGGCGCGGTTGCAGGGCGTGTCCGGATTGATGGCGTAGGTGTTGCCGATGCATTCGCGTTGCCAGTCCCTGTCGTACTGGGCGCTGGCGGGGGCGGCGTACAAGCCGGCCAGTGCGGTGGCGAGCGCCATGAGGCGGAATGAGCGAAGCCGGACGTGCCGCATGGTCGAAGTGCCTGCCAAAAAAGGGGGAAGGCAGCACTGTAACCAGCAGTAGCAGTCAAAGAACCGATAAATGTAACTATAGAAAACGAACCGTTAACAACAACGCATTGCGGGGCGAAAGGGTTCAGGGCCACAAGCCCGGCGCTGGGCTTTTTTTTGGCGCCGCGCAGACGTTATGCGTCCAGCCATGCCCCTTGCTGGCGCATGCGGGTTCGAATCATTGTGCGGGCACGCGACAGGCGGCTGCGCACCGTACCCACCGGCAGGTTCAACTGCGCGGCAGCCTCTTCATACGACAGCTCGTCCGCGCAGACCAGCACCAGCATTTCGGACAGGTCCGGCGGCATGGCGGCCAGCGAGCGGTCCAGGATACGGATCATCTGCAGCAGTTCAACGTGGTCGGCAGGATTCGCGTGCAGGTCCGTTTGCTCGGCCAGCGCGGTTTCTCCGACAAAGTCATAGCGCCGCTCCGGGGTGCGCGCCAGGTGATTGCGGATCAGGTTGCGGGCAATGCCGAACAGCCAGGTCGACGGTTTGCTGTCGCCGCGGAATTTGTCGTAGCAACAGGACATCTCGACGAACGCCTGCTGCGTGATGTCGTCCGCGTCCGGGCCGTTGCCCACGTGGCGCAGCACGAAGCGGCGCAAGCGCTCGGATTCCTCGCGCACCAAGCGGCTGACCGGCTCGGCAAACGGGTGGGGCGAGGCAATGGCGGCGGAACGAGGAGCAGGGTGCATGGTGACGGTGCGGCTGTGCATGGACGGGATGCTCGGCGCGCCGAAGGGGCCGGCGCCTGGCTCGGGCGCGCATCGTCCCTGCGCGGAGCCTGGGCGGTCCACGGGCGGGCTGATGGGCGTCTGGGAATTCTGTGCAGGCCCGCGATCTCCCATGGCCCCTTGCGGAAAGAGAACGCTGAACGCTGCGAAGTCAGTCTACGTTTGGAAGATTCGGTAGCAAATACGGCGCGCGCCGTATTTTTGGCAGATTTTTTCGGGCTGCGGGATGGGCAGGGCGTATCGCGCCGGGGGCGCCGCTGCCTGTGTTCAGGCGCTGGGCAGCCCCAGGCGGACCGCGTAGGCCACCAGTTCGGCGGTGCTGTGCACCGCGAGTTTGCGCATCAGGTTTTCGCGGTGCTTGCGCGCGGTCAGGGGGCTGATGTGCAGCGCCTGGCCGATTTGCGCGGCGGTGGCGCCTTGCGCGGCCAGGGCCAGCACCTGCTGCTCGCGCCGCGTCAGCGTTTCGGCCGGCGCCGGCGCATGGGTCGGTCGGGCGCGGGCAGGTTGCTTGCCGTTGCCGTTGCCGTCGCCGTCGCGCAGGCGCTGGATCGCGGCCATCAGTTCGCGCGAGCTGCCGGTCTTGGCCAGGTATTCGTCGGCGCCCGCCTCCAGGATGGCCTGGCGGCTGCGTTCATCGGTATTGGCGGTCAGCACCATGATGTGCAGCGCGGGATGGCGTTCGCGCAAGGTGCGCACCCAGCCCGATCCCGCCACGCCCGGCATGCCCAGATCCAGCACCAGTACGTCGGCGCCGTGCGCGGCCAGCAGCGCCAACACTTGCTCGCCGGTTGCTGCCTCGTCCACCGACCCGATCAGCTCGGAAGCCTGGTGCATCACCATCTTCAAGCCTTCGCGCACGATGCCGTGGTCGTCGGCCAACAGGACGCGCAGCAGGGGAGGCGTAGGGGGCAATGTCATGGAAGGCGGACGGGGGCTGCGCCGCAAGGTTGTGTCAGAATGATGCATCCATTATAGGGACTGATCCAGGCGCATGACCGCCCCTGCCGCGCTCACTTCGCCCCGCTCGTCGGGCGAACCCCTCGCCGAGGTCCGCAGCGCCTCGGCGCCTGCCGTCGCCGATGCCGTGGCGGTTGAACTGGCTACCTTGCTCTACAAGCAGTCCTACGGCGTCCTATTCGCCAACTTCGCGGTGGCGGTGCCCGTGGCCTACGTCATGCGCGACGCGCTGCCCGGCGGGCTGCTGGCCCTGTGGATTGGCGCTATCTATCTGCTGACGCTGGTGCGGGTCGCGGTCAGCCGCCGCTTCCTGCTGCGCGGCCCCGGACCGCTGTGGCCGTGGGTGCGGGGCTTCTGCGCGCTGTCCTGGACGTCCGGCCTGCTGTGGGGGATGGCGGGTCTGGCAGCCGTGCTGTCGGGGCAAGACATGCTGTTGGCTTTTGGCTGCGTCATGCTGGCTGGCATGTGCAGCGGCGCAGTGCCGTCGTTGTCGGCCTATCCGCCGGCCTACGCGGGGTCGGCGCTGGCTATGATCCTGCCGTTCGTCATCGCCTGCCTGGCGGCGGCCGACGGGCTGCACCTGGTGTACGCCGCCTTCGGCGTCTGCCTGCTGGGGGTCAATCTGTACTTCAGCGCGGTCACCTACCGCAGCCTGAAAACCACGGTGGCGCTGCGCTTCGAAAACACGGCCCTGGTCCACAGCCTGGAGCGCGAGCGCGACCGGGTCGCCGCCGCCGACCGCGCCAAGACCCGCTTCCTGGCCGCCGCGGGGCACGACCTGCGCCAGCCGGTGCATGCGCTGGGCATGTTCACCGACCTGCTGGCCAGCCGCGCCGAGCAGGGCAGCGTTACGCCGCAGGACACCCTGCATGTGGCGCGCCGCCAGCAAGCGGTGCTGGACAGCCTGAACCGCCTGCTGGACGGGCTGCTGGATCTGTCGCGCATGGACGCGCACTTGCTGCGGGTCGAGCGCCGCGCCGTCGACCTGGATGTGCTGTTCGACGACATCCGCCAGGACTACGAACCACAGGCACACACGCGCGGCCTTCGGCTCTCGGTCGCGCCCGCCACACTGGTGGTGGACACCGACCCGGCCTTGCTGCGCCGCATGCTCGACAACCTGCTGAGCAACGCGCTGGCGTACACGCCTCAGGGCCGCGTGTTGCTGGCGGCTCGCAGGCGTTGCGGCGGGGCGCTGATCCAGGTCTGGGACACCGGCGTGGGCATCGCGCCCGAGCTGCAGGAGTCCGTGTTCGCGGAATTCACGCGCGGCGCCGCCCCTGCTGACGCGGCGCAGACCGGGCAGGGCCTGGGCCTGGGCCTGGGGCTGGCCATCGTGCGCCGGCTGGCCGATCTGCTGCACTGCGAGATTTCGCTGCGGTCCGTGCCGGGCAAGGGCTCGGTGTTCTCGCTGTGGGTGCCGCCTGGCATTCCTGCCGCGCATGCAGGCGGCGAAAAATAATCAGTTGAACGCCTGCCACGCCGGCTCTGTAATAGCGCTAGCTGCCCGCCCGAGTGGGTGTTGACGTTTCCTGCCTGAGGTTCGCCATGCCTGTCGCCGCTCCGTCCGCTCTGCTCACTACCCCGCGCAACCTGTGGATCATGGTGCTGGCCGGCGGCATCGTCATGGGGCTGGCGTTGGGCGTGCGGCATGTGCAGGGCCTGTTCCTGCTGCCCATCACGATGGACCGGGGCTGGTCGCGCGAGACCTTTGCCATGGCGCTGGCGGTGCAGAACCTGACATGGGGCGTGGCGCAGCCGTTCACCGGCATGATCGCCGACCGTTACGGGTCGGCCAAGGTGGTGCTGGGCGGGCTGGTGTTCTACGCGTTGGGCCTGGTCGGCATGGCGCACGCCACCAGCGTGGGGGCCTTCATGTGGACCGCCGGCATCTGCATCGGCATCGCCCTGTCGGGCACCGCGTTCGCCGTCATCTATGGTGCGCTGAGCCGCCTGGTGCCGCCCGAAAAGCGCGGCTGGGCCATGGGCGTGGCCGGCGCGGTCGGCGGGTTGGGGCAGTTCACCCTTGTGCCGGCGGCGCAATGGCTGATCGGCGGCGGGGGCTGGGTCAGCGCGCTGCTGACCTTCGCCGTGGCGCTCGCGGTGGTGTTGCCGCTGGCGTGGCCGCTGAAGGAATCCGCACGCATGACGGCGGGGGGCACGGGGTCCGCAGCCGGAGCCGCCACGCAACATCCCGAGCTGCCGATGGGCGCCGCCATTCGCGAAGCGTTTGCCCAGCGGGGCTTTTGGTTGCTGAACCTGGGCTTTCTGGCTTGCGGCTTCCAGCTGGCGTTCATCGGCACGCACCTGCCGGCGTATCTGATGGACAAGGGCCTGCGTGCGGCCGACGCGGTGGCCGCGCTGGCGATCATTGCGCTGGCCAACATCATTGGCACCTATGTCTGCGGCATCCTGGGTACGCACCATCGCCGCAAATACCTGCTGGCTGGCATCTATCTGCTGCGCACCGCGGCCATGGCGCTGTTCTTCCTGCTGCCGCTGTCGACGTGGTCGGTCTATGCGTTCGCGGCGGTCATGGGATTTGTCTGGCTGGGCACGGTGCCGCTCACCAATGGCCTGATCGCACAGGTGTTTGGCGTGCGCTACCTCACCACGCTATTCGGCTTTGTCTTCTTCGGCCATCAGGTGGGCTCGTTCCTGGGCGTCTGGCTGGGCGGTGTGGTGTTCGAGGTCACCCATTCCTACGACCTGATCTGGCTGGGGGCGATGGCGTTGGGCGTGCTGGCCGCGGTGTTGCATTGGCCCATCGACGACCGCGAACTTCCGCGTGTGCGGGTCGCCGTGGCGGCCGCATGAGTCGGCGGTCGTTCGTGTGGTCGGATCAGGCACGGCAAAGGCAGGTGCGGATGGGACAATACGCGTTATAACAGTGCGAAAACGCCGTTGCTTGCGGCAAGGAAAGTCCCTATGCAGATCGAATCCCGTTGGCTGTTTCCGTGCGAACCGCAGCATATCTGGCCGCATTTCCTGCACGCCCGCATGGACGACACCCGCCCCCTGCTGTTTCGGCTGGGCGTGCCCAAGCCGATCAGCTGCAAAGTGCTGGAAGGCGTAGCGGCGGTGGGCAACACCCGCCAATGCACCACCGATCGGGGCACGATCGACCAGCGCATCCTGATATTGCAGCCCGACGAGCGCCTGCGCTACCAGATGCAGAAAAGCACCGTATGGTGCGCCGATTGGGTCGGTATGCTGGTCGACACCTTTGAATTGCGCGCAGTGCCTGGGCAAGGCACCGAAGTGCGCCGCACCACCCAGTTCGAAGCCGCCGGCGCCATGCGCTGGGCCAAGCAGATCAGCCTGTGGGCCGGGCTGCGGCAGGCCCATGCCTACGCCAGTCGCAACTGGCGCCGGCTGGCGCTGCAGGCGCAGGCCACGGAAGCGCAGGCCAGGTTCAGCGGCGCCCCGGCGCGTTGACGCTATCCGGCCTGCGGCCGGTTTCCGGTACTCTTGCGGTGCCGATCCCGGCCAGGGAATTCGTCGCAGCGTCCGGCGGCGTTACCTGGTTCTCGTCGGCCCTGACGCCGGCGCAGGCGGCTGACCGCTACCTCGGTCCGCTGGGGAACCCGGCCCATCGCATATCGGAGCAATTATCGGCATGAACAAAGGATTCGACGGCGTGCGGCCGGCTTCCGAGTCGTCCATCGAAATCGGCTTTTTCTACCAGGGTCGCCATTGCGTGGAGCGCATCCGCGTCAAGCCCACCGCCGCCAACCTCAAGCGCGCCACCGACCGGCGCGCCGCGATCCTGGCCGCCATCGAGCGTGGCGATTTCGATTACGACGCCGAATTCCCCAAGCGCGGCTTGTCCTCCCAAGCGGCGCAAACTGGATCGCCGACGCCACTCGCCGCCTCTGCATCACCCGTTCAGCCCGGCCAACCTGCGGCCACTGTTCAACCCGCCTCTTCCGCCCACCCGGTCCACCCTCCCAAGCCCGCCAAGGACGACGCATGACCCGCGCTGCCCCATTGCCTTTGCACGACCTGACCGCCGACGCCTTCACGCCCTACGGCTGGATGCTGGGCAAGCCCATGCCGCAAGGCAATGGCATACCGCTGTTCAGCAACGAGGCTACCGACTTCTGGCAGGAACACGTGTTCAACACCGGCGCGGGCGGTGACGCGGAAGTGCTGTGGGTCAACTACCGCAGCGCGTCGGCCGACATCGCCAGCCTGGAAAAACACCTGCTGACCCAACAGGCCATCGTGCCGCTGACGGGTGACATCATTCAAGTCGTGGCGCGCAGCGCGGCGGACGGCAGCCCTGACCTGTCCACGCTGATGGCGTTTCGCGTCGCCCAGGGGCAGGGCGTGTGCATGCGGCCCGGTTGCTGGCACGCCACACGCGTTGTGGGCGCGGAAGTCACCTGCCTGATGCTGACCCGTCGGTCGACCACCGTGGACCTGATCCAGCACCTGACCACCGATGCGGCCGCCAGCGAAAGCGCCATTGCACCGATCCCGCCGGCCCAGCTTGAAGGCTTGCCGTCGCCCGCCTGAACCCGGTGCGGGCTGGGGCGGTGCACCAGCCCGGCAAGTGCAGGTAGTGCGGGCGGGCTGGTCCGGTTTCACTATCGCAGAGAAATGTGCCAGAATTTCCCGGACTTACCCGTCTTGCCCGCGACGCTGCCGCCATCTGGGCGTTGCCAACATCCCCACATGTTGGAGCATCGAATGCGCGTACGCCTTCTTGGCGCTGGACCTTTCTCTTACGTCCGCGGCATGGCCGCACTGGCGCTGGCCGCAAGCCTGGCCGGCTGTAGCTTCACGTCGCCTGATGCGGCGACAGGGTCGCAATACGTCGGCATTGACGGCGTCCTGGCGCCCGAGGCGCGCCGCATCGCCAAGGAAGCCTATGTCTATGGCTATCCCATGGTGGCCAGTTATCAGGCCCTGTACGCCACCAGCATCGATCGGGCCAATCCGCAGTATCGCGGGCCCTTCAATACGATCAGCCACGCGGCGCACGTGTTCACCCCCGACGACACCGCCGTGGCTGCGCCCAATGTGGATGCGTCGTACTCGTTCGCCGTGTTGGACCTGCGCACCGAGCCTGTCGTCATCAGCGTGCCGCCGATGGAACCCAAGCGCTATTTCGCGCTGCAACTGACGGACCTGTATGCGCAGAATTTCGCCTACCTCGGCAGTCGCGCAACTGGCAACGGCGGTGGCAAGTACCTGATCGCCGGCCCCCGCTGGAACGGCGATGCGCTCAAGGGCATCGCCAACGTCATTCGCGCCGAAACCGACCTAGTCAACCTGGTGGGCCGCACCCAATTGTTTTCACCATCGGACCTGGCCAACGTCAAACGCATCCAGGCCGGCTACAAGGTGCAACCGCTGTCCGCGTATCTGAAAAAGGCGCCGCCATCGGCGCCCGCGCCCGTGCAGTGGATCGTGCCCGAAACTCCCGCGCAGATGCGCACCTCGCTCGAGTTCTACAACCAATTGGCGTTTCTGCTGCAATTCGCGCCGGCACAACCCAGCGAGAAAATGCTGCGCAGACGCATCGATAGCTTGCGTATCCGCCCCGGCGATCCCGTGGTGACCGACGCCATCAATCCTCGCCTGCGCCAGATGATGCAGGAAGGCATGCACGACGGCCAGAACGAGATCGACAAGCGCCGCGTGGCGCTGGCCGGCAAGACGGACACCTTGTTCGGTGACCGCAAGACGTTCAAGAATGATTACGTGGCGCGCGCTACCGGCGCGCAGATCGGCTTGGGGGGCAATAGCCGTGAAGAAGCGCTGACCCCCGTGCTGGAACAAGACAGTGCTGGTCAGCCGCTGGACGGCGCTCGTGCCTACACGCTGCGCTTCGCGCCGCGCGGGGTGCCACCCGTCAACGCCTTCTGGTCTGTGACGCTATATCGGCTGCCTGAGCAACAGCTGGCGGCCAACCCCGTCAAGCGCTATGCGATCAATGCAGCCATGCTGCCGTCGCTGAAGCATGACCGTGACGGCGGGCTGACGCTCTATATCCAGCACGAGCCGCCGGGCAAGGGGCGCGATGCCAATTGGCTGCCGGCACCGGCCGGGCCTTTCATGCTGACGCTGCGTTACTACTGGCCCAAGCCCGCGCTGCTGGACGGCACCTGGCACACGCCTGAAGTGCAGCGGGCGCCGCAATAGGGACACCGCGTTTCAAGCTGGCGCATCAGAAATCATCGCTGCGCCACACCTTCAGCACGCGCCCGAAGATCTGCAGGTCCATGTCTTCGGTGATATCCCAGGCGTCGTACTTGGTGTTCTCGGACTTGGCGCGAATCAACAGGCCCTGCGCGCTGGGGATGCGCTGCAGTCGCTTGATGAAGCCTTCGTTGCCCACCCGAAAAAAGAACACGCCGTCGATGTCCGCCTTGGCCACGCCCAGGTCCACCAGTAGGGGATCGCCCGGGTTGTACATGGGCCGCATGCTGTCGCCGAAACCCGTCACCACGCACAGGTTGGCGGCAGACGTGTAATGCCGCAGGTTTTTGTGCAGCCATTCCTGGCTGACCCGCAGACTTTGGATCACGCCGGGCTGGTCGCGCAGTTCAACCCCCGCGCCCATGGCGCCGCCTGTGTCGAAGCGCGGGATGCGCAGATCGTCCGCCAGGCCGTCTTCCAGCAGGGCGCCGCGCGGCGCCGCCAGGACCGTGTCCGGCGGATGCTGTGCCGCTTCGTCCAGTAATTGTTCCAGCGACAGTCCCAACCCGGCGGCCAGACGCGCCGCGTATTTGGAACGCTCGCTGTCGCGCCCTTCGAGCGCGGCGATGGTGCCCACCCCCACGCCCGTGCGTGCTTCCAGCTGTTCCAGGGTAAGGCCGAGCGCGGCGCGGTAGCGCCTGATTTGTTTTCCGAGTGCCATGGTGCGGACGCTAAACAGTTGTGGAATGTTGTGCAACAACAAGTGTTGAAATAGCGATTATACACTTGTAGAATCTTAGGCATGGATCACCCAAAACGCGTGCTGTTATCAGACGGAAGCGTCGGTAGCGTTTCGCTACCACCAGGCTTCTCCCAGCAACTTTTCCGACCGGCGGCCCAGCCGGTCCGCGCAACAGGCGCCTACGCGGCGCAGTCCCGGGACAGCCCCCAGGCGGTTCACCCCGGCATCGAACTCAACGGCAAGGAGCGGCAAATGAATCAGGCAGCAAACATGGCATTGCAGGCACCGCAAGGCTGGGCAGTGGCGGCATCGCAGGCGGGGGCCGCGATCGCGCGCTCGTTCGCCGCGCGGCCGGCGGTCAATGCGGACCGTTCGGCCCGCGCAGGCATTCAGAAGGGGCAGGGCATGACGCGAGAAGAATCGGACCAGGTCGAAGCATTGATCATGGAGTGGTACCACTGGAGCCGCGGCTACCGGCCCAAGCTGGGTGTGGGGCGTGTGTCGGCGTTTGCGCGCGGCATGGTGCCGGACGACGCCTATGTAGACGACGAAGACATCGACGCACGCCTGACCGCCGCGCGCGGCGAGCAGACCGAGCTGTGCATTGACGAACTGCCGTGGCAGCAGCGCTCGGCCATTGGAGTGCATGCCGGCAACAAGGCGGCCGGCGCGCGCGTCTTCAGCAACCCGCGGCTGACGCCCGAGCAGCAGCACGCCGCCTACCAGGAGGCCAAGGCCGCATTGCTGCCCGCGCTGCGCCGCCGCGCGCTGGTGACGGCGCTGCAAGTGCGACACGCGGATCGCGCCAAACCTTGCGGCGCGCGCGGTGCTTCCGCATAATTGATTCGTCGGGGCAAGTTGCGCCCGAACCAGCCAGACCCGCTGAACGCCCAAAGGCGCCAGCGGGTTTTTTTATGAGAGCCGTCGGAACGGGCATCGCGCAACACGCATGCCGCGTGGTTCGCCATGCCGTTCCCGACAGACCGATCCAGCCCCGCGGCATTCGCCGCGGGGCTTTTTCGTGGCCGCCCCGGTTTGCCGGGCGTCCGCAATTGCCCGCCATTGGCGGGCTTTTTTTTTGGAGTCTGCAATGGCAGGTACTACCGTTTCGCAATTCGTTCAAACCCAGGGCACGCAACTGGAAGTGTCGACCACGGCCACCGAGGACCTGGGCGCGGCTGGCCTGGCTTATGCCGATCTGGCCATCACCATCAAGGACCCGAACTTCCAGGGCGGCCAGACCACCGAGATCGACGTCACCGTGCTCAAGTCGACCGCCAAGGAATACGCCCTGGGCCTGGACGACAGCGGCACCTTCAGCATGGCCGGCAACTGGAAGGCCGGCGACCCGGCGCAGAAAGCGCTGGTGGCCGCGCGCAGCGACAAGAAGACCCGCGCCTTCCGCGTGACCTTCGCCGACGGCGCCAAGTTCGAGTTCCTCGGCCTGGTGACGCAATACCAGTGGCAAGGCCAGCTGGACAACGTCGTGTCCGCCACGTTCAACGTGCGCGTGACCGGCGCCGTCAAGCTGACCGACGCACCCGCCAACGGGGGCTGAGCGCCATGACGGACACGTCGATCAATTCCCCGGCTCGCGCGGCGGGCGTGCGCGGCCTGGCGGCCGATCCGCTGGCCGGCTTCGCGCATGAAACCCTCAGCGTGCCGCAATGGCAGGACGCGCGCGTCATCGTGCGCGCGCCCAGCGCCGGCGATCACCTGTTTCACATCCGCGCCATCTGGGCAGCCGCGGGCGTGGTGCCGGGCGAGGACAACGAGACCGTGCGCGCCAAGCTGGACGCGCCGGGCGTGGACTACACCCGCGCCTCGGCCAGCCTGCTGGTGCGCACGCTGTTCGAGCAGACCGAGCATGGCCCGCGGCGCGTCTTCAGCGATGACGACGTCGACATGGTGGCGGCGGCCTACGGGCCGGCCCACGCCACGCTGGTGGCCAGGGCAATCGAGCTGGGCAACCTCGGGGAGGGTGCGCAGGAGCGCGCAAAAAAGCCCTCCAGGAAACGCCAGACCTCCGTTTCCTGATGGTCCTGGCGCTTCGGCTGGGGCGCACGCTGGGCGAGTTGATGCAGGTGATCGACACCCATGAGCTGTCGTTGTGGCGCGAACTGGACCGCACGTCTCCCTTGGGCGACGAACGGGCCGACCTGCTCGCCGCCAGCCTGGCCGCCACGGTGGCGCAGGCTGCCGGCGCCAAGGTGCGCGCGACCGACATGCTGGTGCGCTGGGGCGCTGAGGATGCAGAACCGCCGGCCGAGGCTGGCGCGGACGCGTTGAAGGCGTTCCTGCTGTCGAAGGTCAAGAAGGGGTCTTGACGACGTGTCCGGCCCGCGTGAGCGGGCCGGTAGCGGATTTATGAGAGGTGAAAGACCATGGCAAGTAACAGTAATCCGTGTGGATTGTCGGTAAGCGCCATCGCCCAGTTGAACAGCGCGATGGGTCAGCAGACGGCCGCATTTCGAATCGCTGTCGACGTATGCAAGAACTACTCGAAGACGATCGCGCAGTCCACCAATGCAAGCAAGGCCGAAGCGCTAAGCATGCAAAAGAGCACGGTCGAGCGCAATAAGGTGGTGCAGGCGCTGGCCAAAGAGGGGCAGGCGGGAAAATCGGCCGCGGTTGAACAGACATTTGCCGATTTGCACAGAATCGGCGGCCTGCTGGGCGTGACTTCCGAAGCCGCAAAGATGGGCTACGAAACCCAGTTCGGAAAATTCTCTGGCGAAGATGGCGAAACTCAAAAAGCGTTGATGCAACGTGCGGCCGACGTCGATTGGTTTCGCGAGCAGAAAGAGAAGGCGGCCTATATCAATGGAATCAAGGGGAAAGATCCCGAAAAAGAGGCCCAGACCAATCTGAAAATGAATCGGTTGGACGAAGCGTTGAGCGCTGGGGACATCGACCGCACGCAATACGACAAGGAGCGACGGAGCCTGGGTGTTAAGCGCGATGGCGACTTCATGCTGGACCTGAACGACAAGCTGCTCGACTCCGCACGCGATGGCGCGGGCAAGATTCAAGATGCTCTGGGCACGAAAATGTACGACTTCGTGGCCGAAAAGTTCGACAAGATGGGACTTTCGTTCCTGAACAACGTTGCGAAGATGGTGACGTCGGCGGCTTCCGCCAAGTTGATGGAATCGCTTCTGGGCGATGGCTTCATGAAGGGTTCCGGCGGGTTGGGCGGATTGATCGGTCAGGCCGGATCCTGGATCTCTGGCCTCTTTGGCAATAGCGCAGCGCCGGTCGCGCAAGCGTTCCCAGTTGCGTTTGCCAAAGGCGGCGCGTTCACGAACGGAATTGCGAGCAGTCCCGTTGCCTTCTCGATGGGACTCATGGGCGAAGCCGGCCCCGAAGCCATCATGCCGCTGCATCGCGGCGCCGACGGCTCGCTGGGCATCCGGGCCGCCTTCCCGAACGTGGGCGGTGACACCGGCCAGATAGGCGGCGGCGTGGCCGTCAACGTCTATGTGCAGGACGGCAACGTCAGTTCCGAGACCGAATCGGGCGAGGGCGGCTGGAAGCAATTCGGCCAGCAGATCGGTGAATACGTCAACCAACTGGTCGACCGTCGCATGACGCAGTCGTACCGCCAGGGCGGTTTGGCCTGGCAGGCCAGCAACAACCGTTTAGCGGGGGCATAAGCATGGCAATCGAAACATTCAACTGGTCGCCGCGGCCCAACCCCGTCGGCACGTTCAAGGACCGCACCCTGCGGGTGCAGTTCGGCGACGGCTACGAACAGGAAGTGGCGGACGGCATCCATACCGTGTCGCAATCCTGGCCGCTGCAATTCGTGGGCAACGAAACCTATGTGCGGCCCATCCTGGACTTCATCAACCGGCACAGCGGCGGCAAGTCGTTCGCGTGGACGCCGCCGCTGGGTGACGAGGGCCGCTACAAGGCGCGGAGCCTGTCGGTGCAGCCGATGGGGGCCGACATGTACACGATAGCGGTCACTTTCGAACAGGCGGTGATCCCCTGATCTCCGGGGCGCCCTGACCGGACAACCAACAAAGGCACTATGGAAAACCTGGACATCATCAATATCGGCGCCTTGCCCAATGACCGGCAGGGTGACCCCAACCGCGACGCGTTCGCCAAAATCAATGCCAACGACAAGAAGCTGAAGACCGGCGTGGAAACGGCGCAGGCCGCAGCGGTCGTGGCTCATGCGGCCGCCGCCAAGGCCCAGATGACGGCCGACGGGGCAGCGTCGGCAGCGGCGCAAGCGCAACGCGACGCCGACCGTGGCGGCCTGGATGCGGCTGCTGCACAATCGACCGCCGATGCCGGCGCGGCCGCGGCGTCCCGCGCGCAGGCAACGGCAACGGCCGCCGGCCAGGCCGCCGCCGCCGCGCAAACCACGGCGGACATGGCGGTGCCCTTGCTGCAGAAGGGCACTGCCCATGGCGTGGCCACACTGGGCGCTAACGCGATCATTCCCGAAGCGCAGATCCCGCCTATCTACGGCAGCATCCTGCTGGAGCCCACCACGGACCTGGACACGCTGGACGTGCCGGGTCATTACTTCCAGATGAACAACGAGGTCGCTGCCGCAGGGCACAACTACCCCGTTCCGCTGGCAGGTCACTTGGCTGTGGCTGCCACGCCCTGGAGTCGCGACGTATCGGCGCAAGGCGATTTCGTCTACCAGCGCTATCGCGTCTACACCTTGGAACAGCCGCGCGAATTCTTGCGTACTCGTTACCTGGGTACCTGGGGGCCTTGGGCCGAATTGGCCGGAGCCGCTCAATTGCAGGCGGGCCTGGACAGCAAGGTGGATCGCGTGGCCTTGGTGGGCGCCGTGGTGGACCTGAACGCCCATCACGCCGGCCCGGCTTGCTACACGTGGGATGCTGCAGCCACGATGGCCAGCGGCGCGCATTTTCCCCCGCATCCTGCGAACCGTCCGGGTGCCATGTGGAGTCTGCGCGTCTCGCCGTCCGTGGTGATGCAGACGGCCGAGATCCATGAGCAGGACGCGGGCCTGCGCAATGCGCGCTATGTCCGTAGCGGCGATCCGTCCACGGGGCTATGGGGTCGGTGGCTGGCGCAGGGGGCGTTGTCCGCTGTGTCGCAGCTGCCGCGCCAGGACGCTGGCGACGTCTATGTCGACGGCGTGGGCTGGCACCGCTGGAATGGCGCCAGCTACGCGCGTGTGGATACGGTGACGCGTGAGCAACTGGACGCTGTAAAGAACGCCCCGCGTGCGCTGGTGTACCGACAGTCCGGCACTTATACCTTTGCGATGCCCGCGCCTACTGTCTACCTGGACGCTTGCGCCGGCGGCGGAGGTGGCGGGGGCGCGTCGGGCTTCGTCGGCACGGGCGTGCGTCTGAATGGCGCGGGGGGTGGGGCAGGCTTGCCGGTATTGGGCTGGACGATCAGCGCAGCGGTGGGTGCCACTGTCACCGTCGTTATCGGTGCGGGTGGCGCAGGCGGCGTCGGCGGCGGGGTATCGGGCGCGGGCGGCGGCGGCATGTCTGGCGGCCCCACCTCGATCCTGGTGAACGGTGCAGCGGTGCTGACCTTGACCCCTGGACTGGGCGGACAGGGCGGTTCGGCCGGCGGTCCCGCATTGGGCGGGGGAGGCTATCCCGCGGGCGGGGACGCGACAGCGGGCGACGTGACCAGCGTGGCCTCATGGGTCACGTCGGGCGCCGGCGCCAGCGGTCCCTTCGGTGGCGGCGGTGGCTCCCGTGCCAACCGCTATGAGCAGATGGGCGGCATCCCCGCGTATGGCCATGGGGCGGGCGGCGGGGGAGGCACGACGCCCGCCGGGGCGCAAGCCGCTGGCGGGGCAGGCGGCGCAGGCGCAGGGGGCTTCGCCAAGTTCTATTGGTAAGGCTGGGGCCTGTCGGCAGGCCCTGACGCCGCGCAAGCAATTTCCGCGATGCGGATGGAGATTCAAGAAATGGGTATCAACGCAGACGTACAAAAGCTGGAACCCGGCGCCCTGGTCGAACTGTTCGAACTGGACGCCAGCGAGATCGGCGGCGCTGTGCAGCGCTTCCATGGCTACATGCAGGTCGGGCCGATCTACTGGCAAGGCAAGCAATACGACCCCTGGTCGATCCAGGCCGAGGGCTTCGAGCAGGTGGGTGAAGGCCAGCAGCCGTCGCCCACACTGCGCGTGGGCAACATCGGCCAGGACGAAAAGGGCAATCCGCTGGCCGGGGTTATCTCGGCCCTGTGCATCCACCTGGACGACCTGGTGGGCGCTCGGGTGGTCGTGCGCCGCACGTTGGGCAAGTACCTGGACGCGGCCAACTTCCCCGAAGGCAACCCCACCGCGGACCCGCAGGAAGAGCTGCCTCCCGAAGTGTGGATCGTGCAGCAAAAGACGGCTGAGACCGCCCAGGTGGTGGAGTTCTCGTTGTCCAGCGCGCTGGACTTCAACGGCCAGAAGCTGCCCGACCGCCCGATCATCGCGGGCGTGTGCTCGTGGCTGCGCAAGGGCGGTTATCGCGGCCCGTATTGCGGCTACACCGGCAATCGCATGTTCGACCTGGACGGCAAGCCCGTCAACGACCCGACGCTGGACCGGTGTTCCGGCCTGATGTCGGATTGCAAGAAGCGCTTCGGCGAATACGAAATCATCAACTTCGGCGGCTTTCCGTCCGCCGACCTGGTCAGGGGATAAGCATGCGCAAGAGCACGATGCAGGCCATCCGCGACCATGGCGTGGCGACGTATCCGCAGGAATGCTGCGGGCTGGTGGTCAAGGCCGGCCGCCGCGAATGGTATGTGCCGTGCCGCAATACGGCCGCCAGCGAAGAACATTTCGTGATGGCGGCCGAAGACTACGCGGCGGCCGAGGAAAGCGGCAAGATCGCGGCCGTGGTGCATTCGCATCCGGATGCGCCGGCGATTCCCAGCGAAGCCGACCGGGTGGCCTGCGAGGCCTCGGGCCTGCCCTGGTACATCGTGGCCGTCGAAAAGCACCTGGACGGCCAGGTCAAGGCCGGCGAGATTCGCGGCTTTACGCCGGAAGGCTTTCAGGCGCCGCTGCTGGGCCGTCAGTTCGCGCACGGGGTGCTGGACTGCTATTCGCTGGTGCGCGACTGGTATGCGCGTGAACGCCAGATCCGCCTGCCCGACTTCGCACGCGAAGACGGCTGGTGGGAAGCCGGCCGGGCTGGCAACTTATACATGGATCACTACGCCGAGGCGGGTTTTCGGCCGCTGGCGGTCGATGAATCCCTGGCGCCAGGCGATGTGGTGATCATGCAGGTGCGGTCCGACCGCGCCAACCACGCGGGCGTCTTTATTGGCGCGGCGCCGTTGAGCGAGGCGCCTGGCCTGTTTCCGCTGCCGGACGCGATGCTGCACCACTTGTATGGACGAGACTCCGAGCGTGTGGTGTACGGCGGATTCTGGCGCGAGGCGACTCGGGTGGTGCTGCGCTATGGAGAGAAGCGATGAATGATAAGACACGTTTGATCCGCCTATATGGCTGGTTGGGCGCGCGCTTCGGCCGGGAACACCGGCTGGCGGTGGCGAGCCCGGCAGAGGCGGTGCGGGCGCTGTGCGCCTTGCTGCCCGGCTTTGAAAAGGCGCTGGCGGACAGTGAGCGCAACGGGGTTCGCTTTGCGTGCTTTGCAGGTCGTCGTAATTTGTCGGAAGACGAATTGCGGCATCCGGTGGGCGCGGACGCCATCCGCATCGCACCCATTCTGGCGGGCGCCAAGAACGGCGGCCTGTTTCAGACCGTGCTGGGAGCGGTGCTGATCGCCGCGGCGGCTTGGTACAGCGGCGGCTTGGCGGCCGCGTTCCAGGCCGGCGGCATGGTGCAGGCCACGGCGACGCTGGGGCTGTCGATGATGCTGGGCGGTGTTGCCCAGATGCTGTCGCCGCAGCAGCGCCTGCTCAGCGCCAAGGACGGCCCGGAAAACGGCGCGTCCTACAACTTCAACGGACCCGTGAACACGACGGCGCAGGGCAACCCCGTGCCGCTGCTGTACGGGGAAATGTTCGTCGGCAGCGCCACGATCTCCGCAGGCATTTATTCGGAAGACCACGTATGAAACAACGACATCGCATCAGAAACAAGGCGCCCGCGGGCGCCTTTGCTTTTGGCGGCAAGCGGCCGGCCGACAGCCAGGACCTTATCGGCCACAAGGGCAAGGGCGGCGGCGGCGGCCGCGCGCCGGTGGAATCACCGGACAGTCTGCAAAGCACCGCCTATGCCCGCGTCATTGACCTGCTGGGCGAAGGCGAGATCTACGGCCCGGTGCACGGCCTGGACAACGCGCTGCGCGACGTTTACTTGAACGGCACGCCCGTGGCCAACGAAGACGGCTCGCTGAACTTCACCGGCGCGTCGATCGACTTTCGCACCGGCACGCAGTTGCAGGACCCGCTGCCCGGCTTTCCCGCATCGGAAAGCACCATCGGCATCAATGCCGAGCTGAAGTCCAGCCAGCCGTGGAACCGCCTGTTCACCAATTTGCAGGCGTCCGCCGTGCGCGTCACGCTGGCGGTCGAAGGCCTGAGCCAGGCCGACACCAAGAACGGCGACATCAACGGCTATCGCGTTGAATACGTGATCGAGGTGAACACGGACGGCGCCGGCTACCAGGTGGTGCTGTCCACCGCGTTCGATGGCAAGACCACGCAGCGCTACACCCGTTCGCACCGCATCGACCTGCCGCGCGCACGCCAGGGCTGGAACATCCGCGTGCGCCGCCTCACCCCCAACGCCAACAGCAGCACCATCTCGGATCGCACGGTGGTGGACACGGTGACCGAGATCATCGATGCCAAGCTGCGCTATCCGATGTCGGCCGTGGTCGGCATCAAGATCGATGCCTCGCAGTTCCAGAGCATCCCGACCCGCGCTTATCACGTGCGTGGTCGCATCATTCGCGTGCCGTCCAACTACCACACGGACCTGCGCAGCTACAACGGCGTGTGGGACGGCACCTTCAAGCTGGCCTGGACCAACAACCCGGCCTGGGTGTTCTACGACCTGATCAGCAACGACCGCTACGGCCTGGGCACCCGCGTGCCTGCCGGCTGGCTGGACAAGTGGGGCCTGTACCAGATCGGTCGCTATTGCGACGAGATGGTCGACGACGGCTTTGGCGGCAAGGAACCGCGCTTTACCTGCAACGTCTACCTGCAGCAGGCGGCCGACGCTTACCGCGTGGTGCAGGATTTCGCGTCCATCTTCCGTGGCATGGCCTATTGGGCCAACGCGGCTGTGTTCGCGTCGGCCGACATGCCTGGCGATCCGGTCTACACCTTTTCGTCGGCCAACGTGGTCGAAGGCAAGTTCAACTACGTCGGGTCCGCGCTGACCACGCGCTACACGGTGGCGCTGGTGTCGTGGAACGACATGTCTGAAATGGGCCGCCAGAAGGTCGAGTACGTCGAGAACCGCGAGGGTATCGCGCGCTACGGCATCCAGCAGATCGAGGTGACAGGGTTCGGCTGCACCTCGCGTGGCCAGGCCCATCGCATCGGCAAGTGGATGCTGCTGACCTCCAACATGGAGACGCGCTCGGTCACGTTTGCGGTCGGCCTGGACGCCTGCCGCGTGCGGCCGGGCAGCGTCATCCGTGTGGCCGACCAGCACCTGGCGGGCCGCCGCATTGGCGGGCGTATTCACGAAGGGTCGGCCAGCAAGATCACGGTCGACGCCGAGCTGGGTGTGCGGCCGGGCGACCGCCTGACGGTCAACCTGCCCAACGGCCTGTCGGAGACGCGCGTGGTCGCCACGGCCGTCGGGACGGGCTTGACCGCAGACAACACGATCTTCACGGTGGATTCCACCGAGTTGACCGCGGACCTGGTCGGACTGCCCGGCACGGTGCTGCACATCACGGTAACCACGCCGTTCTCGCAAGCGCCGGAAGCCGAGTGCGTCTGGACGCTGGAATCCGAAGCGCTGTCGGCCCAGACCTTCCGCGTGCTCAGCGTGAAGCGCAAGGAAGGCCTGACCGCCGAGATCTCGGCGGTGCAGCACGAACCCGGCAAGTTCGACAACGTGGACTTCGGCACCCGTCTGGATCCGAAGCCCATCACCGTGGTGCCGCCTTCCGTGCAGCCCGCGCCCACCAACATACGCCTGGCTTCGCGCTCGGTGATCGACCAGGGCATGGCGCGGCACGTCGGCGTCATCAGCTGGGACGCGGCGGCTTCGGCCGTGGCCTACCAAGTGCAATGGCGGCGCGACCGGTCTGACTGGGTCGAAGCGGGCCGCACCGGCGCGTTGAACCTGGAACTGCCGGACATCCGCGCCGGCGCCTATGTGGCGCGGGTGCGCGCCATCAACGTGGCGGACATCTCGTCGGTGTGGGTCAATTCCACCGAGACACTGCTGGAAGGCGACATCGCGCCGCCGCCCGCGCTGGCCTTGCTGGCCACCAAGTCGCTAGTGTTCGGTATCGACCTGCGCTGGGCCTTCCCGGAGGGGCGTTTCACGGCGCAACGCACCGAGATCTGGTACAGCGCGTCCAACGACCGCGCCAGCGCCATCAAGCTGGGCGACTTTGCTTTCCCGCAAAGCGCCCATACCTTGATGGGCCTGTCGGCGGGCAAGCGCTTCTTCTTTTGGGGGCGCATCGTCGCGCTGAACGGCGAGATAGGCGCCTGGTATCCGGGTGAGCTGGGCGTGATGGGCGAGGCCAGCTGGGAAGCCAGCGAGATCCTGGAATACCTGAACGGCCAGATCAGCCGCGACGAACTCGCCAAGGACCTGGTCGGCACGATCGACGGCCTGACCACGGGCCTGGATGAAACCCGAGCCGCGATCACGGCCGAGGAAATCAAGCGGGCGGATGAGGACGGCGCGCTGTCCTCGCGGGTTGACACCGTGCTGGCGACTGCCAACGGCGCCGCGGCCGGTGTCGAGGAAACTCGCACTGCCTTGGTCGGGCTGGATGGCCAACTGAAGGCCACCTGGAGCGTCAAAGCCCAGGTTACGCAGGACAACAAGGTCTACGCCGCCGGCATGTCGCTGGGCGCCTACGCTCAGCCTGACGGCCAGGTGCAGACGTCGGTGTATTTCCTGGCGGACCGTCTGGCCTTGCTGAACCTGGCCAATGGCGCGACCACCACGCCGTTCGTGATCGAGAACGGCCAGACCTTCATCAACGACGCGGTGATCGGCACGGGGCGGATCACCAACGCGATGATCAAGAGTCTGGATGCGGGGAAGATCAATGCGGGGTACATCAACGTAGATCGATTAGACGCCGCGTCGCTGACGGCCAAGTTGGCGAATCTGGGAACTGCCTATATCTCGCGTGCCCATATCCTGGACGCGCAGGTGGACACGCTGTCGATCGCTGGCAATGCGGTGACGGTACCGGTGTCGATGAGTGCAACAGGGTCGGCGACGGTCGTCGTCAACAGCGGCGTGGCGGGACCAGTGGTGGTCATCGCGTATCGCGCCGGGTACTCAGGTCAGGCAACGGACCTGCGCATATACGTGAATGGTGTGCTCAAGGAGCAGGCTGCCGGCATGCATTCCGCGTGGCAGAGCGGAAGCGGTGACGGTACTCAACCATGGGTCTACACGAGCATGCCGCTTACCGCGGTAACGGTGGGAGACGCGAGGGCCGGGAATACAACCATTGTCGTCAACTCGGCGGGTTCAGCAAGCAACTCCGCGACCGTCCGAGTCGTGGCCTTGATGGTGAAGAGGTAAATAACATGTATACCGCAACGTTTTACGACGCGACTGGCCACATCCTCGGTGTCATGCGCGGACCACTCGAGAGTGTCGAGGCGACAGCGGAGGTGACGGGTAGTCCCTTCGTTGAAGGCGAAGGCAATCCTGACCTGCAGTATGTGCGAGAGCGCGTATTGGTTTCACGGCCTGAATCGCCTGTGGTGTTGGAGGGACTGACGCTTTCGAGGCTTCCCGTTCCATGCGTCATCAGGATTGGCGATGTCGGCTACCCCACTGAGGAGCCCGTTGCTGAACTGGAATTCTCCCAGCCTGGTACCTATCGGGTCGTCATTGAAGCCTGGCCCTATCTGAACAAGGAGTTCGAAATTGAAAATCCGCCACTATGAACCGTACGCGCCGCTGCGAGCGCGCGCCTATCCCGCCATCGGCGACCAACTCGACGCGATCATGAAGTTCGCCGAGCATCTGCAATCGTCGGGCCAGAACTTGCCCGACGAAGTCGCGCAATGGGTCGCGCAATGCAACCACGTGAAGCAGCGCTTCCCGAAGACGTCCGGCAACGGTGCTGAACCGCTCCCGTCCGCCTGACGGCTTCAAGCGAGAGTCAACATGACACAGCAACTGAAAACCATCCGCCTCTACGGCAGGCTGGGCGCGGAATTCGGCCGGTTGCACCGGCTTGCCGTGTCCAGCACCACGGAAGCGATACGTGCGTTGTGCGTATTGCTGCCCGGCTTTGAAAGCCGGCTGCTGGACAGCGAATCCAAGGGTGTGCGCTACGCCTGCTTCATTGGTCGCCGCAACCTGGGCGAAGATGAACTGGCGCGTCCGGCGGGCAACGAAGACATCCGCATCGCACCGATGCCGGCGGGAGCCAAGCGTGGCGGCCTGATGCAGGTGGTGGTGGGCGTGGCGTTGGTCGTCGCGTCCTTCATCCCTGGCCTGAACGCCATTGCCTGGGGTTCCATGACGCTCTCGGGCGCCATGGCGTCAATGGGCATGGCCATGGCACTAGGCGGACTTGTCCAGATGCTGAGTCCCCAGCAGCGGGCACTGAGCGTCAAGGACGGGCCCAACAACGGCGCGTCGTACAACTTCAACGGCCCCGTCAACACCACGGCGCAGGGCAACCCGGTGCCACTCCTGTATGGCGAGATGATCGTGGGCAGCTCCACGATCTCCGCGGGTATCTACTCGGAGGACCAGGCGTGACGGCTGATCGCTGAAATACAATGTCCCCACGCTTAGTCTGCCGGCGCCGGCAGGGCGATTGGATACGCGATAGTGCCTCTCAAGTCCGACATCCCCGTACACCGTTCCTTCACGACCGAGCGGCGCTCGCGTTGCACGGCAGGCCTTGCGGGCACGCTGGCATGAGCTACGTCCTGGCGGTGGACCTGGGTGGCACGCGTTTTCGCGCGGCGCTGGTGGATAGCATGGGCGCTATCGCGCATGCTTGCGCTATCGATAGCCCCGCGGGTACGGGCCCGCATCCCGGATGGGACGAGATCGATGCCGACGCCTGGTGGCGCGGATTGCAGGCCTTGTCCGACACCTTGGCTGTGCAAGCCGGCCCGGCCTTCGACGCGGTAGAGGCCATCGCGATTTGTGGCGTCACGCGTACGCAGGTATTCGTGGATGCGCAGGGTGCGGCCATCCGCCCGGCCATCACCTGGCGAGATACGCGCACGGCGCCGGACGTGGCGCGGTGGGTGCAGCCCTTGCCGCAGGACCACCCCGAAGTTCGCCAGATCAATGCCTTCCACCCCTGGGCCCGTATTGCCTGGCTGCTGCACGCCGAATCCGGTCATGCCGCCCGCGTGCGCGCCGTGCTGGACCCCAAGGATTACCTGAACCTGCGCCTGACGGGCAGGGCGGCCAGCGACACGGTATCGATGGCGCGGCTGGCGGCGTCTGCGCTGCCCGGTTCGGCGGCCGGCCTCGCCCCGGCAGTGCGCCCGGCCTCCGCGTCGACTGGCACGACGAACCCAACCCCGGCCCCGGCCGCCCCCTGCGACCTATTGACCGCTATCGGTGGCGATCCCGCCTGGGTGCCCGATCTACTCAACCCCCTGGACATCATCGGCCCCGTGCAATCCGGCTTGCCCGGCGCCTTGGCCCGCTTGGCGGGACGCCCCGTGGTCGCCTGCGCCAACGACACCTGGGCCGCCGTCGCCGGCCTGGGCGCGTTGCGGCCGGGGTATGCCTACAACATCTCCGGCACCACCGAAGTCTTCGGCGCCGTGGGCGCAGAACCCGTGCAGGCCCAGGGCCTGATGACCGTGGACTGGGGCGGCGGCAATCACCAGATCGGCGGGCCGGGCCAGAACGGCGCGGACACCATCGCGTGGTTGCTGCCCTTGCTGGGCCGCCTGGGCAACGAAGGCATGGCCGGTGTTGGCGACGTGATGAACACGCTGCTGGCAGCCCCGCGCGACCCGCAACCGGCCTTGTTCCTGCCCTATCTGCAAGGCGAGCGCGTGCCCTACTGGGACCCGAACCTGCGCGGCGCCTTCCTGGGCCTGAACCGCCGCCATGGTCCGGGCGACCTGGCCTGGGCGGTGCTGGAAGGCGTGGCATTCCTGAATCGCATCGTGCTCGAACGCGCCGAGACCGCGCTGGGCGGCCCCGTGTCGGAAATCCGCTTCGGGGGTGGCGCGGCGTCCAGCCCGCAGTGGTGCCAGGTCAAGGCCGACGTCTGCGAACGCACCGTGGCCGTTGGCTTGGCCGATCAGCCCGGCATCGTGGGCGCGGCGGTCACGGCATGGACCGGCCTGGGCCGTTTCAACGGCTTTGCCGCCGCGCAGGACGCGCTGGTGCGCGTTGCCCGGCGCTACGAACCCCACGCGGGGCGAGCCAATGCCTATCGCCAGTTGTACGCTCAGTTTCGCGCCGCGGAAGCCGCGCTGACGCCGGTTTCGCACGCGCTGGCAGGCCTCACGCTGGGGTAAACCCCCTGGCTGTCGCGTCGCGACAAGACGCCCCGGCGCGGCACCCCGGGTATAAACTACGACGCCTACAGGCCCGGGCAATGACCCGGCTGGCGGCGGCAGTCTTTTGCCCCGCACCATCATTAAACGCAGCAAGGGTTGAGTCGATGCGCGGCATCCTGGAAAAGTACGGTACGGCCATCGCAGGGTTGGTCCTGGTGGGCTTTTTCGCGATAGCCGCCCCGAATTTCGCCGCACCCAACAACCTGTTGAACATCGCCAAGGAAACCAGCTTCCTGGCCATCATCGCCATCGGCTTCACCCTGGCGCTGGTCACCGCCGAACTGGATCTGTCCGTGGCCGACGTCGCCAGCCTGGCGGCCGTCGTCACCGGCGCCCTGGTCCACACCGGTCAGCCCGTGGCGCTGGCCATCGCCGCCGGCCTGGGCGTGGGCCTGCTGTGCGGCCTGATCAACGGCATGGCCGTGACGCGACTGCGCGTCCCCTCGCTGATCGCCACACTGGGCATGGCCGCCATGGCGCGCGGCTTTGCCTTCATGCTGACCGATGGTGTGTCCTACGTGGGCCGCTGGCCCACCGCCTTTACGGATCTGGCGCGCGGCAAACCCTTTGGCATTCCCGCGCTGGTGCTATGGATGCTGGGCGCCGTGCTGTTCGCCTACTTCCTGGTCAAATGGACCCGCACCGGCGCCCGCATGACCGCCACCGGCGAAGCTGGCGAATCCGCCCGCCTGGCTGGCATCAATATCCACGCCATGAAAGGCATTGGCCTGGCCCTGTCCGGCCTGTGCGCCGGCCTGGCCGCCGTGCTGCTCACGTCCAGCCTGTCGTCGGCCGCGCCCAACATGGCCGGCGACTACTTCCTGTACGCCATCGCCGCCGTGCTGCTCGGCATGACCATGTTCAACCCTGGCCACGCCAACATTCCCGGCACCCTGGTCGCGGCGCTGATCCTCAAAGTCCTGGGCAACGGCCTGGTGCTGATGGGGGCGGCCTACTACGTGCAGGACATCGTCCTGGGATTCATCATCATCGCGTCCGTCGCGGTGTCATCGGCCGTGCTCAAGAAAGCGGCCTTCAAATTCGGATAAGCAAGGGGAAACGCCATGAACCGATTCATTACGCGCACACTGCTGGCGGGCGCATTCGCCGTTCAGGCGCTGGCCGCCGCTGGCGCTGCCCAGGCCTTTGAAGTCGGCGTCATCGCCTTCCAGATGTCTTCGGAAACCCACGCGCGCGCGGCCAACGCGGCGTCCGAGGCCGCCCGCGCCAAGGGCTGGACCGTGACCCAGTTGAATGCCGAAGGCTCCTTGCCCAAGCTGGCCGAACAGCTCGACACCCTGGTCAACAAAAAGGTCGACGCCATCGTCGTCGCCATGGGCAAGCCCGTCGAAACCGACGCCCAGTTGCAGGCCGCCAAGGAAAAGGGCATTCCTGTCGTCGGCGTCATGTCCGGCGCCAGCCCGCACATGCTGTTCGACGTCGAGGTCAACGAATACGCCACCGGCGCCCAATCCGTGCTCTACCTGCTGGGCAAGATGGGCTACCAGGGCAACATCCTGTCCGCTCGCTTCGACGGCAACTCCGGCACCCGCATCCGGGGCAAGATGCTCGATGCCGTTCTGTCCGAAAACACCGCCGTCAAAGACTTGGCCAAATTCAGCATGGCCCGCACCCAAAGCTGGCGCGACGACGTGCGCAACGGCATGCAAGCCCTGTTCCTGCGCCACCAGGGCCAGTTCAAGGGCGTCTGGGCCTCGTTTGACGGCCAGGCCTACGTCATCGATGACCTGTTGCAAGCCCAAGGCCTGAAAAAAGGCGACATCACCCTGGTGTCCGTCGATGGCGGCCCCGAGACCTACCGCCGTATCGCCGACCCCAACAGCCTCATCACCGCCACCATGATGATCCCGTTCGAGCAACTGGGCGCCACCGCCATCGACGCCATCGACCGCATCGTCGTCAAGAAAGAACCCAAGGACAAGATCGCCTCCGGGCCGTACCTGTTCATGGATTCGGTGCTGGTCGATGCCGGCAACGTGCAGAAATTCCTGGCGCCGGGCAAGTAGAAAAACGGACGGGCGACGATTGATGGCTTACTTGCGAGTTTGCCGCTGACTCTGCCGCCCGATACTTCGTCTCTTCCATCGTCTCGCCCCGCCACCTGCTTCTCCCTTAGCCGCTCAGCTTGCCCGCCATGACCGCCGCCTCGCCCATTGCCTTATCGCTACGCCAAGTCCGTAAATCCTACGGTGCCGTCGAGGCGCTCAAGGGCGTCGACCTGGACGTGCCGGAAGGCCGCGTCATGGCCATCTGCGGCGATAACGGCGCCGGCAAATCCACCCTGATCCGCATCATCTCGGGTGCGCAGGAACCCAGCGGTGGCGAGCTCAGCCTGGGCGGCAAGCGAGCCATCTTCCGCTCGCCCCACGACGCCCTGGTGCAGGGTATCGCCACCATTTACCAGGATCTGGCGCTGGCCCCGCGACTGTCCATCTGGGAAAACGTCTTCATGGGGGCCGAACTGGTGCGCCACATCGGCCCGCTGCGCGTGCTGGACAAGCGCCGCATGGCCGAAGAAGCCCGCGGCTACCTGCAACGCCTGTCAGTCCCCATCGACGACATGGACCGGCCCGTCGAACGCATGTCCGGCGGCCAGCGCCAGGCGGTCGCCATTGCCCGCGCCCTGCGCTGGGACGCCCGCGTCGTCATCATGGACGAGCCCACCGCCGCCCTGGGCGTCAAGGAAACCGCCCTGGTCCTGAACCTGGTGCGCAAACTGCGCGAAGAAGGGCGTACCGTCATCCTCATCAGCCACAACATGGCGGATGTGGTGGCGCTGGCCGACCGCGTTGCCATCCTGAAAAGCGGCGTCAAGGTCATTGAACGGGACGTGGCGGGGCTGGATGCGGATGCGCTGGCGCACATGGTCATGACGGGCAAGGCGTAAGCCGGGACACAACGGACGCGCCGCATGGTCGCGGCACTGGCGCCGGCCGTGTTGCATGTCGATAGCCGAGTCATTGGCCACGAGCGAAGACATGCCCGCCACCGGCCATAGGCACGGGCCGCATGCGGCGTCACACGCTCCTTTCCGCCACGGACAAAGTCAGGCGCAAACTTCACAGACCTTCACAAGGATGGTGCGTAGCATTGGCGGGTCTGGTTTCCGAGAGACGTCTCACATGCCCCCCACCGCCGCCTTCCACTTCGGGCTGCTCCCTCAACGCCTGTTCCGTCTTGGCACCGCTTGCACCGCATTGTTGGCCTGCGCATTGGCAGTCCCTGGCATTTCAACCGCCGCCGTCCAGGCCGCGACAGCCGCAGACACCGTCGCGTCGCCCGAACGCTGCATGCACATCGGCGTGCACGAGCAAGACGACCGTCTGACGCTGCAGTCTGACTATGGCGCTGCCACGCAGACCGTCAACCCCGAGCGCTCCGCCGGCGCCCTGTCCAAAGAGTTCCGCCGCATCTACGACATGCTTGAAGAGAACCGGCGGTTGGACGCCCGGTTTGACGCCCGCATGGCGATCCTGTCCCACGAACTGTTCGGTCCGCTGTTGGGCAGCCTGCGCAAGGCCCCCTGCGTCATCTTCCAGATCGAACCCACGTCCATGCATTTCGCGTTGGACCTTTTGCCTGTGGATGGCGTGCCGCTGTTCGTGCAGAAGCCGGTGGCGTTCAGCTTCGACAAGCCGGGGGCGTCGCCTGCGGCTCCGCCGGCCCTCACTCGACGCCCGCAAGACGCGGTTACGGGTGCTCAGCCGGTCGGCTTTGCTGCCCCGGCCATGGCCTTAGGCCCCCAGGCCCGCGGCCTGATTCTGCGCGACCTGGAAACCGACCCCGACGATGGCACCGGCGAAGTGCAAAAGCTATACCCAGGGTCCAAGTTGCAGCTCATCAGCAGCGCTACGCCAGACATGTTCTCCCGCAGTCGCTATGACTTCCTGCTGATCAGCGGCGAAGGCGTCGTCAGCCCCACCTGGGGCAAGCCCGAAAAGGACGAAAACGACGCCATCGGCCTGGCCGAAGACGACATGTACCCCAAGGACCTGCAAGGCGCCGCCTTCAACCTGGTGTACCTGGATGCCAGCCAACTGGCCATGAGCAAAGCCTTCATTGACGCCGCCCGCCGTAGCGGCGCGCACCATTACGTGGCGCCCATCACCACCAACGAAACCGGGCACTCCTCCACGCTGACCCTGCGCTACTTCTTTGGCGACCTGAGCAGGGGCATCGCGCCGATTGACGCGTTGTACCGGACGAGACGGCAGATCTACAGGGAGTTCGAGGGCAGGGTGAATCGAACCGAGCAGATCTACTACGCGTATCCGTTCAGGTTGTATCTGCTGTAGAGGCCGGTATAACTGCTGGAGGGCTGTCCAGCCGTCCCTTCGCTGCCGCGCTTTGCGTCGCAGGACGCTGCACCAATGAAAAGGCCGCCGCCAGGAACCCCTGGCGGCGGCCTTCTTGCGTGAAGCAGCGGGACTTAGTCCTTGCGGCTGGTCACTTCAACCAGGTGATAGCCGAACTGCGTCTTCACCGGGCCTTGAACTTCACCGACCGGGGCGCTGAACACCACGGTGTCGAATTCCTTGACCATCTGGCCCGGGCCGAACGTACCCAGGTTGCCACCGTCGCGGCTGGACGGGCAGCTGGAGTTTTCCTTGGCCACTTGAGCGAAATCAGCGCCGTTGGCGATGGCGGTCTTCAGTTCGTTAGCTTTGGCTTCGGTCGAGACCAGGATGTGACGGGCGGAGGCTTGTGCCATGTTGGGCTCCTTGCGGGGGAATGATTGGGGAGGGGAGAGTACCGCATTTGAGCGGACTCGCGACTCCGACATCATAGACGGGCTGGGAGGCCAGGGCGGCAGCCCAGGACGGGCAAAGTTGCCCGATCATTAATCAATGCTTAAAATGCAGTCATTGATTAACGGCCAGGAGATCCCATGGCGACGATGACCATCCGCAATATTGATGACCAGCTCAAGGCCCGCCTGCGGGTGCAGGCGGCTCAGCACGGGCGGTCGATGGAGGACGAGGCCCGCGACATCCTGCGTGCAGCGCTTTCCTCTGTACAGGTCCGCGGCACGTCTTTGGTCGATGCGATCCGTGCCCGCGTGGCGCCTCTGGGCGGTGTGGACTTGGAGCTGCCAACGCGTGAGCCGATGCGCGCGCCGCCGGGACTGGACGAATGATCATCCTGGATACCAACGTCATCTCGGAAATCCTGCGCCCGACGCCCGACGAGGGGGTAGTGGCCTGGCTTGGCGCGCATCCGCGCACGGCACTCTTCACTACCACGATCACGTATGGAGAATTGCTCTACGGCGTGAGATTGCTGCCGGTGGGGCAACGCAGGGACGCGCTATTGACCGCAGTGCAGGCAATCTTCGAATCTGACCTGGTTGGGCAGGTGCTCAGTTTCGATGGCGAGGCAGCAGATGCGTATGCACATATCGCTGCCGAGCGTCGGGGCGCCGGCAAGCCCATCAGCCAGTTCGATGCCATGATCGCCGGCGTTGCGCGATCGCGCGGGGCGAGTGTGGCAACACGCAACGTCAAGGATTTTGAGCATTGCGGGGTCAACGTGATTGACCCCTGGCGTTACTGATCTGGGGCCGGACAAGGCGTGCATCGCCTTGTCCGCCCCTGGTGCCGAGACTCAGCGCACCGGCCACCCATACATCAACCCACCATTCCGATACCCCGCGTTCAACCCCCGTGCCAGCTTCAGCGGGCTGGTCTCCCCCAGGTTCTTCTCAAAACTCTCGCCGTAATTCCCGATCATCTTGATGACGTTGTAGGCCCACTTGTCATCGACCCCGAGATTCTTCCCCATCCCCGGCGTCACACCCAGCAGGCGTTGCACATTGGGATTGGTGCTTTTCAGCATTTCATCCACGTTCTTCGACGTCACCCCATATTCTTCGGCTTCCAGCATGGCAAACATCGTCCAACGAACCACGTTGAACCACTGCTCATCGCCCTGACGCACCATGGGGCCCAGCGGTTCCTTCGAGAAATTCTCAGGCAGGATCTCGTACTGCTCCGGGTTTGCCAGATTGCTGCGCGCGGCCGCCAGTTGTGACTTGTCGCCGGTGAAGGCGTCGCAGCGGCCCACCGCGAAGGCGCGGATGATTTCGTCCAGGCGTTCGACGACGACGGGCTTGAACACGATGTTCTGCGAGCGGAACCAGTCGGCCAGGTTCAGCTCGGTCGTGGTGCCGGGTTGCACGCAGACCGTGGCGCCGTCCAGTTCCTTGGCGCTTTTCACGTTCAGCGACTTGTTCACCATGATGCCCTGGCTGTCGTAGTAGTTCACGCCCACGCCGATCAGGCCCAGGGTGGTGTCGCGCGTCAGGGACAGCGTGGTGTTGCGCGGCAGGACGTCGACTTCGCCGGACTGCAGGGCGGTGAAGCGCTGCACGGCGCTGACGGCCATGATCTTGGCTTTGGAGACATCCCCGAACATGGTCACGGCCAGGGCGCGGCACAGATCCACGTCCAGGCCCATCCAGCCGCCTTTGCTGTCGTTGACGGAAAAGCCCGCGACGCCGGTCGAGACGCCGCATTGGACGAACCCTTTGTTCTTGACGCTCTCGAACGTCACGCCTGCGTTGGCGTTCCACGACGAGATGAACAACGCGGTGCCTGCCGCAACGTATTTGAGTGCTTTCATGGTGTCTCCGCGCGGTTCGGCGCAATGCTCTTGTATCGTCCGCCGGTAGGCGGAGGTGCGCCGAATGGTAGCGACCGGACCTGGGAGGGAGAATGAGGGAATTCCCGTTAAATCCACTATGCGGAATTTGGCGGGTGCCCAGCGCGGGGCGGGCATGGGCGTTCAATGGGGGAGGGCGAGGCGTCGGGCGAAGCCTTGTGACTTGCGGCGTGGGTCGGCCAGCGGCGCGACGTGCCCCCAAAACCCGCGCCGCAATCGGTGCAGTTTGGTCAGGCGGCCCGCCGCCGCACCAGCACCACCAGCGACACGCCAAGAATGATGAGTACCGAGGCGATCACCAGGATCTGAGTGACGGGTTCACCCAGGAACAGGGCGCCGCCGAACGCGGTCAGCACCGGGACGCTGAGCTGCACGGTGGCGGCGTGGGTCACCTTGAGTTCCTTGAGCGCGGCATACCAGAAGATATAGCCCAGACCCGAGGTCACCGCGCCGGAGAGCACGGCATACACCACGCCGGTGCTGTCCAGATCGACCGTGGATACCTGGGAATTCAGCAGGAACAGAATCACGGCGATGGGCGCGGCGCGAATGAAATTGCCGGCCGTGGCCGAGGCCGGATTTTTCGAGCCGCGGCCCAGCAATGAATAGGCGCTCCACGCGATGCCGGACACAATCATCAGGAAGCCGTAGAGCAAAGGCGGCGCGCCGACGCTGGGCAGCATCAGGATGATCAGGCCGCAGGCCGCGAAGGCGACGCCAATGCTCTGCACGAAAGACAGCCGTTCACCGATGATCAGTCCGTACAGGATCATGCTGATCTGGATCGACGCGAACAACAGCAAGGCGCCCGTGCCGGCCGGTATCTGCGAATAGGCGAAGGCGAACGTCATGGCGTAGGCGAGCAGCGCCAGGGCGCCAGACCAATTGCCTTCCAGCGATTTGCCCTTCTTCTGTAGATAGAGCACGAGCCAAAGGATCAGCGCGCCGGACAAGAGGCGGATGGTGACGAAGGTGGTCGGATCGATCGGCGTCTGCTTCAGGGCGATGCGGCATAACAGCGAGTTGCCGGCGAAGGCCAGCAAGGACAGCAACGTAAGCGCGAACAGGCGAGGTGTCATGGCGAGGTCAGATTAGGAAGCGTTTGACGGCGTTGATTTCGTCTTGCTTGATCAGCATCGGGAAGTGCCCCGTGCCGGCGACGGTGTAGCGCTCCGCGCACGGGCCCCGCAGGGCCATGGCGCGGGCATTGTCTTCCGACAGCACGTCGGAATTGGCCCCCCGGATCAACAGGACCTGCGCTCGTATCCGGTCGTACCAATGCCAGAGATCAAGATCCGATTCGGCGTCGCGGAATAATTGGTCGGCGATCCGGGGGTCGTAGCGCAGGGTGTAGCCGCCGTCGTCGGTGGGCTCCAGCATGTGCGCGGACACGGCTCGCCATTCGGCGTCTGTCAGCGGACCGCAAGACGCGGTCATGATCTTGAAAGTGAGGATCGCCTGATCCATCGAGCGGAATCGGACTTCGCGCATGATCGACCGCGCCGCCTTGAGAAAGACCTCCGCGGCGGTCACCGTGCCCACGTCGTTGAGTACCAACCGCCGCACTTGGGCGGGATGCTCGGCGGCGTACATGATGCCCAGGATGCCGCCCAGCGACGTGCCGATGATGTCGATGGGTCGGCCGCGTAGCTCGGCCGATTCGATCACGGCGTCAAGAATGCGCAGGTAGGCCTGATGGTTGTAATCGGCGGAATCCGCCAGGCGGTCGCTGTCGCCCCGTCCTGGAAGGTCCAGGCAGAGGACGCGATACTCGTCGGCCAACGCCTGAGCCAGAAAGTCGAAATCACGGCCATTGCGGTTCAGGGCGTGCAGGCACAGTACGACGCGCTCGGCATCGGGGCTGCCCCAGTGGTGCACGGCAATCTTGCGGCGGACGCCGCTGATCTCGTGGTCCAGGTGCAAGCGCTGTGGTGCGCGCTCGATGGCCCTAGCGGGCTGATTCATGGTCTTCCATCCAAGGAGGGGGCAAGCCGTCCAAGGCGCAGGCGATGCCGGCCCGGGCAAGGTCGCTGGCGCGAAAATCGGCGATGCAGGTGGTGGTTTCCGTTACGACAGCATCGGTAACGGGGCGGTGGGCCACGGAGAAGACCAGCGCCTTGGTGGCCGCCAGAGACGTCGGGCTGCCCTCTACGATGTCGTCAATGCACCGGGCAACCGATAGATCTAGCTCATCGCGTGGGCAGGCCATGTGTATCAAGCCCGCCTGCAAGGCGTCTTGGGCGCAGAGCGCCCTGGAGGTCAGGAAGAGGTACTTCGCGCGCCGCGGGCCGACCGCTTCGATGACGTAGGGGCTCATCAGCGCGGGCAAGATGCCGGCTCTGACCTCGCGGGTCTGGAAGCGGGCCGCCTCGCTCGCGATTGCGATGTCGCATGCCGCAATCAGCCCCAGCCCGGCGCTGACGACGTCGCCCTGCACCTTGGCGATGGTGGGGATGGGCGTCTCGTAAATGGTCTTGAACAGGGTGGCCAAGGTGGCGGCTGCGCGCCGGTTGTCGGCGGCCTCCGCTTCAGCGCCCGCCTGCATCCAGCGCAGGTCGATGCCCGAGCAGAAGGCATCGCCCTCGGCGGACAGGACAATGGTGCGCAGGGATGCGTGCCGGGATAGTTGGCGGAATGCGCCCGTCAATGCCGATATCGTGGCCTGGTCCAGCAGGTTGTCGGTCTCGGGACGAACGATGCGCACTTCTGCGCAGCGGTGCTTCTCGTCGATCTCGATGCGGACGGGTGAGTTTGAGCGTGGCGAAGGCATGGGGCGTCGGAGGCGTCAGGCCAATGCGGCGTTTGCTTCAAATGCCGCGTCGTCGGATTCAACCGCCGTGTTCCCAAACGCTTCGACGCGGGCAATGGCCCGGTCGATGTCGTTGCCGGTGACCGCCAGAATGGCGTGTATCCAGCGCTCCAGCCCCATGCCGATGCATGCGGTATGGGCCACTTGGCCGTCGACACTGGCGATATTGAAGCGCTGTCCGAAGAAATTGCGATGGAAATTGGATGAGGAGATCGCCAGATCCTCTTCGAAGACCAATTCCTGTTTCGTCGGGAACATTTTCTGCGTGACCGCACGGGTGGAGTTGGGGTCGAAAAAGGGATCCGTCGCATTTTCCAGCCGGGCCTCGATGCCCAGCGCAGCGGCCATTTCCCGGATGCGGTCGCGTGCCACGTTCAACGCGTCGGTGACCGGCTTCATCTCGCCGATAAAGACGATTTCGCGCATGGTGAAGGATTTCAGACGCTTCAGACCGATATAGTGGGTTTCATTGCGAAAGCAGTTCGCGGCGGTCGTGATGGTTTTCAGGCTGCCCGTCGCGCTGCCTCGATGGTGGCTATAGACGGGGTAACAGGCGGCAGGCGGCAAAATGTGCGCCGCCGCGGCCAGGCAATCCTGGTCGACTTCGGTCCACCGCGTGTCGTTGTCGTGGTTGCGTTTGTCGTTGAGCGAGGGCGCGTCGGTGGACGAGACCAGCAAGGGCAGTTGGGGGAAGTTCTTGAAGTAATCCAGCGCATCCACATCTGCCACTTTCAGCAATGGCGGAAACAGCATGGGTTCGGCGTCCAGCGCATGCGCGATTTTCAGAAAGCCGTCGTCCAGCAGCCCCTTTAATCGGGCGGCTTGCGGATTCAGCGTGACCAGTCCTTCGTTCGCCACCCAGGGCATCGTGCAATCACACATTTACCACCCCTTCTTTTTGGTAGAAATTGTCGTGAATTCCGCGGATCGTGCGGAACGCGCCGACGTCCCCTGAATCAAGCAGAATCTGGCAGGCGAAATGGTCTTCCAGGAACAGCAGGAATTCGACGAACATCAGTGAGTCGACGATGCGGCTGTCGATCAGGTCGACCGTGTCGTCGATATGGGTGCTGTGCAAGGCCGGATTGCGCTCCAGCACGAATTGTTTGATTTTCTCGGTCAGTTCGGCCAAGGATGAGTTCTCAGCATTCATGTCAGGCAGCCCCTATTTTTGCGAAGAATTTCTTTACCTTGGCCGTCATGGCATCGTGGTGGGCTAGCCGGCCCGGTGCGTTCATGACGGCGTTACGGAACCGGTAGGCGTCGGCGATGCCGGCGTCGCGGTACATCTGCGGGTAATACAGGGAATCGATGCACCAACCGATATAGCGTTCCAGATAGGCCCTGCATTCCTGGATTTCTTCGTCGCTGCAACTTTGTTGTGCCTTATTGAACAAATCAGCGACGATGGCGCGGCCAAACGCCATATGGCGCGCTTCTTCGTAATGGTGCAGCGCATTCAGCTCGCGGATCACCGCCGGCACGTCGGTATCCGCCGCGATGACGACGTTGTAGTAGTCAAGCATTTCTTCCAGGATGAGAATCCTGGCGAATATCAGAAACGCGTTGGCGGCAGGCTTGACCGGCTGGGCCTGGAACTGCACGCGTTTGTCGACATACACCTTGCCGCCGTAGCGGGTGCAGAAATTGGAAAAGAACCAGCTATGGTTGTTTTCCTCGCAGACAAAATGGTGCATATAATCGGAAACGTCCTCATAGCCCGGGCTGTGCATGCAGCTGAGAACATCCCGCAGCAGATGGCGTTCGCCATGGACGTTGAAGCTGTAGAACCAGATGCTCTCCCATTTACTGAGGCGCAGCAGTTCTTCGGGCGTCAGGGTGTCGCCAGCTTCTGCCGAATACCGTCATCAGCTTATGAGGCATCCACAACACATCTTCTGGCAGCGCCTCGGGCCACACGATATCCAGGAATGGATTGGTCTTGTTTTTGACGGATAGGGTTATCAGGCGATCTACCGTTGCCTTCCGCTGTGCCCGGGTATCGGGCTTAACCGGATTGGGAGTTTCCAGCATTTTGTTTCCTTCGCAAGAGTGATTATTTTTTTGAACGAAGCCGGTTTCCCCGAGGCGCACCCAGCAAAGCACCGGAGGGGAAATGTGAAACAGGCAATCAAGACGGAATTTGTCGGGTAACGCCATGGCACTGGAACAGCCAGGCATGGATTCCGCCGGAGCTATATCCGGTGGAAACGACGTTCAGACAAAAGGGGGTATTCAGAGAACGGCTGAAAGACAGCGCCGCTATCGAGCCGACATTCTTGGCGAGGCGAGCAGCCGGCCGTGGTATTGGGGCCGATAAAACCAAGAAAATAAAAAGGCCCGGACCGGAGGATTCATCTAGAAGCTCGTTATCGCGAATGCGGATAAACGAACTATGCCCTGCTGATACACTTCAATAAATGGCGCGCGGTGGAGTTTACTCTTGCAATACCTGGAGTAATTTAGATGGATAAGCTGAAAAGCATCGCGGTTTTTGTATGCATTGCCGATCACGGCAGCCTGACCGCGGCGTCCGAGGTATTAGGCGCTTCTCTGCCGACAGTGGTGCGCACGCTGGCTGCGCTTGAGGCGGAACTGGGCGTGCGGTTATTCAACCGCAGCACGCGGCGTATCGCGTTGACGAACGAAGGACTGCGCTATCTGGGCACCTGCCGGAATTTGCTGACGTCCCTGGATGAAGCCGAGTCGGCGTTGCGCGGCGACTCTGATGAATTGGCGGGTCAATTGACCATCACGGCGCCCGTGCTGTTTGGCCAGATGCATGTGGCGCCGTCCCTGAATCGGTTTGTCCGGCAACACCAGAATGTGCGTTGCAGCCTGATATTGGCTGACCGGCAGGTCAACTTGCTGGAAGAGGGAATGGATCTGGGTGTGCGCATTGGCCGCTTGAACGATTCATCGCTGGTGGCGCATCAGGTGGGCCAGGTAAGGCGCATGGTGGTGGCGGCTCCCGCTTATCTGTCCAACCGCAAGACGCCTGTCCATCCCAAGGATTTGCTGCAGGCCAATTGCATCGATTTTTCCGGCGCGGGAAATTCCTGGTGGGCATTTCAAATAAATGGCCGCCTGTCCACACTGCCTGCCACAGGCAATCTGGAATTCAATCATGTCGCCCCCGCTTTGGCAGCCTGTCTGGATGGCCTGGGTTTCGGCATGTTCCTGTCATATCAGGTTGCCCAGCATATTGAAGAGGGGCGTTTGCAGACTGTGCTGGACGATTATGAATTGCCGCCCCGCGCGGTAAGCATTATTTATCCGCACGCCCGCTTGTTGCCCGCCCGAACCCGGGCATTCATTGAATGGATCCGGGCGGACCTGGCTAGCGGCAGTTATTTCGCCTGCAATCATTCCCGCCGAATTCAGTGAGTAGACGGCACGTACCGTGCCTGTCAGCCGATTTGCGTGCGAAACCGGCTGAAACCGTCTGCCCCCGCAGCGTAACCATTTCGATAATTCCTGCCGCGCATACTCGCCTCACCGCGTTCGCAACGGCGAACGGGGACTGCAAGGAGATGCCGTCATGAAGCGTTTCGTCAAAGCCGCGATGACCGCGGCGGGTGCCGCTGTGGTGCTGTCGTTGGGGGCGCTGAGCGTGCCGTCCGTCGCACAGGCCGGCGTGGCTATCAGTATCGATGTGGCGCCGCCGCCACCCCGCGTCGAGGTAGTGCCGCCTCCCCGAGTGGGTTATGTCTGGGCGCCGGGTCATTGGGAATGGGTGGGCGGACGCCATGCCTGGGTTGGCGGCGTGTGGCTACCGGCGCGGCGCGGCTACGTGTATCACGGGCCGGAATGGCGACAGCGGCATGGACATTGGGTGTACTACGAGGGGCGCTGGGGCCGCCATTGAGTTGGGGGCTTCGATCGGCACTGGTCTACGGTTGTAGTCCGTTTCATGGCGGATCGGGTCCATACCCGATATGGCGCGGAACTCAGCGTAGCTGCGGGCCATGTCGGTCTTCGGTATCCACTTGTTGGATACCGGCTTGGCAACGGCAGAAAAATATTTGATGGTGCCCGGGGCCGGAATCGAACAGCCAGCATTTACGCCGGTCTCCGGGCTGCGTGGGCAATTTATGGGGAGTCAGCGAGAAGCAGCCGATCCACTTGCTCGATGGGGATCAGCGCGCATCCGTTCAGGCGGAGTTTACCGGCCTTCATGAGCTTGCGCACCGTTGGCCGACTCAGATCCAGCATTTGGGCCGCCTGGGCTATCGTGACGTGCGGTGGGCGTGGGTGTCGCTGCGCGTAGAGTTCAACGGCCCGCAGGGCGATCTTGATCTCGGCCACCTCGCCAGCCTTGTCGAGGGCGGGAGCAATAGCGGTCATTCGCGCCCCTCCTGCTCCGCCTGCGCATCGTTGGCGCACCAGCAGCGTTTCGAACGCCCTGGATAGCCGCCGTAGTCCTGTCGGTCACGCGGCAAGGCAATCAGTGGCGCGTCTCGCTCGCTGGAGCTAGCAACGATCGGAGTAGCTGTGTTGCCCCGTTTATTCGGTTGAGACTGGCATCGACATATTTTCGCTGCAGCTCGACGTAATTCAACAGCGCTACCGGTTCGGCCCCTACCAGTTCGAACTTGTCCTCTCCGATCATCTCGTTGCACATGTCTATGCACTCGTCGCAGATGAACACGTTCGGACCCGCAATCAGCTTGCGGACCTCGTGCTGTGACTTGTTGCAGAAAGAGCAGTGCATCAGCTTGGGGGTGGCTTTCTTGCGCCGGGGCTTCTTCGGTTCGTCCATCGGGCGGGAAGGGCCAGCGGAACGGCTGGGCCTGGTCAGGTTTTGGAAGCCTGGACGTTAGCATGAAGCCATCCCGATAGCTTCGTTCGCCCCGATAGTGCAGAGCGGGATTCAAAGGAAAGGAGCGCGTTTCGATAGGCAGGAAGCCTGCGGCCAATGTAGTGTCAGCTATCACAGGTTTGTGCTCACGACGGAGACGAACATGACGCATGTGATTTTGGTAATTGCGGGCGTTGGTGTTGTGGTATTGGGAATCTGGATTTCCCATATGCTGGCAGTGCCGGTGAGACATCTTGTGGCTATCGGAGGGAGCGCGATCGGCATGCTTCTTAGCATCTTGCCGTTTTTCATGGACGAGCCAAGGGCCGATCATTAGCGCAATTGCCTGGTCGATTTCCCAGCGGATCCAGCCCAGCAGGTGGTTCATGTCGGATTGCTTCATGCCGTTCCCCTCGGTAGGTTCTGGCGAACTTCGGTAAGCGCTATCGCCATGAGCGAGATGCCGGCCTGTGCCACCAGACCAATATTGATCGGCAGCTCTTGCTCGCTGATCGCGCAGGCTTGGATAACCTCAAACAGCGCTTGCGCTTCAAGAAGGGCGTCGTGGACGTGGTTGATGGTCTGGACGCTCATGCTGCCTCCTCCATCCTCACGTCGTCGCGCAGGCAGTACACGGCCCACAGCGCCGCGATCCATTCGATCCCCTTGGGCGTGAACTTGGCGTGGTTGTAGGCGTGATCGGAGTCGGACACGCCAGTCTTGACGACGAACCGGCCGGCGTCGATATGCTGCTGGTACGGCATCCATTCGCCGCCCAGCTTGTACATGATCTTCTTGTCTTCCAGGAACTCGCGGAATCGGGCCTCGTTGGCTTTGAGCAGCTTGGCCACCTGGCGGAACCCCTTGTTGCCGGTGGCGTCAACGTAGCGGTCCACGAATTCGGCCTTGGGTGCGGCGATAGCGAGGGCGGCCTCGGCCTGGTCTGCTCGTTCTGACTCATCAGCGGCGAGGCGCAAGGCGTCGGGGAGAGTCCGGGGGATGACGAACGCCGGGGCGGCGAGCTGTTTGGCTTCCAGTTCTTGCCAGCGGTCGATCACGCGGGCGCGGTGTTCATCGCTGTAGCCAGCGACGACAAGGTGCGTATCCCGTTCAGTCAGGTCATATACGTCGATCGGCCGTCCGCCGGTTGCTTCGCGGCGGGTTTTACGACTTGACCGTAAAAGGCCTTTTGCGAATAGGCGTTCGATCGTGGCGACGACATCATTGTGACGCGCCTCCACCAGATCGGCGACTTCTCGGCTGCTCATCGTGGCGGCCATGCCGCCAGCTTGGATAAGTTGGTTCATGGTCACCTCAGGTCGTTTGGGTCTGCCAGCCGCTGGCAATGAGGTTGCGCAGGATGGCGGGAACTTCCGTTTGGCCCATCCGATCACTGGCTTCCAGGTAGTCAAAAACCGCGATGGCTTCGGCTCCGGACTGGGGGGCGATCTCGGCCATCCTGCCGAAGCAAAGCCACTCGTGCGCCATGCAAACTTGGTTTGAGTCGCCAAGATTCTCTATAGATGCGTTTCGGAGGCGATAGATGTCGTCCCAGTACTCTAACGCCAACAGACAGTCGCTGATCGTTGCGGGAATAAGGTCCGGCTTTGCGAGAAGTCGCTTTCTAGCTACGGCTTCGTCAATGAATCCTGCCCGATTCTCTCGCATGCGCCCGCATGCCGCGATGCAAGCCGCCTCGGCGGGCGTATCGATCAACAGGGCCTCCGCCGTACCGAAGCGGGAAATTGCTTCGTGACGGTCCTTTGCCTTTTGTATGGCCCGTTTCGCTTGGTCTTCGAGATCGCCGAAACCGAACGAAGCGAAGGCTACCTCCAACGGGTGGCCGCCTTGGTGCCTGCGATATTGCGCGTACCGCTCACCCAGGACCTTCATCGGCGTCTTGATGCGCTTGGCCGCTTCCAGGGCCTTGTCTATCAGCCCCTGGTTGCCGATCTTGACGACCTGCTGCAGCCAGAGAACAGCGTCCACTTCGCTGTCGCCTGTGACGGCTACCTGCAGGGGTATCTCAGGAACGGCTACCGCCGTACTGGAACTGGGGGAAATCGGCGGCAGCGTGAAGAGCGCGCGGAACGGCAGGTTGTTTTCCATGGCCATGATCACTTGCCCTCCGAGACCGTAAAGGGATGAATGGGTGAAGGGATGAATCGGCGGACGGGCCGAACCCGGAACTCGCTGTAGCGGAACCAGTGGAGGACGAGGCCGTGCTCGAAACTCACCGCCCAGGCGGTGATGGAGCCGTAGGGCGTCGAGGTCCAGAAAACGCCCTCGGACAGGCCCAGTGCTCCCAGGATCAACGCGCCCTCGGTCTGCGAAGGCAGGTAGAAGTCGCGATGCCCATCGGCGGTGTACTCGGATGCCGCCAACGCGGCAGGGCTGCCGCCGAGATTTACCAAGGCGTGGGTGTTCGTTTCGCCGTCCGTAGCGGAGAAGCCCGTCAGATCCTGGCCGTCGCGGCCGAATTGGAACTTGCCTTCGAGTGGCTCTCCTGCGATCAGGTAGCCGCCCTCCGGGTGCAGGGCGATGAGTTTGCCGCCTTGGCCGTGCCAGTATTCGCCGACCATCGGAACCGTGGGGGCGGCAGGCACTGCGGAGGCATCACCGAACAGTGCCGAGGCCAGGCCGGCCGCGTCGTTGATGTTGACGATCAGTTGGATAGCGGGATTCATCGTGCGAGTCCTTCGCAGGTGAGGTGCATGGACCGCGCCGGGCCGACATGCCAGATTTCGTATTGGATGGCGGCGGGGCACTCGGCGATAAAGCGAGTGGCGGCCGATAGGGCGGGGGGCGGGGCGTTGCGGATGGCGTAGACCGCAACGACAACCGAGGCGATGGCAAAGGCAGCCGCCGCCAGGTCAGCGAGGTCATCGATGAGCCTCATAGCGGCTGACCTCCCGGGGTGACGCGCAGGGCGATGCGGGCCATCGCGAGGACCACATCAGGCGGCGTGCCGGTCTCCAGCGCGTGGGCCACGTTGCCCAGGGCGAACACTGCTTGTGCATGCTTGATGCGCTCGTTGGTCAGATGCTCGCGGACCTGGTCGAGTTCGCGCTTTGCCTCGTCGTACAGGCGCGTGTACAGCGCGCGGCCGCGTACGGCCGCCGCCAACTGCTCGGTAGGGGTGCGAGGCTTATTCATCTCGCGGGCCCTCCTGAACGAACCGCCGTTGCTCGGCTGGCGACAGCGAGTACATGTAAATGTCCTCGGTCAGGTTCTGCGCCCCGGCCACGGGATCACCGCTGATTTCGGCGGTGACCAACAGCGCGCCAATTGCATCGAGGAACCCGCCCCGCGCCGCCTCGGGCAAGGCGTCGTGTGTTTCGCGCAGCATGGACGGGATGAAGTTGCCGCCCGCAGCGTCGGCGCGGTGGACTAGGTCGAGATACCAAGCCTCAGCGGCCCGGTGGCCAGCGAGATCCGCCGCCGTGAAAGTGTCGAGATAGCTCATGCCCCACCTCCGGCCTTCAGCGCGTCAATGACGTTGTCGATCTCCTCGAAGTGGCGACCGCACAGGTCCCGCGCTGCGCCGAGCAGAGTGTCGAGATCAGCAATGTCGCTGACGGGCAGCTTGCCGGCCGCATCCAGGATGGCAAGGGTGTGGAGCAACCCCGTCCGCGCGCGCTCAAGGAATGCGATTTCTTTGGCGGTCGTCATGCGTCACCTCCGGAGATGGCATTGATGACGGCGCCCGCCTTGTTGCTGATCTCAGCTGCTAGGCAATACGTCTGCATGAGGAAGGCTTCACGCAAATCGTCATCGAGTTCGTTGAAGATCGGAAAGCCGTTGCCTGTCACCATGTCGAGCAAGGCGTTGAGCCGCAGCGAGGTCTCGCGGATATCCTCCAGAGCATTGGTTGCGGCAAACAGCGTGGGGTTGGGAGTGGTGTTCATGCCGATTCCCCTTCGCTGTCGGACTTGTTGATCACTGCCTGTAGCGCGAGGATCGCGTTGGTGGTCTGTTCGGCGTGACGCTCGGCGATATCGCGCCCAATGCGCGCCAGGGTTTCGAAGTGAAGTGCGACGACGGAACCTTGTTCCAGGCCACCGCCACCATCCATAGCGCGATCTTCGATCGCGCAAAGCAGCGCGCTCATCTCGTCGATGTCGGTGGTTAGCTTCCGCAGCAAGTCAACGACGTTGCCAGCGGTTGCTAGCGATTGACGGTTGCTCATGCTGAACCTCCCTTTGTCCTGGCAGTGGGGAAGCCCAGCGCTTCGCGCAACTTGACCCAGCCGGATTCATCCTCGGCGATCTCGAAGGCGAGGAGGTACAGGGTGTGTTCGTGGGTTTCAGGCGGGATGATGTCGCCGATGGCATTCAACAGGGAGTAGATGCGGGCATCACGCTGCTGGAGCACATCGACGATCCATTGCGCCATTCCCATGTCGATAGGCGTGGTGTTGGTCACGGCGCTCATTGCACACCTCCCGCGGCGCGCATCTTGAAGCGCTTGGCAATATCGGGATGCGTGAAATACCAATCCGTCTGCTTCGTGCATTCGGATACGAACCGCTGGAATACACGGGTCACGTCGGCCACAGCCCAGACCTCGTAGTGCGAGCCTTCCGCGCTTTCGTGGTTGTTGCGCACCATGCCGTGGACCTTGAGGCTGAGCGGCAGTTCGCGTATGACCGTATCCACGACCCAGGGCGGCAGGCCGTAGCGCTGATTCATGCGCAGGCGGATCTTGGTGATGGGTTCGCAGTTCTGCGGGCAGTGGTCCCAGACGTGGGATTCGGCGAGTTCGCCCAGCTGCTGACGGAATTCCGTGACGGCGTTCTCGGCGCTGGTCAGGCGGCGCTGGTGATCGACCATCATTTGCGCCTGCGCCAGGAACATTTCCTCGGGTGTCAGGGGCGCGCTGTACTGGCCGGTCTTGCGGATGGACGGCAGCACCTCGTCGAACACCCAGCGTTCAAAGCGCTCGGCGCTCGGCAGCGTGCTGCCGACGATCAGGCGGTACACATCGCCTTCGGCCAGAATGCGTGCTTCCTGCATGCCACCGGCGGTTTGAAGGGGGTAGCGTTTCGCGACCCCCTTGCAATGGCGGCCGATGGCGTCTGCCGGGTTCGCATAGCCCAGCGCCTCGGCGACATCCTTGCCGACAAGCCAGACCTCGCCATCGATCTCGACGGCGCGCACCGAGAAGTTGAACTCTTGGTTGAAGAAAGGGGTGAGGGAGGTCATTGGGCAGCTCCGTTGAGGTGGGCACGAACGGCGGTGGTGAGGCGACGCTCGGCGTTGCGCTCATCTCGCTTGCGGTTTTGCAGGAAGAGGTACTCGGTCGAGACGGCCTCGATCATCGCGTCCCATTGGGGGCTGTCACGCTCGGGGGCGCTGACGTGGCGGTCGCACCTGTAGGCGTAGCAAGCATCTCTGAACGCGTAGTACGCACCCTGACGCGCTACGGCGTGGCGATGCAGATCAATTGCGCATTCCGCGACGCGAAGCAGAGATTGCAGACGCGGAAGGGGGAGGGGGTTCCCCAATTGTTGGGTCTGCTGTATATTTGCAGACGTAGAAATCCCCTCCGCACCTTGCGGGCGGATGTCTTCATTGGACATGGATGGTCTCCGATGGTCCGATTTGAGGTCAGCAGCGCTAACTGCTGTGCTTCACAGAACCCCGCTCCGTGCGGGGTTTTGCCTTACTGGCCTACGCCAGCGCCATTCCAAAGAGCGTTTCTCGCCTTACCCATGCCGCCTTTCTGTGTGTGGTGGCTATACGTCTCCCGCTTGAGGCGATGCCGGCGCAGCTGGTTGCGGGTCCGTGGGATCTTGCTTCGGCTGCGTTCTGGCAGTTAACCGAATAGTAGGCATAGCCTATTTTTTTGTCAATAGGCAAAGCCTACGATTGCTGGCGTTAAAAAGGCGGTCGACCCTGAAGATCGCCGCCGTTGTCTGTTGGACGTCGAGAAGTGGACCTAGGATCGAATCCATTGCCCCGATTCGTCGTCACGCAGTCGCACGCCAGCCCACACCACTTGGCCCAGGACGTGGGCGGGGTGCCCGTTCTCCAGCGGAATGTCCGGGTATGCTGGGTTGAACGACCTCGCCACCCAGCGGCCAGTTAGTTTGTCCTTGGCGACGGTCTTGACGATCATCTTGCCGTCATAGTTGATGGCATAGACGCCGCCGCCGGCCAAGTCGCGCAGCGTCAGATCCTCGTTGGGGACAACAAGCAGCGCAGCGCCATCCTTGATGACCGGCTCCATGCTGTCGCCTTTTGCGTACACCACGCGTCCCTTGCCAGCGCCAGCCCCGACTGCGCGGAGGAACGAGCGACGGAACTGCATCACACCGGTCTGCGTTTCGTCGTGGTTTTCGATGCCGTCGCCCGCTGCTAGGCGCACATCCGCCAACTCCGGGACATTTTCGAACTTGTCGTTCGCTGCGTGCGGCTCCCCGGGGCCGACATTCGCGACGACGTCGGCCTGCGTGCTAATTCTGAGCTTTGGCCCCCGATCTGCCTGATATGTCGTGTGCCCACCCTCCCAGGGCGCAGGAGGCAATCCTGCTATACGCATGGGGAAAGCGTCGTCCGCATGGTCCATATCAACTAGGTCGCCGGGCTTGTGTGCCCGAAGGGGCGTAGCAACAGACATAGGCGTCGCCGTCGGTGGCGCGACATTTATGCCTAGCTTCAGTTGCGCAATGGCAAGGGCAATAGCGCCCTCGAGCGCCCTGAGCTGACCTGTCGGCAACGCCCGAACATCGGCCTCAGGGATAGAAGGGAAGGGCCACGGCGCCGGTGCGATTGACGCATCATCCTGCGGAGGAGAGCCCATATCTGGCCAAGCTCTCAGTCCCCAATGCTCAGGGCCGACCACATCGGAGAAGTATCTCCATAGCTCGGGTAGCTTGTCTTTGGATATGGAGCCCTTCTTTATCCAATCGTAAATGGATGGCGGTTTTACATTGAAATGCCGCGCAATGGCCGCCTGCGAAGTGGCTGCGCCGCTCGCGAGCTTCATTTCTATGGCGGCCTTGATTGCCGCGCCGAGGTCTTTTCCGTTAAGCATCGCCTAATTCTATCTCCTTTTGAGAGTTAGGCAATACCTGTTGACAAGAATTAGGCGACGCCTAATAATGGGCCATGGATACTCAACTTTGCCATCAACCTCTATTGCGGGCATGTCAGCTTGTAGGCGGCCAGGCGGCGCTCGCCCGAGCTCTAAAGGTCGCACCTTCGACGGTAAGCCAATGGGTAAATCAGGTCCGGCCTATACCGTTTAGGCGTTGTTTGGAAATCGAAAAATTGGTGAGCCGCCAAGTTCTATGCGAAGAGCTGCTTCCCTCGTTTAACTGGTTGGCGCTTCGCAAGCGCCGAAGCGCCCGAAAACCGGTAGCGGTGGACGTGAAGGCGGAACCCGCCCATGCCTAACGCCGACACCACTCTCACGTTGCGCGCGGACAGCGCCCAGGCTGAACAAGCCCTGGGCGCACTGACACGCCGGCTACTTGAAGAATTTTCCCAAGCTCCGCTTGAGCTCATCGGCGATCTGCTTTTTCGCGCTCTCGATGGCGGAGCCGTATGTGCCGGCGGCTCCGCAGCCCTTACAGGTGATGGTGTCGGTGGTCTTGAGATTCGTCTGGACACCGCCCGGATAGTCGAACTCCTTGCTTCCGCACTTCGCGCAGGACAGGGTAATCGTGTCGCTCATGGTCAGCCCCTTTTGGAATTGATTGATGTTGAGGAACGCCAATCATATCCGGGCGGGGCTGGCCGCCCAGCGCGAGGAGAGGGCAATGCCTAACGCCCTATACATCGTGAGCGTTCAGATTGCCAGCGGAGATGCGGAACGGCTACGAGCCGACGTCGTGCTGAATATTCCTACGGGCACTGAAACGCAGGTGGTCAGCGCTTTGTGTACCGCGGCAGCCGCTATCGCTAGCCCTTTGACGGATCTCGTTCACGAGTCTCTTGATGGTCGCAAGAGCTGCACTTCATCGTGTCCAGCTTCAGTCCAGCAAATCCAAAGTCTGGGTGAGGAGATGACGAAATGATCTTGAATGCAGGTGCCTTGCAGATGGGACATTGTTCGCCAGTAGCAGGACTCAACTTTGCTTCTAGCGTTGCTATGCGAGCTTTGAGTGCGTCTACCTCGGATGGCAGCGCTGATACGCGCTTCCAGACGGGAATGCGTTCGAGCGCTTTCATGATGTCTTCGATCATGCCCATGGTCGGTTCCTTTTCGAAAGATCATTCGTGTGAGAGCGCAAATCATAGCGAATCGGAGCCGGCCGCCCATATCGAGCGGGAGGGTGCTGCCGCGCGTCACATCCCCGGCGACACCCGGACGCCGGCGGCGCCTGACGCTGTTCGCATTGGCCCGTCGGACGTGTAGCCATGGATACCGCCGTCCTCGCTTTGGTCTTGTTCGCCTCCATTTCCTGGGCACTCGCCCTGGGCATCGGGGGCGTCGCTGGCATTTGGCTGCTGTTGCGCCGTCGCGGCATGCGGAAGTGGATAGCAGATTTCGACCGTGGCCTGGAGCGCGAAGAGCGCTTGCGGGCCAACTTACAACGCCGCCATCGGTTCAGGCCGTAGGCGGATAACGGTGTGCACACGGCTAGGGTAGCTCCCGAAAAGATGGACTCCTCCACCCATCCTGCCGCCGTGCCTTCTCTGTGGAGTGATGGAGGTTCCATGACCCCCCGCATGATTGTCCCGCTGCTGCGCTACACGGACGCGCAGGGCAAAGAGCATGAAGTGACCTTGGTTCAAGCCCAGCACGACCAGCCGCCGCGCATCGTGTCCAGCGGTTGCGACGGTACGAAACGGCCTGGTGTCGACGTATCGCTAGGTGCGCTTTTCGATATCTCGCTTCGTGACGGTCCGATCCGCCAAGCGATCGGCGACGGGCCGGAGTATGCGGAACTGCCGGCCGAACGCGTGCGTGACGCGACGGAGTTGGCCCTGCGAGCGCTGCCGCCCACGGCGGGGCGCTTTCGGGTGGTGTGGGTGCCCGACGACGGGTTGCCGTTCTGAGGCGCGCACATTGACACACGACAACACTTCGCCGCAGGTCGAGGACGGCCACACACGCCTCGCAAACGAGTTGCTGGAGGCGATGTGCTGCGCCGGCTTCTCTGCGCGCCAGTGGGCGGTTGTGATGGCCGTGGTGCGCAAGACCTATGGCTACGGGAAAAAAGCTGACGACATTGGACTGTCGCAGTTGGAGCATATGACAGGCATCTACAAGACCCATCTCAGCAAGACTGTCCGCGAACTGGTTGCGGCTAACGTGATCCGCCGCGACGCAGGAACGTTCGGGCATCGCTTGAGCTTGAACAAGCGGTTCACGCAGTGGTGTTTGGGTAAGGACGCAGCGGTGACCAAAACGGTAACCCCCGTGACCGAATCAGTCACCCCGGAGACAGTGACCAAAACAGTAACTGGGGTGACTGAATCAGTAACCCTTCAAGGGGTTACCGATTTGGTCATGGGGGTGACTGATTTGGTAGGGGTTACCGATTTGGTCACGCAGGGGTTACCGATTCAGTCACCACAAAAGGAAACTCTACAAAAGAAAGAAAAACACCCCCCTATTCCCCCCAAGGGGGGGGACGTTGACCCCGAAGGTTTTGCCGAGGCGTGGGCAGCCTATCCGAAGCGCCAAGGCGGCAATCCCCGGGCAACCGCGGTGAAGGCATGGAAGGCGCGCCTGCGTGGCGGCATCACGGCAGCCGAAATGATCGCGGGGGCGAAGCGGTACGCCGAACACTGCCGGGCAGAAGACAAGGTCGGTACCGCCTTCGTGATGATGGCGGCGACCTTCTTCGGCCCTGACCTCCGATTCCGGGATTTACCGGAATTGCCGTCAGGCCAGGGGGCGCAGCGCGCTACGGCTGGCTCGCCGCTCGACATCGAGGCCAACCCCGCCTGGCTCGCCGGCACTGGGTATGCCACCGTGTGGGAGGCCGTAAGCGACGGCTGCACCGAACACACCTATCGCCAATTTCGCGACGGTAAGCGCATTCCGCGGGAGGCCGCATGAACGCTGGAGAACTGGCGCGCGCCATGGCCGCCGCGTCGTCGACGCTGGTCCCGTACCTGCTGCCGCAAGGGAAAAAAGCCGGCCCCGAATGGAAGGTTGGTAGCGTTCAGGGCGAGGCTGGGACGTCGCTGTCCGTCCGCCTGACGGGGAACAAGGCCGGGGTCTGGTCGGACTTCAGCACGGGGGAATCTGGCGACCTGCTGGACCTCTGGGCGGCGGTGCGATGCTGCAGCGTGGCCGACGCCATGCGCGATGCAAAGGCCCACTTGGGCATCCGGGACGAAATGCCACCCCGGCCAGCGCCGACGTACAAGCGTCCCGCCAAGCCCCAATGCCGGGCGCCGAAATCCCGGGTGCGTGAGTGGTTGATGGGCCGCGGCTTGACCGAGGAAACCATCGCCGCCTTCCGCATCGGCGAGCAGGAGCGAGGCGACAAAGTCTATGCGATCTTCCCGTACCTGCGCGACGGCGAGTTGGTCAACACGAAATCCCGCAACCCGGACGACAAGAAGGACATGCTGCAGGCCGGCGGCGCCGAGCCCTGCCTGTTCGGCTGGGACCTCATCGCCCCGAATGCGCGGATGGTCGCGATCTTCGAGGGCGAGATCGACGCGATGACCGGCCACCAGGTGGGCATCCCTTCGCTGTCGGTGAACGCCGGCGCCGGGAATCACCAGTGGATCGAAAACGACTGGGAGCGGCTACAGCAGTTCAGCGACATCGTGCTGTGCTACGACAACGACGAGCCGGGCCAGAAGGGCGCGCGGGAAGTCGCCCAGCGCCTGGGCATCGATCGATGCCGTATCGCCGTCTTCGGACAGGCCAAGGACGCCAACGAGTACCTGACCGAGCACAAGGCCTGCGGCGAGGACTTCGACCACGCGATCCGGAGCGCCAAGGCTCTGGATCCTGATGAACTGCGGCCGATGTCGGATTTCATGGGCGAAGTGGTCGGAATGTTCTATCCGACTCAGGATGCACGCAGCCTGCCTACGCTGTCTTTCTGCGGCAAGACCTACGACTGGTGGGAATGGCGGCCCGCGGAGGTTTCCGTCTGGACTGGTATCAACGGCCACGGCAAGAGCCTGATGCTCATGCAGGCGTTGATACCAGTGATGCAGGCCGGCGAGCGCGTCTGCGTCTTCTCTGGCGAGTTGCCGGCACGGGTCCAGCTGAAGCGGCTGACCAAGCAGATAACTGGGCTTGATCGGCCATCGAAGCCCTTCTTGCGGCATGTCGGTGACTGGCTGCAAGACCGTGCGTGGGTCTTCGATACGGTGGGGGTCGCGAGTATCGACCGGCTGCTTGAGGTCTTCCGTTACGGCGCGCGCCGCTACGGCATCAAGCATTTCGTCATCGATAGCCTGATGACCACCGATGTTCCGGAGGACGGCCCGGGGGCGATGACCGCCCAGAAGACGGCGATGCGCAAGATCGTCGCGTTTTCCCACGAGACGAATTCGCATGTTCACCTGGTGGCGCACCCGCGCAAGGGTCAGACCGAAGAAAAAGCGCCTGGCAAGTTGGACGTGGCGGGTAGCGGCCACATCACCAATGGGGCGGACAACGTGTTTGTCGTCTGGTCGGCGCGCAAGGAAGCAGGGCACGAGGATGACAAACCCGATGCCAGTCTGGAACTGGCTAAGGACCGGAACGGCGATGCCGGCCACCGCACGATTTTCCTGTTCTTTTGCAGGGAGGCGCAGCAGTACACCCCCGATAGAAATCGGCGGGGACGCTCTTATGTCGAGTTCAGCACGGCGCCGGAGACGGCGTAGCAGATTCAAGAGGTACATCGCCCCGCGTGGTTGCGGCAGGCGTTGCGCTTTACCGGGATGGCAGCGTCAAGCGGCCCTGCGGTTGAGCTTGCGGACGGGTATTGCCCGCCCCAACCCACACCAACCATGGAACCGTTTGAAGGATAGATCATGCTCGATCAACAAATCGAAGATGCCTGGATGGAACTGTCACACCAGCAACCTGCCGCAGTCCGGGCAATCGCAAGCTTTGACAGCCGACGCCTCCTTGATGCCGCCCGCCCCGCGTCCTACGGGTGCCAGTGCTGGCGGTGCCAAGGCGGTTGGATCGCCCTGGCCGACCGGCCGATCCTGGACAAGATCCTGGCCAAGCACCTGATGCGGATGAACGAGTCCGAGCGTGGTGAATGGATGCTCAACTGGGCGGCGCAGCCCAGGCACCGGAAGGCGGACCAGGATCAACTCAACGCCTGGCTGCGCATCGTCAGCGGCAGCGACGAGCCGGCGCCGGTGTATCCGGTCTACGCCGTCCCGGGGGCGGCATGACGGAGAGGACCACGCCATTTCCCCGCCTTGCTGTGGCGCTGTCCTACGCCTTCAGCGACGAGCGGCACACCACCAACCGGCCGGCGATGGCCCGCGCTGCCGACGCGCGGCTGGGCGAGCCTGGCCCGCTGGCGGGTATCGACGGTGCAGCCGAGATTGCGAAGCTGCGGCAGTTCCTGGAGCGCGGCCTGGAGCCTCTGCACCTGGCGGTGCTGTATGCCCGCTACGGCCAACGAAAAACACATTGCAAGTGCTGCGGCAGCGAGGGCGACCACCCGGACTGGTCGGGGGCGCTCCACCGTGTTGCGGGGGGGCTGGGCGCGTACTTGTCGATGCGCACCGCCCATAGCGCGCTGCTGTATGCCCTGGTGCGCCGCCACTACGACACGGGCAGCATGCGGACGCTTCAGTCTCTGGCCGACGAATACGGATGCAAGGGACGCAGCGTCGAGCGGGCCAGCGCCAGGGCGGGGGACTGGCTGCGCGGCACCCGGGAGAAGAAGGGTGCGGAGCCCATCTACGGCGTCGAACAGGCCGCGCACGCCGCGGCTGAAAAACTGCTACAGGATGGGGGCTTTATCCCCTGACCGTTGACTTATGCGAGAACGACCGCCATAATCAGCCATAACGGATTTCCTCAAAAGTCCGCCCAACGAAACCCGCCACGCGAAAGCCGGCGGGTTTTTGCATTTCTGCGGGCTTGGCCGAGTGGTCAGGCTGCGGCCTTCCAGCATGAATATAGTGGTCTGATTGTTGCTTCCTGAATCATGTGCACGGGGCTCTAGATCCGAGAAATAGACGGCCTCGACGTGCCGCGCTTCTTGCATTTTTGCCGTGCATTTGGGCAATTGACAAAAATATCTTACATTCTGTTGATTATCGGAATGTAAGGAGCTGGCCTTGAAGTCTGATTCGCGCAATATCAAGTACTTCGATCTACAACTAAGTTGCACGTTTCGCGTTTCGCGGGAGTCATTTGGTACTGTTGCTGCTCGGCCGCTTCTTGACTTGTTGCAAGAGCTCCAGCGGGAGCTCAAGCAGGGTGGCGAATTTAATGTCGCAGCGGGTTACGGAAATCAGGTCTTCACTCTTGAGAAGATTGTCGTCACTGATGACCGTAACAAAGCAATGATGCTAGTCAGTCGATCGGACCGCTTGGCAGCAAACCAAGCGGTTTCGGATCCCAAGAAGAGGCGGTTTTCTAAGTACAAGAAGCAAGATGGTGAGGGAAATGCATACTCTTGCCACATTGCAATGAGCTTGGCAAAGAAACCTAGTGGTTACCTATGCTTAGTTGAAGAGAGTACTGGGATCAGTGGCGCTCACGTGCTGAAACTTGTGCGAGGTCTGATGCGAAGGGCGAAACTGGGCGAGTCTAAATTCTTCCAGATCAGAGATCCTAGTGGTGCGGTTAACGCCAAGGGGCTGCCTATCGTCAAAAAGCTCAACTATCTGCTGAGGCTGGATGGTCATCCGTCGCCAAGTTTTGTGAAAGAACTGAATGAAGGCGTACTGGAAGGTTTCCAGGTCATCGATGAAAAGAACGCAGATAACGTCTGGGATGACGAAAAGCTCACGACGGAAAAGTCTCGGGTCATTCACTTGAAACCAAAACCGACGATGCGAGAACAGGCATATAGCGTTGTACAGTCGGTTTGTGCCACGGCACACAAACAGAAATTCGAAGCAGTCCGAGTCAAGTTCACCGACAGCAAGCAGTTCAAGCGTTCAGTGATTCTTGAGGCCGCTCAGATGAGATTGGTCAACGAGGATCGCTTCGTTCGTAAGGAGCGGATCACAAATTTTAGTGAACCGCTGGACACGGCCTATCAGGATATTCACTCAGAGATTCGCGACAAAATGTTCTACCTACTTTAGGTGCTCTAGATGCTTCGTTATCAGCTCACGCGTCCTTTTGGATACATTTTCATCCAACACCGAGTGAAGAAAGTGGTGGACTGGTATCTGCCGGCGCTGTTGGCCACCATTGCTGCGGCCACGCTTTTCCCGTTTCGCGGCATCGTTAACATCTGGGGGGAGCAGGGCCTCGTTGTGAATGTACAGGCATTCGTACAGAGTCTGCCGGGCTTCTACATCGCCGCGCTCGCTGCAATTGCGACCTTCGGGCAGAAGGGTACGTTAGACACGTTGATGCCCGAGCCAACGCCTACGATAGAGACCCGCTTCGGAGGCGCTTGGGTGGTTATGGGACTGACGCGGCGTAGATTTCTTTGTTTGCTGTTTGCATATCTGACGGCGCTAAGTGTCTGCCTCACAGTTTTTTCGCTGTTCGTTCGGGCTGTGGTCAGCGTGAAGCAGATGGTGCCGCACCTTCTCGGAGAGGCAACGTTCTACGTCATGACGTCAGCGTACCTACTCTTCTTCTTTCAAATGGTGGTCACGACACTTTGGGGGCTGTACTACCTGAGTGACAGAATTCACCAGCCCGACCCACATGAGCCGGTTGATTCAGACGGAGCAGATGTTCGCTCGTGAGAGTTTCCTTCCCTAATGTAAGCCCCGATACGGATTCTCCGATCGGGGCTTTTACGTTGCGGGGAACAATCTCTGATCCTCCGCTACCGAGGGCCGCGCGCTGGGCATGGCGCGCGGAGGTTGGGTCATCGCGCCGGGCGGTGTGCAGTTGGTGGCACCAGTCGAGATCACAGACGTGGGGGCGAGCCTTGATGCGACTAGAAACCGAGGCCCAATTCCAGCAACGCCGGATATGCAACATTCCCCTGGGTCGCCTTCTGTTTGCTGTCCAGATCTATTACGACCATCAGATCCTTGGTTGAGTCAAATTGACTGTGTAAGTACAGGTCTGTGCAAATTGATATGGCCGAGCCTTCTGCGCGAAACGCAAAAAACGAGGAAGTTTCTTCCCACGCAGATAGGGTGGCAATCGCTCTCGCCCGCTCAACGAAGGATTCGTAGCGGTCTTGGTAGGTCGAGTCATTCTTTAACCTGAATGTGACGATGAAGTGTGCCATGCGAAATTCCAGAGTGAGGTGAAAGTGAAAGCTCATGTACAACCACTGGCCGCCCCAGTTCTTGATGGTGACCGTGTCGCTCGAAGCAACTGGGCCAATCTGCAGCGAATGATGCGACGAGGGCACAGTCCCTCAGTGACAAGTCAGGGGCTTGTTGAGGTTACGGATGATGTCGTTCCAGTGCAGACTCTGGAAGAAGGCCTTCCATGGCGTGGGGGCAATGAACTTGAATCCATTCCCGTATCGCCAAACCGGGACGACTGTGCCGGCCAATCCCGCTGACTGAGCGCAAATCTGAAGCTGCTCGATGACGTCTTGTTGGATGCCAGGCGGCTTTGTTCCAAACGCTGGATCAAGCGGGACAATGATTATGTCTTGCCCTTGTTGTCTGATATGCGCGATCTTGTAGTCAGCCATATTGGCTCTCCAAAAGGTGGAAGCACCGGTCCACCATAGCAATGAATTCTTACTACTTTGTAAGAAATAACACTGGCTGAGGGGAGTGATGATCGAGATCAAGATCACGTCCAACCTGAAAGACGTCTTGCGGCGCCTGGACGCATTCACATCGAAGCAACTGCCGTTTGCGATGGCGCAGGCCATCAACGCGACCGCCGCCCGTGTCCAGGCCGTAGAACAGGCCAACATCAAGGCGACCTTCGACAACCCGACGCCTTTCACGCAGAAGTCTGTCGGGGTGAGCAAGGCCCGCAAGTCGTCACCGGTGGCAGTGGTCTACATCAAGAAGATCGCGGCCGCCTACCTGCTGCCCTACGAGACAGGCGGCGTCCACAAGCTGAACAGCCGGGCGCTGCTGAATCCTAAGGGGGTGAAGCTGAATAGCTACGGCAACCTGCCGCGCGCCGCAATGGGGCGCCTGAAGGCAAGGCCGGACGTCTATGTAGGCTCGATACGCACGCGCAATGGCCAGGCCGTAAATGGGGTATGGCAGCGTGTTGCGCCCAAGCGGGCGCGCGGCGTGAAGGCAGGTGGGCGGCGCCAGGCGGTGACGACTGGGCAACTGGCGAGCCAGCAGAACCGCGGCGGCCGTCTGAAGCTGCTGATCCGGTTCGGCGACGCGTTGCCCGTCAAGAAGCAACTGAACTTCGGCACGACCGCGCGAGAAGTGGTCGAGCGGCATTTCGCCGGGGACTTTGACGCCGCCCTAGCGCAGGCCCTGAACACTGCAAAGTGAGGAAACACATGGAAGGTATGACCACAATCACCACTGCCCAGCTGCGCGCTGCTGTGAACGCTTGGGAAGTGGACGTGCGTGCCGATCGCGACGCATTCGTGCAGGACAGCGAGGCCCGAGCGCTGCCGCTTGGCGAGCAGGTGGACGGCGTCGTGGCGACGATCATCGGATATGCCGCAGGGTTCAACGCCGATGGGTCCCCTCTTGGGGGGTAAGCACCGCGGGCATTGCGCGCCGCATTCTTCGCCCAGCTAGGGGGGCTGAAATTTGGTTTCAGGTTTCAAGGGAGTTTCATTTGACGCTCGTTTCAAAATCAGAATTCGCCCGTTTGTACGGCGTGTCTCACACGGCGGTCGCGAAATGGAATAAGTCCGGATGGCTTGTGACACAAGGATCTCAGGTCGTTCTCGAGGAATCCAACGCCAAGCTGGCGCAGTATCGCGACAGCAAGGATGGCCGTGCGGCGAAGGTTTCAAAGCGCTTGAAACCTGAAACCAAAACTGAAACGTCGAATGAAACCAGATCGGAAGCCGGAAGCGGCGAGGTTTCTTCCCATGCGGGCCGATCTTGCCCCATTGAATTCTTGCCTGGCGAGTCGGTCGACGCTGCCGAGGCTCGACTGGTCGGTGATCTGTCGGTCGACCTGAACATGCCGGTCGAGGAAGCAAAACGCATTAAAGAGGTGTATCTCGCACTTCTTAACCGGCTGGAATACGAACAGAAATCCTGGGCGCTGGTGGAGCTTGCCGTGGCCCAGGCCGTACTTTTCGAAGCCTCTCGGGGGCAGCGCGATGCGTGGCTGAACTGGCCCGCGAAGATTGGGCCGCTGCTGGCCGCCGAGCTTGGGCTGGAAGAGGCCGACCGGGTCACCGAGGCTTTGACTGCGCATGTCCACAAACAAATCTCAGAACTTGGCGAACCCGCCGCCGACTTCAGCCCAAGATAAGCGGGGTGCATTGTTGCGGGCTACGCGCCAGGGCTGGACGCCGCCACCGCGTATCAGCGTGCCGGACTGGGCGGACCGTTTTCGGAAATTAGCGAAAGAGGCTGGCAGCACCTCGGGGAACTGGTCGACCAGCACCGTAGAGGTAGCGCGTGGCCCCATGCTCGCGCCGACGGAACCTGGCGTGCATGTCATCACGGCCATGGTCAGCACGCAAATGCTGAAGACCGCGCTACTGGAGAACATTTTTGGGTACTTCGCGCACCTAGACCCTTGCCCGATGCTGCTGTTGCAGCCCAAGGAAGACGCCGTCGAGCAATTCAGCAAGGAGCGTATCAACCCCATGGTGCGGGTGACGCCGGTACTGCGCGAGCTTGTGGGATCCAGCAAGACGCGGACCGCCGACGAAACTCTGTTGTTCAAGTCGTTCCCGGGCGGCTTCTTGGCTTTGGCTGGCGCCGGTAGCCCTGACAACTTGGCACGCCGGCCGGTACGGGTGATTCTCGCTGACGAAGTGGACAAGTACCCGGTCACCCGTGAGGGTGATCCGATATCGCTTGCGGAGGAACGCACGGCGAGTTTCGGTGCCAACTGGCTGTCGGTGCGTGCTTGCTCGCCGACCGTGCAGGACGAAAGCCGTATCGAGAAAAGCTACCTGTCATCGGACCAGCGGCGCGCCTCTGTGTGTTGCCCTGGATGTGGACATCGCCAGTTCTTGGACTTCTTCCGTCATGTCGACTGGAAGAAGCGCAAGGATGAAAAGGGCGTAGTACAGGAGCATTTTCCCAAGACCGCTCGAATCTTTTGCGAGGCCTGCGGCTTGGGTTGGTCGGAGGGCGACCGACAGCGGGCACTTCAAACCGTGCGGTGGCACCAAACGCGGCCATTCAGCTGCTGCGGCGGTCGTCATGTCCCTCTCGATATGTACGACCGCGCCTGGCGCGATGCAGAAGCCCAAGACCCTGGTAGCGGCGGTATCGCCGCCGTCGATGCCGTGTGGGACTGGTGGGCCAGCGATCGCCATGCCGTGTACCGGGCGAAGTGCCCGGACTGCGGTACTTGGGCCGTAGACAACCAGCATGCCGGCTTCCAGGCCAGCAAGCTGTATTCGCCTTGGAGCAAAGATAAGCCCGCAGACATTGCAGCGAAGTGGCTTGCAGCCAAGGACGACGAGGATCTGAAGCAGGCATGGTGGAACACGCAGATGGGGCTGCCCTATCGTGCGCACAGCGGCAAGGATCTCGATCTGGAAACGCTGGCCGCTCGCGGCGAGCTTTGGGCCGCGCAGGTGCCCTTCGGCGTTGGGATTTTGACCGCCGGCCTGGACGTCCAGCCGGACCGCGTTGAGTGCGAGACGGTTGGCTGGGGGCGGGACGAGGAAAGCTGGTCTATCGACTATGAGGTATTCGAAGGCGATCCGGAGACGCCCGAATTGTGGGCGCGCGTCGACGCGTACCTGCTGAAGACGTGGTATCGCCACGATGGCCGGCCATACAACGTTTCTGCAGCGTGTATCGACTCCGGCGGCCACAACACGCAGCGCGTGTATGAGTTCGCCAAGGCCCGATTGGGGAGACGGATTTACGCCATCAAGGGCGAGTCAGCACGGAACGGCCAGCGCTCGCCGGTTTGGCCCACGAAGGTGCCCAGTCGCCGGAACAAGGCCACCTATCGGCCGACGATCATCGGCGTGAACACGGCCAAGGACACGATTCGGAATCGGTTGAACAAGGACGCGCCGGGACCTGGTTTTATGCACTTCCCGGCGGACCGCGACCTGAATTACTACGCACAGCTCACGTCCGAGCGAGTCGTGGTTAAGGAAGCGAGCGGGCACAAGTTCCGAGTTTGGGAACTTCCATCTGGACGCGCCAACGAGGCGCTGGATTGCCGCGTCTACGCATATGCCGCGCTATGCGCGCTGATCCACTTCGGTCTGAAGCTGAATCGAACCGTCGACGAACTGGCCGAGGTCCTGCATGGGGCGCCTCCGATGCCTGAGGGCGAGGTCTCCATCGCACCGACCCCCTCGGCTGGCGTTGCGCAGGGTGGTCCGACGGTGCGGGTCAAATCGGCGGATCCAGCACGCTCGCGCGTGAGCAAACTTGCATAACGAGGTACGCAATGAGCGTCTATGACGGAATGAGCCGGGCGGATATGCAGGCGCGGCTGGCCGCCCTGAAAGCAGCCTATTTTGAACTTTTGACGGGAAAGCAGGTGGCGGCGGCCAGTTACGCGCAATCGGACGGCTCGAAGTCGGTCACCTATAGGGCGGCGGACTTGAGCCGGCTCCAGGGCGAAATCGCTCTCCTGCAGCAACTGCTGGGTATCGCCCCTCGGGCGCGCCGGCAGATCAACTTCGTGATGCGCTGATGGAAAACTCAATTTCTATCCTCGACAGGCACGGTAAGCCATTGCCTGCCGTCCGTCGCCGTGGGGCTATGTTGGCGCCGGGCAGCAACGCACCCTATGACGCCGCTGACCAGTACGGCGGCCACGTTCGCGACTGGCATCCGTACCTTGGGTCGCCGGACGGCGAGGTCAACATGTACCGCGACCGCCTGGCGGCGCGATCGCGTGACCTGATCCGCAATGACGGTTGGGCGACGGCTGCGGTGATGCGGACGGTTGACAACGTCATCGGGCCGGACTTCCGGCCGATTTCGAAGCCGGACTATCGCTGGCTGCGGACGGTGACCGGTATCAAAGCGTTCGATCATCGTTGGGCCGATGAGTTTGGTCAGGCGGTGGAAGCCAACTGGCGTTCGTGGGCGAACGACCCGGCCTTCTACTGTGATTCGGAGCGAATGCTCTCGTTTCCCCAGATGATGCAGCTGGGATTTCGACATCACCTCGTCGACGGCGATTCGCTCTCGATGTTGCATTGGCTGCCGGAGCGTATCGGGATCGGGCGCGCCCGCTACGCGACGGCAGTACAGATCCTGGATCCGGACCGCCTCTCCAATCCGCAGCAGAACTTCGACCAGCAGGCGCTGCGTGGGGGCGTAGAAGTCGACAGCTACGGTGTGCCGACCTGGTTTCATATCCGCCGCGCACATCAAGGAGATTGGTTTAGCGCAGGCGATAGCGTGCGATGGGATCGCATTCCTAGAGAGACGGATTGGGGGCGCCCGGTGGTGGTGCATAGCTTCGATCATGATCGGGCCTCGCAGCACCGCGGGGTAGGCTTTCTCACGCCGGTGATACAGCGGTTCAAGATGCTGATCAAGTACGACAGCACCGAGCTGGATGCGGCCATCATCAACGCATTTTTCGCCGCGTACATTCAAAGCCCGTTCGATACTGACCTCGTCGAGGAAGCCCTGTCGGGGTCGGACAAGGTCAGCGCGTATCAGCGCGAGCGCTCGGAATTCCACCAGGAGCGTCGCACTCGGTTGGGTGATGCCGGGGTTACGCACCTCTACCCAGGCGAGACGATCGGCACAGTTGCTTCGAGCCGGCCGAGCGGCAACTTTGCTTCGTTTGAAAGCGCCATGTTGCGGCATTTCTCCGCAGGGACCGGACTGGCCGCGCAGCAGATCAGCCAGAACTGGGCGGAAGTGAACTACAGCGCGTATCGGTCCGCGATGCTGGAGGCGTGGAAGACCTTCGCCCGTCGGCGGATTGGCTTCGCGTCCGGCCAAGCCCACCCGATTTATTGCGCGTGGCTGGAGGAATCCATGGACGTGGATGACTACCCGATGCCGAGAGATGCCCCGGAATTTATTGAAGCGCGTGCAGCGTATGCGCGGGCCAAGTGGATGGGGCCTGGCCGAGGGTTGGTCGACATCGTCAAAGAGCGTCAAGGCGCGTTGTTGGGCATCGACGGCGGCATGTCCTCGCTTGAGGATGAGTGCGCGGAGATATCCGGCACCGACTGGCGCGACGTGGCCGACCGCCGGGCTATCGAAATCGAACGTTACGAGCGACTGGGTTTGCCTGTCCCCGCAGTGCTTCAGGGGTTGGATTCGAAAGACGCCGCCCAACTACCGGAGGAAAAATAAATGCGTTTTGCGCACTTGGGCCAGCGGCTGTTCAACACGCCGCTGGCGATTCGTCAGGACAAGGCCGAGGTCATTATGGCCGCGCTCGCCGAGCGTCTGGGCGTCAGCCAGATCATGCGCTTGGACGGCGCGAACTTGCGTCCGATGGCCTGGGACGACTATGACGATGACCTGGTCAAACCCGGGGAGACGATCCGGGACGCTGGCTATGACATGGTGGGCGATACACCGGTTGCCTGCATCAAGGTGCAGGGCACGCTGGTGCAAAAGCTCGGATCGCTTCGGCCCTACTCGGGCATGACGGGCTATGACGGCATCAGGCAGAGCATTCTCAGCGCCCATGCGGATCCGGCAGTCGAGGCGATCGTGCTGGATGTGGACTCTCCGGGCGGCGAGGTCGCTGGCTGTTTCGACCTCGTCGACACCATTTATGGATTGCGGGGTGACAAGCCCATCTGGGCCATCCTGACCGAGTCCGCATATTCGGCCGGGTATGCGATTGCCAGCGCCGCCGACCGCATCATCGTGCCTCGCACCGGCGGGGTTGGCTCGATCGGCGTGATTGTGATGCACGTCGATCTTTCCAAGGCGCTGACTGCGTCGGGGGTGGCGGTGACGTTCATCACCTACGGCAGCCATAAGGCGGATTTTCGCCCCGAGCTGCCGCTATCCGAAGCGGCCCTGAGTAGCGTTCAGGCCGAGATCAACACGATGGGCGAGCTGTTCGTGGGAACCGTCGCCCGCAATCGAAATATCGCGCCGGAATCCGTGCGCGACACACAAGCCGCCTGCTTCATGGGGGCGGCCGGCGTCGGCCTCGGCTTGGCAGACGCAGTCATGGCGCCCGACGCCGCATTTCTTGAACTGCTGGACCTGCTGGGCCGGTAAACAACCTGTGAGACTACTGCAATGAAGAAACCTTTCTCTTCTTCCCCCTTTGCCTCGCTGTTGAGCCTGGGTCGCGCCCGTAGCGCCCGCGCCGAACAGGACGACGACAAGGACGACAAGGACAAGTCCGACGACGAGCGCAAGCAGCGCGAAGGCGAGTCCGACGACGATTATGCGAAGCGCATGGAAGAACTCGACCGCGAAGACGACGAGCGTGACGACGTGCTGGAAAACGGGGAAGACCCGGACGCCGAATCCGAAGACGACGGCGACGACAAGGAAAAAGACCAGTCGAAGAAAGCGGCCAGGGCTGCCGAGCGTGTGCGTTGCGCCCGCATCGTGGCCCACGGCCTGCGGCTGGGCGTCGCGCGCCAGGCGTGCGTTTTCGCCTTCGACACGGGCATCTCGTCCAAGGCCGCGATCGCGGCGCTGGACGCTGGCCGAGCGGATCAGGCGCCGCCCGCGCGTCGCACCCTGTCCGAGCGCATGCAAGGCACGACCATTCCCAACCCCGGCTCGGCTGGTGGCGACGGCCAGATGACCATGGCGCAGAAGATCGTCGCGGCGGGCAAGAAGCGCCGCGGCGAAGCTTGATCCCCGCAATTCAGATAATCAGGAGCAATACTCATGACGCTTCCCGTCAATCCCGTGGGGAACAACCCCCAGAAGCCCGGCGTCCGGGCGGATGTCTTCGTCCCCGATCAACTGATTGCGGGCGCTTTGCAGATCGTCTCGCAGCCCATCATCCTCGCGTCCGGCGAGCTGCCGCGCGGGGCGGTGCTGGGCATGATCACGAGCAGCACCGCTGTCGCTACGGCCTCCGGCACCAATACCGGCAATGGCACGATCAGCGCCGTTACCGTGGGTGCTGGCGCCAAGCTGGGGAATTACCAGCTGACCGCCACCGCCGCGACCACGTTCAAGGTGGTCGATCCGGAAGGCACCACGCTCGCAAATGCGACGGTGGGGACGGCCTACACGCAAGGCGGCTTGGGGTTCACCATCACTGCAGGCGCCACGGCGTTCGCGGCCGGCGACACGTTCGTCATCGACGTCAACGACGCTGTCGGTCAGTTCGTCCTCTCGGTGAAGGGGGCGACCGACGGCAGCCAGGTCCCCTCGGCCATTCTGGCTGATTACTCCGATGCCACGGCCGGCCCTGTCAACGCCGGGGCCTATGTGCAGGTCGAGGTCAACGGCCGCGCGCTGCACTACGACCCGAGCTGGACGCTGCCCGCGCTGACTGCGGCCCTGCGGCAGTACGCCATCCACGTCAAGTCGTCGGTTTCGGCCGCCGACCCGACCTAAACCCAAGCGCAACGCATGGAACAGGCCCCGCCCATCGGGGCCTTTTTCGTATACGCCAAGAATTTTTGGAGATGACGAATGTCCTCTTTGTCCTATACCACGATCGACCTGATCGGGGTCGTTCCGAACCTGAAGACCGCGCAGTCCTTCCTGCTGGACCGCTTTTTCCCCAACATCGTGACCTCCGATACCGAGGAAGTCGCCATCGACGTTGACATCGGCAAGCGCCGCATGGCTCCGTTCGTGTCGCCGCTGGTCGAAGGCAAGCTGGTCGAGCAGCGCCGCTTCCAGACCAACAGCTTCAAGCCGGCCTATATCAAAGACAAACGCGCGCCGGACCTGCTCAAGCCGGTACGCCGCATGATCGGTGAACGCATCGGCGGTGATCTGAAAGGCGCCGAACGCGAAATGGCCAACCTGGAAGCGGAAATGGCCGACCAGGTGGATGTCCTGACCCGTCGCCTGGAATGGATGGCCGCCAGCGCGCTGCGTTCGGGCCAAGTGACCATTGAAGGCGAGGGCTTCGAAACCGTGATCGTCGATTTCGGGCGCGATGCTTCCCTGACGGTTGCCCTGACAGCCGGCCGCAAATGGACTGCCGCAAATATCACAGCGGGCACGGCGTCGCCGACTCGTGATATCGACGCTTGGACCACTCGTGTCCTGAAGAACTCTGGCGCAACGGTTTCGGAACTGGTGTTCACCCCCAGCTCGTGGGCTGCCTTCATGCTCGACCCGGCTCTGAAGGGCGCCATCCTGCTGCCTGCCCAAGCTTCGTTCGGCAACGCGATCAACCCCGGCACCGAGATCAAGCAAGGCGCGGTCTACAAGGGCAAGTGGGGCCAGTTCGACCTGTGGCTGTACAACGACTGGTTCGTGGACGAGAACGACGTCGAGCGGCCGATGCTGTACGACGGTGATTTGATCATGAGCGGCCCCAATCTGCAGGGCACGCGCGCCTTTGGCATGATCAAGGATCCTGACTTCAACTACCAGTCGCTGCCTTTCGCGCCGAAGTCTTGGGTCCAGCCCGACCCCGCGCAGCGCTTCCTGATGATGCAGTCGGCTCCCATCGTCATTCCCAGCCGGGTGAACGCCTGCCTGTCGGCCAACGTCTGCGATCCGGTGGTGGCCTGATGAGCGGCGCCAATACTCCGAAAGACAAGGCGCCCACCACGGCGAAGCTCGTTACCGCCGTCGTGGCGCACGGGCGCGTCCTGCTGTCTGAAGACGGCGCGTCGCTGGTGGCCGGCGATGAAGTGGATTTGCCGGCAGACGAGGCCCAGCGGCTGCGGCAGCTTGGCTTCCTGGAAGACCCGGATGCGCCGGTAATTCAGCGCGGCAACGGCCCGCGCTTCGGGTCCGGCTCCGGTCCGCAGATCCGCCGAGGCTGACATGGTTGATTTCGACCAGGTCAGCCAGGCCATTAACACGGCGTTTGGTGAAGAGCTGGTCTATCAACCTGCAGGCGGCGGCAAAGCCAAGGATGTGCCGGGCGTCTTTACAGATGCCTACAAGACGGCATTCCAGAACGGCGAGGGCGGCGTCGGTTGGGTGACGACCGCACCAAGCGCGGGCTTTCGCCTCGCCGATCTGCCGCGGCCGCCGGCGAAGGACGATCGCATCACCCGGAAGAAGACGGGCGAATCGTTCCTCGTCTTCGAACAGCAGCCGGACGGCATGGGCTGGGTTCACCTGAAACTGAAGAAGCTATGACCACGACAAACCAACTACGTGCGTTGGCCGTGCAGGCGTTGACCGGCACCACCGACGCGGGTTCGCGGGCATATTCGCCGCGCGACCAGGCGACCTGGAATGGGGAGTATCCCGTCCTGTTCGTGCGAACGAACGATGAGGACGGCGTCTCATTCGGTCGAAGCGGTGCCCCGGCTTTCACGGTGACCTCGGCGCTGGTGATCGAAGCAAGGGCTGCCCACGCCGGCGAGCTGGACGACGCCGGCGCAGCTGCCCTGCAGGTCAAGCTGGAGACGCTGCGGGACCAGATCAAGGCCGCAGTCATCAACTACCCGCCGCTTATGCAGGAACTCAACCAGTTCTCTTACTTTCGCACTCGCATTACGTCTGGCCCGAATGACGCAGGGAACCACCTGGGTGCGGTGACGGTGGAACTGGGGCTGGAGTTTGTGCAGGGGCCGGAGGACTTCTTCCCCGTGCCGACCAACCCCTTGGAGGGGGTGGATACGCGAATTCAGATGCCAGACGGCACCGCCATTCCCGGCGTGGATATCGACCTTCCGCAATAGGAGCTTCGTATGTACATCAAACCTCGTTCGGGATTGAAGGTGTTCGATCCGGTACGCAAACAGTTCATGCCCGACGAGGGCATGCCCGTGGATGAAAACGACCTGTACTGGGCTGCGCGGCTGCGCGACGGCGATGTGGTCCAAGCGGACGCCCCTGGTGTTCAAGCGTCGCCCGCCACTGACGTGCCTCCGGCACCGCCCAATAAAGGGGGCAAGTAAATGATCCAGTTCCCCAACATCCCGCAGAATCTGCGGGTCCCACTGTTCTACGCAGATATCGACCCCAGCCGCGCAAACACCGGTCAGATCAACCAACGCGCGCTGATCATCGGTCAGATCACGGCTGCAGGCACCGCGGTTCCCGGCAAGCCGGCGATTTCCCAGGGCGCCAACGAAGCGAAGGTGCTGGGCGGCCAGGGTTCGATGCTGGCACTCATGACGGCCGTCTATCGCGCGCGTGACAGCTTCGGCGAGGTCTGGTATCTCCCGGTTGGCGATGATGCGTCGGCGACCGAAGCCAAGGGCGCGATCAGCTTTACCGCGGCAGCGACCGCCACCGGCGTGCTGTCCCTGTACATCGCGGCGTTCTCCGGCTCGCCGGTGATCTCGCTGGTGTGCACGCCGAGCATGACGACAGCACAACTGGCGACCGCACTGGCTGCGCAAATCAACGCGGCCGCTGACTTGCCGGTCTCGGCAGCGGTGGATGCAGGAACCACCACGAAAGTGAACTTGACGGCCAAGAACAAGGGCTTGGCGGGCAACGACATTGATGTGCGCCTGAACTTCTATGGCTCCCTCAGTGGCGAAGCGCTGCCGGCCGGGCTGGGTGTCACCATTACCCCGATGTCCGGGGGACAGGTGAATCCGACGCTGACCACTGCGCTGGCGAACCTGGGCGACATGACCTTCGACTTCATCGCCATGCCGTACAACGACGCAGCGTCTCTGAATGCTGTCAAGGCGTTTTTGTCCACGACGACTGGCCGCTGGAGCTGGTCCAAGGGGCTGTATGGGCACGCCTATGGCGGCTTCCGCGGCACGCTGGGCGAGTGCCATACCTTCGGCGCCGCTCGCAACGATGAGCATGTCTCCATCATGGGGTTCAACAATTCGCCATCGCCGTCGTGGATCCTGGCTGCCGATCTGACGGCGGCGGCGGCGATATCGTGCCGAGCGGATCCGGCGCAGCCTATGCAGACGGTAGCGCTGGCGAGTTTCCTGCCGCCGCCGCTGGAATCACGGTTCCAACTGACCGACCGCAACACGCTGCTCTACACGGGGATCAGCACCTTCACGGTGGCCGACGACGGTACGGTGGCAATTGAAAACCTCATCACGACGTACCAGCTGAACGGGTTCGGACAGCCGGACAACAGTTATCTCGAAGTGGAGACGATGAACACGTTGGCGGCCGTGCTGCGGCGCCTCAAGTTGGTTGTGACGTCCAAGTACGCCCGCAAGAAGCTGGCGGCGAATGGCACGCGCCCGGCACCTGGATCCAACATCGTCACGCCGAGCACCATCCGTGCGGATCTGACTGCGGACTATCAGTCCATGCAGGACGACAGCGGCTGGGTGCAGGGTGCGGATGTGTTCGCCAAGGGCCTGATCGTGGAGCAGAACCGTACCAACCCTAACCGGGTTGACGTGCTGTATCCGGCCATCTTGATCAACCAGCTGCGCATCTTCGCCCTGCTCATGCAGTTCAGCAACATCGTGCCGGCCACCGAGGCCGTCAGCGCGTAAGTACGCGCGGCAGTGGCATGGCGCCTCCTTCGGGCGGCGTTTTCTTTTATAGGAGCCGATTATGGCAAATCTGTTGGCCGGCACCGCACAAATCACGGTGGACGGCAATTCCTACATGCTGGAAGGAGCGGCGAAGTACAGCCCCTCCACGGTCACCCGTACCAGCCTGGTGGGCCAGGACGGGTATCACGGGGTGAAGGAGATGCCGGTCGCTGGCTCGATTTCCTTCACCGCACGTGATGCCGGAAACCTGACGGTCTATGACTTCAACCGAATGCGCAACGCGACGGTTGTTCTGCAACTCGCCAACGGAAAGACCGTGGTGGGCCGCAGCATGGCCTGCGTTGACGCGCAAGAGGTCGATACCACCGAAGCCACCTTCGATGTCAAGTTCGAAGGTCCCCTCGTTTCCGAACAGACTGCGAGCTGACATGCCCAAGAAAGAAATTCCTGACGAACTGACAATCACCCTGCGCAAGGCCATCACGCTGGGCCAGGGGGGCGACGCCGAGACCTTCACCGAAATGGTCTTGCGCGAACCGGTGGTGGAAGAAGTCCTCGCGTTCAACAAGGAAAGCGCCAAGGATGCTGGCGACGCCCTGCGAAAAATGATCGCCAAGGTGTCCTCGCTGCCGATTGCGGTCATCAACCGTATCGGGGCGCGGGATTTCACCAAGGCGGCCAACTACCTGACTTCGTTCATGGCCGAGGAAGATGCCGGCGACGAGGCCGTCGACGGCGACGAGGGCGATATCGCGGGAAAGTTGGCCGGCCAGTGCCTGACTGGGGGCTGATTGCGGCGGCAACGGCGAAGTTTTATGCCTGGCCGCCGCGAGAGGTCCTTGGCCTGCGGTTGAGCGAACTGCGGTGGTGGTACGACATGGCAGAACGCCTGGAGGCACAACATGGCCAATGAACTAGCTTTCCGCATATCTGCGATCGACAACGCGTCGAAGGTAGGGGACAAAGTCGGGAACTCGTTTTCCCGAATCGGCGATCGCGCCACACGTATGTCGACGCGCCTTACGGGCATCGGCAAGACTGGCGCCACTGCGTTGGGCAAGATCACCACCAGCCTGAACTCGATTTCGCAAGGGGCGCGCACTGCGGCAGACCGGATCGCATCGATCATCCCCGGTATGTCGGCGCTGGTCGGGCTGGCTGGCGCCGCCGGGGTGGGGGCGCTGGCGCAACGGTGGGGCGACCTCGGTACCAGCCTTCAGAGGACGTCGCGGCATCTCGGCATGTCAACAAGCCGATTGCAGGCGTGGCATTACGCGGCCAAGCGTGCTGGGGTGACGGCGGAGCAGTTCGACCAAAGCATGCTGTCGTCGCAAAACACCATTCGAGAGGCAGCCTTCGGGGCCAACCCGCAGGCGATGATGCTGATGAGCCGCCTGGGCGTTCGGATATCCCGTGGCAAGGATGGGCAGATCGACTATGAGCGAACCCAGCACGACATCTTGTCCGCGTTAGGGAAAATTAAGAACCCTGCCGGCCAGCGGACTGCGACCGACGCCCTGGGTATGGGGGCGTTGCTCCCCATGATCCAGCGCGGGACCTTCGACGCAGATCGAAGTGAAGCCGGCCGTAAGGGTTACGTATTCGGCGACGAGGCAATTCAAAGGGCCACGGCGTTCAATGACAAGGTCAATGACCTGAAGAGCAGCACGGGGGCTTTGGCGAACACTATTGGGGACAAGCTCATTCCTGTTTTGGCCCCCATGGTCGAGAAGCTGACGGTCTGGCTTGATGAGAACCGCGTGAATATTGCAGACCGTCTGGCCGACGCCGTGGGCAAGCTGACTACCTGGATTAGCAGTGTCGACTGGGGGGCTTGGTACGACCGCGTTAACAAGATTGCCGATGCGTTCGGAGGTTGGGGCAACGTGCTGGCGGGCCTCGTCGGCATAAAGTTTGTGGCCACCCTAGCAGAGTGGGGGCTTGCAATCGGGGCATTTGTTGCCAGCCTAACGGCTGCCGAAGCCGCAGCGGCTGCGCTTAAGGCGACGGCTGGTGGTACTGCTGCCGCCGGTGCCGCCGGCGCAGCTGGAGCCGGGGCGGCAGCTGCGCGTGCCCCTTGGCTCGCCCGATTCCTGAACCCGTATGCCGTTGGCGCTGGGGTGCTGTTCTATAGTAAAGACCTGAACGCCGGAGAGGATGCGACCTTAGCAAGCGCTCGCCGTGCCCAAGGGAAGAGCTATCTGACGCCGGGGGAGTATGCGCCTGGCGGAACTGCTGATCCGAAGATCCTGGAAATTGCCCAGAAGTTCATGGGCATGGGATGGAGCAAGGAGCAGGCAGCCGGTATCGCCGCGAATATTCTGCAGGAGTCTGGCGGGAATCCCTTCAGTGTCGGGGATGGCGGCAAGGCATATGGGATCGGCCAGTGGCACCCAGACCGTCAAGAGGACTTCAAGCGAGTCTTCAAGCGCGATATCCGCGATTCCACGCTGGACGACCAGTTGAAGTTTTTCGATTGGGAACTGCGCAACGGGCCAGGCCAGCAGCGTGTTGCTGGTGACCTCTTGTCAAGGGCGACCGACGCCAATCGTGCCGCCGCTATCGTGTCCCAGTACCACGAGCGCCCAAAAGACGTAGAGGGGGAAAAGTACAAGCGCGGAGTTATGGCGGACCGGATCTTCGGGGCCATGAGCGGCGGCGCGGCGGGTTCCGGCCAAACGGGCAACGTCGCGACCGGGGCGACCGCGGCGGCGCCTGGAATGGGTAGCGGTCCGGGGTTTGATGGCCTAAAGGATGCGCTGGATGCCTCCCTGCAAAAGCTGACGCTCCAGGTCAACGTGTCGGCCCCGCCTGGAACACGCGTTGACGCTACCAGTGGCGATGGGGCGGGAATATCGACACGCGTGAACTACTCAATGGGCCTGGGAGCTATGCCATGAAAATATCTGACGTCGTGAAGGTCGCGGGCAGCATTGGCGGCGTGGCAAACGCCGTCAGCGATCTGCTCGGACCCGGCGCCGGTAGCTGGGAAGCTTCGCTGCAGCAAGCGTCATACGGTGGCGTTCCATTCGGTGTGAACGGGGCACGCTTGCACGCCGGCCGGCGCCAGGCCGTCCATGTCTATCCATATCGAGACGAGGTGTGGGCGGAGGATCAGGGGAAGCTGCCCAGGCAGTTCCGGATTCACGGCTTTCTCATCGAGGACAGTGCCATATACGGTGGTGGAGGCGTGGTTGGCCAGCGGGAAGCCTTCCTGACGGTCTGCGAGACCGCCGGTCCGAAGACGCTGGTTCATCCCACGCTGGGGACTGTCGCCAACGTCGTTTGCCTGGATCTGGAGTTGGAAGAGCGAAAGGACCTTGGGCGGGTATTCGAGTTCACCATGTCGCTCATCGTCAGCGGCGAGCGGAAGTTTCCGCAGTCCGGCGAGTCGACGGGCGACCAGGTGAGCAAGGCTGCGGATGCCGTTCGGAAGGGGAGTTTGCTGGACATGGCGCGCAGGCTCGCCGCCGCGATCAAGCAGGGCGTTGCGGTGGTCCGCCAGGTGGTCAATACGGCAGTGCGCTACTACCAGATGGCTGTCGGGATCGTGAATGGCGTGCGTCGAGTCTTCAATGCGGTCTCAAGCTTGCGCGGCAACTTCGGGCGGTTGTTTGGTGGCGGGAATTCGGGCTTTCTGACCTCCAACCGCAAGGCTTCCTCCGGGGCGTCAGCGGGGGACTTGCTGGCGGCAAACGTGGCGGCCAGTGCGGCAGTTGTCTCGGCGGGCGCGAAGTTGCAGAAGGCTGCAGCGAATATCGCCGACACCTCGGCGTATGGCGATGCCGCCAATGCATTCGTGCAGTCGGTTGCTGCTACTGCCGTTGATCCGGCTGATGGTATGGCGATGCTGGGGCGTCTAGCGACCTTCCAGCCGGCGGTGGAATCGACAAATTCACCTATCGGGCAGGCCATCAAGACCGCGAACGATGCATGTTCCGCTCATCTTCGTCGCATCGCCATCGCCGCGCTGGCGCAGGCAGCTGCGGATTACCAGCCGTTCTCGCAGGAGGATGCTGCAAAGGTGCAGACGGAGGTGGTTGGGATCCTCGATTCCGAGATCCTGATCGCGGGCGATGGTGGAGACGATGCGAGCTATGACGCACTGCGCCAGCTGCGGAAAGCCGTTGTCGCTGACTTTCAGTCGAGAGGCGGCAGTCTGGCCGAAATGGGCACGTTTTCCTTCAACAGTTCCCAGCCTTCCCTGGCCGTTGCAAATCGAATCTATCGAGATCCGACGCGCGCGGGCGAGCTGGTGCGCCAGGTCAACCCTATTCACCCGGCTTTTATGCCGCCCGAATTTGAGGCTTTATCGAAATGAATGGTGATGATCTGACGCTGCGCATTTCCACGTCGACCCGCGTCGGAAGGGGCTATGAACTTTCCAATACCCGAATTCTTGGCGGCTGGCAGGAGGTGCGCTTTACGAGGGGCATTGAGCGCTGTCCATCGGACTTCCTGGTGAAGATGACCGACCGCTATCCGATTGCAACGCGGCCTGAAATGCAGGTGCAGCCCGGGGACTACTGCGAGGTGTTTCTCGGAGACGATCGCGTTTCGACCGGCTGGATTGACCGCTTCGTGCCGTCGTTCACCGACGGCGCGCACTCGGTCACGCTGGTCGGGCGTAGCAAGTGCCAAGACATCGTGGATTGCGCGGCAGTTTTCGACGGCTTTCAGCTTACGAACGCGAGTGCCTTGTACATCGCCCAGACGCTATGCGCCCCATTCGGCATTCAGGCGAGTTTGGCCGCAGGGACGAGCCAAGGGGCGCCCATCGAGCAGGTGGTGATCATCGCGGGGGAGAGCGCCTACGACATCCTGGAGCGAGTCTGCCGATACCGTGGGCTTTTGCTTTACGACACGCCATCCGGGGATCTGCTGCTGTCAGGAATCGGGCTGCAGGCGGCGGCCAGCGGGTTCCAGGAAGGCGTGAACGTCGGCTCTGCTGTCGCATCGTATTCGATGGATCAGAAGTTCAGCGACTACTACGCGATCTATCAGGGGCTGGACCAATTCAGCGATGTTGGGGGTGCGCCGAACCAGATTGCGCACCTGGTCGATGAAAGCGTGCCGCGATATCGCCCTCGCGTTGTGTTGTCGGAGAACCTTCTGGGCGGCAGCATGGTGGCCGAGGACAGGGCGAAATGGGAGATGGCAAGACGGCAAGGGCGATCGTTCTTTGTCCGATTAAACACCGATTCTTGGCGGGATTCAGCAGGGTCGCTGTACACGCCCAATACGATGGCGTCGCTCGTCCTTCCATCCCTAAAGCTCGGGTCTGTTGCATCACCGGCGTCCTGGCTGATCGCGGAGACGACCTACAACAAGGGCCGAGCCGGTACGACTTGCGACGTAGTGCTTATGCCGCCGCAGGCGTTCTACCAGCAGCCGTTCATCTGGGCGCAATTCGCGCCGGACCAAGTGGTGGGGTGATATGGAACAAGCAATGGAAAGGCTGTGGCGTCGGCTTCAGATGATGGTCGGGCGCGGCGTCGTCACGTCCGTGGACGACGGCGGCCCGGTGCAGATGATGCAGGTGCGGGCCAGTGGACTGGAAGTGGCGGACCGGCGGGTGCGGCCCCAGGAATTCGGCCTTACCTCTAACCCTCCACCGGGGTCAGACGCCGCCCTGGCTTCTATCTCGGGCGACCGATCGTCCACGATGGTGGTTGGCGTCAATCATCAGGCAAGCCGGCCCCGCAACCTGAAGGCTGGTGAAACGAAGCTGTACAGCGAAGACGGGAAGTATGTCTACCTGACCGCTGGTGGCGGGATCGTGGTTGATGCTGGCGGCCAGGACGTCGTCGTGAACAACGCGAATAATGTGACCTGGAACCTAAGCGGGAAGCTGACCATCGTTGCGCCGGGCGGGATTGATCTGCAGACGCCTTTGGTCAAGTCGTCGGGTGACATGCAGGACAACTACGAGACCAACAGTCGGACCATGAAGGGCATGCGCGACGTGTTCAATAGCCACGATCATCCCGTGAAAAATGTTCAGTCTGGCGGTTCAACCGTGATTTCCGACAAACCAGGGGTGCCGCAATGAGCGATATCCGCACTGTTTGGGATGCAGCCGTTGCGCACGGTGATTGGGCATTGTCTGAGGGGGCGCTACTAACCGGGGCGGACCTTGCAACAGCCATGCTGGTCAGCGTCTTTACAGACGCGATGGCAGCACCCGACGACGTCATCCCTGATGGAACCGGGGACCCTCGGGGCTGGTGGGGCGACCAGTTCGACCCCGACGCGCCGTTGGGCAGCAAGCTCTGGCTCCTGCAGCGAGAGAAGCAGACCCAGACAACGCTGAATCGGGCTTACGACTATCTGGCCGAAGCGTTGAAGTGGTTGATCGACGACGGGGTTGTGGCGCGCTTCGACATCAGCGTGGAGTGGGTCCGCGAGTCCTTTCTCGGTGCCCAAATCATTGCTTATTCGCCTGGTGGTGATTCCCTGCATACGGGGAAATACCTCTGGGCCTGGAACGGAATCAACTGATATGCCATTTTCTCGTCCTACGCTGTCAGAACTGAGGAATCAAGTTCTGGCAGATATCAACGCGACCCTGGACGGCGCGAATGCCCTTCTGCGTAAGGCGGTCCTGCGCGTGCTGGGAGTCGCTCAGGCAGGGCTGGCGCACCTGCACTTCGGCTATATCGACTGGATCTCAAAGCAAGCCGTCCCCTGGACGGCCACGGATGAGTACCTGGCGGGCTGGGGGGCGATGAAGAACGTGTTTCGGAAGGACGCTGTGGCGGCTGTGATAACGGCCCAATTCACAGGAACTGCTGGGGTTGTCATCAGCGCCGGGGTAGAGGTCAAGCGGGCGGACGGCACCGCCTATGCCGTTGAAGCAACGCAAGAGATTGGCTCCGACGGCAAAGCGGTCGTCGTCCTTCGCGCGGCAGCGGCAGGTGCTGCGGGTAACTGCCCCACGGGCACGCCCGTGACCCTGTCATCAAGCATTACGGGTGTGCAATCCACCGGCACTATCGTGGGGGCGGTATCTACCGGGGCCGATGTGGAATCGCAGGACGCCTACAGCGAGCGTGTCATCGCGGCCTATCAGGAGACGCCGCACGGTGGGAATGAGGATGACTACGTCGGCTGGGCGCTCGCTGTGCCTGGTGTAAGCCGTGCCTGGTGTTCGCCCAACGGTATGGGGGCGGGGACTGTGGTCGTGCGGTTCATGATGGATACGGCGCAGTCCTTGCACGGTGGGTTTCCCCAAGGATCCAATGGCGTCTCGCAGCGTGACATAGGGCCTGACGGGCTGCCGCGTGCTGTGGTCGCCACTGGCGACCAGTTGGTGCTGGCCGATGCTCTGATCGGCCTGCAGCCGGTTACCGCGCTTGTTTTTGTATGCGCGCCCATCGACAACAGCCTGCACTTCAAGCTGTCTGGATTGTCTGGCGCCAGCTCGGCGACACGAAATGCGATTGCTGCTGCACTGGCAGATGTGCTGTTTCGGACGGGGAATGCCCGCGGCGGCACGATTAACCGTAACGACATCGAAGGGGCGATCAACAGCGTCTCGGGCGCCTCTGGCTGGCTTCTGATCGAGGTCGCCGGCACAGTAAACGGCACCGTGACTGTGTACCCCGGCAATGTCACGAACGATATCGGGCAACTGCCAACCCTTGGCGGTGTCACGTACCTATAGGGAAGAAGCATGGGCTTGAAACTACGGGCGGGAGACTTCCTCCAGGCGTTCATGAGCCTCCTGCCGCGAGGGCGGGTTTGGTCGCGTGACGTCAGCAGCGTCCAGAGTCGGGCATTGCTTGGTTTGGTGACGGTCTACGAAGACAGTACAGCTCGGGCAAATCAGCTTCTTATCGACGCCTTCCCGGGGTCGACCTACGAGCTGTTGCCCGAATGGGAGCTGACCCTGGGATTGCCTGACGCTTGTGCTGGCCCTGCACCGACGGTTCAGGCGCGTCGGGCGCAGGTCGTTGCGCGGCTTACCGCTACCGGCGGCCAGTCTATCCCGTACTTCACTGGCTTGGCGAAGCGCCTGGGGTACGACGTGGTGATGAGGCAGTTCATGCCATCTCGATTCGGAAAGCGCTTCGGGACACCATTCGGGGGAACGGACTGGGCGCACGCCTGGCAGGTGAACGCGCCGACGTTTACGGTCAACCGCCTTCACTTCGGCGACTCGTTTGGCGGACCGTTTTCCTACTGGAACAACAATGTCTTGCAATGTGAATTGCTGGCATCAAAGCCGGCACACACATTGCTCAATTTCTCGTATTCGGAGCAGACCTGAATGGACCTTCTGATTGCACCCTACACTGTTACCAAGGAGCAGGCCGATACGGCGCCTGCGACCGGCACGCCCGGATGGGCGACCGATGGCAACCCCGCGACAAACAAGCCGGCGACGCAGTGGCCGGCCTATGCATTCAACGGAATGCAGGAGGAACTGGTAACCGTCATCCTTGGGGGCGGCCAGGTGCTGAACCGGAATGACAACACCCTGTTGCTCAAGGCGATCCAAAAGCTGATCGCTACGGCTGTCGGAAATCGTCCGCCTATTTTTTCGATCACTGCATTGCCCACGCAGGACATCGGTCCCATCATCGTCACGGAGTGTGAAGAGGTGTGGCGCTGGTCGGCGAGTGCCTATTTCAATGGCTACCGGTCTTCGCTTTGTGGCCGACCTCTGGATGGGCATACCAGTTTGCCTCTTGCCAGCGAGGTGGATGCAATCGGAGGCCTGGTGTCGAAGGTGGACTATGCCCGCTTGTGGGGCTATGCGCAGGAGCAGGGCTTGGTCAAGACCGAGGCCACCTGGCTCGCCAGCCGCGGCGCCCATTGGTTTTCTGATTACTCGGCGACTCAATTCCGGGTGCCGGATCTGCGCGACATGTTCCGCCGTTTTACTGGAACTGACGCTGACACTGCAAATGCGGAACGCCTC
>JBEBOQ010000009.1:0-94043 GCA_040396375.1 Achromobacter xylosoxidans
AGATGAACAGCGGCACGGCCAGCAGCATCAGGTGCGACATGCCTTCGTCCAGCCGCCCCACCATGACCAGCATCGGGGTGTTGGTGGTCAGCGCCAGGTACGAAAAGGTCGCCAGCGCAAAGGAAAAGGCGATGGGCACGCCGGCAAAGACCGTGGCGGCGACGATGCCGACAAAGAAGATCAGCAGGTTCAGCTTGCCCAGGCCCGAGAACAAGGGCTGTGCCAGCCAGAAGGCCGCCACGATGGCCGCCGCCCCGGCCAGGGCCAGCAGCATCTGGGACAGGGTTTGCGTGCGCAACATCCGCAACACGGCAATCACAGCCATCAAGCCCATGCCCACCGGAATGGCCGCGGCGCGCCAGGCGTTGCTCAGCTCCAGCGCGGGGGTGATGATGAAGTGTTCTTCGTGGGCGTATTCGATGGCGGGCGCCAGGATCAGGAACAGAAACGCCAGCGAGGCCGCCAGCGCGCCGGCTTCCAGCTGGGCGCGGCGGGCGGGGCCGATGTTGTTGACCAGGGCCGTCATCCGCATATGCTCGCCCCGGCGCAGGGCCACCACGGCGCCCAGCATCGACAGCCAGAGAAACAGGATGGACGCCAGCTCGTCGGACCAGACCAGCGGACTATGGAACACATAGCGCGCCACGACCCCCGCGAACAACACAAGAATCTCGATCAGCACGAGGGCGGCCGCGGCCAGTTCGACCAGGCTGCCGAGCGCCGTGTCCAGCGCCTGGGCGGCTCGCCGCAGCGGATGCGCCGGCAACACCGGGGAGCTGGCGTGGGGAGAGGATAGCGAAGCCATGTCGCGTCCTCAGGCGAGCTTGCCGACGGCCTGCTCCAGCAGGGCCCAGGCCTCCTGGCCAAAGCGCTGCTGCCATTCGCTGTAGAAGCCCGCCCGGCGCAACTGCTCGCGGAAGCTGTCGGCGGACGGCTGATTAAATTGCAGGCCCTTGTTTTCCAGATCGGCCTGGACCGAGGCGTTGAGCTTCTTGATGTCGTCGCGCTGCGCCAGGCCGGCTTCGTTGATGCCGCGCGCCACCACGGTTTTCAGGTCTTGCGGCAGGCCCTCCCACATGCGGCCGTTGGCGATGAACCAATAGCCGTCCCAGATGTGGTTGGTCAGCGAGCAGTATTTCTGCACTTCGTACAGCTTGGCGACCTGGATGATCGGCAGCGGGTTTTCCTGCGCGTCCACCACCTTGGTCTGCAGCGACGAATAGACTTCGCTGAACTGCAGGCTGGCCGGGGCCGCGCCCAGGCCCTTGAACATCGAGATGGGCAGGGGGCTGACGGGCACGCGGATCTTCAGCCCGCCCATGTCGGCGGCAGTGGCGACGGGGGCCTTGCTGCTGGTGGTCTGGCGAAAGCCGTTGTCCCACATTTTCTCGAAGGCATAGAGCCGGCGTTGCGCGATGGCCGCCCGCACGTGGGCGCCCAGGGCGCCGTCCATGGCGCCCCAGACCTGGTTATAGTCCTTGAAGGCAAAGCCGACCGCGTTGATCGCGGCGACCGGTACCAGCGTGGCGATGACCAGCGCCGACGGGGTGAAGAAGTCGATGCCGCCTGCCCGCACCTGCGCCAGCATGTCGGTGTCGCCACCCAACTGGTTGTTGGGGAAGATCTTGATATCGACGCGGCCGTTGCTTTCCTTGAGGATGCGATCGGCCGCCTCCTGGGCGCGGATGTTCAGCGGATGCGAGACGGGCAGGTTGTTGCCGTACTTGAGGGAATAGTCGGCGGCGCGGGCGATCAACGGAAAACCGCCGCCCAGGGCGGCCGCGGCGGGAAGGGCGCACAGGCGGCGCAAGGCACTGCGGCGGGTGAGCAGCTTCATGGTTGTCTCCAGAATCTTGGTTATGATGTTTTTTGAGGTGCCGCAGAAGTCCATCGCGCTGAGGCATGACGGACAATAGTGAACCGGCGCCCGCATCGTCAAACCCGAACAATGATGGTTTTTGATGTGAAAAAGTCCACTCGCGAACGCAAGCTGGCGACCCTGGCCGAGGTCGCGGCGCTGGCCGGCGTGTCCACCGCCACGGCCGACCGCGTGCTGAACCGGCGTCCGGGCGTGCGCGGCAGCACCGCGCAGCGCGTGCTCAAGGCCGCCGCCGAACTGGACTACCTGCCCGAGGCCGACCTGTACGCGGCCATGGCGCCCGAGCCCATGCGGCTGGTGATCCTGCTGCCGCGCGGCAGCAACCGCTTCCTGCGCATGCTGGGCGACAGCGTGAGCTACGCGCACGAGCATTTCGCGCCGCTCAACGCGCGCTGCCAGGTGGATTACGTCGAGAGCTTCAACCCCGAGGCCCTGGCGCAGGCGCTGCTGCATCACGGCAAGCGCGCCGACGGCATCGCCTTCATGGCGCTGGAGCATCCGGTGGTACGCGAGGCGGTCAATGCGTTGGCGCAGCAAGGCGTGCCCACCGTGACGCTGATTTCCGACCTGGCCAACAGCGCACGCGTGGCCTATGTGGGCCTGGACAACCGCGCCGCGGGCCGCACGGCCGGCTACCTGCTGGCGCGATTCATCGGGCCGCGCGCCGCGCATGTGGCGCTGATCGCGGGATCGCGCCATTACCGGGCGCACGAAGAACGCGAAGGCGGCTTCCTGCAGCTGTATGCGGAGCAGTTCCAGGCCATGCAGGTGGTCGATTTGCGCGAGGGCTACGACGATGCCCAGCGCAACTACGAACAGACGCGCCAATTGCTGGAGCAATATCCGCAGCTGGCCGGCATCTACAACATCGGCGGCGCCTCCGATGGCGTTGCGCGCGCGCTGAAGGAAGCCGGCCTGCAGCACAAAGTCGTGTTCATCGGCCATGGCCTGACGCCGGACACGCGGGCCCTGCTGATCGACGGCACCATGGATGCAGTGATCACGCAAAGCCCGGTGGAGGCGCTGATGAGCTGCGTGCGGATCTTCTGCAACGTGCGTGACAAGCGCGGCCCAATGACCGGCGTGGAATTGAACCGCAGCCAGGTCGTGTTTCGCGAGAACCTGCCGTAGCCTGCCTGGTTCAAGACCGGTGTGGCCGTCAGGAGGCCGCCAAGGCGTGCCTGGCCTGCCGCGTGACGCGCTCCAGCATGCCGCTGGCCAGGCACCCGGCCAGCGCGAACGCCACCGCCGCCCACAAGGCCCAGGTCGCACCAGCGGTGGCGTTCAAGACAAAGCACGCGGCCACGAATGCCGCGCCCATCGTCTGCCCCAGCAGCCGGGCCAGACCGGACAAGCCGCTGGCCACGCTGGCGCGATGCGTGGGCACGCTGAACATGATGCTGCGCTGATTGGGCGACAGGAACAGGCCGAAGCCCGTGCCGCACAGCGCCATCGGCAGCATCACCGCCCACATCGGCGCGCCGGCCGGCAGCCAGCTCACGCACAACAGGCCCGTGGCCAGCAGCGCCAGGCCGATCACGCCGAGCAGGCCGGCGGACACGCGATCCGACCACTTGCCGGAGAAGGGCGCCAGGCAGGCGCCCATCACCGGCCACGGCGCGATCAGCATCCCGACTTCGGCGATGTCGCGTCCCAGCGTCTGGTTCAGCAGGAAAGGCAGCGCCACCATGGCCGCGCCCTGCGCCGCAAACGCCAGCACGCAGACCAGCACCGCCAGTGCGAAGGACGGCAGGCGCAGCAGGTCGCGCGGCACGATCGCGTGGCTGCTGGTGCGTTCGCGGCGCAGCAGCAGCGCCCAGCACGCCACGGCCAGCAGCCAGATCAGGGCGCTGCCCCAGTCCGGCTGCGCCACGCGTTCCAGGCCCAGCACGGCCAGGCCGAAGGCCAGCGCGCACAACAGGGCCGCGCCCGCATCCAGCGCCTTGCCGTCGCCCGGCGACCGGGGTAAATGCCTGCCGGCCAACGCCAGCGCCACCAGGCAGAACGGCACGTTCACATAAAACAGCCAATGCCAGCTGAGCACCGTCAGCATCGCCGACGCCAGCACCGGGCCGCCCGCCAGCGAGGCCGCCGCGATCATGGCGTTCAAGCCCATGCCCCGGCCGAGCTGTTCCTTGGGGTAGATGGCGCCGACCAGCGCCATGTTGCACCCCATCAGCGCCGCGGCGGCCAGGCCCTGCAGCGCCCGGGCGGCCTCCAGCGACCACAGCGATTGCGCCGCCCCGCACCAGATCGACGCCACCAGGAACAGCCATAGCGCTGGCATGAACACCCGCCGATGGCCGAGCTTGCCCGCCAGCGCCGCCAACGGCAGCATCGTCGCCACCATCACTAATTGATAGATCGTGACCACCCCAATCACATCCGCGGCGCCGACGCCCAACTGCGATGCCATCGAGGGCAGCGCGGTGTTCGTCATCGAGGTATCCAGCGTCGCCATCGAGATCGACAGCGAGACGGCCAGCATCGCATAGCGGCGGGTGGCGGGCGGCAGCGGAGTAGGGGAGAGGGCAGCGCAAGCAGGCATTACGGCACACAGGGGTAAGAAAGATCGGGCCCCAGTATGGAAGTCGCCAGCCTTGCAGTGAATAGCAAAATCTGTAAATCAGCCTTGCAGATATGAAATACTGGAGCCGCACAAAATCTCTGCGGAAAACGTTGAAGGCGAAGGTATGGTGACCCGAACGGAAGGCATGGCGCTGCTGGTGGCGGCGGTGGACCAGGGCAGTCTCAGCGGCGCCTCGCGCGTCAGCGGGATTTCATTGGCGTCGGTCAGCCGGCACCTCAGTGCGCTGGAAGAGCGGGTCGGCACCCGGCTGCTAGTCCGCTCGACCCGGGCCCTGCGATTGACCGAGGCGGGGCAGCGCTACTACGCCGAGGCCAAGCGCCTGCTTGCCGAGATGGACGAACTGGAAAGCAGCATGCAAAGCGAGGCCGCCGAACCCTCAGGCCGCCTGCGCGTCACGGCGCCCACCTTGTATGGCCGGGTCCACCTGCAACCGCTGCTTGCGAAATTCCTGGTGCTGCACCCCAACGTCACGCTGGACCTGCACCTGCTCGACCGCCCGGTCAACTTGCTGGAAGAGGGGATAGACCTGGCCGTACTGGTGGGCGATCAACCCAGCTCCAGCCTGGTCGCCCGGCGGCTGGGATCCATCCGCTGGGTCTTGAGCGCGGCCCCCGGCTATCTGGCGCGGCGGGGCACGCCCGCCAGCTTGCAGGACCTGGCAGACCACGACGGCCTGGTCTACAGCCACCTGGCGACGGAAGAGATGTGGACGCTGATGGACAAAGGCAAGCCCACCACCGTGCGGTTGCCCACGCGCATGCGCTCGAACACGGTGGATGGCGTGGTGACCGCGGCGGCGGCGGGCGCGGGCATCGTCTATGCGCCCGCCTGGGCCATTGCCGATCACGTCGCGGCGGGCCGGCTGGTGCCGTTGCTGCTGGCAAACGAAGCCCCGCCACGGCCGGTGTTCGCGTTGATGACGCATCAACGGCTGATGGCGGGCAAGGTACGGTCGCTGGTGGAGTTTCTGGCGAAAAACCTGCGGGAGAAATCACTGAACGAGCTGTGATACGCGGATGTGCTTGCCTTTGCCGTCCGTGCATAACAATCGGCCATTGGCCTGAAGCAATTCAACAGCAGTCCGAATAAACCCGCGGCATGGCCGGTTACCAGGGAATACGCAGAGACAAGGGCGATAATCAGGCCGGCGACACCGAATCCGCCGGACACATATTCAATAAGTTTTCTTCGCGTTGCGAGGAAATGTCGTGCGAAGTTGGCCAAGGGGCCGCGAGCGGCCGCCGAGTATAAAGGAGTCAACTGCGCTATGCAGATGAGTCTTCCATCCCCCCCCCCAAAAAAAAATTCCCGAGGACGTCACACGATGAGTTCAGGTGACATTGAAATTACGCCAATCGCCAATGCATTTGCATCCGCCCCGCAGGCGGCGATTCCCCTGGTTCTGACGACGGAAGCCCAGTGGCCAACACTGCTCGACGGGCTTACGCCTGTGCAGCAGCACTGGGCCCGCGCCACCGGCTTTGAACCGACGCCGGGACGCATGCTTTTGCTGCCCGAACCCGAAGGCGCCTTGGCCAAGGTCATTGTGGGTATTGATCCCAATCAGCCCTTGTGGCAGTTGGCGGACCTGCCGGGCAAGCTGCCGGACGGCATCTATTCGGTTGTTGAAGACGACGCGGACACCGAGCTTCGCGCGTTCCGTCAACTGGGCTGGGCGCTGGGGGCGCTGGCCGCTGACAAGCCGCACGCCAGTCAGTCCGCCTCGCCAGGAAACGCGCCCAGGCTGCTCGTGGAGCCGCACGAGCAAGTAGCGGCAACGCGCCTGGTGCAAGCCATTGCGCAGGTGCGTCGGCTGGTCAACCTGCCCGCCAACCTGTTGGGCCCTGTCGCGTTGGCTGCCGTTGTACAAGGCCTGGCCAAGCAACATGCCGCCCAGTACAGCGAATGGGTGGGAGATTCCCTGTTGGCCGCAGGATTCGAGCTGGTGCACGCCGTCGGCCGGGCGGGCGCCGAGCCGCCACGGGTGGCCAAGCTGGAATGGGGCAACCCCGCGGCGCCGCACGTGGTCCTGATCGGCAAGGGCGTGTGCTTTGACAGTGGCGGCTTGGATATGAAGCCTGCCGCCGGCATGCGCTTGATGAAAAAAGACATGGGCGGCGCCGCGCATGCCATTGCGCTGGCGCAGTTGATCATGCAGGCCAATCTGCCGGTTCGGCTGACGTTGCTGGTGCCCGCAGTAGAGAACTCGGTGGGGCCGCAGGCATTTCGACCCGGCGATGTGATCCGTGCGGGCAACGGCAAGTTGATCGAGATTGAAAACACGGACGCGGAAGGGCGCCTTATCCTGGCCGATTCGCTGCACTACGCCGTTCGGGACTGCATCGACAATGCTGCCCAGGCCCCGGCGCTTGTCATCGACATGGCTACCCTGACGGGCGCGGCGCGCGTGGCCTTGGGGCCGGAGCTGCCCGCCTTGTTCAGCAATAACGACGCATGGGCTGGCGAATTGGCGGTGCATGCCGAGCGCGAGCTCGACCCGCTTTGGCGCCTGCCGTTGTGGGCGCCGTACCGACGCTTCATGAAATCGACCAGCGCGGACACCATGAACGCCAGCAACATCCCGATGGCGGGGGCCATCACCGCGGCGCTGTTCCTGGAAGACTTCGTGCCGCCCCACGTGCCGTGGCTGCATCTGGATCTGTACGCCTGGAATCAAGAGGACCGGCCCGGGCGGCCCAAGGGCGGCGAAGCGCAAACGCTACGCGCACTGTTCAGCCTGTTGTCCGAACGATTTTCGACGAACTGAAATCGTCGATTCCATCGCGCAACTCGCGCATTTGCTTACGGGAAATCGGTCTTTGCCTTGAAACTGCTGGCTGCCTAGAATCTGTCGCTCTTGTTTGTCGTGAGCGGAATCTGTCTCGCGTCGTCCATCGCCATCGGCAGTTTCAGGGCAATCACCACATGAATCGAAGACTGTTTTCCGCTCGTCCCATCGCAGCGCTACACACCGCCGTTCTTATTGCTGCCTTGATCGGAGGCGTGACGGCACAAGCAGAGACGCTGCGTTGGGCTCGCTCTGCCGATGCCTCGACCCTTGACCCGCACGCACTGAACAACGGTCCCAATCACAACCTGCTGCATCAGGTGTATGAACCGTTGATCATCCGCACCGCGGACGGCAAGCTGCAACCGACCCTGGCCACGTCGTGGACCGTCACCAGTGATCCCACCGTGTGGGAGTTCAAGCTGCGCAAGGACGTGAAGTTCCACGATGGCAGCCCCTTTACCGCCAAAGACGTGGTGTTCTCGCTGGCGCGTGCGCGCTCGCCGACATCCGACATGCGTGCGTTGTTGGTGTCGATTACCGATGTGATCGAGGTCGACCCCTACACGATACATATCAAGACGGCCGGCCCCAACCCGCTGTTGCCGGACAGCCTGATCAATATTCAGATCCTGAACGCCGCCTGGGCAAAATCGCACGGGGTGGAAGTGCCGCAGAAGCCCACGGCCAAAGAGGAAACGTACGCGACGCGCAACGTCAACGGCACGGGTCCTTATGTCCTGGTCTCTCGCGAGCCTGACTCTCGCACGGTGCTCAAGCTGTTCCCGGGCTACTGGGGGCGCGGCCAATTTCCGCTGCAGATCGATGAACTGATCTACCTGCCCATCAAGGCGCCCGCCACCCGCGTTGCCGCCTTGCTTTCTGGCGAGGTCGACTTCGTGCAGGATTTGCCGATCCAGGACATCGCGCGTTTGCGCGCCGATCCCAAGCTGCGTGTGAACCAGGCGGCTGAAAACCGGTCGATCTTTTTGGGCTTGAATGTGGGCTCGGAGCCGCTCAAGTACTCCGACGTCAAGGACAAGAATCCGCTCGCGGATATCCGGGTGCGTCAGGCATTCCAGCTGGCGATTGACCGCAATGCCATTCAGAAGGCCGTGATGCGGGGGCTGTCCGAGCCGAGCAACATCATTGCGCCGCCCTTTGTGCACGGCTATGACAAGGCCTTTGCCGCGGTTGGCAAGACGGACGTGGCGCAAGCCAAGAAGCTGCTCGCCGAGGCGGGCTATCCGAATGGTTTCGAGATCACGTTGCATTGCACGAACGACCGCTACCTGAACGATGAGGCCATTTGCCAGGCCGTGTCCGGCTTTCTGGGACGGATTGGCGTGAAGACCACCGTCGTGTCCCGTCCCTTGGCCATCCAGAGCGCGGCCATCAATAATCAGGACACCGATTTCTACCTCTATGGTTGGGGGGTGCCGACCTACGATTCGGCCTACATCTTCGACTACCTGGTGCACACGCGCGGCAAGAACGCCCGCGGCGCAACCAATGCCACGCGTTATAGCAACGACGCGCTGGACAGCCAGATCGTGTCGCTGGCGTCCGAAGGCGACCCCGCCAAACGGGATGCCACGATCAAAGCCATCTGGACCACGGTCCAGAAGGAACTGATCTACCTGCCGCTGCACGACCAGATCCAGACGTACGCGATGAAGCGCAAGTACGACATTCCGGTGAATCCGTCCAACACGCCGTACTTCAAGTTGTTCAAGCTGGTCTCCGAGTAGCCGGGTCGTACCGCGGCATCCCATGGATGGCCCGGTCGGCGGCTGACCACCCCAACTAGAACCTGCTTGCCGTCGTGCCTGTCGTCCCAATCATCCGGAAGTTGGTATGCCGCTGATTTTTCTGCGTCGCCTGGGCCAGTCTGCGCTCGTCCTCCTGGCGGTCTCGTTCATTTCGTTTTTGGTTTTCCGGCACATCGGGGATCCAACCATCAGCCTGCTGGGCGAGGACGCCTCGCTCGCCGATCGCCAGGCGGTGATCGCCGAACTGGGGTTCGACCAGCCGGTGCCGGTGCAATACCTGCGCTACATGGGCAACGTGCTGCACGGCGAGTTCGGCATTTCGTACCGACTCAAGCGGCCCGTGGTGGATGTCATCGCGGAGCGCTTGCCAGCCACCCTGGAACTGGCGCTGGTCGCTGGCGTGTTGGCTGTCGTCGGTGGCCTGGTTCTTGGCGTGTACACCGCGATCCATCGCGATGCGTGGCTGAGCCGAACCCTGATGACGATGTCGTTGGTCGGTGTGTCGCTTCCGACCTTCCTTATCGGCATTGGACTGATCTACCTTTTCGCCGTTGAACTGCAGTGGCTGCCATCGTTCGGCCGGGGCGACACCGTTCAGGTGGGAGGCTGGAGCACGGGCTTTCTGACGGCATCCGGGTGGGCGTCGTTGGTGTTGCCTGTTTGCACCCTGGCCATGTTCAAGCTCACGCTGATCATGCGGCTGGTCAGGGCGGAAATGCTGGAAGCCCTGCGCACGGAGTATGTCCGCTTCGCCCGGGCGCGCGGGCTGTCGGAAAGACGCATCCATTACCGCCACGCGTTGCGCAACACGTTGATCCCGGTGGTCACGATCACGGGCCTGCAGATCGGCTCGCTCATTGCGTTCGCCATCGTCACCGAGACGGTCTTCCAGTGGCCCGGGGTGGGGCTGCTCTTCATCTCGTCGATACAAGCGGTGGATGTGCCGATCATCGCAGCCTATCTGCTGCTGATTGCCGCGCTGTACGTGGTCATCAACTTCCTCGTCGACGGCGCCTATCTGCTCGTGGACCCCCGCCTGCGTCGCGCTTGACGTCCACGAATCACCGATACCAAGATCAATATGGCCGACCCTTCCAAACCCGCCGCCACGCAGTCGCGGCAAATCCCTTGGTGGCGACTGCGGCAGTCTGATTCTGCCGTGGTGAGAGCGTTTGCCGCCTCTGCCACCGTGCAGGTGGCGGTGCTTATTTTGCTTGTGCTCTGCGCCGCGACGCTGCTGACCCCCTGGCTGGCGCTGCAAAACCCTTTCGATCCTGCTGGGCTGGAGCTGCTCGATGCCTTCACCCGGCCGGGCGACGCCGGCATCCATGGCGTGTCCTATCCCCTGGGCAGCGACGACCAGGGGCGGGATGTGTACTCCGCCATCCTGTACGGGCTGCGCATGTCGGTGCTGGTGGGGTGCGCATCGGTTGCGCTGTCCTTGGTGATCGGAGTGCCGTTGGGCCTGATCGCCGGCTACACCGGCGGGTGGTTCGACACGCTGGTGATGCGCATTGCCGACATACAGCTCACTTTCCCGGTGCTGCTGGTTGCCCTGCTGGTATTCGGCATCGCGCGGGGCATCCTTCCCGAAGGCTATCGTGAAGAAATGGCCCTGTACGTGATCATCGTGGCCATCGGGCTGTCGGAATGGGTGCAGTACGCGCGCACCGTGCGAGGCGCCGTCATGGTCGAAAAGAACAAGGACTACGTGCTGGCCGCCCAGGTCATCGGCCGCTCACGGGTCGGCATTCTGGTTCGGCACATCCTGCCCAATCTGCTGGCGCCGGTGTTGGTCATTGCCACGATCAGCTTTGCGCTGGCGATTGTTGCCGAGTCGACGCTGTCCTATCTTGGCGTCGGGCTGCCGCCCACCCAGCCATCGCTGGGGACGCTTATCCGCGTGGGGCAGGGATTTCTCTTCTCGGGAGAGTGGTGGATTCTCCTTTTTCCCAGCTTGGTATTGCTGGCCTTGGCGCTGTCCGTCAACCTGGTCGGCGACTGGCTGCGTGACGCTTTGAACCCGAAACTGCAATGACCGCACGAGATAGATTCACGCAAGCCGCCGCGGACCTGCTCCTTGCCGAGCCGGTGTTGCGTGTCCAGAACCTGGGCGTGACGTTCGATACGTATCGCGGCCCGGTCAGCGTGCTGGACGATGTGTCGTTCGAGATTGAACCCGGCGAAATCCTGGGCGTGGTCGGCGAGTCCGGGGCAGGAAAATCCATGACAGGCAATGCCGTCATCGGATTGATTTCACCACCCGGCCGCATGAGCAGCGGCCAGGTCATCCTGCGGGGCGAGCGGATCGACACGCTGCACGGTGAAGATCAGCGGCGCCTTCGAGGCAAGCACATCGGCATGGTCTTCCAGGACCCGCAGACCAGCCTGAATCCGGTGCTGACCATCGGCCAGCATCTGACGGAAACCATTCGGCACCACCTGCCGCTCAGCGAGCGCCAAGCCCGACAGCGCGCGATTGACCTGCTCGCGGAAGTCGAGATCGCCGACCCCGCAAGCCGGTTCGACCAGTACCCGCACCAGTTCTCGGGCGGCATGCGGCAGCGGGTCGCGATTGCATTGGCCCTTTGCGCCGAGCCCGCGCTGTTGATCGCGGATGAGCCGACCACGGCGCTGGATGTGTCGGTGCAGGCGCAAGTGATCCGGGTGCTGCGCAGAATCTGCAAGGAACATGGCACGGCCGCGATGCTGATTACGCATGACATGGGCGTCATCGCCGAGGCGGCCGACCGCGTGATGGTGATGTATCAGGGCAGGGTGCTGGAAACGGGGCCTGTGCAACGTGTTCTGCATGCGCCCCAGGCTCCGTACACGCAGGCGCTCATGGCGGCGATTCCCTCGCTCTGCGAACCCACGGCGCGGCTGCCCGTCTCTGAGGTCGGCGCGTCGGCGCCCGTGCCTTCGCCTGGCCATGAGCGGCGTGTCGCCCAAGGCGTGGCGCGGCAGTCGCGGGAGGGCGCAACGTCGCAGGCCGGCCAGGAAACCCTGGTGCAGATCAGTGGCTTGTCGCGGGACTTCGATTTGTCGGAAGGATGGTTGGTGCGTGCCGTGACGCGGCGTCCGAAGCGTGTGCTGCATGCGGTTCAAGATGTCAGCTTTTCGATTGTTCGAGGCAGCAGCTTTGGCCTGGTCGGCGAATCCGGATCGGGCAAGTCCACCGTGGCCCGAATGATTGCCGGCTTGACTCGTCCGACGGCGGGGAGCGTCGTCATCGACAATAAGGATCGTTGGGCCGACTCCGCCTCGGCGGCAGCCTCGCGCCGCCGCTTTCAGATGATCTTCCAGGATCCGTATGCCAGCCTGAATCCCCGCTGGCGCGTCAGGGAACTGCTTGCCGAACCCCTGGAAGTGCTGGGCTTGACCAGCGGGGCAGCGGAGACGGATGAACGAGTCCAGGAAGCCCTGCGGCGCGTCCGGCTGTCGCCGGATGACCTGCGCCGCTATCCGCACCAGTTCTCGGGCGGACAGCGCCAGCGTATCGCCATCGCCCGGGCCCTGGTGAGCCGTCCGGAGTTCATCGTGTGCGACGAACCCACTTCCTCGCTCGATGTGTCAGTGCAAGCCCAGGTGCTGAACCTGATGAAAGACCTGCAAGACGAGTTTGGGCTGACCTACCTGCTGATCAGCCACAACCTGGCCGTGGTTCGCCACATGTGCGAGACGGTAGGCGTGATGCAGCAAGGCCGCTTGGTCGAGGTCGGGAGCGCAGAGCGCATCCTGACAGCGCCCGCGCACGACTATACCAAGGCGTTGATCGCGGCGGTGCCGGACATACACCGCTTGCGGGATGCCGCCGCGTAAACGTACCTGCCGGCTACGCAGGTCGCGCATTTTCCGGCCTGATACGGAACCAGATGGAATACATCGCTGGCAGGAATACCAAGGTCAGGACCGTCCCGGCGAAGGTGCCCCCGATCAGCGTGTAGGCGAGCGTGCCCCAGAACACCGAATGCGTCAGCGGAATGAACGCCAGGATGGCCGCCAGCGCCGTCAAGATCACCGGCCGGGCACGTTGCACGGTGGCTTCAATGACCGCATGGAACGGATTCAACCCCGCTTGCTCGTTGTCGTGGATTTGCCCGATCAGGATCAGCGCGTTGCGCATGAGGATGCCCGACAGCGCAACCAGGCCGACCAGCGCGTTGATGCCGAATGGCTGGCCGAACAGGATCAACGTGGGCACCACGCCGATCAGCCCCAGCGGGCTGGTCAGAAAGACCATGACCATCGCGGAAATCGAACGCACCTGAAGGATCAGGATGATCAGGGTGATGGCCAGCATGATGGGGAACAGCGGCAGCATGGCCTGCGTGGCCTTGCCGGATTCCTCGATGGAGCCGGCCTGCACGATGCGGTAGCCGCCCGGCAGCTTGTCCATGATGGGCTTGAGCTGCTGGCTCATGGCCGTCGACACGTCCGGCGGCTGCAAGCCATCGGCGATGTCGCCTCGTACCGTGATCGTCGGCGTGTGATCCCGTCGGCGCATGATGGGTTCTTCCATGCGCACATCGACCGTGCCGACCTGAGATAGCGGAATGCGCTGCCCGTTTGCGCCTGCCAGCGTGAAGTCCGCCATCTTGGCCGGGTCCAGGCGGGTGTCGCCGGCCGAGCGGGCCACGACCTGTACCGTGCGTATGTCTTCACGCACGCTGGTGACAGGGGCGCCACTGAGCAAGAACTGCAATTGCTGCGCGACCGCGTTGGAGGTCAGGCCGACGGCCTGCAACCGGTCTTGCTGCAAGGTGAAGTGCAGCGTCGGCACGCGCGTTCCCCAGTCCGCGTTGACCGTGCGCATCATCGGGCTTGCCTGCATGACCTGCTGCACGTCCCCCGCGATGCTGCGCAGCTTGTCCGGGTCCGGACCCGTGACCCGGTAGGCAACCGGGAATGGCGAATACGGGCCAAACACGAGCTGGGTGACGCGCACCTGGGCCTCGGGGGCCAGGCCATCGGCGATAGACTGGCGCAGACGCAATTTCAATGCATCGCGCTCTTCCTGGCTGTCCGTGCGGATCACGATCTTGGCAAACGAAGGATCAGGCAGCTCCGGCCCCATGGCTAGAAAAAAGCGCGGGGCGCCCTGGCCGATGTACGCGGTGACGATCTTCGCTTCGTCCTGCTTGGCGAGCCAGGCTTCTATCTTTTCGGTCGCGGCACTGGTTTGGGCGATGGCGGTGCCATAGGGCATCTGCACCTCCACCAGCACCTCGGGGCGATCGGATATCGGGAAGAACTGCTTTTTGACGACGCCCATGCCCAGCACTGAGACGACGAACAGAACAACGACCGACCCCGCGACCAGCCACTTGCGCGCGATGACGCGCGCCAATATCCGGCGGAACCGGTTGTAGCGGGGCGTGTTGTAGAGCGCATCGTGGCCGCCTTCGACCTTTTTCAGGTCGGGCAGCAATTTGACGCCCAGGTAGGGCGTGAACACGACGGCCACGACCCAGGAGGCGATCAGCGCGATGCCGACGATCCAGAACATGTTGCTGGTGTATTCGCCGGCAGTAGACGCGGCAAAGCCATTGGGCATGAAGCCGACGGCGGTCACCAGCGTGCCGGACAGCATGGGCGCGGCGGTATGGCTCCAGGCATAAGCGGAAGCGGCGACGCGGCTGTAGCCTTCCTCCATTTTCACGACCATCATTTCGATGGCGATGATGGCGTCGTCCACGAGCAGGCCCAGCGCCAGGATCAAAGAGCCCAGCGTGATGCGGTCGAAGTTCTTGCCCGTTGCCGCCATCACCACGAACACGGCCGCCAGCGTCAGCGGTACCGCAGCGGCGACCACAACCCCCACGCGCCAGCCCATGCTGGCAAAGCACACCAGCATCACCACCAGCAGCGCGGCGAAGAACTTGACCATGAACTCATCGACGGCCGAACCAATGTTGACGGCTTGGTCCGTGACCTTGGACAGGCTCATGCCCAGCGGCAATTCGCCGTTGATGGCGGTGACTTCGCCATCCAGCGCTTTGCCCAGGTCCAGGCCGTTCCAACCGTCGCGCATGACGATGCCCAGCAGCAGGGCCGGCTCGCCGCCGTTGCGGATCATGAAGGTGGAAGGGTCCTCATAGCCGCGCTCGACCGTGGCAATGTCCGACAGTTTCAGGGTGCGCCCCTGCGCGACGATCGGCGTGTCGCGGATCTTCTGCAATTCGTCGAAGGCGCCATCCAGGCGGATGAACACCTGCGGGCCATTGGTTTCGACGGAGCCGGCTGGCGTCAAGGCGTTCTGGCTGTTGAGCGCCGCAAATACCTCCTGCGGGCTGATGCCCAACGTCGCCAGCCGCGCATGGGAGAGCTCGACGTAGATGCGCTCGGCCTGCTCGCCGATAATATTGACCTTCTTGACGCCGGGGACGTGCAACAGCCGCTGGCGCAAGGTCTCGGCGTCGCGTACCAGCAGACGCTGCGGCTCGCCCTTGGCCTTGAGCGCGAATAGCGCAAACGTGACGTCTGCATACTCGTCGTTGACCATCGGGCCGATCACGCCGCGCGGCAGGTTGGCGACTTCATCACCGACCTTTTTGCGGGCCTGGTAGAACTGCTCCTGCACTTCCGACGGCGGCGTACTGTCCAGCAGCGTCAGCGTCGTGAAGGCCAGTCCGGGCCGGGTATAGGTCTCGGTCCGGTCGTACCAGCGCAGCTCTTGCATGCGCTTTTCGATCTTTTCCGCCACCTGGTCCTGCATTTCCTGCGCCGTGGCGCCTGGCCAGGCCGTAATGATGGTCATGACCTTGACGGTGAAGACGGGATCTTCCGCACGGCCCAGCTTGAAGAATGAAACGAGGCCCGCCAACGAGATCAGGCAGATCAGGAACAGGGTGACAGAGCGCTCGCGGACAGCAAGCGCCGACAGGTTGAAACGGCCTTCGCTCACGGACGCGCTCCTTCGGCGGCGGCCACAGCCTCGCCTGCCACGCGCACCTGCTCGCCTTCGCGCAGCAGGTGGGCGCCCAGCGCGACGATCCGATCGCCTTGCTTGAGCTGACCCGCTATGCGGGCGGCGTCGTCACCCAGTTGCTGGACCGCGACCGGCCGCCAGGTCACGGTCGTCGGCTCGCCCTGGATGACCCACACGCCGGGGCCCTTGCCCGCGTCGAACAGCGAGCCGATCGGCACCTGCATGCCGCTGGATTGCGACGCGGATGCATTCGGAATCTGGATGGTGACGGTGGTGCCCAACGGCGCGGTGGCCAGCGCGCCATCCAGCACATAGCGCGCCTCGAAAGTGCGGGTCAAGCGGTCGGCGGTATCCGAGAGCTGCCGCAGCGTGGTCGGCACGGCAGCGCCTTCCTGGCCGAAGCGTGTGGCTTGTCCGGTGGAACCGACCGCCGGGCGCAGGGTTTCCGGCAGCTGGATGATGGCCTCTCGGCTGCCGGCATGGGCCAGGCGCACGACGACCTGGCCGGTGCCGACAACCTGGCCAGGCTCGGCCAGGGTTTCCATGACCACGCCATCTGCGTCGGCCACCAGTTCGGCGTAGCGGTTCGCATTGAGGGCCACTTCCGCCTGCGCTTGGGCCGCCTTGAGCTGGGCGCGGGCGGCATCCGCCGCTGCCTTGACCTGGTCGTAGGCGGAGGCGGATATGGCGCCGGTGCCCCGCAAGGCGCGGTAGCGGGCTTCATCTTCCGCCGTCTGCTGCGCACGCGCCCGTGCGGCGGCGACCGCTTCTTGCTGCGCATGCGCCGCCAGTTTCAGATCGACGGGATCAATGCGCATGAGCGCCTGGCCGCGTTTGACGGTTTGCCCCGTATCCACAAGCCGTTCCAGCACCTTGCCGGAAACCCGAAAGCCCAGGTCGCTTTGGACCCGCGCGGCTACGGTACCGGTGAAGGAGCGCGTGGCGGTGGCGGCCTCCTGGACGATGGCGGTGCGCACCAAGGGCGCTTCGGTGCGCGGATCAGAGTGAGGAGGGTCACCGCAGGCAGCCAGCACAAACGGCAGGGCACTGATGACGGTAGAGGTAAGGAGACGGCGCCGCAGCATGGGAGTCCCATCAACGAAATGAATAGGACTCGTATTTTGGGTCTAGTGACTAAACTAGTCAATAGTCACAATGCGGTTTGGTGTGTCACGGCGACAGGCTGCGCAGCACCAGGCTGGACAGTTGCGCCGGCGCCTCGTCGATGTGGTCGAAGCTGTGCTGCAAGAGCAGGGGATTCAAATAGGGGCGCATCACCAGATAGATCGCCATCGCGGCTTCATCCAGCGGCGTCTTGCGCTCGAAGTCGCCGGACTGCCGGCCTTCCTGCAAGATGTCCTGGAGCAGCTTATGGATGCGTTCCTCGTAGGTGACGGCCGACTGCCAGCGCTCGGTGGCCGACGTAGCGGCAATTTCGTAGAGCTTACGGTCCTGGAAAAACAGGCGCAGGCTGGCCTCGACGATCGCCTTGAACATTCGGCGCAGCTTCTCGGGCGGCCGTTCGGTTTCGCCAATGGCGGCTCTGACCTCGGTTTCGATCTGGTGCAGGCAGTTGGCGCAGATCATCTCGCCAATGGCCTGCTTGGATTCGAAAAACTTGTAGATATAGGCTTTGGAGAAGCCGATGGCCTTGGCCAGATCAGAGACAGTGGTCTTTTCGTAGCCGTATCGGCTGAAGTGCTCGGTGGCCGCGGTAACGATCTGGTGCCGCACGTCGTGGTCGGCTGGCCCGCGGGCCGGGGCAGGATGGGGGGTTGCTTGGTCCATGGCTTCAAGCTTACCCGCCACATCGGAAATCGACAACAAGTGACCAAATTGTATTATAGTCACTTCAATTCGACGCTATCTCCTATCCCGGAAGAAGTCTCATGTTGCCCAAACTCCCCTTAGCCACACTCCTGACCGCCAGCCTGTTGGCGGGCTGCGCCGTCGGTCCCGATTACGTCAAACCAGAGACGCCCCTGCCGGCGCGGTACGTTGGCCAGGCGGCGGTGGACCAACGGCAGGCCGCCGCCAGCGCGGATCTCATCGCATGGTGGACGGGCTTTGGCGATCCCAAGCTGGCGCAATTCGTGACGGCGGCGCTGGAACAGAACCTGGATCTTGCACAGGCGGCCGCCCGGGTGACTCAAGCGCGCTCGGGCTTGGGCGCGGCCAATGCTGCACTCTTGCCTTCAGGCAGCCTCAGCGGCCAAGCCGCCAGATCCCACCAGTCCGTCGAGACGCCGCTGGGCCAGGTCCTGAACGCGACGCCCGACTTCGACCGTTATGGCAGTGCCTATGAAGCCAATCTCGGCGCAAGTTGGGAGCTGGACCTGTTTGGCGGCCTGCGCCGCGGGCGGGAAGCGGCCGTGGCGGAGTACCAGGCATCGGAAGCCGGCCTGGCGGCCACGCGCCTTGCGGTCGCGGCCCAGACCGCCGACATCTACATCAGCATCCGCGGCTTGCAAACCCGCCTTGCCGTTGCGCGTCGCCAGGTGCAGACGCAGCAGGATCTGCTCGCCACCGTCAACCTTCTGTATGGCAAGGGCTTGGCGGCCGAACTTCAGGTGCGGCAGGTAGAAGGCGCGCTTGCGCAGGTGCGTGCGTCCGTGCCTGTGCTTGAGACGGGGCTGGATGCGGCCATGAACGCCCTGGATGTGATGCTGGGATCGCCGCCTGGAACGCATCGGGCCGACCTGGCCGACACCGGCGCCATTCCTGTCGCGCCGCAAATCAACAACATGGGATCGCCGGGCGATTTGCTCAGGCGCCGGCCGGATCTGCTGGTGGCCGAACGCCGTCTTGCCGCATCCAATGCGCGTATCGGCGTCGCCATCGCCGAGTATTACCCCAAGCTCTCGCTCAGCGGGCTGATCGGGAGCGCGACGGCCATATCGGCAGGCAACCTGTTCACCAACGGCTCCAGCCAGGCGTCCGGTGTGCTGGGTTTGCGGTGGCGTCTATTTGATTTCGGGCGCATCAACGCGCAGATCGAGCAGGCCAAGGGGCAAGAGGCCGAGATGCTGGCGGCCTATCGACTGGCCGTGCTGCGCGCGACCGAGGATGTGGAAAACGCCTTTTCTGCCCTGGTCAAACGCGAGGAGCAGGCCAATGTGCTGGCGCAAGGAGAAGACTCGCTGGGCCGGGCACGTCGGGCGTCGTTCGAGGCCTACCAAAAAGGGGTGGTCAGCCTGATCGAAGTCCTGCAGGCCGACGAGAGCTTGTTACGTGCTTCCGATACGCGAGCCCAGGCGCAAGCTGACGCCGCACGCGCGGCGGTTGCCGCATTCCGGGCGCTTGGCGGGGGGTGGCAACCTGATCCGGCCGAATTGGTCGGCAGCAAGTAATCAAGTCGCCTGTTCGCATCATTCAACGGTCAAACGCGGCCTGCAGCGCTTCCTTGCTCTGCTGCCCTTGATGCAATAGCAGCATCAGCAACAGCCGGGCCTTTTGGGGGCTGAGGTCGCCGGCCATGACCGCGCCGGCGTCGAAAGTCGTTTTCCCGCCGCCAGGAAATCCATAGACCGGCATCGTGCGTCCATTGGGCACGCGGGTGGAGATAACGACCGGCACGCCTTTGCCCAATGCATACTTGACGGCCTCGAACATGGAAACGTTCATGTTGCCCATGCCCACGGCCTGGACCACGATGCCCTTGGCGCCCTGGTCCACGGCATAGCGCAGCAAGTCGCCATCGGCGCCGCCGAACATGGGCAGGATTTCCACGCGGGGCATGTCGCCGTCGCCGATATCGATGTGCTGCCGCCGCAAGGGCGTGCGCGAGAACTGCACGCGGTCCGACCAGACTTCCCCGAGAAACCCGAAGTCGCCCGATTTGAAGGTCTCGACGTCGGCGGTATGGGTCTTGGTCGCCGTGCGCGCGGCGTTGATCTGATTGTTCATCGCAATCATCACCCCCTTGCCCACGGCGTCCGGCGCGGTGGCGATCCGGATCGCGTTGAGCAGGTTGCGCGGCCCGTCGAAATCCGGGGAAGACGCATTGCGTTGCGCGCCGATCAGAATCACCGGTTTGTCGGACTTCACCGTCAAATCGAGCCAGTACGCCGTTTCTTCCATCGTGTCCGTGCCATGGGCGATCACCACCCCGGCCACTTCTGGCCGAGCCAAGGCGTCATCCACCGACTTGGTCAGACGCGTCCACCACTTGGGTTCGACATAATTGGCCGACATGGCCGAGAAGTTGTTGACTTCAATGCGCGCGTACTTGGCTGCGTCGGGTACCGTCTGCATCAGGTCGTCGCCCGAGATGGCGGGAACCACCCCTTTGGTGACGGGATCCACCTTCATCGCAATCGTGCCTCCGGTCGCGATGAACTGGACGACCGGCAGATTTTCGGCTGCGGCGCCAACCGACATCGCACACATTGCAAAAAGCGATAGCACTCGTAGTTGCAGGCTCATGAAACGATTCCCCAGGGTTGAACGCAAGGCTCATTCTAGTCAGGAAGACTTCCCCATGGTGCCTTTGGAACGCTACTTCCTTTAAACTGCCCCCGTTTCCCTATTAATGCCCCAATGACCGTGAGACACCTGAAAGCGAAGCCGCTGGAAAGGCGACAGGATCGTCCTAGGACGAAGCCGGCAGAGGTTCGTCTGAAAGAATTGATGGGGGCGGCGGAAAAGCTGTTTCTGACCCAGGGTGTCGAAGCCACGACGATCAATGACATCGTGGAGCAGGCCCAGGTGGCCAAGGGCACCTTCTACCATTACTTTTCTTCCAAGAACGACATGCTGGAAGCGCTGGCCAGGCGCTACACCGAGCAGTTCCTGGTCAGCCTGCAGGAGGCGGTAGACGCCTGTCCAGAGGGCGATTGGGCGCAGCGGTTGCGCGTATGGATTGATACCAACGTCGAAACCTACGTGAAGACGTACCGCACGCACGACATCGTTTACATCAACCACCATCACCACGATCGGTCCAACCAGGCCAAGAATGCCATTCTTGACCAGCTGACAGAGATCATCGAGCAAGGCAAGGCAGCAGGCGTCTGGACCCCGGATCATCCCCGGATCGTTGCGCTGCTGATTTATTCCGGCGTACACGGCGCGACGGATGACATCATCGCCGCCAAAACGAAGGACGTTGCCAAGTTTGCCCACAAGGTCTCGGACGCTTGCCTGCGCATGCTGGCGCCTGCCAAAAGATCGGCGAAATAGCGGCGCGCGGGCGGCGACCGGCATGCCCGGGCTGTGGCTTCGCTGGGGAATATTTTCTGTGCTTACCGGTCCCTTCACTGGAAAATTGCGCGCTCAGGCTTCCAACCGCACATGCTCAATGCGGTTTCGCCCATTGTTCTTGGCCGCATATAACTGCTGATCCACGGCCTTGATGAAGCCGGCACGATCCACCTGGCCATCTGGCACCACCGTGCCGGCGCCTATGCTGACCGTGACGCGCTTGTCATGCGGCGACAGGGCATGCGCGATGGACTTCTTCTGGAGCAATCGCTGGCAGCGCTCGGCGACTCTCCAAGCCACCTCGGCATCGGCTTCGGGCAGCAGCACAACAAACTCCTCTCCACCGTAGCGCGCAACCAGGTCGCGTGGGCCATCCAGTGCCAAACTCAGCGTCTGGGCGATATCCACCAGGCACTTGTCGCCTTGAGTGTGGCCATACAGATCGTTGTACTGCTTGAAGAAATCGACGTCGAGCAACAGTATGGACAAAGGATGGCGTTCGCTGCGGGCGCGCTCCCATTCCAATTCGAAACTGCTATCAAAGCGACGCCGGTTGGCAATATTCGTCAGGCCATCCTTGAAGGACAGCGCCTCCAGCTCTTTTTGCAGGCTCAGCAGCTTTTCTTCGGTTTTCTTGCGCTCGGTGATATCAAACATGAAGCCGATCAACGCTTCGGGTTCGCCTTTGTCGTTGCGCACGACGTGCACCACGTCGCGTATCCACACATAGCCGTTGTCCTTGGTCAGCGCCCGGTAGTCCGCCTCATGGTCTACGCCGGCCTGGGATTGGGCGACGCAGAAATTCACCACATAGTCGCGATCCTCGGGATGCATGCGCGTGGCCCAGTCTTCCACGCTCACCCAACTGTCGGTGGTCCAGCCCAGCAAGGCCTCGATCTGGGGGCCGATATAGGCGAACTTCATCGTGGCCCAATCGATCTTCCAGGGAATTGCCTTAGTGGACTCCAGCAAGGTTTTGTAGACCGCGTTGTCATCAAAAGGCGGGCTGACTTCGGGCATATCCAATTTCTCCTGGATCCATACAACAAGCCACTCTAGCCTGAGACGGACGACCAGGAATAAGGTGCCACACGGACACCTTATTCCTGGAGGCCCGCTGATTGAGGCGCTACTTCTTCGCGAGGAACGCTGCAACCAAGGCGTTGGCGTGCCCGTGACCGATCTGGTGCTGGGTCTTCAGGACGTTGACGAGCTCCATGTGCTTGAGCGGACCCGCCTTCTGAATGATATCCATCCAATGCGCGATGGGTTTGGCGTAAGTCTTTTCGATGGAAGGAAAATAGGAGGCAGGTCCTTTTACCTTGGGTGTCTCGGCCACGGAGGGCTCCTTCGAAGGATGGGAGGGGGGCGTGCAAGGCCTACGGCAAATGCCCTGGTTCGGCATTCTGACCGAGTTGCGTGGCGCTGCCTAGATGACTGCTTTCAGCCGGATTCTGCCGCCGCGATGACGGGCGGGGCGGCTTCTGGCCGACAGCGGCCATTGCCAAAAGTGGTTCCCGCCGCTTGCGGTCCTTGGCGCTTCCCGGCAGTCCGAGTTTGCCAGCAGATGTGCGCCCACGGGCTATGGCGACACGGCCAGAAATCTTTCGATCAGCCCGACCGTGGCCGCGGTGCTTTCTTCCATCAGCCAGTGCCCTGCACCGGGCACGACTTCTCCGTGCACATTGGTCGCCGCATTGCGCATGACGATCGCCATATTGTCGCCGAAGGACTTCTCTCCGCCGATGGCGAGCACTGGCATGGCGAGCTTGGTCTTGGAGAACGCGATGTTGTCGGCGACGTCGCTCTTGGCAATGGTGTTGAACTGCGCGAAGGCGGCGCGCATCGCGCCCGGCTGGGAATAAAGCTTGGTGTAATGGCGGCGCGTCGCCTCATCGATTTTCGACGGCGTGCCGGCAAACTCGTTCCAGAACCGATCGAGATAGATGCGCTCCCTGCCCGCGACCAGCCGTTCGAAATCGGGGCCGCCGGCATTGAAGTGCCACAGCGCAGGCCACAGGATGATCTGGTCCCACGGCGCGATGCCGGGCACGGGGGCGTCCATCACGACGAGTTTGTCGACTTTGTCGGGGTAGCTCGCCGCATAGGCATAGGCGACCATCGTGCCAATGTCATGGCCGACGACGGCGGTCTTGTCCTGCTTGAGCGCGGTCACGACCGTGCGGATGTCGACAGCCTGGGACTTCTTGTCGTAGCCGCTGGCGGCCTTTGACGACTTCCCCATGCCGCGCAGGTCCGGCACGATCACCCGGTGCGTCTTTGCGAGCGCTTGGGCGAGGGGGGCCCACATGTCGCCCGTGTCTCCGAAGCCGTGAATGAGTACCACGGCGGGGCCAGCGCCACCAGAGCGGACGAAAATGGTCGCGCCATCCGCCATGGTGACGTTCTGGTTCTTGAAACTGCTTGGGAAGGCTGGCTGTGCTGCGGCATTGGCGATGCACAGCACCCCAGTCAACAGCGCCACTACCAGCGCGAAGCGATTTTTCATATCGGAGCTCCAATATCAAGGACCAGATCCGCTCGCGATATTGTGAGGCTTTGCGGCGCAGTGCGCTGAAGATATTTAGTTTCGGTTACAGGGCAGGTGCGCTTCTGGCTTCAACGACAAAGGCGGGCTGTGTCGGGGGCGCTCAGGGTATGAGCGCACGAAAGTGCCGAGCACATGGCAATCGGTAACTCAACGGCGGCGGGCACGCCTGCGCGCAATCGACCCGAAGGGCCGGCCTTTGCGGCCGGCCCCGGGCCGCTTTGGGGTTATGGCGCCCGCTTGCGAGCGCTTCACCGTGCTATTGGATCGTGACGTGCGCCTGGTCGATGACGGTTTTCCATTTGTCGAGCTCGGCGTCGACGAAGTCCGTGACCTGTGCCGGCGAGAGCTTGGCCGGCGTGGCATTGTTGTCATTGAGCCATTTGATGTTGGCTTCGGTGTTGGCGCTGTCGATGGCGATCTGATTCAGTTTCTGCGCGATGGGCGTCGGCATGCCGGCGGGGCCGAAGAGGCCTATCCAGGCCTGCGATTCATAGCTTGGATAGCCGGATTCGGCGACGGTGGGGACCTCGGGCAAGCTGGGCAGGCGGTCTTTTGAGGTGACGGCCAGGGCTTTGACGTCGCCCGAGCGGATGAAGGCGGCTGCCGATGTTGCATCCAAGAATGCCGCCGGGATTTGCGCGCCTATCAGGTCGGTGACGGCTGGCGCGGCGCCCTTGTAGGGAATATGGCGCAGATTGGCGCCGGTGACCATTTTGTAGAGTTCGCCGGACATGTGCGCCGAGCCGCCCACGCTGCTGGAGCCGAAAGCCAGACCGCCAGGTTGTTTGTTGGCGTAGGCCGTGAATTCCTTCGCGTTGGAGATGGGAGATTTGGCGGGAACCAGCAGAACGTTAGGTGCGTAAGCCAGAATGGCCACGTTGGAGAAGCTTTTCTTAGGGTCGTAGGGCAGGTTGGGCTGCAGGCCGGGATAGATCACGTGCTGCGTGGCCGTGACGAGTAGGTTGTAACCGTCCGGTTTCTCGCGCGCGACGAGCGCAGTGCCGATCTGGCCGCTGGCGCCGGGCTTGTTCTGAACCACGATGGTCGTCTTCAACTCATTGCCCAGGTCCTGAGCGAAGCGGCGCGCAACCAGATCCGTGAAACCGCCAGGCGAAAACGGGACGACGATGGTAATGGGTTTGCCGTCGGGCCAATCGGCGGCAGACGCGACTTCAGGCGCGAGCAGGGCGCTGCTGCCGCAGATGATGATGGCGGCCACGGTGTGGCCCAAAGGGATGCGATGCAGTTGCTTGTCAAACACGCTTGTCTCCAGTTTGTTGTATTTATCAAACCCTCTGTATATGCCAGGTCCGCTGCCCACGCAGGTCAGGATCGACCGTGCCTGCATCCCTTGGGGACACCGTTGACGTGCTCTCTCTTATTGCGTGTGCGCGGCTTCAGGCAGGGCAATCGTGAAAGCCTCGCCCCTCCTGGGCCAGCTTAACGATGAGATTGGCCGGCTTCCAGTATTGGGAACCGTGCTCGGCTTCGTACTTGCGCAGCCCCGCCAGGATGGCAGGCAGGCCGATCTGGTCCGCGTAGCACAGCGGGCCGCCCCGATAGGCGGGAAAGCCGTAACCTTTGAGCCAGACGACGTCGATATAGGAGGCGTATTCGACGATATTCTCCTCCAGGATATAGGCGGCTTCGTTGATCATGGAGTACAGGCAGCGCTCCAGAATTTCCTGGTCGCAGATTTGGCGCGCTTGTCGGCCGGAGGCGGCGCGGTGGGCGGCGACCAGTGTTTCGGCTGCAGGTGAAGGGGTGGCCTTGCGGTCACTGTCATAGTCGTAGAAGCCACCCTGGGTCTTCTGGCCCAGCCGGCCCGCGGCGTACATGCGGTCCAGCATGTCGCACTCGCGCTCGCGCGGCGTCAGGCTCTGCAGGCGGCTCTGCCGATTGCGCCAGCCCACGTCCAGGCCTGCCAGATCCGCCATGGCGAACGGCCCCATCGGGAAGCCGAAGTCGCGCAGGACACGGTCGATCTGAAAGGGCGAGGCGCCTTCCTGGAGCAGGAAATAGCTTTCGCGCGTACGCTTGCTCAACATGCGGTTGCCGACGAATCCGTCGCAGGACCGCACCAGCACGGCGACCTTGTCCAGGCGGCGGCCCACTTCCATGACGGTGGCGCACACTTCGTCAGAGGTGGCGGAGCCGCGCACGTTTTCCAGCAACTGCATGACGTTGGCGGGACTGAAAAAGTGCATCCCGACCACGTCCTGGGGCCGCCGGGTGGCGCTCGCAATATTGTCGATGTCCAGGTAAGAGGTGTTTGAGGCCAGGATGACGCCGGGTTTGCAGACCAGATCGAGCGTTTTGAATATCTCGTGTTTGAGCCCGATTTCCTCGAACACCGCTTCAATGACCAGATCCACGTCGGCCAGATCCTCGAAGCGTGTGCTGCCCTGTATGCATGCGAGCCGCTGCGCGACGTCGGCTGCGCTGAGCCGGCCGCGCCGAGCGGAGTTGGCGTAGTTTTCTTCGATGCGCGCCAAGCCCTGACTGAGGCGCTCGGCGTCTTTCTCCAGCAGCACCACGGGTATGCCGGCGTTGGCGAAGCACATCGCAATGCCGCCGCCCATCGTGCCGGCGCCTACCACCGCCGCCCGGCTGACGGACCTGGCCTTGGCCGCAAACGGCAGCTTGTGCAATTGACGCTCGGCAAAGAAGGCATGGCGCAGTGCGCGTGACTGTGGCGATGCTTTCAGTTCATCGAACAAGGCCCGCTCGATCTGCAACCCTTTGTCAAAGGGTTGCTCCACCGCCGCGCGCACCGCTTTCACGCAACTGAGCGGCGCTTCATAGCCGCGGCGTCGTTGTCGCAGGCTTTGTTCGGCAGCGGTAAAGAGCTCTGAATTTGCCTTGGGGGCAGCCAAGGCGCTCACTCTTCGCTGCGCCAGGTCTTCGTGCTGAACTCGCCGTGCCAGGGCCAATGCCGCGCTCGCCAGATCCCCTTCGGCGAGCTCATCCACCAAGCCGATGCGCAGCGCGTGTTGGGCCGAGATCGGCTTGCCGTCGACGATCATCTCCAATGCCTCGGCCGCACCGATCAGGCGGGGCAGGCGTTGGGTTCCTCCCGCGCCGGGCAACAGGCCGAGCTTGACTTCGGGCAGGCCGAAGCGGGCGTCCGGAGTGGCGATGCGGTAGTGGCAGCCGAGCGCGACCTCGAGCCCACCGCCCAGCGCGGTTCCGTGTATGGCCGCGATCACGGGTTTTTGCGATTGTTCCAGGCACTGTATGACATCGGCCAGCTTAGGCTCCTGGGGCGGGAGGGCGAACTCTTTGATGTCGGCACCGGCAAAGAAAGTCTTTCCCTTGCACAGCAACACCAGCGCTTTGACACTCGCGTCGTTCTGCGCGGCGGCGATGGCGGATTTCAGGCCCGCCCGCACTGTCTGAGAGAGCGCATTGACAGGCGGGTTGTCGATTGAAATGCAGGCCACCTCGGCCTGAAGATGGTAGGTGACGACTTGCGTGCTGGTTGTGCTGCTCATGATTGCGTCCGCGGTTTCAGTGTTTACAGGGTGGCGCGCGATCCGAGAATCGCCGTGACCTGGCTGGCCAGCTGGCCGCCATTGCCGTGGGCCAGGGCCAGATCGACGCCGTCAACCTGTCTGGCGTCTGCGGAGCGGCGGATCTGGTGCACCGCCTCGATGGCCGCGAAAATGCCATACATGCCCGGGTGATTGCAGGACAGGCCGCCGCCGTTGGTGTTGACCGGCAGTGCGCCACCGGGCGCGGTCACGCCTGACGCCACGAATGCGCCACCTTCGCCCTTGGGGCAGTAACCCAGGTCCTCAAGAAACAGAATCGGGTTGATGGTGAATGCGTCATAGAGCTGCAGGACGTCGATCTCTTGTGGCGAGACGCGCGCCATCTCGAAAGCGCGTTGGCCGGATTGCACGGCACCGGTGACCGTGAGGTCTGCCATGGTCGAAATCTGGCGATGCGTGGTTGCCTCACCGACACCCAGAACATAGGCCGGCGTGTTGGCAAATTCCGGCACGCGTTCCGCGGCGACGAGAATCATCGCTCCGCCGCCGTCGGTCACCAGGCAGCAGTCCCGCAGCGTGAGAGGATCGGATATGGGCCGGGAATCCAGAACATCGGCGATGTTCAGGGGGCCGCGCTCGTGCGCGGCAGGATTGAGCTGCGCCCACTGGCGCGCGGCGACTGCGACGCTGGCCAACTGCTCGCGCGTGGTTCCGTACTGGTGCATGTGGCGCGCGGTAGCCAAGGCGTAGCCACTGACGGGGTTGCGCGGCGAATACACCGCCTCCCAGGGGGCGGGTTCGGTCAGGGTGGTCAGCTTGCCGCCCGCCGACAGTTGGTTCGACCCATAGCAAATGCAGGCCACTTTGCACAGCCCGGCTTGCAAGGCAAGCGTGGCCGACAACAGGTGGGCCAGAAATGAGGATCCGCCGATGTTGGTGCCATCCATATAGGTCGGATGGATGCCGAGATACTCCGCCACGGACAGGGCGGGCATGAAATGTGTCAGTGTGGACGTGAACAAGCCGTCGATCTGGTCCACGCCGATGCCCGCATCGGCCGCCGCCGCCTGAACGGCGATGCCGAGTTGATCCAAAGCCGAGAACCCGGGGCTGTTCCAGCCAGGCGTGGTGCCGATCCCGACAATCGCCGAGGCCCCTCTTGTACTAGTAGCCATCAATTCATTCCAATTATCATGCGTCGCGCGGTCAGTCCGCGCGCACAAACACCACGCGCGGCACGCCAGAGGACTGGCGGCGCACTTGCGCACGCACTCGCATGCCGATCTTCACCGCCAGGGGCTCCATATCGACAACGGTGCTCATCAGGCGCGGTCCTTCGTCAAGGTCCACCAGGACGATGCAATAGTTCCCACCCCGTTCGGGGCGTTGGCGCACGACGGTGGTCGAATAGATGGTGCCGCCGCCATTGGCGGCTTCCCAGCGCAAGCGTCCGCCGCCAAAAGGGGAGATGGCTCGAGGATAGAAAACGGCGCGGCCGGTTGTTTCGCAGCGCTGAATCATGAACAGCCCTTGTTCGAGCATGCGCTGGAAGTACTGCTCCGGGCCGACTGCCTCGTCGCCCGCTGTGTGTGTGCTGTTAGAGGAATTCTGCACATTTGCCTCCCAAGATTCTTTGGCCGCGGCCGGCCGGCAGGCGGACGGGACATACACCCGTTGGGTGCATGGCCTGTCTGCTGGCGACGCCACGACGCTCGAATGATGTTAGGGGGGCGAGCCGTCTCGGGACAATTAACTAATTTTGACGAGGGGCATAGCGATTGAGCATAGCTCGGCCGTGGCCCGGTGCGTGCCGGGTTCGCGCGCAGAGGGTGTATTCAGTCAGCCAGCCAGCGTACGCCGACGTGGTCGAACTGTTTGATGTAGGGCTCGAGCACGCGGATCAGTTCGGCATGCAGGGCATTGACGATGCGGGGGTTGCGGTTCAGGACGGCGGTGCCGATGATCACGGTGCGTTGCAGCGTGGGGCTGATGATGGGAGCGCCTTCGATGCGCTTTTCGGCCAGCATCGTCATGATGGGGATGACTGGCAGGATGGTGTAGCCGATGCCGCGTAACACCAGATCGAGAATGACCGCAGTGCTGTCCGACTCGGCAACCAGATTCAGGTTGACGCCGAGGATGGTGCAGGCCCGGTCTATCACATTGCGCAAGCTGCGCGCTTCCGGAACCACCATGGGCATTCTGGAGACGGCCTCAAGCGTCATCGGGGCGTCCTCGGACAATCCGGATCCCGGCAGGCCGAGGACGTATATGGGCTCGGAATAAGCGGGTGAGGTCTGCAGAAGTTCGGAATGCAGATAGTCGCCCATGAGGCAGATATCAAGCTTGCCGCCCTCCAGGCCCTCTTGCAGGAAATCCGAGAAGCCGGTGGCGATGCGTACGCGGAGATTGGGATACTGCTGCTGCAACGCTATGACGAGCGGGCCGGCAAGCGCGGCCGCCAGGCCGGGCAGCATGCCGATGGACACCGTGCCAAGAAGATCCGATTTTACGGCGCCGATGTCGGCCCGGGCTTCATTGAGGCCCTTCAGGGAAACCCGCACCTGATCGACGAACCGGCGGCCTGGCACGGTCAGCACCATCCCGAGCCGGTTGCGGTCGAAAAGCGGAGTGCCCAGTTCGTCTTCCAGCTGTTTCAGCTGTCGGGAGAGGGCGGGCTGCACGACGTGCAGCAGTTCCGCCGCTTTGGTGAGGCTGCCGGTTTCCGCGATCGCCAAAACCGTTCTTAACTGCCTGAGTTCCATTTCCGCCTGCTTTTATCGAGACACATGCCGAACGGCTATAGGGGTCAGAGAAAAATGTGAATTGTGTGGCCGTTGCACGACACCTACCATCCTCACCAAGTTAACGACAACCGCCGGATCAAGCTGGGCTGCGATTGCGCGTATCCGTTTCCATGTTAATGCTTTTCGGCGCTCGCCCGCAGGCGCGCCTCGTCTGGCAGGAACATGCAATGGTTATGGGAAGCCGCTTAAGGACTTGAGCATAAGAGTCAGAGACATAGGATCACTATGAAGAGAGTGTTGGTTGCCAATCGTGGAGAAATCGCCGTGCGAGCCATTCGCGCCGTGCGCGACCTCGGGTTGGAAAGCGTCGCGGTGTATTCCCAGGACGATTCAAACTCGAGGCATCGAATTCTCGCGCACACCTCGGTTGCGCTGGCCGGCTCCGGTCCGGCGGCTTATATCGATATCGACGCCATCATTGCCGCAGCCAGGGCCGAGCATTGCGATGCCATCCATCCGGGGTATGGCTTCTTGAGTGAAAGGGCAGATTTCGCCCTGGCTTGCGATGCGGCGGAAATCACGTTCATCGGCCCGAACGCCGATCACCTCGCTCTGTTCGGAGACAAAGGCCGCGCTTTGCAACTGGCCCGCGAATGCGGCGTGCCCGTCATGCCCGCCACGCCGGGCGGTGCTTCACTGGAGGACGTCGAACAGTTCTTCGACGAGCAGGGCGGGGTCGGGATCGTCATCAAGGCGGTCGGCGGAGGTGGCGGACGCGGGATGCGCGTCGTCAAGTCCAAAGCCGATATTGCCGAGCTCTATGCCCGCTGCCGGTCGGAAGCAATGTCGGCCTTTGGTGTGGACGCGCTGTACGCGGAGCGTCTGGTCAATCGCGCGCGTCATATCGAAGTGCAGATCGTCGGCGATGGTGCGTCGGTGGTCGCGCTCGGCGATCGCGATTGCACGCTGCAGCGCCGCTTTCAGAAAGTGGTCGAGATCGCGCCCAGCCCGGTGCTGAGCGCCACTCTGCGCGCCGCCATTCTTGCCGCAGCAAAGAAAATGGCGGCTAAGGTGGAGTACCGCAGCCTGGGAACCTTTGAATTCCTGGTCGAAGAGAACGAGCAGGGGGTGCAGACGGACTTTGTATTCATCGAAGCCAATCCCCGGCTGCAGGTCGAACATACGATTACCGAGCAGGTCACGGGCGTGGATCTGGTGACCTTGCAGATCGGGGTCGCGCAGGGAAAGCGCCTGGCCGAACTGGGAGTGGACCCGACCAACCCGCCGGCGCTGAAGGGTTATGCCATTCAGCTCCGCATCAATGCAGAATCGACCGATGCCACGGGCATGGCACGCCCGGCACACGGGAGGCTGGAGCGTTTCGAGCCGCCCGCCGGCCCCGAGGTGCGCGTCGACACCCATGCCTACAGCGGGTACGCGCCCGCCCCGGCGTTCGACACGCTGCTGGCCAAGTTGATCGTGTTCAGCGGCAATGACGATTTCCCTGGCGTGGTGCGGCGTTTGCGCCGCTGCCTGGCCGAATTCCGGATTGCCGGTGTAGCGACGAATATCCATCTTTTGCAGGCGCTCGTGGCTCGGGAGGACTTCCTGTCGCAGCGCAACCATACGCGCTATATCGAGGCCATCCTCGGGGAACTGCTCGCAGCGGCGGAGCAGTACGCGCAAGAGCAGCAGGCCAAGGACAGCCTGATCGGGGATTCTGGGGGGCGCAGCGCTTCGGCGGCCAACCTGCCGCAGGCACCGCAGGTCACGGTGCCGGAAGGGCTCTCGGCATCGCGCGCGCCATTGAGCGGCCGCCTGGTCGAGGTGTCTGTGAGCGCTGGCGCCCTCGTGCTCAAGGGCCAACCCATCGCCGTGATCGAAGCGATGAAAATGGAGTACTCCGTCGTCGCCGATTTCAATGGCAGGGTCGTCGAGGTGCCGGCCGCCAGTGGCGGCAATGTGCTCGAAGGCGAGATCCTGGTCTTGCTGGAACAGGAATCGAGTGGTGTCGACGCCGAGGTCGTGACAGACGCGATCGATCTGGATGCCGTGCGCCCTGACCTGCAAGTCGTTCTCGATCGCCATGCGTCGCTTTATGATGACGCGCGCCCGCAGGCCGTGGCAAAGCGCCGCTCGCGAGGGCAGCGCACCGCACGGGAGAACGTGGACGATCTGTGCGATGAAGGCTCGTTCGTGGAGTTTGGCGCACTGGTCATTGCCGCGCAGGCCAGCCGCCGCAGCAAGGAAGACCTGATCGCCAACACGCCAGCGGACGGCATTGTCACCGGCATTGGCAACGTCAACGGCGACGCATTCGGCTACGACGGGTCGCTGACCGCCGTGATGGCCTATGACGCGACGGTGCTGGCGGGCACGCAGGGCAAACGCAACCACATCAAGACCGACAGACTGGTGGAACGTGCCCGCCGCGACGAAATGCCGATGGTGTTGTTCGCCGAAGGCGGAGGCGGTCGGCCGGGCGACGTCGATTTTCCCTTCGTATCCGGGCTGTATCAGCCGTCGTTCGCCGCGTTGGCCGAACTCAGTGGCGAAGTGCCTTTGCTCGGCATTGTTTCCGGACGCTGTTTCGCGGGCAACGCCGCCTTTCTGGGGGTCTGCGATGTCATCATCGCGGACAAGAGCGCCAACATCGGCATGGCCGGCCCGGCGATGATCGAAGGCGGGGGGCTGGGCATCTTCCGGCCAGAGGACGTCGGTCCCGCGCCGGTACAGTTCGCCAATGGCGTCATCGACATCCTGGTCGACAACGAGGCGCAGGCCGTCGCGGCGGCGAAGCACTATCTGTCCATGTTCCAGGGCCGCACCAAGGACTGGGTGGCTCCCGACCCGCGCCACCTCCGTCATGTGGTGCCGGAGAATCGCTTGCGTGTCTACGACAGCCGTAAGGTCATCGAAGGCATTGCCGACGTAGGTAGTGTATTGATGCTGCGCTCGGGGTTCGGCCTGGGAATGCACACCGCCCTGGCTCGTGTGGAAGGGCAGCCTGTAGGGATCATCGCCAACAATCCGCATCACCTGGGAGGCGCCATCGATGCCGAGGCGGCCGACAAGGCGGCACGCTTCATGAATCTTTGCGATATCCACGGTCTGCCCATAATTTCGTTGATCGATACTCCGGGATTCATGGTCGGGCCGGAGGAAGAGGCCAAGGCGCAAGTCCGACATGTGTCGCGCATGTTCGTGGTCGCGGCCAAGCTGCGGGTCGCCATCTTGGCAATTGCCTTGCGCAAGGGATACGGCCTGGGAGCCATGGCCATGGCCGGCGGGGGCTTTCGCTCGGCCAGTTGCGCGGTTTCGTGGCCAACGGGCGAATTCGGCCCCATGGGCCTGGAAGGGTCCATCCGGCTGGGCTTCAAGAAGGAGCTCGAGAACGTCCCCGAGGGGCCGCAGCGCCAGGCGCTTTACGACGAGTTGGTGGCTCGCGCCTACGATCGCGGGCACGCCATCAATGTCGCGTCCACGACGGAGATCGACGCAGTCATCGATCCCGCGCAGACCCGCACATGGATACGCCAAGGCATCGCGTCGGCATCTTTGCGCGCCGGCCGGGCCCGCCGCGCCTTTGTCGATACCTGGTAATCGAGGCAAAGTCCGTTGGAACAGGTTGCGACTATGCAAACATCTGAAAGCCAGCTCGCCTTCTCCGGGTTGCGCGTGCTGGAAATCGGCTGCGGAGCGGCAGTGGCTTATGCCGGGAAGCTTTTTGCGGATTTTGGCGCTGAGGTCATCAAGCTGGAGGACGCCGACGGCGACACGCTGCGCCGCCTGCCGCCCCTTTTGAACGAGGCCAATGGCGAGCCCGTAAGCGCCTTGCATGCCTGGCTTAATACCAACAAGCGCAGCGTGGCCCTTGGTAGAAACACAGGTGCGGATACCACGTGGCTGTCAGGTATCGCGCGGACATGCGATGTTATTCTCGACGCCCGGGCCCTGGACGAAGGCTTGGAGGTTCTGAAGCGCCCTGTGTACGCTGGCGATGGGAATGACGGCCAGGGCAATGCGCCGATTGAAGTATGTCTGACCTGGTTCGGAGAGTCCGGGCCCTATAGTGGTTTCGCGGGAACCGAGGCCGTGTGCCGCGCCCTGGCCGGCGCAGTGTATTGCAGTGGCGCGGAGCAGGGCCCCCCCCATCTGCCGCACGACATTCAGACTGCCATTGCCGCCGGTGTCGCAGCATTCTCGAGCGCGACCGCCGCGTTGCTGGGACGATCCGACGGCAGCCGTCGTTATATGCTGAGCATCCACGAGATTGCGTTTTCGCTGGTGGAGATGGAAGCCGGCATGGTGCAGGATGGCCGGCATCCCTTGGCTCGGCTGGGTGTCAACCGGTTCTGCACGACGCATCCTGCCGGCATCTACGAGACAAAGGAGGGCTGGGTTGGGCTGTTCGCTCATACCGGCCCGCAGTGGGCAGCGCTGTGCGCCGCCATCGGCCACCCGGACCAGGCTGCGGATCCGCGCTTTGCGAGCGGGCCGACCCGTATCGTCCATGCGGACGAAATCGATGCGTTCCTGATTCCCAGTCTGCGCGCCAGGACTGCCAAGGAATGGTTCGATGTGCTGCGCAAGGAGAAATTCCCCGCTGTCATCGTGCCGACCATGGCAGAACTGCTTCAACAAGGCGTGCATCGCGAACGCGGCGCCTTTGTTCCCGTCAAGTCGGGGGCGGCCGAATTCGAGGGGCCGGTCGTTCCGCTGCCCATGGGCGATGCGGGGCCCTTGCCGGGCGGTGAGGCTGCGCTCCTGGACGCTGACGGCCCGAGCTACCGTGAAGCGGAGAGCCTGACGCCGGCCGCCGGCTTGGCCAGGGCTGCGCCGGACGCGCTGCCCTTACGCAAAATCCGGGTGGTAGATCTGACGATGGGGTGGGCCGGGCCATTGGCGGCAAGGACGCTGGCGGACTTTGGCGCGGAAGTCATCAAGGTTGAAAGCACGCGCTATCCGGACTGGTGGCGGGGCACGCATTACACCGACGAGTTCTATCAGGAAAAGCTATACGAAAAGAACTCGAACTTTGCGCTGATGAACCGCAACAAGTTGGGCATCACGCTCGATCTGACCCATGCTCAAGGACGTGCGGTCCTGTTCGATCTGGTGGCCAAGGCCGATATCGTCATCGAGAACTACTCGACCGAGGTGTTGCCCAAACTCGGGCTGGACTATGCCGTGCTGTCCCAGGTCAATCCGCGGTTGGTCATGGTATCCATGCCGGCATTCGGGTCGGGCAATGAATGGAGCACGATCAGGGCCTATGGTGGCACGCTGGAGCAGGCTAGCGGCCTGCCGCATCACACCGGTTTCGCGCAGAACCCACCGGCGCTGACCTCCTACGCTTATGGTGATCCGGTGGGTGGCTTCAACGGGGGAGCGGCGGCGTTGTTGGCGCTGTTCGTGCAGCAACGCTCGGGCAAGGGGCGCCACGTCAACCTTTCTCAGGTGGAATGCATGCTGCCCATGACAGCGCCGTTCGTCATTGAGCAGTCCGTGCACGGCACTACCTCGCCCCGCAGCGGCAATGCGCATCCGCTACATGCCCCGCAGGGGATTTACCAGTGCGCGGGTGATGACGCCTGGGTGGTGGTGAGCATCACGAGCGATGCGCAATGGCAGGCATTGCTGGCGGTCATGCAGGCGGCTGATCTTGCCCTGGACCCTGCTCTGGAGAAAGCGGCAGGCCGACGGGTCCGGCAGGAAGAGATAGACCGCAGGATCAACGCATGGGCCCGCGCGCGCTCCGCGCAGAGCGCAATGGCCGAACTGCAGCAGGCCGGCATCAGCGCAGGAGAGGTCAAGCCGGTCTGGACGGTGCTAGATGACCCGCATCTCAGCGCCCGTGAGTTTTTCAAGGCGACTTTCCGCCCTTATATCGGCGAGTTTCTGGCGACCACGCCCTGGTTCAGGGAGTCGGCCGCTACGGTCGCGGCGGTGCGTCCGGCGCCTACGCTCGGGCAGCACAATGGCGATGTGTTTTCGCGCGTGCTGGGCATGAGCGTGGATCAGCAACAGACGCTGGAGCGAGACGGAATCATAGGAAACACCGCAACCAGGAAGGCGGCCTGACAAGCCCAGCAAGCACGATGCAATACATAAGATCTAAATTTTCGTGGAGACAAACAATGGCTACATCCGATTCCCGCCGTAACTTCCTCATCACTTCCGCGCACCTCGCCGTGGTTTCCGCATTGGGGTTGGGGTCTACTGGCGCGTTCGCGCAAGACAAAGCATGGCCCACTAAAGCCATCAAGATAATCGTGCCGTTCCCGGCAGGTTCGATCACGGACACGATGGCTCGCCTGCTGTCGGACTCATTGTCCAAGACGCTCAAGCAGCCCGTCATCGTGGAGAACAAGGGCGGTGCCAATGGATCGATCGGCGCGGCCGAGGTGGCCCGTTCGGCGCCGGATGGCTACACGCTGTTGGCCACCAACAGCAGCAGCATCACCGTCAATCCCTTGATCTACAAGAACTCCCAGTACAAGGCCAAGGATTTCGCTCCCATCGCCCTGGTATTGGACGCGCCGTTCATTCTGAACGTCAACCCCGATTGGGCCAAGAAGCACTCCATCGAGTCGGTCAAGGATCTGGTTGAGTACGCCAGGAAGAATCCGGGCGAGCTCACCTATGGGTCGGGCGGCCAAGGCAACCTGGCCCATCTGGCGTTTGCGCAACTGAGCAATGACGCCCAGTTCAAGGCAACCCATATCCCTTACAAGTCGGCCTCGCAAGCAAGCATGGCGGTCATGGCGGGCGAGGTGAACACGTCTTTCGATACGCTGGCCAGCGCACCGCAAGTGGCGGCCGGCAAGTTGAAAGCCCTGGCAGTCACGCAGAAGCAACGGATTTCTCAAATGCCGGATATCCCCACGATGGCCGAGGCAGGCTATCCGAACATCGATGTAACTTTCTGGCTGGGCCTGTTCGCCCCGGCAGGCACGCCTGCCCAGATCGTCGACACCTTGTACGAGCAGTCCAAGCGCGCGATGGACCAGCCCGCTGCCAATACCTCACTCAGTGCGCAGGGTATCGTCGTCATGCGCAATCCGAAGGAATTGTCCACGCGCATCGGGCATGAGGTCGATCAGCTTTCTTATATCGTCAAGCGGGAGAACATCGTCATCGATTGAGGCCTGGCCGGCGCGGCGGACGCCAGCGAGGCGTCTTGCCATCGGCTTGCCAGGCAACGCCTGGATCAGTCGATCTGCACGCCGCTCTGGTGCACGACGTCGGCCCACATGGCGACTCGTTGCGGATCTCGACCAAGTTCTCGTGACGCCGTACAGCGAGTTAGCAACAAAATCGACCCAAGACGGCCTTCGTCATCGGTCGATTCGTGGCGTCGGTATCTGCGGGATCTTTGTCCGACATTTCCCTTTCGGGCCCCATTGTCCAGAAGGTATAAAGCTTCAGTTGCAAAGAAGCGTTCCGTAATGCAGGTACTCCCCCCTGCCACATTCGACCGTATCGCAGTCACCACCGGTTGATCCGACAGGCCCAGGCGTTGGGCCGCCGACCGCGCGATCACCGCTCTTCCTGTATCCAAGCCTGTTCCGCTGCTTCCTGTCCGCGGTCAGTCCGACCCGGCGAAATTTTATGTATCGAACCTATCTCGAGTTGGTCAAGCCAGGCATTGTGGCCGGTAACCTGATGTCTCTCGCCGGCGGCTACCTGCTCGCATCGCGAGGTGTCGTCGATGCAAGTCATATTGCACTGGTAATGTCTGGCGCCGCGCTCGTGATCGGATCTGGATGCGCCGCTAACAACGTCATTGACCGTGACATTGACCGGCTCATGGCACGCACCTATAAGCGGCCCATGGCGGCGGGGAGCATTTCGATAACGTCGGCTCTGATCTTTACCTGTACGCTGGCTATCGTTGGATTCTCGCTTTTGTATGCCGCTGCGCGTCGAATTGAGCCGCTAGTCCTGATGCTCGCAGGGTACATCGTCTATGTGGGTCTGTACTCGCTTTTCCTGAAACGCAGATCGGTCCATGCCACGTTAGTCGGCAGCATATCGGGCGCGATCCCGCCTGTGGTGGGCTATTGCTCGGTGCGCGGAACCGTCGACACTGCCGCTGTCGCGCTCTTCGTGATCTTCGGTATATGGCAAATGCCTCACTCGTACGCTATCGCCATGTTTAGATGGAAGGATTATGAAGCGGCGTGTATTCCCGTCCTGCCACTGGTGAAGGGGCGGCATCAAGCGAAGAAGCGCATCGTTTTGTATATTGCCGCATTTCTTGTGGCCGCGCTTTCCCTGGCGGCGCTGGGATACGTGGGAAGTCTCTACATCGCTATGGTTCTGTTAAGCGGACTGTACTGGCTGAAAACTGCCATGGACGGGTTTGCGGTCGGCGACGATGCGCGCTGGGCGCGGCGGGTGTTCGCGGCTTCCATCGCCGCGGTGGTGCTGATCAGCGTAGCGATGGCGATAGACGCGATTTGATGCCTTCAGCAATCCTGCAGATAAGGCTGAATGAAATCCAGGAAAGCCCTGACTCGCGCCGGTACCTTCCGGGTAGGGAGCAAGGCGACGAGCGGCACAGGCAGCAAAGACCATTGCCGCAGTACCTGAGAAACCTTGTCGTCGCCGCTGGCCTTCGCGGCCTCGAACTTCATGAGGGGCCCGATGCCGATTCCTGCGCGGACCAATGATCGGATCATGCTGGAATCGTTGGCCGCCACTTTGCCCGATACCCGGACCCGCTCCACTCGTGCCTCGGAGCGCAACACCCATTCGAATTCGCCTCTTCGCGCGGCGACCAGGCATTGATGCCTGGCCAAGTCGGCCGGCGACCGGGGTGCTAGGTGCCTATCAAGATAGTCGGCGGATGCGTACAGGCGCGGCGTCATTGCGCTGATGACGTGGGCAGTCAGGCTTGAGCTCGGTTGATGGCCGAAGCGCAACGCGACGTCGCAGGTGCTGCTGATCGGGTCGACGCGCTGATTGCCCAATTCGAAATGACAATGGATGTCCGGATACCGGCGGTGGAAAGCGTCGATCACCTTAGGTACGAATGCCTGTGCCAGCGAGGCCGGTAACGACACGCTCAGTTGCCCACCCGGGCAGGCGGTGCTCGCCTGCAACTGCTCGTGCGCAACCCTAGCTTCATCGATGACGTCCCGACAACGCTCGAAGTAGAGCGCGCCGGCCTCAGTCAAACCGACTTTCCGAGTGCTGCGCCTGAGCAACTGCACTCCCAGATCACGTTCCAATTCGCTCACCCGCCGCGAGAGCGTCGACGGGGAAACTCCCAGTGCGGCCGCGGACAGGCCGAAATTGCCCCGCCTCGCGACCTCGACAAACATGGCGATGTCGTTTAGCTGTATGTTCGCGCGGGGCGCGCTGGATGACGAACGGGCCGGGCCGAGAATCGCCGTCGGGATATCTGCCTTCATGCGCCACGCCCTCCATCCAGAGATATCCGTCTTGAGTCCATCCGCAAGACGGGGAGCTACTCGGCAGCCGTGGGGGCGACGTGGGCCGACTCCCAACCGCCGCCGAGCGCCTTGAACAGGTCCACCTGAGCATTGACGACCCGCGCTTCGCTCTCGGCAAGCTGCGCTTGCGCGTCAGCATACGTGCGCTCGGCGTCGAGCAAAGCTAGACTGTCGGCGCGTCCCTCCCGCGCTTGTGCTCGAACGATGCGCGCCACATTCTTGGCCTGATCCCTGGCCGCGGCCAGGGACCCGCGCCGGTCCAGGCTTTGTGCGTAGTTCGAGAGCGCGGTTTCCGTTTCGCTCAAGGCCTGTAATACCGTCCCGTCAAACGCCGCCAGCGCGGCCTGGGCGTCGGCGGTCGTGCCGTCGATGCGGGCGCGGATCGCTTCCTGATTCGGAAACGACCAGGAGAGAAGCGATCCGGCCAGCCAGCGCAGCGGGCCGCTGCCGAAGAAGTCGTCTAGCCGGAACCCAGTAGAGCCCACCGACGCGCCGATGGAGACGCGCGGATACAGATCCGCCGTCACCACGCCGATCCTGGCCGTTTCCGCCGCCAGCCGTCGCTCCGCAGCGCGCACGTCGGGGCGCCGGGTGAGAAGGGCCATCCCGTCGCCGATAGGGATGGGCTGCAGGATCGTGGGCGGTGCCGTGAGGGCGCCGGCCTCAGGCGGGAGGTCCTTGGGTGCTCGCCCGGTGAGCAGGGAGAGCCGGAATAACTCGGCTTGGCGCTCGGCAACGATCCTGGGAATGTCCGATCGTCGCTGGTCCCGAAGCGCCGCGATACGCGCGGTGTCGAGCGAAGTTGTCAGGCCGGCGTCCTCCCTGCTGCTCGTCACGCCGACAGAGCGGTCCAGCAACTCGACGATCTGTCGCGCCACGGCCAGGCGGTGCGCGGCGCTGCCGGCTCCTAGATAGGCGCGGGTCGTCGCCGCTACGGTCGACACCCGCACGGCGTCCAGTTCGGCCTGTGCCGCCTGGTAGTCGCCCCGCGAGGCCTCGATGTTCCGCCGTACGCGGCCGAAAAGGTCTACCTCGTACGCGACGGACAGGCCCGCATCGACAACGGTATTCTCGCGATCGACGCCGGGCGAGGCCTGGATGGCGGATTGCCGCTGGCGGTTCACGCTTGCGTCGATCTCGGTGCTGGGCAGCCGATCGGCCGACGTTTGGCGAAGTTGGGCGCGCGCGCGGGCGAGCCGAGCGATCGCTACGCGCAGGTCGGTATTCGAGGCGAGCGCATCTTGTACCAGCCTGTCCAGCACCGGGTCCTGGTAGAGCTTCCACCAGTCGGCGGAAACGGGCGCGGCGTTGGGCGCAGTCGCATCGCTTTGGGCTAGGAACGGCCCCGCCGCGGAAACCGGGACTGGCGGTGTTTCATAGTCTGGGCCGACCGCGCACGCGCTCAAGAGCAGCGGCGCAACCAGCATCGATAGGGTGTGAAATCGAATCACTTAATGCTTCCTGTGTGTTCGTAACGCGGTTCCAGCGAGCGGCCGCCGGCCTGCCGGGACAGCCGATCTCCGAGCTTGCGGCAAACGACGTAGAACGTGGGGGTATAGAGCAGACCGAAGACGGTTACGCCGACCATGCCGAAGAAAACGGAGGTGCCCAAGGCCTGCCTCAACTCGGCGCCCGCGCCCGAGGCTAGGAGCATCGGCACGGCGCCAAGAATGAAGGCGAAACTCGTCATCAGGATGGGGCGCAGGCGGGTCTGCGCGGCCCGCACCGCCGCGGCGGCCGGGCTCAGGCCGTCTTCCTCTTCCGCCTGTTTCGCGAACTCGACCACCAGGATCGCGTTCTTCGCGGCAAGGGCGATCAGCACCACGAGCCCGATCTGCGTCAGGACGTTGTTGTCCATCCCGCGAAGATTCACGCCGACCATGGCCGCGAAGAGGCACATGGGCACGATGAGGATGATGGCGAGGGGCAAGGTGAGGCTTTCGTATTGCGCCGCCAACACCAGGAACACGAACGCCACCGCCAGCGCGAAGACGAGGTCGGCCGTGTTGCCCGCGATCTTCTGCTGGAATGCGATGCCCGTCCATTCGTAGCCGTATCCCGAGGGCAACATCTGGTCGGCGAGCTTTTCCATCGTAGCCAGGGACCGGCCCGTGGAGGAGCCCGGCGCCGTGTCGCCATCGACCTCGACTGCGGGGAACAGGTTGTAGCGCACTACCCGGAACGGCCCCGTTTCGCTCTTGAACGTGGCGACCGAGCCGATGGGCACCATGGCGCCGCTATCGGAGCGCGTCTTCAGATTGGCGATGTCGGATTCGCTATTGCGCTGGCCTTGCTCGGCCTGCGCGATCACCCGGAACGTGCGCCCTAGCAGGTTGAAGTCGTTCACATAGGCCGAGCCAAGATAGACCTGCAGGGCTTCGAAGACGCGATCCGGCGGGACGCCGAGCACCTCGGCTTTGCGCCGGTCGATGTCGGCGAAGATGCGGGGGGTTGAGGTGTTGAAGAATGAATAGACCTGCGATAGCCCTTCGGTGCCGTTCGCTTTGGCTATGAGTTGATCGGAAATCGTCCCCAGCGGTTTGTAGCCGTGGCCGCCGCGATCCTGCACCATCATCCTGTAGCCGCCCGCCGAACCGATGCCGTCGATCAGCGGAGGAGGAATGATTAGCACCCGTGCTTGATCGATGTCCGAGACGGCCTTGCGTGCTTCCTCGAGGATGTCGCTGGCGGGGCGGGACCGCTGTTCAAATGGCTTGAGCGGGATGAAGGCGGTGGCGGTGTTTGGGGAATTGGTGTTCGACGCTGCGTCGTAGCCGGGCAGCATGATCGTGCCTCGGACCCCATCGATCTTCAGCAAGCGCTTGGACACTTCTTGCACTACGGCATCCGTGCGCGCCAGCGAGGCGCCCGGTGGAAGTTGAGTGATCGATATTAGATAGCTCTGGTCTTGCGAGGGTACGAAGCCGGTGGGCGTTACCCAGAAAATGCCTATGGTCGCCAGTAGAAGTCCGCAGTAGCTGATCAAGACACGCTTCGGACGCGCAACGAGCCATTGCGTCAATCGGCCGTAGCGAGCGCTGAACCCGTCGAATCGCTCGTTGAACCAGTCGCCGGCAAACTGCATACGCCGGATGATCTGATGCCGACTTTTCTCCTTGGTGTGCGCCCGCAGAAGTACCGTGGCCAAGGCCGGCGAGAGCGTCAGCGACAAGACGAGCGAAATGACGGTGGCGCCGGAAATGGTGAGCGCAAACTGCTTGTAGAAGGCCCCGGAAAGTCCGGTCAGAAAGAACGTGGGAATGAACACCGCGCAAAGCACGAGCACGATGGCCACCAGGGCCGCCGAAACCTCGTCCATCGAGATGCGAGCTGCATCCAGCGGACTCAGGCCCAGCGCGAGGTTTCTTTCCACGTTTTCAACCACGACGATCGCGTCGTCCACCACGATGCCGATGGCGAGGACCAGCCCGAACAGCGACAGGCTGTTCAGACTGTAGCCAAACACGGCCAGCAAGGCGAAGGTGCCCACCAGCGAGATGGGAATCGCCACCACGGGGATGATGGCGGCGCGCCAGTTCTGCAGGAAGATGAAGATGACGAGCACAACGAGTGCCGCGGCTTCGAAAAGCGTATCCCGGACGGCTTCGGTGGACTGGGCGATGAAGCGCGTTGAGTTCCACATGATCCGGTATTCAAGCCCTGGCGGAAACGCCTTGGCCGCTGCCACCATCTCGCGTTCGAGAGTGGTGCCGGTTTCAAGCGCGTTGGTACCGGGCCGTTGAAAGATGCCGATCATGATGGATGGCTTGCCTGACAAATAGGCATTGGTTCCGTAGTCGTCGGCGCCCAGTTCCACGCGGGCGACGTCGCGAACGCGAGTCTGCCGGCCGGCGGGATCCGTGCGGATGACGATGTCGTCGAACTGCTCCGGCTCGCTCAATCGGCCCTGTGTCCGAACGTTCAGCTGGAAGGCGTCGGCACTCGAGTTGGGCGGTTGGCCCAGGGCTCCGGAAGCAACTTGCACATTTTGGGCACGGATGGCGGCGACGATCTCGCCGGCCGTCAGCTCACGCGCGGCGGCGCGCCGGGGGTCGATCCACACGCGCATGGCCACTTCACGGCTGCCAAAAATCCGAGCCTCGCCGACTCCGTCGATACGGCTCAGCTTGTCGCGCAACTGCGTGAGGGCATAGTTTGAAAGATAGGCCTGATCCCGCGAGCCATCCGGAGAAACCAGGTTGATCGCCATCAGGGCACTGGGCGAAGTCTTGCGGGTGGTGACACCCAGCCGCTGCACCTCTTGCGGCAGGCGAGGCACGGCCGCTGCCACCCGATTCTGGACAAGCATCTGGGCCGCGTCGAGATCGGTCCCGACCTTGAACGTAATCGATATGGAAACCTTCCCGTCCGCCGTGGACTGGCTGGACTGGTAAAGCATGTTCTCTACGCCATTGATTTTCTGCTCGATAGGAGCGGCAACGGTTTCCGCGACGGTTTCCGCCGACGCGCCGGGGTAGGTCGCGGAGACGACGACCGTGGGAGGGATGATGTCCGGATACTGCGCAACGGGAAGTGCAAAATAGGAGATCGCACCCACAATCGTGATGACGATCGCCAGCACCGCGGCGAATATCGGGCGCGTAATGAAGAAGCGCGACAGGCGCATGAGATTTTTCCTTTAGGACAGCCGCCAGCGCATCTTTACGACGCGGACGCGGGCTTGCTGCCGGAAATGAGAGGGTTCGAGTTCTCGATCCCGCTTTGGGAGGCCGCCGGTTCCGGCTTTGTTTGTACTTTTGCGCCTGGAATGGCGTTTTGTTGCCCGCCGACTACCACTCGATCGTCGGCGGCCAGGCCGGCACGCACGATCCTGAGCCCATCAATGAGCGGGCCGACTTCGATGGCCCTGACGAGCACAGTGCCTTCGGCGGAAACGGTGAGAACCGTCTTGCGCGTCTGGTCCATCTGGACCGCGGAATCGGGGATCAGCAAGAAGGGCGTGCCGGATCCGCTTGCCAGCCTCATGTTTCCGAACAATCCCGGTGTCAGGAACAATTTCGGATTCTCGATCACGGCACGCATCCGTATGGTCCCCGAGCGGGGGTCGACCCCGTTATCCGTGAAGTCGAGCTTTCCGCGCCAGGTGTAGTCAGGCTCATCTTGAAGACGTACCTCGATCTGGGTTTGCGCTGCGCTTGTTCCCTGCGCGCGCATGGCTTTGAGGTACAAGGCTTCCGATGCGTCGAATGTGAAATAGATCGGATCCAGCGCGTTGATGGTGGTCAGGCGGGTGCCGTTACCGGCCTCTCCGCTCATGACCAGGTTGCCGGGGTCGACGCGTCGGTCAGAGACCCTGCCCGTAATGGGGGAGCGTACCTGGGTGAATTCCAGCTCAAGTGACTTCAGCCCGACGCGGGCCTGCGCGCCGGCGACGTTTGCTGTTCCCGCCCGCACACGTGCCTGCAACTGATCGATGTCGCTCTTTGAAATCGCGCTGTCGCCCGCCAGTCGTTGCGCTCGCGCGAGGTCGGCGCGTGCCAGCGCGAGCTCGCTGGTCGCGCTCGCGAGGCCGGCTTGCGCCTCGGCGTGGGCGGCCTGGTAGGGGCGCGGGTCGATGGAGAAAAGCAATTGGCCCTGCTGGACGATTTCGCCGTCCTTGAAATGCACCCCTACGATTTGGCCCGACACCCTGGGGCGGACTTCCACGCGGCGACTCGCCTCGAAACGGCCGACATAGTCGTCCCATTCGATAACGGTGCGCTGCACCGGCAATGCGACGGAAACCGTGGGAAGCTCGACGGTGCTGCCTGCCAACGACTTCTTGCCGGGCAGTAGAAACAAGGCGCATGCCGCTGCCGTGGTGAGCCCCGCGACCAGCATAGCCACGCGCAGGAAGGCCGGTTTTGCTGCCGTGCAGGAGGGAAGGCGTGGACGGGTCATGCGGCCGCACTCCACGCAGGGTTGGACTCTCTATGGTTCATGTTGGATATCGCTATGTAAGAGGACTCGAATGCGCTATGCGTGCGTCGGCCGCGCTTACACGGCTTCTCGTTGGCAGAGACGCTTTCGTTGGCCCGAGACAGTCCGCCCGGCGGGTGTGGGAGCCGCGTCGAGCGATGTGAATCCGGGTTGTCCCGGGCTTTCAACGTGCGAAGATTCTCCGGCGTGCGAGCCAATGGCAAAAGGACTTAGTTCCCTCTTTTAAAGTCATGGCCCGGCGAAGGAATATTCGTGACTATCTCGATGCTCGGGCGATGCGTCCGTTGATGCCTACCACAGCGGTGAAATCCTGTTCTGCCGGTGAGGGGATTACCTGATTCGGCCTTGCCCCTGGCAAGCTATGCCTGCCGCAACTGCTTGACGGTTTTTGAGGTATATATGTCTTACCTGCCACCATGCTGGTTGTGTACCATCAGATCTGGTCCACGCACCGGACGGTAGCCAGGATGCGGTGGGAGCCTGTTTTCGAGCGTTGTGCAAGAGTGTTATGAACCCAACATCATCAAGCGCGAGTCGCGCTCCGCGGGACGTCGCTTTCCTCGTATTCCGCGACTTCCAGATCCAAGACGCGACGGGGCCGCTGGCGGCGTTCGAGGTGGCCAGCAGGCTCCTGGGTGACGACGCATACCGATGCCAGGTTGTTTCGCTGGCTGGAGGGCCCGTTCGAAGCTCGGCCGGCCTGGAAGTCATCACGCAGAAGGCCGGATTTTCCGCCTGCGACACCGTCATCGTGGCGGGCACTGGCCTCGGTTCCTACCCCGATGACGCATTGCCGGAAACCTGCGACTACTTGAACCACGTCGTCGCCAAGGGCGCTCGCCGCATCGCAAGCGTATGCACCGGTGCCTTCATTCTGGCTGCGAGCGGCCTCTTGGACGGCCGGTGCGCGACGACGCATTGGAAGTACGCCGCCCGTTTGCAACGGGAGTACCCCCGGGTGAAGGTGGACGGCGATCGGATCTTTACCCGGGAAGGGGGCATCTGGACGTCGGCCGGCGTCACTACTGGCATCGACATGGCGTTGGCAATGATCGAGGAAGATCATGGCGCCGACTTGTCGCACGCAGTCGCCCAGATGCTGGTCGTCTACCATCGCCGGCCCGGCGGGCAATCCCAATTTTCGGCCATCGCCGATATGGAGCCCGAGTCGGACAGAATTCGTAATGTGCTCACTTATATCCGCGAACACTTGCACGAATCATTGTCGACCGAGCTGCTGGCTTCCATTGCCTGCCTGAGTCCCCGGCAGTTCGGACGTGCCTTTCTTGCCGAAACGGGGGAGACGCCGGCCAAGGCCGTCGAGCGCCTGAGAGTCGAGGTGGCCAGGCAGCGCGTCGAGCGCGGCGCGGAGCCTATCGAAATCATCGCCCACAAAATCGGTTTCACCGATCCCGAAAGAATGCGCCGGGCTTTCATTCGTGTGCTTGGCCACCCGCCGCAGAGCATCCGGCGCATGGCATCCCGGGAAGCGTCCTTGCTTGCCTGACTATGGTGCCGGCCAGGGAGCGGAGCCAATCTTTTCATCCGGCGACCCTCCCGACTGGCCCCCGCAGGCGCCCAGTGATGCTTTCCGCGGAAGGCCCCGCGCATATAGCCGATTAAACGTGCTGGCCTCCGTTCACGTCGATTTCCGCGCCGTTCACATACGAGGCTCCGTTCGAACACAGGAAAAACATCACTCCTGCGATTTCTGTTGGTTCGCCAAGCCGACTCATCGGCACGTTTGCCTGTACCAGGGCCTCGGTGCCTGGAGACAAGATGGAGGTGTCGATCTCGCCGGGCGCGATGGCATTGGCCCGAATTCCCATCGGACCGAATTCGAAAGCTTGTTCGCGCGTGAGTGCAGCGAGGGCAGCCTTGGAGCAGGCATAAGCCGCTCCTGCGAAGGGATGAACGCGAGAACCTGCTATCGACGTCACGTTGACGATCGAGCCTTGCGCTATGCGGAGTTCCGGCAGGAGTAGACGGACGATCATCGCTGCGGAAAAAAGATTGACGTTGAAAAGCGAAAGCCACTCTTCATATGCCGTCATGCTGACGCCCTTGCGTCCGCCGTTCGCCAGTTTCGGTGAAATCGCGGCATTGTTGATAATCGCAGCCAGGTTCGCGCCACCCAGGCGCCGGCGGACTTCGGTCGCGATCAACTCATACGAGCTCGGGTCCGCCAGATCGGCGGTAATGTGGTCATCCACGCCGCCCACCCACGCGCATTCACTCGAAAAGCTCGCCCGCGATACCGTCAAGACACGCCACCCTCTTTGGTGAAACAATTTCACTGTCGCATGCCCAATACCACGGCTCGCGCCGGTTAGCAGGAGAGTGGGCCGCGCTATTTGCTGAGAATGAAAGGGCACCATCTGCATTATCCCGAAATGAGCGATGAAGATTGAACTTGTCAGGCGTTGATTCCGCCATCAACGACCAGGCCGGTGCCCGTGATGTGGCCTCCGTCTGGGCCCGCAAGATAGGCCACAGCCTTCACGTCAACTCATCGGCCCGGCTATTGGCCTGCCCGACGGCACTCTTGCAGGTAATCACGACGTGCGCGCCGCGAGCAGATAGCTCCCGCGCAATCGCCGCACCGATTCCCCGGGCCCCGCCAGTGACGATCGCCCGCTTTCCTGAAAGATCATTCATACATCGCTCTCTTTTTGACATAGACGCCTTCGCATGGGCAATGTCGAAGTTTCACCCTACTGGTGTTCTGCGTAAAAGACGTTGATCCCTCAAATTTCGCCGGCGCGGCCTGCGTCCTTCTGCCGCCGCGAAGCGCAGTCAGTCGTTGTTGAATGATGATCTGGGGGACTTTGTCTTCCGAGATGGCTGATCGCCTCAGTTAGCCTTCTCTAGGGCACCTCTGGCTGGCTAAAAAGGACGAACCACCGTCGTTCCCAGGTGACTTGCGCCTTGCGGTGATGCGTAAAAGGACCGCACGCGCCCAGCGGCTGCTTCTGGCCGGAAGGCGAACTTCAACGAAAAAGGCGAACCTTATTCCTGTTCCCCAGGGTATCCCCCAATCACATTCCCCTTGCGGAAAATCAATCTCCTATAGGACACTTTGTGTCATAGCCGCATCCAAGCGGCGGACACAAGGGGAACTGCATGAAGAGCAAGATCATGGCTGCCGCGCTGGCGTTGGCCGCGGGGTTGGGCGGCGCGGCGCAGGCGGCGTATCCGGATCATCCGATCCGCTTGGTGGTGCCTTTCGGGGCGGGCGGGATCACGGATATCGTGGCGCGGCAGGTGGGCAAGGGCATGGGCGATGCGCTGGGCCAGAGCGTGGTGGTGGAGAACCGGCCGGGCGCGGGCGGGGTGATCGCGGCGCAGATGGCGGCTGCCGCGCCGGCCGATGGGTATACGATTTTCATGGGCACGGTGGGCACGCAGGTGGTGAACCCGCTGATCTACGCCAAGCTCAGCTACGACGCGGACAAGTTCGTGCCGGTGGGGTTGGTGTCGGGGTCGCCTTATTTGCTGGCGGTGCGCGGCGATCTGCCGGCGGCGAACTTCGCCGAGTTCGTGGCCTACGCCAAGGCGCATCCGGCCAAGTTGAATTTCGGGTCGGCGGGCACGGCCAGTTCGCCGCACCTGGGGCTGGAGTTGTTGAAGCTGACGGCGGGCGTGGACATTGTGCATGTGCCGTTCAAGAGCGGCAGCGAGGCGGTCAATGCGGCCATCGGCGGGCAGGTGGATGTGGTGATGGATGCCAGTCCGGTGATCATGCCGCATGCGCAATCGGGCAAGTTGCGGGCGCTGGCGGTGGCGTCGGATCAGCGGTTGCCGTCGGCGCCGCAGGTGCCGTCCGCCAACGAGGTGGGCGATGCGGCGTTGCAGATCAGTTCGTGGAACGCGTTTTTTGCGCCGGCGGGAACGCCGCCGGCGGTGTTGGAAAAGTTGAATGCGGCGCTGCGCCAGACGTTGGCGTCGCCGGACTTGAAGGCGCGGCTGGCGGGGCAGGGCACGCAGCTGTATACCGGCGCGCCGGATGAATACCAGCGCTTCATCGCGGCCGAGAAGGCGAAGTGGGCCGAGATCGTGAAGCGCGCCAATATCAAGATGGATTGAGGATGACGACGATGATCCGCGTAGGGACTCGGACGGCGACACGAAAGACGCAAACGACGACGCAAACGACGACGCAAAATACAGAGACGACCCGATGAGCACGTTGAACCAGACAACCTCAACGACCACGTCGAACGCGATGGCGCAGACCTTGCATCCGCTCGCTGGAAAGCCCTTGGAATTGGCGGACACCCTGCGCTCGGGCAACGCCTGGAAGGTCCGGCTGGCCTGCGGTTTCATGGGCTTGCCTTTGACACGTCGCACCTTCGACATCGTGCAAGGCGACCTGGAAACCGAAGCCTTCGGCCGCATCAACCCGTGGCGCCAGGTGCCGGCGCTGCTGACGCCGGAGGGCGAGTGGCTGTCCGAATCCCAGGCGATCCTGTGGTACCTGGGGTGCGGTACGCCCTGGCTGCCGCAGGGGCGTCTGGCGCAGGCGCAGGTGGCCAGTTGGCTGAGCTTTGAGCAGACCCAGCACATGCATGCGTTTGCGCAGCCCCGTTTGCTGATCCATCTACGCGAAACGGCCCGGGTGGACGACCCGGCGATGGAGCAGTGGCGCGTGATCGGCATGCGGGCCGCGGCATGGATGGACGCGCACCTGGCGGGCCGTCAATTCCTGGTGGGCGACGCGCCGACCATCGCGGACATTGCGCTGTATCCGTACACCAGCATGGCGGACCAGGGCGGTTATGACCTGTCCGCCTTTACCCATATCAGCGCCTGGCTGGCGCGCATGCGTGCGCTGCCGGGCTTTACGCCGTTGTTGGAAACGGCTTAGAGAGGAGTCAAGATGGCCGATACGATGAACTTGGGCAAGGACGAATTGATACAACGGGCGCAGGCGGATATGCAGCGCACGCTGGAGGCGCCGGACTGGACGCTGCGCCAGCGCCTGGCATTGACCTGCCGCATTCTGTTCGACGGCGGGCATGATTCGGGCCTGGCGGGCCAGATCACGGCGCGCGCGCCGGAGCCCAACCGCTATTACACGCAGCGGCTGGGGCTGGGGTTTGACGAGATCACGGCGGACAACCTGTTGCTGGTTGACGAAGACCTGCGGGTGCAGGAGGGCGGCGGCATGCCGAATCCGGCCAACCGTTTCCATTCTTGGATCTACCGGGCGCGGCCGGACGTGAATTGCATCATCCACACGCACCCGCTGCACGTGGCGTCGCTGTCCATGCTGGAGGTGCCGCTGGAGGTGTCCCACATGGACAACTGTCCGCTGTACGGCGACGTGGCTTTCCTGAAGGACTGGCCGGGCGTGCCGGTGGGCAATGAGGAAGGCGTGATCATTTCGGCGGCGCTGGGCGACAAGCGCGCGATTCTGCTGTCGCATCACGGCATGCTGGTGGCGGCGGGCACGGTGCAAGAGGCCTGCGTGTTGGCGCTGCAGTTCGAGCGGGCCGCGCGCATGCAGTTGCTGGCCATGGCGGCGGGCAAGATCCAGCCGATTCCGCCGGCGTTGGGCAGCGAGGCGCACGACTGGATTCTGACGCCCAAGCGCTCGCAGGTGGGCTTTGCGTATTACGCGCGGCGGGCGCTGCGCCAGCATCCGGACGTGCTGGGCTGACGAGTCGCCCCGGTTGGTCTGGGTCGCCCCGGGCCGGCCGGCTCGACGGCGGGGCCGGTTTCGGGCATGCTTACCGGTCGTTACCGCGACCTTTTCCGCCCATGATCGACCTGCCTCACCGTTTGCGTACGTTGCGCCGCCAGCAATCCTTGTCCCTGGAGCAGCTGGGCGAGCGCACGGGCCTGACGAAAAGTTATCTCTCCAAGCTGGAACGCGGCTTGAGCGAGCCTTCGATTTCGACCGTGCTGCGGCTGGCCGAAGCGTATGGCGTGGGCGTGTCGCAGCTGGTGGGCAGCGGCGACGGCGCCGCGCAGGACGAGGTGGTGAGCCTGGTGCGGGTGGCCGACCGCGAGGCGCTGCAGCGTCGCGGGCTGGGCAACGAATACCACTACGAATCGCTGGCCGGCCGCCGCAAGGTCAAGGCCATGGAGCCTTTTCTGGTGCACCCGCCACGCGAATTCCCCGATGCGTCGGCGGTGTTTCCCCACCCGGGCGAGGAATTCCTGCTGGTGCTCAAGGGCGCCATCGAGGTGCAGGTGGGCGAACGCGAGTTCCGCCTGGACGCCGGCGATTCGCTCTATTTCGATTCTGAACTGCCGCATCGCATGCGCACGGTCAGCCGCGGCGCGGCCGAGGTGCTGGTGGTGGCGGCGCATTGATTTCAAGGAAAGCGCAGTGAAGCATGATCAATCGCGGCTGGTCCGCATCGATGCCGGCCCCCTGAAAAACCCGGTGCCCGGCAAGCCGAAGCGGCCGATTTCGGGCGACGCGGCGTTTCGCACGGTGACGGCATTCGAAGGCAATGCCGGTCGCGCCGAGGCCGGCGTGTGGGAGAGCACCGCCGGTAGCTTCCAGTCCAACACCACGGGCTATATCGAATTCGGCTACATCGTCGAGGGCGCGGCGCGTCTGGTTGATCCGGACGGCACGGTGCACGAGCTGACCGTGGGCGAAGCCTTTGTGATGCCGGAAGGTTATACCGGCCGCTGGGAAGTGGATACCTTCGTCAAGAAGATCTATTTCATCAGCCGCACGGTGTGATGCCGCGGCCTGCGGGCCGCCACCCGACCGCTTTGCCCGACGCCGCGCCCGCCATGGGCGCGGTGTGCATCAGGGCGGCGTCGGCCGTTGCGGATACGCCGACGTGCCGAACGTATTGCCCATGCGGTTGCCGATAGTGGCGGGCGTGGGCAGGCCCATCTGGTTGGGCGGCTTTTGCGTGATGGCTTCGGAGCCCAGCGTGGCCGGCGGCTTGGGTGCGGCGTCGGGCGCCATTTTCTGGTTCAAGCAGTCGTACGACAGGGCGCGGTAGCCGTTGACCTCGGTGTCGATGCAGGCGCCAGACGCGGGCTTGGACGCGGGTTGCGTTGATACGGTGGGGGGCGGAGCCGGGTTTTGTGACGACGCCTGGCCCCAGGACGCCAGCGGCGTGGCCGCCAGCGCCGCCAGCAGCAGCAGGCAGGCGCGATCCGGAATGTGGCTGAATGGGCGCATGCGGGTTCCTTGGATAGGCCCGGCGGCCAGCGGCCGCCATGCAATCAGTATAGGGACGGATAGAGGCGCGCAGGTGACGGTTGCGTGTCGGCCGGACGGCGCGCGTGTATGGCGTGTCACGATTACGTCATTCACGCACCCTAGCATGGCGCCTTTCGCATCAGGACGGGCGCGCAGGCGTCCGCGGCAACGGCCATGCCTGGCATTTTTCCTACGTGTTGGCGTCGATGACCCTTGCCTGTCCGTCAGGCGGGGGCTGGATGCGGCGTGCCTGCCTGGCGTTGGGGCTGGTCGCGCTGTCCGGCGCGGGTGCGGCGCAGACACCGCCGCGCGAGATCGCGTTCGCCATTGCGGCGCAGCCCCTGGACCAGGCGTTGGCGCAGTACAGCCTGGCCAGCGGCCTGACGGTGCTGGTGGACAGCGCCTTGACCGCGGGGCGCGATGCGCCGGCGGTGGTGGGCACCTACACGCCGGGCGATGCGTTGCGCCGGCTGCTGGTCGGGTCGCCCTTGGCCATCCGCTATGCCAGTCCGCATTCGTTCACCTTGGTGGCGGCGCCGCGCGAAGCACCGGCCGCGCAGTCGGCCCGCGCGGCGCGGCTGCGTGACACGCCGTATGCGGCGGCGTTGCAGGGCGCATTGAAGCGGGCGCTGTGCAAGGGGCAGGGGGCGGAGCCCGGCGGCTATCGCGCCCTGGTCAAGCTGTGGTTCGACAAGGCTTGGCGGGTGAATCAAGTGGATTGGGTGGCGGACACGGGATCGGCGGCGCTGAACCGGCGGCTGGAAGCGGCGCTGCGCGGAGTGACGGCGGGGCCGTTGCCGGCGGGCATGCCGCAACCGGTAACGGTGCTGCTGCAACCGGGCAGCGCGGACGACTGCAATGCGTTGCGGGGAGACGGCCGTGCGGGATGACAAGGCGTCCGGGTCGCTGCGCGCGTTGTTCCTGGAGCGCTACAACGATTTTCGCAGCCAGCTCAAGCGCCGCCTGGGGTCCGAGGACCTGGCGCACGACGCGATGCAGGAAGCCTTCTTGAAGGTGAACGACATGCCGCCCAGCTCGTCGATCCAGCAGCCGGCGGCGTATCTGTTCCGGGTGGCGCTGAACATCGCCGAAGACCAGCGGCGGCGCGATTCGCGGCTGCTGACAGGGGTGGAAATCACGGAGCTGATCGGCGGCACGGACGAAGCGGCGGACCCGGCGCGCATTGCGCAGGGCCGCAACCAGGTCGACGCGTTTCGCCGCGCGTTGCGGCAGTTGCCGGAGCGCACGCAGCAGATGCTGCTGGCGGCGCGGGTCCACGATCTGCCGCACGCCGAGATCGCCAAGCGCTATGGCGTGTCGGAACGCATCGTGTCCAAGGAGCTCAAGCGCGCGTTGGACCATTGCGGCAAGGTGATGGAGGCGCAAGCCGAGCCGGCGCTGCGCAAGGAAGAAGAACCATGGCGTTGATGATGATGCCGGGAAGACACAAGCGCGGCCCGAACCCGCAGGACACCGCCCGTCTGTGGCTGCTGACGCTGACGTCGGGCCGTGCGACGGAGCACGACGCCGAGGCGTTTCGGGCCTGGCTGGGCGCCGACCCGCGGCACGAGGCCGCGTTCGCGGAGCAAAAGCGCCTGTGGCAGGTCCTGGGGCCCGCGGTGCAGGAAGAAACGGCGGCCGCGGCCGCCCGCCGGCCGCGCCTGGCGGGGCGGCGGGCGTTCCTGGGCAGCGCGCTGGCGGCATCGGCCGCCTATCTGGCGTTTCGTCCGCCGCTGGGGCTGTGGCCCGGGCTGGGCGAGCTGGGCGCCGACTACCGCACGGCGACAGGGGAGCAGCGCCGGGTGGCGCTGGGCGACGCGCTGGAACTGGAAATGAATACCCAGACGCGGATCAATGTGCGCTCGGGGCCGCGCGACGGCGCGGTGATCGAGCTGGCGGCGGGCGAGGCGGAAATTCGCGTCGGGCGGGTTTCCGGCGGGGCCGCCGCTGGTGTGCCAGCGGCACAAGCTGCTGCATCATCGTCCGCGCTGGCGGTCGAAACGCGGCCCGCGCTGTTGGCCATGGCCACCGCCGCACCCGCGCAGGTGGTGGCGGGCGCCGGGCGCATCACGGCGCGCGAGGCGGTGTTCAACCTGCGCTATATCGGGGGCGAGGCCAGCCTGTGCTGCCTGGCCGGGACCCTGCGGCTGGCGCACTCGCAAGGTGAATTCGACATCGGCGCCGGCCAGGAACTGCGCTACGACGATGCGCGGGTGTTGCCGCCGGCCAAGGTGAACACCGAGGCCGTGACCGCCTGGCGGCGCGGCTGGTTGGTGTTTGACCGAGTGCCGCTGGCCGACGTGGTGGACGAACTGAACCGCTATCGCCGTGGCCGGCTGGTGCTGCTGAACAAGCAACTGGCGCAGCGGCGAGTGCAGGCGCGCTTTTCGTTGGCGCAGGTGGCCGATGCCGAGCAACTGATCCGCGATGCATACGGCGCCGAGGTGACGCGGCTGCCGGGCGGGGTGGTGCTGCTGTCGTGAGGCGGCGGGCGGCCGGGGGAAATCGGCTCGCGGCGCGGGGGCTGGACAGCGGCGATCGCCGCGTGTCCGCCGTGGCGCGCTTCGTGAATTATTTATGACAGGGTTCTGGTCGGCATTTTTCCATCCGTCTGTCTTGTTCTAGGTGGCGAACACTCGCGATTGGAATAAGGGAAGACGATCATGCAGGCACGGATGGCGCAGCGGGGCGGTAAGGCAATCATGGCGCGCAGAGCAAGGCGCGGCCGCCCGCAATGGCGTCCCACGCCGCTGTCGCGCGCGCTGACGGCGCTGCTGATCGCGGGTAGCTGGAGCGCCACGGCGCAGGCGCAAACGCGCGCCTTCAGTTCCAGCTGGTTCGCGGACAAGAACGCAGTGCAATCGACGGCGCAGCGCACCGGGCGCATGCCCGACGGCAGCCTGGCCGGCATTGGTAACAGCGCGCGCCAGCAGGCCGAATCTCGCCAGCAATTGCAGCGTTCGCTGGATAACCTGAATCGCACGGCCGCCGCCGTGGCCGCGCAACAAGCGGCGCAGGCCGCGGCCCGCGCCGCCGCAGCCGCCAACGGCAGCAGCGTGCCGGACGGGCTGACGCCGGGTGGCCTGTGGGTGGCCGAGGGCGCGCTGGCCAAGTGGGAAGGCGCCAAGGCGCCCCAAGCCGGAAACGACAATGGCCGCCAACGGGTGACCATCGAGCAGACGCAGTCGCGCGCCGTCCTGAACTGGGACACGTTCAACGTCGGTCGCAACACCACGGTGCAATTCAAGCAGGGCGCGGACGATGCGGTGCTGAACCGCGTGGTGGGCGCCAGTGCCAAGCCCAGCCAGATCCAGGGCGCGATCAAGGCCGACGGCACGGTGCTGGTGGTGAACCAGAACGGCGTGATCTTCACCGGCACCAGCCAGGTGAACGCGCGCAACCTGGTAGCGGCGGCGGCGACCATTACCGACGCGCAGTTCAAGACCAAGGGCTTGTACGCCGACAACGGCGCACAGCCGACCTTTACGGATGCGCTGGGCGGCATCGAGGTGCAAGCCGGGGCGCGCCTGCAAACCGCCGTGGCGACCACGTCCACCACGGGCGGCGGCTACGTGCTGCTGCTGGGCAAGACGGCGGCCAACGCCGGCACGATAGACACCCCGGGCGGGCAGGCGCTGCTGGCGGCCGGCGACAGCTTCGTGATCAAGCGCGGTCAGGGCACGTCGGGCAACCTGGTGTCCACCACCAAGGGCAATGAAGTGACGCCGACGGGCATGCCCGGCCGTGTCGAGAACACGGGGTTGATCCAGGCCGCGTTGGGCGACGTGACGCTGACGGGTGGCGACGTGGCGCAGCGCGGCGTGGTGCTCTCGAGCACGTCGGTGGATACGCGCGGTACGGTGCACCTGACCGCGACGGGCGCGGACGGCCGGGTCACGGTGGCCGAGAACAGCACCACGGCGATTCTGCTGGACCGCAGCGGCGCGCTGGCCCTGGATAGCCAGCGCGACGGCCTGCGTGTGCCGCCGGCGGCGCAGGGCGATTCGACGTTGTTGGCGGCCGGCGCTGACCGGCGCGAGCTGTCGCGGGTGGAAATCAGCAGCTCGGGCTCGGTGGATTTCGCGGCGGGCTCGATCACGCTGGCCACCGGCGGGCAGATCGCCGTCTATGCGACGCAGCGCAGTTTGCTGCGCGATGGCGCGGTGCTGGATGTGTCGGGCGCGGTGGGCGTGCCCGTCGCGATGGAAAACAACAACCTCAAGATCAACGTGCAGGGCAACGAGCAGCGCGACGCCCCGGTCAACCGGGACAGCGGCAAGCTCAATAACAACGACGTCTGGGTCGACATCCGCGACCTGGTGCTGGTGCCAGCGGGCACCAACGGCTACGCCACGGACCGCTGGTACACAGCCGGCGGCCTGCTGGAAGTGAGCGGTTATCTGGGCACGCAGGGGCATGCCGTCACGGAATGGATGGCGCAGGGCGGCAACGTCGAATTCACCGGCGGCGACGTGGTGACGCGGGCCGGCTCGCAGATCAACCTGTCGGGCGGCACGCTGGACGTGCAGGACGGCATGATCCGCCAGAGCTGGCTGCGCGGGGTGGATGGCCGCTTGTACGAGGTGACGCGCGCACCCGGCGACCTGGCCTATACGGGGCTGTACCAGGGCTACGAGGCCAGCAGCGAACGCTGGGGCCAGACGCGCTATTTCTACAACCCGCTGATCGCGCCGCGCGAGCGTTTCGAAACCGGCTACACCGTCGGGCGGGATGCGGGCCGTTTGGTGATCAGCACGCGCAGCGCCGTGCTGGAAGGCGAGCTGATCGGCACGACGTTCCAGGGCGACCGGCAGAACGCGGCGGCGCAGGCGGGCCTGGATGGCTACCAGCAATCGCAACGCGCCGTGGCGCGCGGCGCGCAGCTGGTGGTGGGCACTTATACGCCGTACTACAGCAAGACCACCGGCGCGCTGCAGTACGTGCTGGGGCGCGGCGATGGCACGGTCCAGCAAGTGACGTTGTCTAACCGTGTGGCGGCCATTGCCGCCGGCTTGGACCTGGACACGGCGCTGCCCGTCGACCGCACGGGCATCCTGCAGCTGGATACGACGCGGCTCAATGGCTTTGGCCTGGGCGCGGTGAAGATCGCCGCCGGCGACATCGCGGTGCAATCCGACCTGACGGTGGCCCCGGCGGGCGACATCACGTTGTTCGCGAACAACTTGGCGGTGGACGCCGCGCTGACGGCCAACGCCGGCAGCATCCGGCTGGGCAATGTGCTGTTCCAGGCCACGCCCGGCGGCATGGCCGACACGACGGCGGGTGCGGCGAGTGCGGACGACCGGCTGACGCTGGGCGCGCGGGCGCGCCTGGACACGTCGGGCCTGTGGGCCAACTTGGCGCTGGCGCCGGGGCAGACCGGCGCCATGCCGTATCTGAACGGCGGCAGCGTGTCGCTGCGCAGCAGTCTGGATATGGACCTGCAAGCCGGCAGTGTGATCGATGTGGGTTCGGGCGCGGCGCTACGCGCCAAGGGCAAAGTCACCGGCGGCAAGGGTGGCAACGTCACCGTGGACGCGGTGGCGGCCGGCACCGCCACAAGCGGCCGGCTGGCGCTGGACGCGGAACTGCGCGGCTATGGCGTGGACGGTGGCGGCACGCTGGCGGTGACGGCCGGCAAGGTCGTGCTGGGCGCCAAGCCGTTTGAGGCCGGCGACGACGTGCTGGCGCTGGCGGCGCCGTTCTTTCAGCAGGGGTTCTCGCGTTACGAGATCACCGGCAGTCGCGGCGCCTCGGTGGCTGAGGACGCGCGCATCGACGTGTCGATGCCGGTGTACCGCCCGGTGATGGACGCGGCCGGGCTGGCGACGGGCGCGCCGGCCCGCGCGGCCTTGGAAACCTGGCAGCCGCCGGTCTACCTGCACGACCCGGTGGCGGGCACGGTGACGCGTCGCCGCGGCGCCAGCCTGTCGCTGCAAAGCGGCCGCAGCCTGTCGCTGCCGGGGGCGGACGCCGATGCGGCGTTGCTCATCGGCCGTGGCGCGCAGATCAATGTGGACCCGGGCCAGACGATCCAACTGCGCGGCGCGGGCCAGATCACGGTGCTGGGCGCGCTGACGGCGGCCGGCGGCAAGATCGATATCCGCCAGTTGCGCATGGGTGATATCGACGTGGCGGAGTCCGTCGAGACCGCTACGGGCCAGGTGCACAGCCGGTCGATCTGGATCGGCGAGCAGGCGGTGCTGAACGTGGCTGGCCGTGCGGAAACCGGCGTGGACGCGCAGGGCCGCCGCTATGGCGTGGCGGACGCGGGCGGCGTCATCGTGATCGGCGGCGAGATCAATCATGACCGCGCCACGGCGACCTCTTCCGACGCCTACGTCATCATCCGGCCGGGCGCGGTGCTGGACGCATCCGGGTCGAGTGCGACCGTGGACGTGAACGGGGTAGGCCCCGTGCAACTGGACCGCAACGGTGGCCGCATCGCGCTCAGTTCCTACAACGGCCTGTTCCTGGACGGCACGCTCATCGCGCGGGCCGGCGGCGCAGGCGCTGCGGGCGGCTCCCTGGATATCGCGCTGGAAACGCCGTTGTACCGCGGCGCGGTCGACAACCCGTCCAGCATGCAGGTGCAGGTGCCGCGCGAGCTGGTGCTGGCGGCCGGCGGCGGCAACGCCCTGGCCGCGGACGTCAAGCCGGGCGAGGCGGCCGACGCGCTGCGCTACGGGCAGGCCCGGTTGGACGTCCCGCGCCTGTTGGCGGGCGGCGGTTTTGATCAGTTGGGGCTGTTGTCCAATGGCTTGATGTCGTTTGACGGCGCGGTGGATATCGCGCTGCGCCAAAGCCTGCGTCTGTACGCCGGGGCGTTTTCGCTGGCGCCGGACGCCGACGCGGCGACGCGCGTGAACCTGGCGGCCTCTCAGGTGCGCCTGTCCGGGCCGGGCAAGTACTTCGCCACCAACGGCACGATCCGGCCGCGCGTGCTGTTCGGCGATGCGCCAGCGGTGGGGGCGGGCGTCTTCACGGTCAGCGCCACTGACCTGCTGGAAGTGGGCAACAGCCTGTCGTTCGGCACCCAGGGCAGCATCAACCGCAGTGTGGGTGGCCCCTTGGCGGTGGCGCGGTCGGGCTTTGACCGGGTGACGTTGGCAAGCGGCGGCGACCTGCGCTTCTTGCTGAACAACGACAGCGAACCGCGCACCCGGTTGTGGACGCGAGGCGATCTGGACCTGATCGCCGCGCAGTTGTATCCGGTGACGGGCGCCGAGGCCGAGGTGCTGGCGGGCTACACCCGCAATCCGGTATCCGGTGTCAATGTGTTCGATCCGATCCGCACGCTGCGGGTGGGCCGGTCGGGCGGCGCCACCGCGCCGCTGCCGGCCGTGCCGTATTCGGCGTTTGGCTCGCTGCGCCTGGCGGCGACCAACGTGGAGCAGGGCGGCGTGGTGCGCGCGCCGCTCGGCGCCATCATCCTGGGTGACGTGAGTTCGGTATTGGGTACGCAGCGCCTGACCTTGTTGCCGGGCAGCGTGACCTCGGTCAGCGGCGCGGGGCTGTTGATGCCCTACGGCGGCACGACCGATGGTGTGTCGTACAAGTTCAAGGGCATCGAAGTCTCGCTGGTGGGCGCTGGCGGCGCCACTGGAGCGGGCAGCGGCGCGTCGCTGCGTACGGGCATCACGCTGGGGTTCCGCGATGTGGATGCGCTGCCGGGATCGCTGCTGGACCTGTCCGGCGGCGGCGAGCTGACCGGCGCGGGCTTCGTGTCCGGGCGCGGCGGCTCGACCGACGCGCGCTATTCCCCGCTGGTGCGCAACAACCCCAAGGGCGGCTTCACCTTGCCCGGACTGGCCGGCAATCCGGTCTATGCCATCGTGCCGGGCGTGCAGCCGGGCTATGCGCCGGCCGGCGGCGAAGCTGGCGCCTCGGCCCCGGGCCTGGGGCAGCACATCACGATCGGCGCGGGCGTGCCGGGCTTGCCGGCCGGCACCTACACGCTGATGCCGTCCACGTATGCGTTGTTGCCCGGCGCGTTCCGCGTCGAGATCAATACGGGTGCGATGGCGGGCGCGGTCATGGCGCCGACGCAGATGCGCAATCTGTCGTGGGCGGCCAGCGGCACGTTGTCCACCGCCGGAACTCGGGTGGCCGACAGCCTGGCGACCCCGGTGATCCTGACGCCGGCCAACGTGCTGCGCACCTATTCGCAATACAACGAGACCAGCTACGCCAGCTTTGTGCAAGCCGATGCGGCCACGCGGGGCGTGCCCCGCGCGATGCTGCCGGCCGACGGCCGCACCTTGCGCCTGGCGGTCCACGCCGGTTCGCAGGACGGGCAGGCGCTGCGCTTTGAGGGCCTGGCCGATTTCAAGCCCGCAGAGGGCGGCTTTGGCGGCGCGGCGGCGCTCAGCGGCGGCAGTCCGAACGTCGAGATCCTGGCGGCGGGCCAGGCGCCCACCGCAGGTTTTTCGGGCGCATCGGTGCAGGCCGACGCGCTGGTGGCCCTGGGCGCCAGCCGGTTGGTGATCGGCGCGCTGCCGGTGGTGATGTACGGCCAGGGCGGCCGCTTCTATACCTTCCAGGGCGACGCAAGCGAGGTAGTGATGCGCGCCGGCGCGCAACTGGCGGCGCCCGAGGTACTGATTTCGGCGCGGACGATCGAGCTTGAAGCGGGCGCCGGCATCTCGACGCTGGGCCGCGGCGCGCCGTCGGTGGATTCGACCAACGGCTATGCGTTTGAACCCGGCAACGTGGGTTTGCTGGCCGTGTCCAACGGCCGCCTGGATGTGCTGGCGCCCGATGCGTTGGGCGCGGGGGCGATCCGCATCGGCACCTGCGCGGCGTCGCCGTGCCAGGGCGTGACGCGGCTGTATTCCGAGGGCACCATCGCTGCCGCTACCAACGGCACCTTCGACCTGGGCGAGCAGGTGCTGTACGGCACCCGCAATCTGACGCTGGCCGTCGGGACGATCAACGCGGGCACCGCCGACGCGCTGGCGCAGGCGGCCGCGCGCGGCGTGCTGCCCAACGGGTTGACGCTGAACCAGAGCATCCTGGGCCGTCTGCTGCGCGGCGACACCAGCACCGGCGCCCCGGCGCTGGAGCGGCTGACGCTGACGGCGCGCGAGTCCATGAATTTCTACGGCACGGTCGCGCTGGACACGCGCGATCCGCTGACGGGCAAATACAGCCTGGCCACGCTGGCCCTGGGCACGCCGGCCATCTACGGCTACGGCGCGGCCGGCGACGAAGCCAGTATCCGCACCCAGAACCTGATCTGGAACGGCGCCACGCAGGCCCCCGGCGCGGTGGCGGCCGGTGGGGCCGGCACGGGCCAGGGGGTGTTGCGCATCGAGGCCGAACGCATCGAGTTCGGTTACGGCCAGGGCGCTCAACCCAGCGGGCTGGACGACAACGCCCGCCTGGCGCTGGGCTTTGCCAGCGTCAACCTGAACGCCAGTGACCGCATCACGGCCAATCACCGTGGCAGCCTGGCGGTGTATGAGTCGCAAGGCACGTATGTCAGCGGCAGCGGCTACACCTACAGCGGCGGCAACCTCACCCTGAACACGCCGCTGTTGACCGGTTTGGCGGGATCGGTGAACAAGATCACGGCGGGCGGTGATGTGGGCGTGGCGGCCTTGCCCGGCGCGCAGGCAGCGACCGTGCAGGAATTGGGCGCGGAACTGAGCCTGGCGGGCGCCAACGTGCGCGTGGACGGCGCCATTGTGCTGCCCAGCGGCAAGCTGACGCTGCAAGGCCGCGACAGCGTGGTGCTGACCGGCACATCGCAACTGGACGTGGCTGGCCGCGCCATCGCCTTCAATGACGTGCTGCGCTATAGCTGGGGCGGCGACCTGATCTTGGAAAGCAGCCAGGGCGGCATCCGGCAAGAGGCGGGTGCGGTGATCGATCTGTCGGCCAAGGAGAACAACGCGGGCAGCCTGCGGGCCGTGGCGCTGGCGGCGGGCGCGGGCCAAGTGGAACTGCTGGGCGGCATCCTGGGCGTCAGCTCGGGCCAGTACGACGCCGGCGGCACCGCGGTGCCGTACCGGGCGGGCAGCATCGATATCCGCGCGCAACGCCTGGGGGCGGCGGGCGCCTTGAACGCCGATTTCGATGCACTGAATCAACGCCTGAACGACGGCGGCATGTTCGGCGCGCGCAGCTTCCAGATCAAGCAGGGCAGCCTGACGGTCGGCGATACGCTGCGCGCCAACGACATCAACCTGTCGATCGACGGCGGCAGCCTGACGGTGGCGGGCCGGGTGGACGCCAGCGGCGAGCGGGTAGGCCGCATCCGCCTGGCGGCGCGCGATGGCCTGACGCTGGCGGGGACGTCGGTGCTGGACGCGCACAGCACGGTGCTGCGCGTGGACAGCTACGGCAAGATCATCGACGCACCGAACCGCGCGGTGGTGGAATTGAATGCGGGGCTGGGCGTGCTGACCCTGGCCAGCGGCGCGCGCATCGACCTGCGCCACGGCACGTCGGCCGTCGGGCAGCACGACGGCGTGCAACGCGGCACGCTGGAATTGCTGGCCCCGCGCATCGACGCGGCCGGCAACACGGGAATCAACGGTGGCGGAGCGCCGGGCTCTGCCGCGCGCTATGGCGACATCGCCATCGAGGCGCGCGGCCCGGTCGCGATCGACGGCGCCAAGTCGATCACGCTGACCGCCATGCAGCGCTATGACGATGCCGACGTGGGCAACCCTGGCGACCGCACCAATGGCCGCGAGTACCAGATCATCAACCAGGCCTACCTGGACGCCAAACACGCCGACAGCACCGCCTTCATGGGCGGGGCGATCGTCAATGGCGGCCTGATGAACGGCAAGCTGGCCGGCCTGAACAACGCCGCCTACCGCGACGTGTTCCATCTGCGTCCGGGCGTGGAAATCGTCAGCAAGACCGCCGACGGCGACCTCGTGGTGCAGGGTGACCTGGACCTGTCGGGCTACCGCTATGCTGGCGTGAACCCGCGCTTTCCGGTGACATCGGCCTATGGCTCGGGCGAGGCCGGCGCGCTGATCCTGCGCGCCAAGGGCAACCTGGATGTCTACGGCAGCATCAACGACGGTTTCGCACCGCCGGCCGCCACACCGGACGACGAGCACGGCTGGGTGCTGACGCCCGGCGTGCAACCGTTCGGCGGCGATGTGGTGCTGCCGCGCGGCGGCGTCACGCTTGCCGACGGCACCGAGTTCCCGGGCGGCAAGACACTGAACTATCCCTTGCCCTTGAAGGCCGTGAAACTGGCGGCGGGCACCCGCTTGCCGGTGGAGGCCGCACTCGACCAGACGTTGTCCCTGGCCAGTGGCACCGTGCTGTCCGGCGACGTGCGGGATGCATCTGGCCAGCTGCTGTACGGCGCCGGCACGGTGCTGAACCAGGCGGTGGATCTGCCCGCCGGCACACGCTTGGGGGCGGGCACGCTGTTGGTCGGCGGCACGTCGCTGCAGTCATTCACCTGGCCCGCCAACGTGGCCCTGCCCAATCTCTACACCACGCAGGGCTATGAGCCGAATGTGCTGTTGATGGAGGGCACCATTACCCTCAAGCAGGGCGCGTTCATTCCGTCGCAGACCAAGCTGGTGTTCCCGGCCGGCACCGACTATGTGGACCTGCGCCCCGGTACGCCGACGGACCAGCGGCGCAATTGGGCCGTGGCCCAGATGCTGCCGGCGGGCAGCCAGTCGTGGTCGGTGCAACTGGTGGCCGGCGCCGACCTGGACGCGGCCGATCCGCGCCGGGTGCTGACCGGGCCGGCCGCCGGCAAGCTGACGCTGGCCGACACCCACTACAACGCCAGCCTGGTGCAAGGGGGCGGCTGGGTCTGGGGCCCGGATGCCGAGCAGTCTGGCTTCGAGCCCGGCACGCCGGTGCCGGATGACATGGCGTGGTTGTGCGACGTGATCGAAGGATTCTGCGAGCGCGGTGACGCCAGCGCGGTTTCGGTGACCCCACATACGCAGAATTTCAGCGTGCTGCGCACTGGCACCGGTGATCTGGACCTGAACGCGGGCGGCGATATCAGCCTGATGTCGGCCTATGGCGTGTACACCGCCGGCACGCAGTCGGCGAACATCGCGGCCGCCTACCAATTGCCGCGCGGACGCTTCGGCGCCACGGTGCTGGGCGACGAACATGCCGCGACCTATGAACCGTTCGTGACGGCGGGCAGCGGCTACCAGGCCTGGTATCCCGAAGCGGGCGGCAACCTCAGCCTGTACGCCGGCGGCGCATTGCGCGGCGACTCGTGGGGCCTGACGGCGCAAAGCACGTACGACGCCCGCAGGGTGGATGCCAGCGTGGGCGTTGGCAACTGGCTGTGGCGCCAGGGCAGCGGCAGCGCCAATGGCGGTGACACGCCCACGGCATGGTGGATCAACTTTGGCAGCTACACCCGCGCGCCGGCGGATTTCAAGGACACCACGCCGCTGTTGGTGGGCTTTACCGGTTTTGGCGCGCTGGGCGGCGGCAACGTCAGCGTGCGCACCGACGGCGATGCCGGCAACATCGAGGCGCGTGGCTCGCGCAGCAACCCGCGCAGCCAGGGCCTGGTCGTGGCGGTGGGCAGCACCGGCCGCGTCGCGGCGGACGGCGGCATGACGCTGACCGGTGGCGGCGATATCGACCTGCGCATCGGCGGGGCGCTCAACCCCACGCAGAATGCCCGCGGCGGGGTGTCGTCGACCAACGGCCCCACGCCGTACTACGGCGATCCCGCCATCGACATGCAAGGCGCGCTGATCAACCTGCGCGGCAATGTGCAATTCTCTGGCGGCGCGATCGGCGGGCTGGATCTGCGCTACAGCAGCCAGCCGGCCCTGCGCGACGCCAAGGACAGCCGTGGCTATGATCCTTACGAATCGTCGCTGGCCAGCGCCACCGGCGGGTTGGCGCTGATTCCGGGCGACGCGGTGATCCGGCTGGACACGCGCGGCGACCTGGTGGTGGGCGGCGCCAGCGATCCGGGCCGCGTGGCGCTGCAGAACAGCACGCCGTTCCGGCTGCGCGACGGCACGCAGATCGATGGCGGCGGCTACAGCTGGTTTTCGATGTGGACGGCCAACACCGCCATCGAACTGTCCAGTGCGGGCGGCAACCTGACGCCCAGCCGGCAGACATCGCACAGCGCCCAGGGCCTGGCGCTGCAGACCGGCCGCAACACGTCCGCGTCGGATGCGCGCTACTGGTACCCGTCGATTCTGCGCGCCACCGCTTACGACGGCAGCATCTACGCGGGCGTCTCGGCCGGCTACTTGAACGCCGAGGACGGCGGCCTGCCGTATTCGCTGACGCTGGCGCCCGGCGCGCGCGGTCAGCTCGAACTGCTGGCGGGCAATTCCATCTACGCGGGCGGCTACGCCATCAACCGATCGGGGGCTGATCCGGCCAGCGTGGCCAATGTGCTGGCGCCGGCGTTCGCGGGCTACACCTCGCAGGCCACCAGCGCCGTCACCTTGAGCAACCAGGGCGCCAACGGCATCGACGGCGCTCGCAATACGCACTTCCCGCTGTTCTACTTCGATGCGCCCACCGCCAGTGCCGCCGGGTCCGGTCTGGTCACGCGCCTGTATGCCCGCGACGGCGACATCGTGGGGCTGCGCAGCGGCGAAACGCTGGCGATCATTGAGGGTCCCAACCTGGGGCAGACCTGGTACGAGGCTGCGGGTCCGGTGTGGATGATGGCCGGACGCGACATCGTGGCCTCGGGTACCGATACCGGCGTGCAACTGAACGTGCCGACGGCCAACGGCTACTACTTTGCCGCGGGCGTGGCGTCGGCCACCTCGTCCGGCAACCTGTTCCTGCACCGCGACGCGCAGGACGTGTCGCGGGTGTCGGCGGGCCGCGACATTCTCTATAGTTCGTTCCAGGTGGCCGGCCCCGGCACGCTGGAAGTCACCGCCGGCCGCCATGTGCTGATGGGCGACCGGGCGTCGATCAACAGCCTGGGCGCGGTGCTGCCGGGCGATCGCCGCCCCGGCGCGTCGATCGCCGTGCTGGCCGGCGTGGGCGCGGCCGGGCCGGATTACGCGGGCTTTCTGGCGCGCTATCTGGACCCGGCGCGCCAGGCGGACCCCAGCCGTCCGCTGGCCGACCAGGGCCTGGCTTTCAAGACCTACGAGCCGGAACTGCTGTTGTGGTTGACGCAGCACTTTGGCTTCGCGGGCAGCGCGGAGGACGCGCGCGCCTACTTCAATGCCCTGCCTGCCGAGCAGCAACGCATCTTCGCGCGGCAGGTGTATTTCGCCGAGCTGCGCGCGGGCGGACGGGAATACAACGACAAATCCAGCCCGCGCCAGGGCAGCTACCTGCGCGGCCGCCAGGCCATCGCGGCGCTGTTCCCCGACACGGCGCCGGGCGCCTACCAGGGCGACCTGACTCTGTATGGCGGCGCGGGCATCCGCAGCAGCTTCGGCGGCGACATCCAACTGCTGACGCCGGGCGGCAAGCAGGTATTCGGCGTGGAAGGGGCGGCGCCGCCCGCCAGCGCGGGCATCATCACCCAGGGCCAGGGCAACATCCAGCTGTACGCGCTGGGCAGCATCCTGCTGGGCCAGAGCCGGGTCATGACCACCTTCGGCGGCGGCATCACCGCCTGGTCGGCGCAAGGCGATATCAACGCCGGGCGCGGGTCCAAGACTACGGTGCTGTATACCCCGCCCAAGCGAGTCTACGACGCGTTCGGCAACGTCACGCTGTCACCCAGCGCGCCGGCCACCGGCGCGGGCATCGCCACGCTGGCGCCGTTGCCGGAGGTGCCGGCGGGCGATGTGGACCTGTATGCGCCGCTGGGCACCATCGATGCGGGCGAGGCCGGCATTCGGGTGTCGGGTAACGTCAACATCGCCGCGTTGCAGGTGGTGAACGCGGCCAACATCCAGGCCGAGGGCGACAGCCGCGGCGTACCGGTGACGGCGGCGGTGAACACCGGGGCGATGTCCTCGGCCAGCGCGGCGGCCACGTCGGCGGTGGGCGCGGCGCAGGAATCGGCGCAGCGCGCGCAGAACCAGGCGCGGCAGAACCAGCCGTCGGTCATCAACGTGCAGATCCTGGGCTATGGCGAAGAACCGGTGGCGGGCGCCAGCGCGCCGTCGCCCGGGCCGTCGGCGGCCGCCACCCGCTACGACGCCGCCAGCGCCGTGCAGGTGCTGGGCGCGGGCGCGCTGGACGACAGCGAGATGCGCGGCCTGAGCCCGCAGGAAAGGAGCAAGCTGGCGATGTGACGAGGGCAAGGGACGTTCCTGCGGGCCGCGCGGCCCGCAGTCCATGGCGTCGTTTGACGGCTTTGTGACGGCGGCCGGCGCAGCGCTCCTGCCGCTGTCACGAGCACGTCACCCGACCGTCACATGGGGTCGCTACCATGCCGCTTCCGCTCTGCGTCCGGTTACCGCCGGCACGCAGCCGCCACGCCATCTTCCTGAACCGGGGTGTTATGACAGTGACGCAGGCGCCTGGGGCCGCATGGGCGTTCGCCTGCTGGCTAGCGCTGGGCCTGGCGGTGCTGCCGCCGGCCGCATGGGCCCAGGGGCGGCCGGTCCAGCCCGGTTTGATCCCGTTCGATATCGCCGCGCAGCCGCTGGACGCCGCGCTGGCCGCCTACACCGAGGCCACCGGCCTGGCGGTGCTGGTGACCAGCCGGCTGACGGCAGGCCGCCGCGCCGCCGCGGTGCGGGGCCGCCTGGCGCCGCAGGAGGCACTGCGGCAACTGCTGGCCGGCACTGGCTTGCAAGCGCGCTTTACCAGCGCGTCCGCGTTCACGCTGGTCGAAACCGCCCGGGCAGCCGACAGCGTCCGGGCGCCCACCGCCTCAGCCAATCCGGCGGCGCTGCCGCGTTACGCGGGCGTGCTGCAGAACACGGTGACGCGCGCGCTGTGCCACTGGACGGGCGCGCCGTTCGGCCGTTACGGGGCTTCCGTGCAGTTGTGGATCGGGCGCAACGGCGTCGTGCGGCAGGCCCGGGTGGTGTCGGGCACGGGCGATGCGCACCGCGACGAGGCGTTGGTCGGCGTGCTGTCCGGGCTGGTGATGGACGCGCCGCCGCCCGCCGACCTGCCGCAGCCCGTGACCCTGGTGCTGGCGCCGCGCCCCGATCCGCTGGCCGACTGCCGCCACGCCGGCGCGACTGCAGGCTGACCCGCCATGTCCGTTACCGGTGACGCCCTGCGCGACCTGTTCTTGTCCAAGTACCAGGAGTTTCGCAAGCGCCTGCGCATCCGGCTGGGCTCGGAAGACCTGGCCAATGACGCCATGCAGGAAGCCTGGCTGCGCGTGGACAGGCTGGCGGAGACCGCGCCGGTGGAGTACCCGGCGGCCTATCTATTCAAGATCGCGTCCAATATTGCCGAGGACCAGCGCCGGGCTAACGCCCGCATCCTGTCCATGGACGAGATCGACGAGCTGTACGAGATGGCCGACGAGGCTGCGGGCCCGGTCCAGGTGGCCGAGGGCCGCGAGCAACTCGCCGCGCTGGAGGCGGCGCTGGCCGAACTGCCGCGTCGGCGCCAGGCCATCGTGATCGCGGCCCGGGTGGACGAGGTGCCGCACCGCGAGATCGCCGAGCGCTTCGGTATTTCGGTGCGCACGGTGGAAAAGGAATTGCGCGCGGGGCTGGAGCACTGCTGCAAGAAATTGGAAAAAAAGTATGTCCAGCGCTACGGTCCCCAGGCCCGGGAAACGTCTTAGGACTATGACCGCCATGTTCAGACGATCCCCCCTTGATGCCGACCCGTCGGCCACGCTGCGCCGCGAGGCGCAGGCCTGGGTCGTGCGCCTGGCGTCGGGTCACGCCAGCGTGGCTGACGGCCAGGCGTTCCGGCGCTGGTGCGCCCAGAGCGCGGAGCATGCCCGTATCTTCAAGGAAACGCGTGGCGCCTGGCAGCAGTTGGCGCCGGTGGCGCGCCAGGCCGCGGCACGCGATGCCGACAATGCGCGCCGCGCCAAGGCCGCGTTGCCGGCCCGCCGCGCGTTCCTGGGCGGCGCGTTGGCGGCAGGGGGCGCGTACCTGGCCTTCAAGCCGCCGCTGGGCCTGTGGCCGGCAGTGGATGAACTGACGGCAGACGTGCGCAGCGGCACCGGCGAGCAGCGCCAGGTGGCGTTGGCGGGCGACGCCAGCCTGCAACTGAATACGCAGACGCGCATCAACCTGTCGCACAGCGGCGCGGCGCAGGGCATTGACCTGCTGGCCGGCGAAGTCGAACTGAAAACGGCGGGCCAACTGGTCAGCCTGACCGCGGGCGAGGGCCGGGTGACGGCCTCGGCGGGCTGCGTCAACGTGCGCTACACCGGCGGGCTGGTCCGCGTGACCTGCGTGCAAGGCAGCGCCCGGGTCGCCCTGCGCCAGGACACGCTGGACCTGGTCGCCTCGCAGCAGGTGGTGCTGGGCGCTGGCGGCGCCAGCGCTCCCACGCGGGTGGATGCCGAGCAGGTGACCGCCTGGCGGCGCGGCGTGCTGGAGTTCAACAACGTGCCGCTGGCCCAGGTAGTGGACGAGATCAACCGTTACCGGCGCGGCCGCATCGTGCTGATGGGCGACCGGCTGGCAGGCAGCCTGGTGCAAGCGCGCTTTTCGCTGGATCAGCTGGCCGATGCCGCGCTGTTGATCCGCGATGTGTACGGCGCCCAGGTCACGTCACTGCCCGGCGGCATCGTGTTGCTGAGCTGACGGCGGCGCAGCGGCTCGGCCGGACACTGCGGCCCGGGTCCCCCGCATAAAACGTGAAATATGAATTTTTTATGAAAAGGCGCAGTCGTTGACGCTTTAGACGGTCTAGGCACCCATGCGCAGAATCGCCCGGTCCTTCGCCTCGCCACCACTTCCGGCGAGCCGGTCCTGGCGCTGCAGATGCCAGATCCGATTCCAGGAAGGAAAGCCGTCATGTCCAGCCGTTTTCACGCTCGTGTTTGCCACCGTTCGCGCCGCGCCGTCTGGCGCCTGAAACCGTTGTCGCAGGCGGTCGCGCTGCTGCTGGTGGCGGGTAGTTGGAGCAGTACGACGCAGGCGCAAACGCGCGCCTTCAGTTCAAGCTGGTTTGCGGACAAGAACGCGGTGCAATCGACGGCGCAGCGCACCGGGCGCATGCCGGATGGCAGCCTGGCAGGCATCGGCAACAGCGCCCGCCAGCAGGCCGAATCGCGCCTGAAATTGCAGCGCTCGCTGGATAACCTGAACCGCACGGCGGCGGCCGTGGCGGCGCAGCAGGCGGCGCAAGCAGCGGCCCGTGCCGCGGCGGCGGCCAACGGCAGCAGCGTGCCGGACGGGCTGACGCCGGGCGGGCTGTGGGTGGCCGAAGGCGCGCTGGCCAAGTGGGAAGGCGCCAAGGCGCCTCAGCCTGGCACGGAGGGTGGCCGCCAGTTGGTGACCATCGAGCAGACGCAGTCGCGCGCCATCCTGAACTGGGACACGTTCAACGTCGGTCGCAACACCACGGTGCAATTCAAGCAGGGCGCGGACGATGCGGTGCTGAACCGCGTGGTGGGCGCCAGTGCCAAGCCCAGCCAGATCCAGGGCGCGATCAAGGGCGACGGCACGGTGCTGGTCGTGAACCAGAACGGCGTGATCTTCACCGGCACCAGCCAGGTGAATGTACGCAACCTGGTGGTGGCGGCCGCGACCATGACGGACGCGCAATTGCGCGAGCGCGGCATCTACGCCGATGCCGACGCCACCCAGCCCACGTTCAAGGACGCGCTGGGCACGATCGAGGTGCAGGCCGGCGCACGCTTGAGCACGGCCGCGCCCGGCACCGCCACGCGCGGTGGCGGCTATGTGCTGCTGGCGGGCAAGGAAGTCCATAACGCCGGCGAAATCAGCACGCCGCAAGGCCAGGCGCTATTGGCGGCGGGCGACAGTTTCATCATCCGGCGCGGCCAGGGGTCGGACAGCAACCAGGCGTCCACCACGCGCGGCAACGAAGTCCAAGCAGCGGGCCAGGGGCTGGCGCGCAACAGCGGCCTGATCCAGTCGCCGCAGGGCGACATCACGCTGACCGGCCTGCGTGTGGAGCAGGCCGGGGTAGTGCTGTCGACGACGTCGGTGGATGCGCGCGGCACCATCCATCTGGATGCACGCGGCAGCGGCGCGGCGGTGACGCTACGCGAATCCGCGGTCAGCGCGATCCTGGTGGACACGAGCCTGACCACCGCGCTGGACGGCCAGCGCGCCAGCCTGCTGCAGCCGGCGGTGGCGTCCAACATGGCGCTGATGCCGGGCGACACGTTCCGCCGTGACCTGTCGCTGGTGCAGATCGGCAGCCAGGGCACCGTGGACTTTCAAGGCGGCTCGCTGACGCTGGCCACCGGCGGCCAGGTGGCGGTCAAGGCCGATGGGCGGGCCTTGGTGCAGAACGGCGCGCGCATCGACGTGGGCGGCGCGGTGGGCGTGATCGTGTCGATGGAGTCGAACAATCTCAAGATCAACCTGCAGGGCAATGAGCAGCGGGATGCGCCGGTCAACCGCGACAGCAAGTTGCTGAACAACAGTGACGTCTGGCTGGACCGGCGCGATCTGGTGCGCCTGGCGGCCGGCAGCGGCGGCAATGACGCCGACCGCTGGTACACGGCGGGCGGGCTGCTGGAAGTGGGCGGCTACCTGGGCACGCTGGGCGTGCCGGTGAGCCACTGGCTGGCGCAGGGCGGGGTGGTGCGCTTCGATGGCGCGGAGGTGGTCACGCAGGCCGGCTCGGCCATCAACCTGTCGGGCGGCACGCTCGACGTGCAGAGCGGCGAGATCCGCCAGAGCTGGCTGCGCGGCGAGGACGGCCGCCTGTACCTGGCCGACCGCGCGCCGGGCGACCTGCTCTACAGCGGCCTGTACCGGGGCTACGAGGCCGTGTCGCGACGCTGGGGCGAGAACGCCACGCGGCGCTTCTACAACCCGCTGATCGCGCCGCCGACGCGCTACGAATCGGGCTATACCGTGGGCCGCGACGCCGGCGCGCTGGTGGTGTCGACGCGCAGCGCGGTGCTGGATGGGGATTTGATCAACGATACCTACCAAGGCGATCGGCAGACCCGGCCGCCGGTGGCAGGCATGGATGGCTACAGCGCGTCGCACCGCGTTGCCGCGCGCGCCGCCCAACTGGTGGTGGGCACCTACAAACCGTTCTACGACCGCGACGGCGCTTTTCTGCGCTACCAATTGGGCGCCGCCGGCACGGCCGCTGACGTCGTGGTGGGCAAGGGGCTGGCGGGCGCTGCCGCCGACATCGACCTGACCCAGGCGTTGCCTGCCGCCTTGGCGGGCAAGCTGGCGCTGGACGCCGACCGGCTCAACGGCTTCGGCTTGGGCGCCATTCGTCTGGCCGCCAGTGGCCGCGTCACCGTCGATGCGGCGCTGCGCAGCGCCGACGGCGGCGAGATCACGCTGTATGCGCCCAGCGTGTCGGTGAATGCCGACTTGGTCAGCCGCGGCGGCTTGATCCAGGCGGGCAATGTGCTGTGGCAGCCGGGCGCGGACCGCCTCGAGGAAGTGGCGCTGGCGCCAGAGGCGGGCAAACAAGCGGCCCTGCGCGTGGCGTCTGGCGTGCTGCTGGATGCGCGTGGCGGTTGGAGCAATCTGAAGCAGGATCCGACCGCGCAACGCGGTCTGCCCTGGCTGGACGGCGGCCGCATTGCGCTGCGCGCCACGGGTGACGTGGCGGTGGACGCGGGCAGCCTGCTGGACGTGTCTTCCGGCGCTTCGCTGATGCCCAACGGCGAGGTCCGCGGGGGGCGCGGCGGCAGCGTCACGCTGGAAGCAAATGTGCTGGCCTTGTCGTCGCCGACCGCCGGCAAGCTGGCGTTGTCTGGTCAGGTGCGGGGCTACGGCATGGCGGGCGCGGGCAAGCTGGCCGTGGCCAGCGGCGGGCGCATCGTGTTGGGCGGGCCGGCGCTGGACGACGGCGCGTTGCGGCTGGACCCGGCGCTGTTTCAGTCGGGTTTTGCGAACTACGACGTCAACGGCCACGGCGGCTTGCAGGTGGCTGCGGCGGCGGACATCGACGTGCTGGTGCCGGTGCTGCGGCTGCAACGCGCGGCCGGATCCCTGCCGGACTCGGGCGCCGATCCGACCGACGTGCTGTCGGTGTGGACGCCGCCGCGCTACGCCGAAAACCCGGTGCGCGGCCGTCTGACGCAACGCGCCGGCGCCGGACTGGCGCTACGCTCGGACCGCAACGGCGCGGGCGGCGCCATCGAGATCGGTGAGGGCGCGCGCGTGGCCGTGGACCCGGGCCAGACCATCGCCATCACCGGTGCGGACCAGATCACGGTGTTGGGGCGCCTGCAAGCGCCGGGCGGCATCATTTCCATCATGGACGCCCGCTCGGGCATCACGCCCTACGCGCCGCAAGCCAGCGCCCGGTCGGTCTGGATCGGCGAACGCGCGGTGCTGGACGTGGCGGGCGACAGCCGCGTGGCGGTGGCCAGCGACGGCCGCCGCTATGGCGTGGCGCGGGCCGGCGGGGCCATCCGCATCGGCGGGCAGCTGGACTGGGAGGCCGACGCCTATTCGACCACACGCCCGATGGACCGGCACCTGGTGCTGCGGCCCGGCTCGTTGCTGGACGCGTCGGGCGCGCAGGCCCTGGTGGATATGCCGGGCCGCGGCGCCACGCTGCTGGCGTCCAATGGCGGCACCCTCGTGCTGGCGTCGGCCAGCAGCCTGTACCTGGACGGCGACCTGCGCGCCGCGGCCGGCGGCCCGGGCGCGCTGGGCGGCACGCTGGCGTTGGAACTGATGGCCGGCTTCTATCCCAAGAACACGGTTCAAGCGCCGGTGCTGGCCGAGCGCTTGCTGACCCTGACGCAGACGCGTGGGCCGTCGCTGTTGCCGGACGATCTGCGGCCCGGGCAGACGAACAGTGCGCTGCAATACGGCCCGGGACGCCTGGGCGTGGACCAGGTGCAGGCGGGGGGCTTTGGCAGCCTGGCCCTGTTCGCGACCACACGCGCCCAGGGTGATCTGACGCTGGCCATGGCGCAAAGCCTGCGCCTGTCCGGCAGCCTGTCGCTGGCGGATGGCGCGCCGGTCGGCAGCACGCTGCGGCTGTCTGCGCCGTACGTGTTCCTGAACACGGCGATGCACGAAGCGCCCGCGGCGGGCGACAGTGTGGTGTCGCCGCAAGCGACCCGCCAGTTCTGGAACAAGCTCGGCTATCGCCTGCAACTGCAGGCCGGGATGCTGGATGTGCGCGGCATTCGGGATTTTCTGGTCTTTGACGATGTGGATCTGGATGTCGCCGGCGATATGCGCCTGCTGTATCCGTCAGCCGGTCCGTCGTCGGCCTGGCCCACGCACTTGCTGGCGCCGAATCGCCTGACCATCACCGCAGCGCAGATCTATCCCGGCATCGGAGGCAGTGGCCGCATCAGCGCGGGCAACTACCGCGGCATGTACTGGGACCTGGGCAATCCGGACGCGGTGCTGACCATCCGGCGCGCCGCCGGTGAGGTGCCCGCCGTGCCGTATTCGGCCTTCGGCAACCTGTTCCTGTCGGCGCCCACGGTGATCCAGGGCGGTGTGGTGCGAGCGCCGTTCGGCGCCGTGCAGATCGAAGGGCGTGAAGGCGATCCGGCGGTTGTGCGGTTCCTGCCGGGCAGCATCACGTCGGTCAGCGGGCAGGGGCTGGTGATGCCGTTCGGCGGTACCCCGGATGGCCTGAAGTACCAATACGGCGGCAAGGACATCACCCCGGCCGGGGTGAGCGGCATGGACAGCAGTGGCGGTTACGCACAGTTCTTGCGCATCAACGCCACGCAAATCGAGGCCGCGCCGGGCTCGGTGCTGGATCTGGCAGGGGGCGGCCAGCTGACCGGCTCGGCCTTCGTGCGCGGACGGGGCGGTTCGGTCGACGTGCTCAAGTACGCCATGGCAGACGCCAATCCTGGCTTCGGCTTCAGCAAGCCGGGCAATGCCGTGTACGCCATCGTGCCGGGCTTTGCCGGCGCCTATGCGCCCAACAGCCGCGACGCCGCCAACCCGGCCTATGGCCAGCGCGTGACCATCGGCGCCGGCGTGCCGGGCTTGCCGGCGGGCGCCTATACGCTGCTGCCCGCCAATTTCGCGCTGCTGCCGGGCGCATTCCGTGTCGAGGTGGGTGCGCCGGGCGCGGTCGACGTGGCCAGCGCGGCCGCCACGCGCGGCGGTTCCTGGGTCACCTCCGGCCAATTGACGTTGCCCGGCGCCGACCCCAACGCGGCGCCGGCCAGCCCGTTGCTGCTGACCTCGGGCGATGTGGTGCGGCGCCACGCGCAATACAACGAGACCTCGTACGACGCATTTTTGCGGGCGCAGGCCGCGCGCACCGGCAACCCCTTGCCGATGCTGCTGGCCGACGGCCGCATGCTGCGCCTGGACCTGATGTCGGGCGCCGGCCGTGGCGCGACGCCCGCGCTGGCCTTCAACGGCGTTGCCCGCTTCGACGCGGCGCCGGGCAGCGACGGCGCCAAGGGCACGCTGTCGGTGGACGTGCGCAACGGCGGCCTGGAAATTCTGGCGCCGGGGCAGTCGCCCGCCATGCAGGGCCCGGGGGCGGCGGTGTCCGCCATCTCGCTCAACGCCTTGAGCCCCGGCCGCATGGTGCTGGGCGGCAAGTTGGGTTCGACCCATGACTCGGGCCTGTTGTCGCTGAGCGGCGACGCGACCTCGGTCCTGGTGCGCAGCGGCGCCGCCCTGCATGCGCCGGAGATTTCGCTGGCTGCCGTCTCCGGGGGCAGCATCACCGTGGAGCAGGGGGCGACCTTGTCCACCGTGGGCCAGGGGCCGGCGCTGCTGGATGCGCGCCGGGGGTATTACTACAGCAGCGGGTCCGGCGCCGCGCTGGTGGTGTCCAACGGGCTGATCAATCTGCGCCCGCCCAGCTCGGATGCGCGGGTGGCCATCGAGGTAGGCGCCTGCTTGACGCAGTGCGCGGGGCTCGCGCGATTGGTGTCCGAAGGCACCATTGCCGCAGCCACCAATGGCGCGTTCAAGCTGGGCGACAACGTGGAATACGGCACCCGCAACCTGATGTTGAGCGTGTCGGCCGTGAACTTGGGGTCGGCCCAGGCCGTGGCGCAGGCCGCCGCTGCGGGTCAGTTGCCGCCGGGGCTGCGGCTGGACCAGGACCTGCTGGCTCAGTTGCTGCGGGGTAACACAGCGCTGGGCGCCCCGGCGCTGGAAAGCCTGATCCTGAACGCGGCCGAATCGGTCAATATCTATGGCGCCGTCACGTTGGATACTCGCGCGGCGGCCGGGCCGTCGGCGTTGCGGCGGCTGGTGCTGGGGGCGCCGGCGCTGTACGGCTACGGCGCGGCCGGCGATGTGGCACGGATCAGTGCGCCGGAATTCGTCTGGGCCGGCACCGTGGCGGCGGTACCGGCCAGCGGTAGCGTCGCGCCCGGCAGCGCCACGCCGCAACAGCCTGGCGGCGCGGTACTGGACCGCCTGGGCGATGGCAGCCTGGCCATTTCAGCCGACACCATCCGCTTCGATTACTCGCCCTACACCTTGCCGGCCAACCTGGTGCCGGTCAACCGCCTGGCGTTGGGCTTTGCCAGCGTCAACCTGGACGCCGCGCAAATGATCACCGGCGTGTCCAACGGCAGCCTGCAGGTCTATCACAAGCAGGACGGCTACGTGGCTGGCGAAGGCTGGCGCTATCGCGACGGTGACCTCGTGCTGCGCACGCCGTTGTTGACGGGCGAGGCGGGCTCGACGCTGACCCTGCGTGCTGGCGGCGCCCTGACGCTGACCGGCACCGGGGCAGACCCGGCCGCGCGCGAGGCCCTGGGCGCCACCTTGAACCTGCAGGCCCGGCGCATCGTGCTGGACAGCGCGGTGGTGCTGCCGTCCGGCAGGCTGACCCTGAAGGCAGATGGCGACATCACGCTGGGCGCGGTGTCGCGCATCGACCTGTCGGGCCGCGATTTCCGCGCGTTCGACGTGGTTCGCCCCAGCTGGGGCGGCGATCTGGACCTGCACAGCACGCAGGGCAACATCATCCAGGCCGCTGGCTCGGTCATCGACCTGTCGGCGCACAACCAGCGCGCCGGCCGCATGCAGGCCGTGGCCCTGGGCGCGGCGGCGGGCCACATTGCGCTGGACGGCACGATCCTGGGCGCCGCCAGCGGCGAGCACGACGCCGGCGGCACCCGCGTGCCCTACGATGCGGCCGAGCTGACGCTGCGGGCGCAGACGCTGGCCGACTTCGCCGGCCTGAATACGCGGCTGAACCAGGGCGGCGTGTTCGGCGCGCGCCGCTTCCAGCTCAAGCAGGGCGACGTGGTGGTGGGCGATGAAGTGCGCGCCCGCCAGGTGGAAATCGTGGCAGACGGCGGCAGCCTTACGCTCAACGGCCGCATCGACGCCAGCGGCCGCCAGGTGGGCAGCATCCGGCTGGCGGCGCAGGGCGATCTGCGCATCAACGGTGTGCTGGATGCGCATGGCGAAACCCTGCGGTTGGACAGTTATGGCAAGGTTATCGATGCCGCCAACCGCGCGATGGTGGAGCTGACGTCGCGCCAGGGCACGCTGACGCTGGGCCCCGGCACGCTCATCGACCTGCGCGCCGGCGTGGCCAATCCCGCGCCGCTGGACGGCCGCCCACTCGGCACGCTGGACCTGAACGCGCGCCGGCTGGGCGGTGGCGCAGGCCAAGGCGCGCTTGCGGGCTCGGGCGACGGCGCCAACGACGTGGCGCTGGCGGTGGCCGGCGCGCCAACCATCCTGGGCGCCAAGACCGTGGCGGTGAATGCTTTCCGCCGCTACGACGACGCGCCGCTGGCCGCGCTGCCCGATGTCACGGGAAAGCGGCCGCAGCTGATCACCCAGGGCTACCTGGACGGCATCGACGTGCAGAGCCAGGCCTTCGTGAACGCCGCGCTGGCCAATGACGCGTTGACTACCCGGCTCGCTGCGCTGGGTCCGTACCATCTGCGTCCCGGGGTGGAGATTGTCAGCGCCACGCCAGACGGCGACCTGACGGTGGCGGGCGATCTGGACCTGTCCAACTACCGGTACGGTCCCGCCGCGAACCGCAGCGTCGCCGCGTTGCGCGGCTACGGCGAACCCGGCGCACTGCTGCTGCGCGCCGGCGGCAACCTCAACATTCATGGCAGCATCAACGACGGCTTCGCGCCGCCGCCCGATACGGTCGACGACGCCGGCTGGAAGCTGGTGGAAGGCCGCTATGCCGGCAAGACAGGCCAGACGCCGTTCGGCGAAGACCTGGTGGTGCCCATTGACGGCGTGCGGCTGGAGGCGGGCACGATCTTCCCCGCCGGCCGGGCGCTGAATTATGACCTGCCGGCCAATGCCGCCACCTTGCCGGCCGGGACGGTGCTGCCGATGGCCGCCACGTTGAACGGCCCGCTGGCGTTGCCCGCAGGCCTGGTGCTGACCGGTGACCTGACGCTGGCCGATGGCACGCTGCTCAAGGCCGGGTCGGTGCTGCGCGAATCGTTGGCGCTGGGCGCCGGCGCGCAGCTGGGCGCCGGTTTCACGCTGCGCAGCGACGCCGCGTTGCGCGCCTTCACCTGGCCCAAGGGCGTTGCATTGGCGGCGGCCCTGACGGCAAGCGCCGGGATAGACCTGGCGCGTGGTGCGCTGATCCCGTCGCAGACCTATATCGAACTGCCTGGCCATCAACCGATCAACCTGCGCCCGGCGGGTTCGGACGGCAAGCAGGGCCGCAACTGGGCGCTGGCGCCGATGCTGGGCGCGGGCGCCACCGCCTGGAGCCTGACCGCGGTGGCGGGCGCCGACGTGGCGTCGGCCGACATGCGGGCCCGCAGCGCCGACGGCCGCGGCGACATCATCCTGGCCGACACGCATTACGGGGTGCTGGGCAAGGGCACGCAGACCGTCACTGCCATCTTCGTCGCCGACCGGGTGCTGACGCAGGCCGCCATTGATGCCTTGCATCTGGACCAGTCGTTGCTGGGCACGTCGATCAAACCCATTGCCGATGCCCAGCAAAAGAGCGACGACCAGTTCTGCGCCGGCACCAGCTACTGCGAACCCGCCAAACGTCAGGTGACCTCCGCGGGGTCGGTCTTCTGGTGGGGGGATGAAAGCTATACCGGGCGCGACGCCGCCGATCTGGCCGCTGAATACGGTATGACCGAAGCCGAAATCTGCGAGAACGCCATCTATTGCGCAGGCGGCGGCCGCACCGAAACCACGGTCGTCCGCGAATACCGCTACGCCGACCGCGCGCCGCTGTTCAGCGTGCTACGCACCGGCACGGGGGACCTGTCGCTGCTGGCCGGGCGTGACGTCGGCATGATGTCGGTGTTTGGTGTGTACACCGCCGGCACGCCCACGTCGCTGGGTGCGCAGGACGCGCGCTTCAACCTGGCACGCGGCGCGGTGAACGAGTACGGCGCGCTGGGCATGGTCCAACTCGACGGCAAGTACGATGCGGCGCTGGCCGCCTACCGCGCCTGGTATCCAGACCAGGGCGGCAACCTGACGGTGGCCGCCGGCCGCGACGTGATTGGCGACGGCTGGAGCCACAATTCGGTGAATGCGCTGCCGTTTGACCATCAGGACGCGGACCGGACGCTCTATGCCAGCATGTCCACCGCCAACTGGCTGTGGCGCCAGGGCAGCACGGGCACGCCGGGCGTGGACGACATCGCTGCCAGCTGGTGGATCAATTTCGGCACTTACGTCAACAATGACCCGGCCCACCAGGGCCAGCCGCGGGTAGTGGGCTTTACCGGCTTTGGCACGCTGGGCGGCGGCAATCTCAGCATCACGGCTGGCCGCGACGCCGGCGTGCGCGAGGCGCGCGGCGACGCGCTGGTCGCCAACAACGGCGCGTCGGGACGCTCGCAGGGCCTGGTCGCCGCGGTGGGCGGCACCGGCAGGGTGGTGGACGGCGCGCTGGTGCTGACCGGCGGCGGCGACCTGGACCTGCGCGTGGGCAGCGCGGTCAATCCCAACCTGCGCGCTACGCAGCAAAGCGACGGCACGTCCGGCGCGGGCGGCCTGCACAACGGTTCGCGTGACCATCTCGACCTGAACGGCGTGCTGGTCAACCTGCGCGGCCAACTGGCGCTGTCCGCCGGCCGGGTGGGCGGCATCGCGCTGTCCTATGGCGACGGCGGCGGCCTGCGCGCCACCGACCCCTACGGTCTGGCCGGTGGCATCGCCGTAGGCGGTCCGCGCATCGTGCTGGGCGACGCAGTGGCGTGGGTGGACACCCGTGGCGATATCGTGCTGGGCGGCACGGCCGACGCCGGCCGCTTGCGCCAGCTCAATACCAGCCCGTATGTGCAGGGCGGACAGGCCCGGTCCAGCGGCGGCGAAAGCGGCTTCACGCTGTGGACCCCGGCCACGGCCATCAACCTGTATTCGGCCGGCGGCAACCTGACGCCGCTGACCGCGAACAACAGCTTCATGAGCAGCCCGGACATAGTGGCGGAGGACCCGTTGGCCGGCGGCGGTGGCAATACCCGGCCGTATTACGTGTATCCGTCCATCCTGCGCGCGGTGGCCGCGGGCGGCAACGTGATCCTGTCCGCCAATGCCCTGAACGTGGGAAGCAGCCATGTCCTGATGCTGGCGCCGTCATCCAGCGGGGCGCTGGAGCTGCTGGCCGGCGGCTCCATCCTGGCGAGCGGCGCCCATGCGGTGTCGATGTCCGGCGCCGACAGCGCCGTGCCCACGCCGCTGCGGCCCCTGTTCGCGGCGGGCAATGGCGGGCCGAACGGCAACAGTCTCGTCACCAACATGTCGGCCGAAGGCACCCGGATCTCGGTCGATAGCGCCAAGCCGCTATTCGCCTTCGGCCCCAATACACCGCTGGACGCCGCGTTGCGCGCGGGCGGCGACGAGCCGGTCCGGTTCTATGCGGTCAACGGCGACATCGTTGGCCTGCGCACGGGGGACGTGGCGGCGATTCAGCCCAGCAATCTGCAAGGCCGCCCGCGCATGCTCCTGACCTGGCACGAGGCCGCCTTGCCGCTGGCCGTGCGGGCGGGGCGCGACATCCTGGGCCTGAACGCCCTGGCCCTGCACAACGGCGCCAATGAGGTGTCCACGGTGCAGGCCGGCCGTGACATGATCCATGCCGACCTGAAGGTGGCCGGCCCCGGCACGCTCTTGATGCAGGCCGGGCGCCAGTTGCGCCAGGACGACCAGGCCAGCGCCATCAGCCTGGGCGCCATTGTGCGCGGCGACAAGCGCCCGGGGGCGGATATCGCCGTGCTGGCCGGCGTCGGCCAGCACGGCCCGGACTATGCCGGCTTCCTGGCGCGCTACCTGGGTGCGCCCGTGTTGGCGGCCGGTGCGTCGCTCGGCGCCTATCCCGACCAGGTGGCGCAGTCTTACGCGGGCGAACTGCTGCTGAAGGATTGGCTGGCCGCGCAGTTTGGCTATTCCGGCACCGAGCAGAACGCGCCCACCGAGCTGGCGCGCCAGCAGGCGCTGCGCGATGCCGACCCCGAGCGCAAGCGGCGCGACCTGGCGCAGGATTTCCGCCAGGAAAGCGAGCTGCACCTGGTCAACTGGCTGCGCACGCACCACGGCTACGACGGTGGCAAGGACGGCGCCCGCGCCGCGCTGGATGCCCTGGCGTCCGAGCAACAGGGCATCTACGCGCGCCAGTTGTACTTTGCCGAGCTGCGCAAGGGCGGCCGCGAGTACAACGAGCAGGACGGTCCCCGCAGCGGCAGTTACCTGCGCGGCCGCCGCGCCATCGCGGCTTTGTTCCCCCAGACCGACGCCCAGGGCGCGCAGCGCCTGTACCAGGGCGACTTCACCATGTACGGCGGCGCCGGCCTGCGCACGCTGTTCGGCGGCAACATCCAGTTGCTGACGCCGGGCGGGCAGCAGGTGCTGGGCATCGAAGGCGCGCCGCCGCCGGCCTCGGCGGGCGTGGTGACGCAGGGGCAGGGAGACATCCAGCTGTACGCGCTGGGCAACGTGCTGCTGGGCCAGAGCCGCATCATGACCACCTTCGGCGGCCACATCCAAGCCTGGTCGGCAGACGGCGACATCAACGCCGGCCGCGGCGCCAAGACCACGGTGATCTACACGCCGCCCAAGCGGGTCTATGACGCCCTGGGCAATATCACCCTGTCGCCCGCGGCGCCGTCCACCGGCGCGGGCATCGCCACGCTGGCGCCGATCCCCGAGGTTCCCGCCGGCGACGTTGACCTGATCGCCCCGCTGGGCACCATCGACGCGGGGGAGGCCGGCATCCGGGTCTCGGGCAACGTCAACGTGGCGGCGCTGCACGTGGTCAACGCGGCCAACATCCAGGTGCAGGGCGACAGCAAGGGCATCCCGTTGGCGGCGGTGGTGAACACCGGCGCGCTGGCGTCGGCCAGCGCGGCGTCCTCGGCCGCGTCCGGCGCCGCGCAGGACGCGGTGCAACGCGCTCAGAACCAGGCGCGGCAGAACCAGCCGTCCATCATCAGCGTGCAGATCCTGGGCTTTGGCGACGAGCCGGCCGCGGGCGCCCCGGCGCCGGCGCAACCGCGCGCCGCGGCGCCCGCCTATCGGCCCGATGGCGTGGTGCAGGTGCAGGGGGCGGACGGCGGGTGAGATCGCGCCACATGACCCCGGCGGCTGAAATACCGGCCGCCATGTCACGCGGGCGTCACACAGACAGCAGGTGAAAAACCGATCAGGGCCCGGCGCAAACCGGGCCCTGATTCTTTCTTGCGCACCTTTCCCCCGGACCCGCGCTGTTTCATGAAGTTTTTCTTACAACGCGCAGTCCGCGCCGTGCCGGAACGTCTAGTAACAAGCAGAAGCTGTAGACGCAGGGTGCGGGCAGAAAACCGTAACGGGATTGTCGCAAGCGCACTGCATGGTAGCGGCCGGTGCCAGACCGGTTATCACACAAGGAACTGAGTGCATCGCTATGCATGATTTCGAGAGCAGGGTCGGCGCGCTGCGCGCCATGATGCGCCGGGCGCCGGGGGCGATGGTGCTGGCGCTGGCCACGGGCGCGGCCTGGGCGCAGCCCGCGCCGGCCGCGGACAGCAACGCGCGCCGCGTCAACATCAACGAATACATCGTGCGCGGCAACACCGTGCTGGACGCGCGCGACATCGAAAAGGCCGTCTACCCCTACCTGGGGCCCGACCGCACGCTGGCCGACATCGAATCGGCGCGCGAGGCGCTGCAGACCATCTACCAGGAACGCGGCTACCAGTCCGTGTATGTCGACCTGCCCGAGCAGCAGGTGGCCGACGGCATCGTGTTCCTGCAGGTCGCCGAGACCAAGGTGGGCCGGGTGCGGGTGGTGGGCGCCAAGCATTATTCGCCGCTGACGATCCGCGACGAAGTGCCGGCCCTGCAGGAAGGCGCCGTGCCCAACTTCAACCAGGCCCAGGCTCAGCTGACCGACCTGAACAAGGGCGCCAGCCGCCAGGTGGTGCCGCTGGTCAAGGAAGGCCGCGTGCCCGGCACGATGGACGTGGACCTGAAGGTCGAAGACAAGAACCCCTGGCACGCCAGCCTGGGCCTGAACAACGACTACAGCGCCGACACCACGCGGTTGCGCAGCACGGCCTCGCTGGGCTACGACAACCTGTGGCAGCTGGGCCATTCGGTCAGCCTGACCTTCTTTACCGCGCCGCAGGAAACCGACAACGCCAAGGTCTGGTCCGGCTCGTATTCGATGCCGCTGGACAAGCAATGGAGCCTGCAGTTCACCGGCTACAAGAGCGACAGCAACGTTGCCACCATCGGCGGCACCAACGTGCTGGGCAAGGGCTATTCGTTCGGCATGAGCGCCATCTATACCCTGGCGCCGCAGGGTGACTGGATGAATTCGCTGTCGGTCGGGCTGGACTACAAGAAGTTCGACGAGACCACGCGCTTCGGCGACAACGAAGACAGCGTTCCGCTCAAGTACCTGCCGTTCACCTTCTCGTACAACGGCTACCGCTATTCCGAATCGTCGCAAAGCAGCCTGGGCCTGTCGGTCGTGGGCGCCAGCCGCTCGTTCTTCGACATGGGCAGCGACTGGAAGGAATTCGACGACAAGCGCTATCGCGCCAGCCCCAGCTTCGCCCTGTTGCGCGGTGACGGCACCCACACGCAGAACCTGTTCGGCGACTGGCAGCTGGGCCTGCGCGCCGGCTTCCAGCTGGCGTCGGGCGCGTTGGTGTCCAACGAACAGTTCTCGGCCGGCGGCAGCACCAGCGTGCGCGGCTACCTGGCGGCCGAACGCACCGGCGACGACGGCTTCCTGGGCTCGGTCGAGTGGCGCACGCCGTCGCTGGCCCGCTGGCTGGGTAGCAACGTCAACGAATGGCGCTTCTACGCCTTTGCCGACGCCGCCACGCTGCGCCTACGCGACCCGCTGCCCGAGCAGGATTCCAGCTATTCGCTGGCCAGCGTCGGCCTGGGCACGCGCCTGCAGGTGCTGGACTGGTTGTCCGGCTCACTGGACTGGGGCTATCCGCTGAAAGACGGCCCCAACACCAAGAAACACGATCCCCGACTGAACTTCAGCGTACGCGCCAGCTTCTGAGCGCACGCGAAACCGTATTTATCCCGGAGTCTTGACCATGCAACGCTTATTGATGCTCCTACTGACCGTGCTGGCCGGCGTCTTGCCGTCCGTCGCCCATGCCTGGTGGCAGCCCGACTGGCAGTACCGCAAGCAGATCACCGTCGACAGCACCCCGCAGGGCTCGCCCTTGGGCGGCGCCGCGGGCCGCACGCCGCTGCTGGTGCGCTTGCACACCGGCAACTTCTCGTTCGACGGCATCAACGAGAAGGGCGCCGACATCCGCTTCGTGGCGGGCGACGACCAGACCGTGCTGAACCACCAACTGGAAGCCTTCGACCCGCTGCTGGGCATGGCGCTGGTGTGGGTCGACCTGCCTGAGCTGGCCGACGGCCAGCGCCAGGACATCTGGATGTACTACGGCAACCAGAAGGCCCCGGCGTCCGCCAACGGCCAACTGACGTTCGACCCCAACTACACGCTGGTCTACCACTTCGACGGCGCCGCGGGCGCTCCGCCGCGCGACACCACCGGCAACAGCAACAACGCACAGACGCCGATGGCCGCCGCCGTTGACGGCGTGATCGGCCGCGCCGCGCAGTTCGCGGGCGGTGCGCCGCTGATGCTGCCGGCCAGTCCGTCGCTGGCCGTGCCCGCCGCCGGCGCCTTTACCTTCAGCGCCTGGGTGCGCGCCGACCAGCCGGCCGGCGAACAGCTGGTGTATGCCCGCCGCGACGCCGGCAACGCGTTCTTGATCGGGATCAACCAGGGCGTGCCCTTCGTGGAAGTGAACGGCCAGCGCAGCCAGCCCGGCCAGTCGCTGACCCCCGCCGCCTGGCAACACCTGGCCGTCACGGCCGACGGCAGCCGCGTCACGTTGTATGTGAATGGCCGCGCCACGTCGTCGCTGGCCGCCAGCCTGCCGCCGCTGAACACGCCCGCCGCCCTGGGCGGCGACGTGCCGGCGCCCGCCGTGGCCGTGGCCCCCGCCGGCGAAGCCGCCGCCCCGGCCGCAGCGACCCCGGCTGCCGGCGCTGAAGCCGCGCCCGCCGCCGCACCCCACGTCTACGCGCCGTTCGTCGGCGCCATCGACGAAGTGCGCCTGTCTCGCGTGGCCCGCCCGGCCGCGCTGATCCTGGCCGACGCCGTCTCGCAAGGCTCGGAATCGCGCCTGGTGGCCTACGGCACTGACGAAGAGCAATCGGGCTTTGGTTTCGGCGGCCTGGGCTTTTTGCTCAAGGCCGTGCCGGTGGACGCCTGGGTCATCATCGCCATCCTGGTGCTGATGATGGTGCAGTCGTGGATCATCATGATCAAGAAGAGCCGCAACGTGGCCCGTGTGGCGCGCGCCAACGAGATCTTCCGCGAGTCCTTCGCCAAGGTTGGCCAGCGCCTGGAACTGCTGGCCGACGACAAGGCCCTGGCCACCCGCCTGGAACACGCCTCGCTGTGGCGCCTGTACCGCGTGGCCATCAATGAAATCCGCACCCGCCGCGAGCAGGGCGCCGACACCAGCTCGATCTCGGCCGCCACCATCGAAGCCATCCGCGCCTCGCTGGACGCCGTGCGCACCAAGGAAAACCAAGTGCTGGGCGCCAAGCTCGGCGTGCTGTCCAACGCCATCGCCGGCGGCCCCTACATCGGGCTGCTGGGCACGGTGCTGGGCATCATGGTGGTGTTCCTGGGCACGGCCATGGCCGGCGACGTGAACATCAACGCCATCGCCCCGGGCATGGCAGCCGCGCTGCTGGCCACGGCCATGGGCCTGTTCGTCGCCATCCCCGCCCTGTTTGGCTACAACCGCCTGGTCTCGCGCAACAAGGAAGTCAGCGCCGACATGCGCGTGTTCGTTGACGAGTTCGTGACGCGACTGGCCGAAGTGCATGGCGAAAGCCAGGCCCAGGAAGCCGCCCACCAAGGCGGCGCGCGCGCCGCGGCCGCCGCCCGCCCGGCCGCGCGCGAGCCGCAGCCGGCCGCCGCCGAAGCATAAGGAGACGACCCCCATGGCTTCCGTATCCGCATCCCAGGACGACGATGACGACGCGCCCGTCGACGGCATCAACATCACGCCGCTGGTCGACGTGCTCATGGTCGTGCTGGTCATGTTCATCCTGACCGCCACGGCGCAGATCGCCGGCATCAAGGTCAACCTGCCCAAGGCCAGTTCGTCCATCGCCCTGTCGCAGCCCAAGACGAAGGCGATTTCCGTCAACGACGCGGGCCAGGTGTTCCTGGACGCCTATCCGGTGACCCTGCCCGAGCTGGAAGACCGGCTGCGCACGGAAAAAGCGTTGAACCCGGACTTTCCGGTGATCGTGCGCGGCGACTCCGCCGTGCAGTACCAGAAAGTGGTGGAAGTGCTGGACCTGCTGCGCCGGCTGGAACTGGCCCAGGTCGGGCTGGTCACCGGCAAGCCGCGATAGGGGCCGAGGCTACCGCCATGCCGCAACACGCATCCGATACCCCGCGCACCCCGCACCCCGCGCTTCGCTGGCTCAAGCTGGCGGCCGTGGCGGTGGTGTTGATCGCGGCCGCCTACGCACTGTGGCGCTGGGCCAATGACATGGCTGGCGTGCGCCGCGACGCGCCCAAGGTCACCGCGATCATCCCGCTGCCCCCGCCTCCGCCGCCGCCGCCCGAACCGGAAAAGCCGCCGGAACCCGAGCCGCCCAAGGAAGAACCCGTGGCCACGCCCGAACCCGAGCCGCAGCCCACGCCCGAACCGCCCAAGCCGCAGGACGAGGCGCCGCCGCGCCCGGCCGACGACCTGGCCAACCCGATGCAGATCGACGGCGACGCCCAGGCGGGCAGCGACGCGTTCAACATCGGCGCGGGGCAGGGCAAGGGCATGGCGGGCGGTGGCGGCGGCCGCGCCGGCAACGCCACCTACAGCCAGTACCTCGCCTACGCGCTGCAGAAGATCCTGCGCGAAGACGAACGCACGCGCAATCTGACCTTCCGCCTGCAGGCCAACATCTGGCTCACGGCCAGCGGCCAGATCACGCGGGTGGAACTGACCCGTTCCAGCGGCGATGCCGATGTCGACGCCCGCGTGGTGGCGGCGCTGCGCGCGGTGCCGGGCCTGGATGAACGTCCGCCGGCCTCGGCCAGCATGCCCATCCGCGCATCGCTGACCGGCCGCCGCCCCTCCTGAAGTGCTGAATTGAACCGATCCTGGAGTGCCAAGAGAATGAAGTTCCAATTGAACCGGTTGGCGGCATCGCTGGCCCTGGCCGCGGCGGGCGCCGCCGCCGCGTTGCCGGTCACGGCCAACGCCGCGCCCGCCCCGTCCGAAAACGCCACCATCAACCTGATCCGCCTGCTGGTGCAGCAGGGCGTGCTCAAGCCGGAGCAGGCCGACGCCCTGGTGGCCCAGGCCGAAGCCGAAGCCAAGGCCGCGCGCGCCGCGCCGCAGGATCGCGGCGCCGCCGTGGCCCAGGCGGGCGACGTGCGCGTGCCGTACATCCCGCAGACCGTGCGCGACCAGATCCGCGACGAGGTCAAGGCCGAAGTGATGGTGCAGGCCAAGGAAGAGAACTGGGCCCAGCCCAACACGTTCCCCGACTGGGTTTCGCGCATCACCATCGATGGCGACGTGCGCGTGCGCGACGAGTCGCGCCTGTACTCGGGCGGCAACAGCAACGAAATCGTCGATTTCGCCAAGCTCAACGCCAAGGGGCCGTACGACCTGAACCGCAACACCAACGGCAACTATCCGCCGATGCTGAACACGCGCGAGGACCGCCGCAACCAGCTGCGCGTGCGCGCCCGCCTGGGCGTGCGCGCCGACATCTCGGAAGCCTGGACGGCCGGCATCCGCCTGGCCACCGGCAGCGACGACAGCCCGGTCTCGACCACCCAGACGCTGGGCGGCGGCATGGGCAAGAAGGACATCTGGCTGGACCAGGCCTACCTGACCTACCGTCCCGCCAAGTGGGCCACGGTGACGGGCGGCCGCATCGCCAATCCGTTCGAGTCCACCGACATGCTGTTCTCGAACGACCTGAACTTCGACGGCGTCGCCGCGATCTTCAAGCACCCGCTGGAAGGCCGCGACGTGACCCTGTTCGGCACCCTGGGCGCGTTTTCGACCGAGTACGGCTCGAACGGCTGGAACTCGTCGTCGTTCTCGGAAGGCAAGAGCGAAGACAAGTGGCTGCTGGCCGCCCAGGCCGGCGCCGACTGGAAGATCGACAGCCGCAACAGCCTGCGCGGCGCGCTGGCCTACTACCACTTCGACAACATCGCCGGCAAGCGCTCCAGCCCCTGCTCGCCGTGGGCCGGCCAGGAAAACTGCGACACCGACTGGTCGCGCCCGGCCTTCATGCAGAAGGGCAACACCCTGTTCCTGCTGCGCGATATCACCTCCAACCCGCAGGATCCGGCCAACACGCCGCAGCCGCAGTACGTCGGCCTGGCGTCCAAGTTCGACCTGCTCGACGTGAACCTGCGCTGGGACACGCGCGTGTTCAACGGCCTGGGCCTGCGCGTGAACGCCAACTACATCCGCAACCTGGCCTACAGCAAGAGCAAGATGATGAACCGCTCGCAAGGCAACATCGTCAACAACTTCGGCGAGAACGGCGATGTCGAGAGCGGTCCCAACGCCTGGATGCTGCAGGCCACGCTGGGCCGGTCGTACGACCTGAAGGAGAAGGGCGACTGGCTGGCCTTCGTCGGCTACAAGTACATCCAGCCGGATGCGCTGCCCGACGCCTTCAACGATTCGTCGTTCCACCAGGGCGGCACCAACGCCCGCGGCTACTACATCGGCGGCGGCTACGCCTTCGACAAGAACGTGTACGGCGTCCTGCGCTGGATGAGCACGCGCGAGATCTACGGCGCGCCGCTGTCCATCGACACCATGCAGTTCGAGATCAACGCCAGGTTCTGAGGCCATGGACATGCATACCTTGTGGGATGAATCGCGCCAGCCGCGGGCGCGGGAACGCGGCCGGCGGCTGGCCGCCGCCGCGGCCCTGTGCGCCGCGGGCCTGAGCGTGGCGCTGCCGGCGCAGGCCGAGAGCATGGAAGAGCGCCTGCGCGCCCAGTTGCGCAGCACCACCCAGCAACTGCAGCAGCTGCAAAGCGAGCAGGCCCAGGTCAACGCCGCCAAGGCCGCGGCCGAAGCGCAGCGCGACGCCGCCCAGAAAGAGCTGGTCGCCTTGCGCAGCCAGCTGGCGAGCGCCAAGGGCCAGGCCGAGAAGCTGGCCGGGCAGCAGGAGGCCGTGATGGAAAGCGCCCAGGCGCAGGTGGCCGCCAGCCACGCCCAGCTGGGCAAGTTCAAGGGCGCCTACGACGAGCTGCTGACGCTGTCGCGCGCCAAGGAGGCGGAACGGCAGACGCTGGCCCGCACCCTGGCGCAGCGCGACACCGAGGCCAAGGCCTGCATCGCCAAGAACCGCGAGATGTACGAGGCCGGCAAGGAAATCCTGAACGCCTACGAGCGCATCGGCGCCGGCGGCATCCTGGCCATGAAACAGCCGTTCGCCGGCAGCGCGCGCGTCAAGTTCGAGGAGCAGGCGCAGGCGTATGGCGACAAGCTGTACGACGCGCAGGTCGGCGCGACCGCGCCGGCGGCGCCGGCGGCCCAACCCTGAGCATCCAGGCGCTGTCTTATCTCTTTCATGCAGGGAGACTGTAATGAACGGCTTTGCTTGCGAACCGATCTCTCTGAATTGATCTCTTTTACCTAGGAATGACTGTAATGACCGACTCCAGCCTGATTCTCGACGTGAACGCCGAACGCCTGCAGGAACTGCTGCAATCCGCGGGCTATCGCGTCACCGTGTCCGAGCAGAACGGCATGGTGCAACTGCTGAGCGCCAGCCAGGGCGTGGGCTTTGCCGCGCGCATGGGCAACCCCGCCGTCGAACCCGGCAGCTACCTGGACTACACGCTGAGCTGCGCGCTGCGCGTGCAGGGCGAACTGCCGCCCGGACTGGCCGAGCGCTGGAACGTCGAAAAGCGCTTCGCCCGCCTGACGGTGCAGGGCGTGTTCCTGGTGCTGGAACTGGACGTGATCCTGGCCGGCGGCGTGTCCGAGAACTACCTGCGCGCCACCGCCGAACTGTGGGATCGCCTGCTGCAGGAATTCCTGTTGTTCCTGCGCGCCAACGCCAGCGCCGAAGCCGGCGCCGATACCGACGCCGTTGAACCGCGGCAGGACGCCGCCACCGAGGCGCTGAACTGATCCATCCGCCAGGCCCGGCGCCTGGCGTTCGGGACGGCAACGTCCCCAACCCCCCAGGCCGCCGTGGCGGCGAATGGCGCATCCAAGCAAGCGAGGTTCCGACCATGAACATTCTTTCCAATCAGCCCGCGCGGCTGCGCGTGACCGCCGCGGTGCTGCTGATCGCGGTGCTGGCCGGCGCGGTGGCGCTGATGCGCGGCAGCCCGGCGCAGAGCAGCGAATCCAGTCCCGTGCCCGCCAAGGCGGCGGCCGCGCCGGAAAAGGGCGCGGCCGCTGCCGCCACCGCCCAGCCGGCCCCGGCCAAGGCGCCGGCCGTGGCCACCCTGGGCGCGGTGCAGGTGGACCGCGACGAACTGGTGCGCCAGCTGGAGGCGCTGCCGCCCGAGGCCCGCGCCCAGCTCAAGGGCAACCGCGCCGGGCTGGACCAGTGGCTGCGCGCCCGCCTGGCCGAGAAGGCGCTGGTCGAGCAGGCCCGCGCCCAGGGCTGGCAGGAGCGCCCCGAGCTCAAGCGCGCCTTCCAGGCGGCGCAGGAGCGCATCGTGCTGCAGACCTACCTGGATTCGGTCAGCCGCGCGCCTGACGACTACCCGGCCGAAGCCGACCTGCGGGCCGCCTATGAGCGCGCCAAGCCGCAGCTGGCGCAGCCGGCGTTGTACCGCGTCAGCCAGATCTTCCTGCCGGCCGCGCCGGGCGACGGCGACGCGGTGGCGGCCGCGCGCAAGCAGGCGCTGGACCTGGTCAAGCGCGCCCAGGCGCCCAAGGCCGATTTCGCCGCGCTGGCCAAGAGCCATTCGCAGGACGCCTCGACCCGCGCGCAGGGCGGCGACATCGGCTACGTGCCGCTGGCGCAGCTGACGCCGGAAATGCGGCCCGTGATCGAGCAGCTCAAGGCGGGCGAGGTCGCGGCGCCGGTGCAGTCGGCGGCGGGCTTCCATATTCTGAAACTGGTGGATCTGCGCGCGGCCAGTGTGGCGCCGTACGAGCAGGTCAAGGATGAGTTGCGTGCCGCGTTGCGGACCCAACGCCAGGAACTGGCGGCGAGGGCTTACCTGGAGGGGTTGCTGAATGCAGGAACCGTCAGCATTGATGGCGCGGCCCTCAATGCCGCCTTCGAGCAAAGCGCGGCTGCCGCGCAAACCCAGCCCGCGCTCGCGGCCCGCGCGCCCTGACCCCGGCGATATCGTCGCCGCGCTGGACGCGCGGCTCGGCCAGGCCCTGGGCCAGGCGGGGCCGCCGGCCAGCCTGCAATGCGCGCCCGCGCTGTTGCAGTCGCTGCGTGCCACCTTTGCTGGCGACCTGCTGCATTGGCTGGCGCTGGTGCCGCAGGTCGAGGCGAGCCGTTCGCGCGATCCATTGCGCGACCACAGCCTGGACCTGGCCGACCTACGCGTGCTGTACCGTGCGCTGCGGGTGGCCTGGCTGGCCGAGCTGGTGTTCGGCGGCGCAGACGGCGCGCGGCGCTGGCTGTGCAGCCCCAAGCGCCGGCTGCACGGCCGGGTGCCGATGCTGCTCTGCCAGCACGGGCGCTACGCCGCCATGATCGAGCAGTGGCTGGTCAACATCGACGAAGGAAACGGCCCATGACCGCGCTTTGGCGCGTGATCGACAAAGGACTTGGCCCATGAAGCTGCCCCGGCGTTCTATCGAAGGACTCGGCCCATGACGCCGCTTTGGCGCTTGAGCAACAGCCAGGACCTGTTGCCGCGTGCGCGTCCCGCCGGCCGCTGGCATGGCGCGGGTTGCTCGGTGGTGGTGCTGGACGCCTCCCCCGCAGCCGCGGTGTTCGCACGCCTGGCGCAGGCCGAGGTCGCGCATCCGCGAGCCTTGCCGCGCAACTACTTCCTGCTGGAAGTGCGGGTGCCGCCGCAGTCCGTGGCCGACCCGCGCCCGCCCAGCGCATGGCAGACCGACCTGCAGGCGTCCCGCGCCTTCGGCAACGCCTGGCTGGAGCGGGCCGACGCGCTGCTGCTGAAAGTGCCGTCGGCCGCCGGCGGCTTTCAGTACCTGCTCAACGCCGACCACCCCCAACTGGCGCAATGCCAGATCGTGTCGTCGCTGGCGTACCCGTTCGCGCCCCACCTGGCAGGCATCGACGGGGCGGTGCTGGATGGGGCAGGGTGGCTGGCCTCGGCGCGGGACTGATCTTCTTTGAGTCCGATTTCTGTCTGTTGGCCTCAGTAGGCTCAAAAATTAGAATCTTCTAATGCTCTTTCCGATTCGGAGTGCGTAGCGTAGACACGCTGCAATTTCTGGATCGGTGCTTTTGGCTTTGTCGATAGTCCGCGGGTTCTAGGCGGGTTGCGTGTCGGCTGGCGTGGCAACGGTTGTGATTTCACCCCTTTGCTGAGCCTTGCCTGTTATGTCGACGTCCCGCCGCACGCTTGCCTGGTTGTTGCTCTACACGCAGATCTGGATGCCCGTCCTGGCGCAGACCTTGCCGATTTCGGTGGACCAGAGCGTAGCGGGCCAGAAGCCCGCAGTGGGTGTGGCGGGCGGCGTGCCGGTGGTCAACATCGCGCCGCCCTCGGCCGGTGGGGTGTCCAACAATCGTTATACCCAGTTCAACGTCGGCCCGTCCGGCGTCGTGCTGAACAACAGTGGTGCGGCCAGCCAGACGCAAGTCGCCGGGCAGGTGGCCGGCAACCCCATGCTGGGCAACCAGCGCGCCACGACGATCCTGAACCAGGTCACCGCGCCCAACCCGTCGCAACTGCGCGGCATGCTGGAAGTGGCCGGCAACCGTGCCAACGTCATCGTCGCCAACCCGGCGGGGATCACCTGCAACGGCTGCGGCTTCTTGAACGCCAACCGCGCCACGCTCACCACCGGCAAGCCGGTCATTGGGGCCGATGGCACGCTGGGCTTTGATATCGCCAGCGGGCGGCTGGCCATTGAAGGCGCCG
>JBEBOQ010000010.1:0-91658 GCA_040396375.1 Achromobacter xylosoxidans
TGACCTTGCTGTAGCCGTTGCCGCGCAGGTAATAGTTGATGGCCGACGAGCTGTGGCGATGCGGCACATGGTGGTTGTCGGGCGGCGACGACGAGATGGTGGCGAAAAAGCTGTGGGTGGTGCCAATGCGGCGTTCGGTCGCCGGGTTGTACAGCACGAACAGGCGGCGGCCGTTATAGCCTCGCGCCATGTCCTCGACCGTGGGCAGATGGCGCGACACCGCCTGCCAGGGCCAGTGCAACGCCTTCGATTCCAGCACGTCGATGTCGATCAGCCATTCATAGCCCATCAGCCAGGCGCCGTCGGGCGTGATCTGCTCGCGCAGCGCCAGGTCGCGCGAACGCGCGGCGTCCGGCGCCCGGGCCGGCGCGGGCCGGGTATTGGCGTCGGCCGGCGGCACGGCGCCGTCGAACTCCTCGACGTAATGGATCTCCAGCTTTTCCAGCAGCGGCGCATTCGAATACGACAGCCGCACCCAAGGCGTCTGGCCGTCGTTGCGATACGAATGCACCTGCATGGCGGGCGTGTTCCAGACGTCCCAGCGACCCACCGGGATATCGCGGCCTGCCACCGTGGCCACGCCCTCGCCGCTGATACAGATCTCCAGCATGTTGGAGTTCTTGCGCAGGTTGAAGGTGCGTTCGCCCGGATTCACCACGTTGATGGTGACGTCCGTGCCGGGCGCCAGGCCCAGGCCGGGCGCGGTGGCTTCGGGATGCGTGATGAGCGAGGCGCGGCGGCCGTTGTCCGGCCGGGGCGCGTCGATCAGGCGGGCGATTTCAAGATCGATATCCTCTTTGGGGATCACGATCGACGGCCACTTGTTCTGTTCCCGGGGGGCCGCCCCGCTGACGTCGACGAACATGTTTGTCTCCTCTTGCCGCCGGCGTCGGGCGCCGGCGGTCTTGGTTGATTGAATGTGGTTCAGGGCTGCGCAAGCAGCAGGTTCTCGCGGGTTTGCGGCGGCAGCGCGATGCCCAGGTCGTGTTCGCGGGCGTGCTCATAGACCACGCGGGCCATCGCCAGGTCGGACAAGCCCATGCCCATGCCCTTGAAGATCGTCAGCCGGGCGTCGCCAGGCCGCGCCTGCCCCGCCGCCAGCCAATCACTCAACACCGCCACGTCCGGCCACGGCGCGCCGTCGGCGCCATAGCGCTCGCGCAGTTCGCGCGACCCGCGGCGGGCGTTTTCCAGGTCGTCCACCACCACGCGGTCGGCGCGCTCGAAGACGTCCTGGGCGAACTCGGCCTTGGCGGGCAGGATCGCGCCCACCGCGTTCAGGTGCCGGCAGTCCGCCAGCAAGGCGGCGTCCACGAAGGGGTCGACGGCGCGCGTGATCAGCGTGACGATCTCGGCGCCGGCCAGGGCCTGTTCCAGCGTGTCCGACGCCTGGATGTCGAACGCGTACTTGCCGGCCACGCTGGCCACGAAGGCGTGGCGCTTCTCGGGCGTGGGGCTGTAGACGCGCACCTGGCGCAGGTTGCGCACCGCGGCCAGCGCGGCAAGCTGGGTGACGGCCTGCGGGCCGGTGCCGATCAGCGCGGCACAGGTAGCGTCCGTGGGCGCCAGGGCGCGGGTAGCCACGCCGCTGATCGCCGCCGTGCGCAGCATGCCCAGGGCGCGCGCTTCGATGATGGCGCGCAGGGTGCCCGAGCCGGCGTCGAACAGGCTGAACAGCGATCCGCCGCCTGCCTTGGTATGCACCCAGGTCTTGAAGCCAGCGTAGCCGCCCTCGCTCGTCTGCACCGAACCCAATGCATGCATTGAACTGCCGTCGCCCCACGTGGCCAGCGCCTTGGGCAGATTGCGCGCCTGCTCCCTGCCCTGCGCGATCAGCATGTCGTGCAAGGCATCGATCGCACGGGGGATGTTCAAGACGGACACGACATCCCGTTCCGTCAGGTACCGCAGCGCATCAGCCATGCGCGTCTCCTGGTTGCGTGGCGGGTTCGTCCACCACGGTGTTGCTTAGCGTGCCAACGCCGGGAATTTCCACCTCCAGCAAGTCGCCGGCCGCCAGAAAGCGCGGCGGCTTGCGGCTGGACCCGACGCCTTCCGGCGTTCCCGTGGCAATGACGTCGCCGGTCGATAGCGGGGTAAAGGCGCTGATGTAGGCAATCAGCTCGGGGATGGGAAAAATCAGGTCCGACACGTCGCCGTGCTGCATGACCTCGCCGTTCAGCCGCGAAATGACCTGCAGGCGCGCGGGGTCGCCGATCTCGTCGGCGGTGACCAACCAGGGGCCGATCGCGCCGCTGCGCTCGAAGTTCTTGCCCGGGGTGACTTGGGCGTTGTGCTTCTGGAAGTCGCGCACCGAGTTTTCGGCCATGCAGGTGTAGCCGGCCACGTGGGCCAGGGCGTCGCGCGCCGCGATGTGGCGCCCTGCCCGCCCGATCACCACCGCCAGTTCGCCCTCGTAGTCAAAGCGCTCGGAGGCGCGCGGCTTCCAGACCGGCGCGCCGTGGCCGACGAAGCTGTCGGGATAGCGGGCGAACAGCGAGGGATGGCGCGGCAGCTCGCGCCCGGCCTCGGCCACGTGGCGGCCGTAGTTCAGGCCGACGCAGAGGATCTTGCGCGGCGCCGGCACCGGCGGCAGCCATTGCAGGTCCGCCAGCGCGATGCCGGGGCCTTCGTGCCGCGCGGCCGCTTGCGCGATCTGCGCCACCCCCGCCGCCAGGGCCGTGGCCAGGTCGGGCCAGTACCGCGTCAACGGCACGACCTCGGCGTCGCGCAGCATGCCCCAGGCCGGCTGGCCCGCGTGCTCGAAGCTGATCAGCTTCATCTTGTCTCCTGTCCTGTGGGCGGTGCTCCTGGCATGCAATTGAGTGACGCATTGCATGCATTCAGTGGCTTTTAAGTGCCGTGACCGCTGTTTTTCCGAATTATTGCATGCAATTTTGATAAATCGCAAGGTCGTATTGTTTTTTTGATGCGCAATTGCATGCAATTTTGTAGGTACACTGGAGGCCCCTTCAGATACGTTTCAGCCGACGATCCGCTATGGCCGCTCAGATCGACAAAGTGATTTCCGAACTCCGGGACATGGTGCTTTCCGGCGCCCTGCAACCCGGCGAACGCGTGGTGGAACTGCAGTTCTCGGCGCGCCTGGGCGTGTCACGCACGCCGCTGCGCATCGCCCTGACCGAGCTGGAAAAGGAAGGCCTGCTGGAGCGCCTGCCCTCGCGCGGCTTTCGCGTGCGGGCCTTCACCGTCGACGAAATCGGCGACGCGGTCGAAGTGCGTGGGGTGCTGGAAGGCATGGCGGCGCGGCTGCTGGCCGAGCGCGGCGCCAGCGCCGAGGTGCTGGAACAGTTGTCGCAGGCGGTGGAGGAAGGCCGCGCCCTGCTGGCGCCGGCGCGGCGCGACCCCAAGGCCACGGTGGATGCGCGCGCCTGGGGCCAGATCAACCGCCGCTTCCACGAGATCCTGTGCGAAGCGGCCGGCAACCGCGCCCTGCTGTCGGCGCTGGAACACAACAACAAGACGCCGCTGGCCGGCCCCGCCGCGCTGACGCTGCCGTCCACCCCTTCCCTGCTGGAGACGCCCTTCGTGCTGCGGGCGCAATCGGACCACGAGGACCTGCTGCGGGCGATTACGCGGCGCGAAGCCGCGCGCGCCGAGAACCTGATGCGCGAACACGCCTACCGCAGCCGCGAGAACAAGCGCGTGCTGCTGGAATCCCTGCGGGGCGAGTCCTACGCGGCGGCCAAGCGCTCGGCCATCGAGTAGCGGTCGATGTAATCACGGAAGTGCTTCAGGAAAGCGACCTCGGCCGGCGTGCGCTGCGTGTCGCGGTGCCACAGCAGATGCAGGTCCACCGAGCACACGCCCTCGCCGGGCGGCAGCCGCCATAAGCGGCCCTGTTCAATATCGGCCTGCACGCTGTGTTCGGGCAGGCAGCCGATGCCAAAGCCGGCGATCAGCAAGCGCTTGACCTCGTCGTGATGGGTCGACGAGGCCACGATGCGGCCGGAAAAGCCGCGCTGGTCGCGAAAGATGGTCAGCGGCGACAGGCTGTCGCCCAGCGCGTCGCTGGCAAACGACACGAAATTCTCCCCCAGCAAGTCTTCGATGCGGATGTCCGTCCGGCCGAACAGCGCGTGGTTGCGGCCGCAGAACAGCGCGTAGCGCTGCTGCAGGAAGACCTTGTTTTCCAGCCCCTTGGGCATTTGCCGGCACAGCGCGATGCCGGCCGTGGCGCCGCGTTGCTGGATGATCGTGATGATCTCGCTGCTGGGCAGCACGTCCATCTGCACCTCGATGCGCGGATACGCGCGATGAAAATCAGCCCAGAAATTGTCGTACACGGTGGAGTGGATGCGGCTGGCCACCAGCAGGTGGATGCGCCCCACTTCCTCGACCTCGGTCTGCGACACGTCGGTCAGCAGTTGCGACACATTGCCGTGGATGGCCTCGGCCGCGCGGCAGACTTCTTCGCCGGCGTTGGTCACGGTGAAGGCCGTGTTGTGGCGTTCGATCAGCCGCCGCTGCAATTGGTCTTCCAGGCGCTTCAAGGCCTGGCTGACGGCTGACTGGGTGACGTGCAGTTTGGCGGCGGCGCCGCTGATGCTGCGTTCCTGGACGATGACCAGGAAGGTGCGCAGCAGATTCCAGTCCAGGCGTTCGCCGGGACGCGTAGCCAGAGGAGTCGATGGGGTCATGGGCGCTTTCGGCGGGTAGTCGAAGGGGCCAGCCAGGCCTGTGATCGGCCTGCATAGCCCGCAAATTCGCCATACATAAGTTCAATTTAAGTTAATTATTATAAAACATAAATTGACGTTATATGGCGCCGGGAGCGATAAACCGCCTTCGAATATCAATACCCATACAAGGAGAAAACCATGGCCGCTCCCGCTCGCCCTGGCCCATTACGGCAACCGGTTCGCGCCGCGACCGCCGCCTTTGTCGGCACCACCATCGAGTGGTACGACTTCTACATCTACGCCACCGCCGCCGCGCTGGTGTTCGGCCGGGTGTTCTTTCCCACCGCAGACCCGTTCGTCAGCACCATGGCGTCATTCGGCACGTTCGCGGCAGGCTTTCTGGCGCGACCGCTGGGCGGGGTCATCTTCGGCCATTTGGGCGACCGCGTCGGGCGCAAGAACGCCTTGATGGCAACGCTGGTCATCATGGGCCTGGCCACGGTGGGCATCGGCCTGTTGCCCAGCTACGCCACGGCCGGGCTGTGGGCGCCGGCCCTGTTGTTGCTGCTGCGCCTGGCCCAGGGCCTGGCCGTGGGCGGTGAATGGGGTGGCGCGGTGCTGATGGCCGGCGAACACGCCTCGCAGCGTCGCCGCACCTTCGCCGCGTCGTTCGCCCAACTGGGCAGCCCGGCCGGCCTGATCCTGTCGCTCTTGGCGTTTCGCCTGTTGACCACGCTGGACGAGGCCGATTTCGTCAGTTGGGGCTGGCGCATTCCGTTCCTGATCAGCGCCGTGCTGCTGCTGGTGGGGTATTTCATCCGCGTCGGCGTCAATGAATCACCCGATTTCGCCAAGGTGCTGGAGCGCCAGGAACGCGCCGAGATTCCGGCCAAGGAAGTGCTGCGCACCGCCTGGCGCACCGTGCTGCTGTGCATGGGCGTCTGCACGGTGGCGATCGGCGGCATCTACTTCACCAACACGTTCATGCTGTCCTACACCACCCAGACCCTGGGCCTGAACCGCGCACTGATCCTGGACTGCCTGTTTGTCGTGGCGATCATCCAGTTCATCGTCCAGCCCCTGGCCGCATGGCTGGCCGACCTGGTGGGCGCAACGCGCGTGCTGATCACCGCCGCCTTCTTCTCGGTGTTCGCGCCCTACCCCATGTTCATGCTGGTGACCCGGGGCGACGCGTTCAGCATCGTGGCCGGCATCGCCATCGTGCTGGTCTTCATGGCGGCCATCTATTCGGCCATGGCCGGCTACATCAGCTCAGCCTTCGCCACCCATGTGCGCTATTCGGGCATTTCGCTGTCGTACCAGTTGTGCGGCGCCGTTGCCGGCGGCCTGACGCCGCTGATCGGCACCTGGCTGACCTACCACTATCCGGGCCAATGGCTGCCGCTGGCGATTTTCTATTCGGTGCTGTCGGCCATCACGCTGGTGTCGATCTGGGGCCTGGCCGGCCACAAGCGCCGCCTGGCGCTGCAACCACAGACCGCCGGCGCCGCCGCGTGACCCGACATTCATTCATTTCTTCAAGGAGACATCCGTGACGCAATCGACTTCCCACGCCCCGCTCACCGAGCAGCAGACGCGCCGTATCCTGCAGGCGGTCGACGAACAATTCGACGCCCAATTGGCGTTCACGCAAGACCTGGTACGGTTTCCGTCGCTGCGCGAACAGGAACACACCGCGCAGGATTTCCTGTACGACGCCATGCGCCAGCGCGGCTTTGCCATGGACCGCTGGAAAATCGACGTCAAGGACATTGAGTCGCACCCAGGCTTTGGCCCGGTCACCGTCTCGTACGAGAACGCCTTCAATGTGGTCGGCGCCTACCGCCCCGAGCAGCAGACCGGGCGTTCGCTGATCCTGAACGGCCACATCGACGTCGTGCCCACCGGCCCGGTCGACATGTGGGCCCGCTCGCCCTGGGACCCGGCCATCATTGACGGCTGGATGTATGGCCGTGGCGCGGCCGACATGAAAGCCGGGCTGGCCGCCAACCTGTATGCCTACGACGCCGTGCGGGCCGCCGGCTACGCGCCGGCCGCACCGATCTACTTCCAGTCGGTGGTGGAGGAAGAATGCACCGGCAACGGCGCGCTGGCGGCCTTGCTGCGCGGCTACCAGGCCGACGCCGTCATCATCCCCGAACCCGAAGAAAACATGCTGGTGCGCGCCAACGTCGGCGTGCTGTGGTTCAAGGTGCGGGTGCAGGGCCACCCGACCCACACCCGTGAAATGGCCAATGGCTTCAATGCCATCGACGCGGCCTACGCGGCGATCGAGGCGCTGCGCCGCATCGAAGCCAAGTGGAACGGCCAGCACCATTGCCATCGCCACTTCGAGCATCTTGAGCACCCGATCAACTTCAATATCGGCAAGATCGAAGGCGGCGACTGGCCGTCGACCGTGCCGCCCTGGTGCGAATTCGACGTGCGCGCGGCCATCTACCCCGGCACCACGGCCGACGAGGCTCGCGCCGAAATCGACGCCTGCCTGCGCGACGCCGTGTCGGACCCGCGCCTGGGCGGCACGCCGCCCACGGTGACCTACACCGGCTTTTACGCCGAAGGCTACGTGCTGGAAGAAGGCAGCGATGCCGAAAACACCCTGCGCGACTGCCACAAGCAGGCGTTCCAGAGCGATCTGCAGAGCTTCACCACGCCCGGCTACCTGGATGCCCGCGTGTTCGTCATCTACGGCAACATGCCCACGCTGGTCTACGGCCCCAAGTCGCTGGACATCCACGGCTTTGACGAACGCGTGCACCTGGAGTCCCTGCGGCTGATCACCAAGACAATTGCCCTGTTCATTGCGCAGTGGTGCGGGGTGAGCGAGACGCAGGGTTCCCCGGCGTCGAAATAGCCTGAATGCAGACGCGGGCCGGGCGACCGGCCCGCCTTGCATTTCGGATATCCTTGGCTGCTACCGCTTTTGCCGTCGCGCCATGTTTATCCGCCAATTGAATTACCTGATCGCCCTGGACAAGCACCGGCACTTCGGCCGCGCCGCCGAAGCCTGCCACGTGTCGCAACCGGCGCTGTCCAACGGCATTCGCGAGCTGGAACGCGAACTGGGTATCACCATCGTGCGACGCAACCGCAGCTTTCAGGGCATCACGCCCGAAGGCGAGCGCGTGATTCAGTGGGTGCGGCAGATGCTGACGTCGCTGGAAGGCCTGCGCCAGGAAGCCGGGCTGATCCGCAGCGTGCCCAAGGGCCGCCTGGCCATCGGCGTGATTCCCACTGCCGGCCACGCCGCCACCCTGCTCAGCGCGCAATATCGCCAGATCCTGCCGCAGCTGTCGATGGAAGTGGCCACGCTGAGCACTCCCGAAATCCTCAAACGCCTGAAGTCGCAGGATATCCAGCTGGGCATGCTGTACGACCGCTCGGTGGCCGGCGACGACTACGACGTGCTGCCCCTGTTTGCCGAACGCTATGTGCTGGTCGCCGACGCCCAGGCCTCGCTGCCGCGCGAGCTGGGCTGGGCCGAAGTGGCCGAACTGCCGCTGTGCCTGCTCAGCCGCGAGATGCAAAACCGCCAGACGCTGGAAGAACGCTTCAAGTCGGTGGGCGCGGTGCCCGACGTCGTGCTGGAAACCAACGACATGCGGGTGCTGTTGGCCGAATGCGAAAGCGGCCGCGCCTTCAGCATCATGCCGCTGAGCGCGCTGCCCACCCGGCACGAAGGCGCCAGCCTGCGGGTCCACCCGATCACCCCGGAATACACGCAGGACGTGTGCCTGGTCCGCTTGCGGTTGACGCCGCAGCCGGCCTTGTCCGAGGCGGCCTGGCAGATCGCGTCCAATCTGGACATGGAAACCGCCCTGAACGAGCCCCTGAACCTGGGGCCGTGATAACCGCTGGTTATCACGAAATTCAACCAAACGATTGGAACGCCCGGCCCCGCCCAGGCACGCTGTCAACCTTGGCCATGGAAGGCCCAGGGCTGTTGCAAGACCGCCGATGCGGGTGTCAGGCCTGCCGCCCACAGGAGAATAGTGATGAGCAAACAACGCGAAGTACCGGGCATCCGTCCCTATAATGGCCCCGCCGGCGGCTGGGGCGCCCTGAAAGCCACCGCCCAGGCGGTGCGCCAGCAGATGGAGCTGATCGAAGCACCCGTCCTGCTGATGCGGACCAACCAGCCCACCGGTTTTGACTGCCCGGGCTGCGCCTGGCCCGACAAGGAACACCGCTCGACCTTCCAGTTCTGCGAAAACGGCGCCAAGGCCGTCACCTGGGAAGCCACCAGCAAGCGCGTCACGCCCGAATTCTTCGCGCAGCGCACGGTCTCGTCGCTGATGCAGCTGTCGGACTACGAACTGGAGAACTTCGGCCGACTGACCCACCCCATGGCCTACGACGCCGAGAGCGACACGTTCCGCCCCGTATCGTGGGAAGACGCCTTTGCCCGCATCGGCCAGGTGATGCGCGAGCTGGACACGCCGGACCAGGCCGAGTTCTACACGTCCGGCCGCGCCTCGAACGAGGCCGCCTACCTGTTCCAGCTGTACGCTCGCGAATTCGGCACCAACAACTTCCCCGACTGCTCCAACATGTGCCACGAGGCCACCAGCGTGGGCCTGCCGCGGTCCATCGGCATCGGCAAGGGCACCGTGTCGCTGGAGGACTTCGACCACACCGATTTCATCATCTCGATCGGCCACAACCCGGGCACCAACCATCCCCGCATGATGGGCACCCTGCACGAGGCCGCGCGGCGCGGCGTGCCGATCATCGTGTTCAACCCGCTGCGCGAACGGGCGCTGGAGCGTTTCGCCGATCCGCAGAACCTGGTCGAGATGGCCACCTATGGGTCCACCGACATCGCCTCGACCTACTACCAGGTCAAGGCCGGCGGCGACGCGGCCGCGCTCAAGGGCATCATGAAGGCCCTGCTGGCGCTGGACGCCGAACACGGCAACGTGCTGGACCACGATTTCATCGCCCAGCACACGCAGGGCCTGGACGCGCTGGTCGCGGACCTGGACGCAACCACCTGGGCCGACATCGAAAAGGAAAGCGGGCTGGCGCGCACCAGCCTGGAACAGGTGGCCCAGGCCTACGCCAAGTCCACGGCGGCCATCGTCACCTACGGCATGGGCATCACGCAGCACAACAAGGGCACGGCCAACGTCAGGCTGATTGCCGACCTCCTGCTCATGCGCGGCAACATCGGCAAGCGCGGCGCCGGCATCTGCCCGCTGCGCGGCCATTCCAACGTGCAAGGCAATCGCACCGTCGGCATTACCGAAAAGCCGACCGAGAGCTTCCTGCGCAACCTGGAAGATGAATTCGGCTTCTCGCCGCCGCGCGAACACGGCCACGACGCCGTGCAGGCGATGCAGGCCATGGTTGTCGGCAAGGTGCAGGCGCTGATCTGCCTGGGCGGCAACTTCGCCATGGCGATGCCCGACCCGGCATTGTGTTTCGACGCCATGAAGCAACTGCGCCTGAGCGTGCACCTGGGCACCAAGCTGAACCGCTCGCACTTGCTGGTGGGCCGCGAGACCTTCCTGTTGCCGGTGCTGGGCCGCACCGAACAAGACGTACAGGCCGCCGGCCCGCAGTCGATCACGGTCGAGGATTCGATGTCGATGGTGCATGCGTCGGCCGGGGGCTTGAAGCCGGCCTCGCGTCACCTGCGTTCCGAGCCGGCCATCGTGGCCGGCATGGCCCGCGCCACCCTGCCCGGCAGCAAGGTCGATTGGCTGGGCCTGGTGGACGACTACGACCGCATTCGCACGCTGATCGAACGCACCATTCCGGGTTTCGACGACTACAACAGCCGCATCCGCGTGCCGGGCGGCTTTCGCATGCCGTTGCCGCCCACCGAGCGCCGCTGGCCCACCGCCACGGGCAAGGCCATGTTCTCGGTGTTTCCGGGCGTGCGCGAAAGCTACACGGCCTGGGAAGACGACGTCTTCACCCTGGTCACGATACGCAGCCACGACCAGTACAACACCACCATCTACGGCCTGGACGACCGCTACCGCGGCGTCTTCGGCCGGCGCGACGTGCTGTTCGTGAACCCCGACGACCTGGCAGCGCTGGGCCTGGAACATGGCGACCTGGTCGACATCGAAACGGTATCCGGCGGCCGCAAGCTGGTCTTGAAGAACATCACCGCCATCGAATACAGCATCGCGCGCGGCACGGTGGCGGCTTACTACCCCGAGGCCAACGTGCTGGTGCCGCTGGACTATATCGACAAGGACAGTGGCACGCCGTCGTACAAGTCGGTGCCGGTGCGGATTTGCCGGGCCGGACTGGACGGCTAACGCCGGCGCGGCGGTCGCCGCGAAAAACGGTAGACGGTGGCGGGCGGCAGATTGAACAGGGCCCGGCCCATGCGCGTGGCCTTCAGGCCCAGCCGTTCCAGGATGGCGCGCGGCACCGGGCAGCGCACGCCGTAGGTGAACTGATAGAAACAGCCCTGCGGGCCCAGATGGTCGAACGCGCCGGTCAGGATCGAGATGATCTGCTTGGGCGGCATGGCCAGCAACGGCAGGCCGCTGACCACCGCCTCCGCCTGCCCGCCAAACAGGCCGCGGCGCGCCAGTTGCGCCGCGTCGATGCGGTGGATGCTGGCGCGCGGGTAGCGTTGCTGCAGCAGATGGGCGAACTTCGCGTCCGGCTCGACCAGCACCAGGCTGGCTTCATCCACGCCGCGTTGCAGCAAGGCCCGTGTGAACGCGCCGGTGCCGGGCCCCAGCTCAAGCACCGGCCCGCCCGCCGGCCGGACTTCGCGGGTGATCAGGTCGGCCAGCGCCGCACTCGACGGCGCGATCGCCGCGACTTTCAGGGGGTTGCCCAACCATGCCGCGAAAAAGCGCAGGTAATCCGAATACCAGGCGTGTGTCGTCATTGCAGGATTCCATGTAGTTCCCAAGCGAAGCCGCCCGGCTTGCGTCCGGGCGGCGTCAGCGTTGAGTCTACGTCGGGCAGGTTTAAGAGAACATTAAGTCTATGAACGCAGACCTCTCAATCGGTAACGATTATTTCCAGGTAACGCTGCCCGCAACACCCTGATTCAAAACGCACAGGCTCAGCCGTTGGCTGGCGCAGCAAGCTTTGACCGTTTGCTGAGCCAATAGTCGAATACCACCCGCCCGATCGGCGCGGCGGCCTGGGCGCCAAAGCCGCCGTTCTCCACCACCACCGCCACGACGATTTCCGGCTTTTCCACCGGGGCAAAGCCGGTGAACAGCGCGTGGTCGTGCAGCCGCGGGGCCAGGGTCTTGGCGTCGTAGCGGCGGCCGCGCAGGCTGAAGACCTGCGCCGTGCCGGTCTTGCCCGCCGCCCGGTACGGCGCGCCGGCAAAGGCGCGGCGCGCGGTGCCCTGGGCCACCACGTCGGCCATGGCGCTTTTGACGAAGTCCACGTTGCGCCTGTCCAGCGCGATCTGGTGGTCGATCATGGCGGTGACAGGAACCGGCTCGTCCGCGCCCGGGACCCGCGTTGCACGCAATAGGCTGGGCTTGCGGTAGGCGCCATTGTCGACCAGGGTGGCCAGCGCCTGCGCCAACTGCAGCACGGTGAAGTTGTTGTAGCCCTGCCCCACCGCCAGCGAAATGCTTTCCCCCGCATACCAGGCCTGCTGGCCGGGGTGCTTGAACGCCGTGCGCTTCCACCGCCGCGACGGCAATACCCCCGTGCGCTCGCCGTCCAGGTCTATACCGGTCATCTGGCCAAAACCGAATGGCCGCATGAAATCATGCAAAGCATCCACCCCAATGGCCGGCCCCAGCGAATAGAAATACGTGTCCGACGACACCACCAGCGCGCGGCGCATGTCGGTGTCGCCAAACACCGCGCCTTCGGAATTGCGAAAACGCTGGCCGCCGAATTCGTAATAGCCCGGGTCTGGCAGCCGGTCTTGCGGCTTGCGCACGCCCAGTTGCAACGCCGCCAGCGCCACGAAGGGCTTATAGGTCGAACCGATGGGATACGTCGCGGCAATGGCGCGGTTCACAAAGGGATGGTCGGGCGATTCGTTCAGGCGCCGCCAGTCCTCTTCGTCTATGCCGTCCACGAACAGATTCGGGTCGAACGACGGGGCCGAGGCCAGCGCCAGGATCGCGCCCGTTCCCGGTTCAATCGCGACCACCGCCCCGCGCTTGCCGGCCAGCGCCTGCTCGGCCACGCGTTGCAACCCCAGGTCCAGCGACAGCACCAGGTCGGCGCCCGGCGTGGGCGCGATCCGCCGCAGCACGCGCACCGGACGGCCGGCCGCGGTGACTTCCAGCTGCTCGGCGCCGGGCGTGCCTTTCAGCAGGGACTCCCAGGTTTTCTCGATGCCCTTGCGGCCGATGCTGTCGATGCCGCGGTATTCAGCGGCGCGGTCCTCGTCGGCCAGGCGTTCCAGGTCGGCCTGGTTCAGCGCGGCGATGTAGCCCAGCACGTGCGCCGCCGTGGCGCCGTTGGGATAGCGCCGGGTCCAGCGGGCGTCCAGCCGCGCGCCGTCGAATTCGAATGCGCGCGCGGCGAACCAGGCGGCTTCGTCCTCGCTTAACGCACTGCGCAGCGCCACCGGCGCGTATTTATTCTGCCGGGCCGCTCGCTTCAGGCGCGCCCGGTCGCGGGCCGAAATCCGGATGCCGCGGCCCAGCGACGCCAACAGGGCGTCCAGGTCGCGAGTCAAGGCGGGGGTGAACACCAGCACATAGCTGCGCACGTTCTCGGCCAGCACCACGCCGTTGCGATCCAGTATCCGCCCGCGCGCCGGCGCCACGGGCCGCGTCGCCAGGCGGTTGCGGTCAGACTGGGACGCGTACCGCTCATGCTGGGTTACTTGCAGGTGATAGAGCCTGGCGCCCAGCAGCACGGCGCAGACGGCGGCCGCCAAGGCGCCTGCAATCAGGCGTGTTTGAAACGGCCGGCGGCGAATGTCGCCGGCCCGGGTGGGTGCAACCATGTCGGCACAGGCTACGGCTGCGGCTGGGCCTGGGTTGACGCCACATAGGCGTCCAACTGCGCGATCAGGCGGCCCTTTTCCTCTGCCTCGCTGAAACAGGCCGACAGGCTGTTGCGCGCCAGCGTTGTCAGTTCGTCGCGGGTCAGGTCCAGCGCGTGCAGGCAGCGGACGTAGTTGTCATTGACGTAGGCATCGAAGTACGGCGGGTTGTCGGAATGCACGCTGGCGCACAAGCCGGCGGCAAGCATGGCGCGCAAAGGATGCGCGGACAACGACGGCACTCCCTTGAGCGCCAGGTTCGACACCGGGCATACGGTCAGCCCGATTTTCCGGTCCGCCAGGTCGCGCACCAACTGGGGATCGGCCAGGCAGGCATTGCCATGGTCGATGCGGTCGACCTGAAGCAGGTCCAGCGCCTGGCGCACATAGTGGGCGGGGCCTTCCTCGCCGGCATGCACCGTGGTCTTGAAGCCCTGCTGTCGAGCCGCGCGGAAAAAATCCACGAATCCGGAAGGCGGATACGGAATCTCGGGCCCGCCCATGCCGATGCCGGCGATGCGATCGGCCCACGGCGCCACGCTGTCCAGCGTGCGCAGTGCGTCTTCCTGGCTGCGGTGCCGGTGCACGCTGACCAGCAGGCCCGCGCTGATGCCGTCCTGCGCGGTCGCGTCCGCCACGGCCGCCAGCACGCCGTCCATCAGCGCCTGGATCGGCACGCCCCGCTCCACAAAGCTTTGCGGGCCGATGAACATCTCTGCCCGCACCACGTGATCGGCGTGGGCCCGGGCCAGGTAGTGGCGCGTGAGGTCATAGAAATCCCTTTCGGTCACCAGCACCTTGCAACCCTGGAAATACAGGTTCAGAAACGATTGCAGGTCCTGGAAGCGGTACTCGGCCGCCAGCGCGTGGGGGTCTTGCCAGGGCAACGCGATGCCATTGCGCCTGGCCAGCGTGAACATCAAGTCGGGCGACAGGCAGCCTTCCAGGTGGGCGTGCAGTTCCGCCTTGGGAAGATGGCGGGCGAAGGCTTCCAGCGGGCTGGCGGGGGATTGAGGCGGCAGGATGGGCGCAGGCATGCGAATGGGAAAGAAGAAGGGAACGGAACGACGCGGTCGGATGGACGGGCTGGGGCGCGACGAGGTGTCGGGTCAGCCCGCTGAAGACGCACTATAGGAGTCCACGCTGGCGGCCGGTAGCCAAAAACCGCTTGCTACAGTCGGAAGCTAAACTTACGGCTGTGAGTAACACTCGGAATGGAATGCAATGGACGCATTAAGACGAATCAGCTGCTTCGTCGCCGCGGTCGACGGCGGCAGCATCGCTGCGGGCGGGCGCCGGCTGGGCATCTCCGCGTCCGCGGCCAGCCAGAACATCGCGCGGCTGGAATCCGAACTGGGCGCGCGGCTGCTGCGCCGTACCACCCGGCAACTGGCGCTGACCGAAAGCGGCACCGCCTACTACCAACGGGTACGCACCCTGCTGGGCGAACTGGAAGACGCCCAGGCCGCCGTCTTGGCCGTCAACGAACGGCCACAGGGCCGCTTGCGCATTGCCTCGTCCGTCACCTTCGGGCGGCATGTACTGACGGCGATCCTGACGGACTTCCTGTCCGCCTATCCGGACATCGCGGTCGAATTGGTGTTGGAAGACGGCCTGGTCGACCATCTGCAAGCCCAGATCGACGTCAGCATCCGCTACGACGCCCAGCTTGAAACCGGACTGAGCTCGGTGCCGCTGGGACGTTCGGCGTTTGTCTATGGCGCCGCGCCCGACTATCTGCAACGGCTGGGTACCCCGAAGAACCCCGCCGACCTGACCGGGCACACCGCCCTGCTGTTCCGTTCGCCCACGGACGAAGCCGTGCGGCCCTGGCGGCTGGCCCGCCAGGGGCAACAGGTACAGGCCACATTCGGCCACACCCTGGTGGCCAACGACGGCGACGCCCTCACCCAACTGGCGGTCACCGGCGCCGGCATCGCCCGGCTGCCGGGCTTCGTGGCCGAGCCGCTGTTTGCGCGTGGCGTGCTGCACCCCCTGTTCCGCACGCAGGCCAACCCGGCCCGCGATTGGGTCGACCTTGGCGGGCTGGAATATCACGCGTGCTTCCAGAGCCGACGCGACGTCACGCCCAAACTGCGGGTGTTGCTGGACCTGCTGCGGCGTGAAGTGCCCCGCTATCTGGAATCCCCCGCCCGCCGTCACTCGACAGGCGTCACTGGCAGCCGTTCGGCCCACGCCGCAGGCAGCCGCGCCAAGGCGGTCCGCCGATGAAGGGCCCCCTCTTTCTTCTGGCCTGCGCCGCGGCCTATGGCCTGGCTGTCTATCTCTGGGGGGTGCCGCTGTGGGTAGGACTGGCGTACGTAGCGTTAAGCCTGATCACGTTCGGCGTCTACGCCCGCGACAAAGCGCTGGCCCGCGCCGGGCTATGGCGCATTCCCGAACGGACGCTGCATGGCTTGGCGCTGATCGGCGGCTGGCCCGGCGCGCTGCTGGCGCAGCGATGGCTACGGCACAAATCGGTCAAGCGGCCGTTTCGGGTGGGCTACTGGGCCACGGTCGGGTTGAACCTGGCCGCCTTCGTGGGCGTCTGGTCGCCGGCGGGGCGAGCGTTGTGGCAACCGCTAGCGGCGCCTTGGCTGGGTTGATCCGCCCATCGCGGCCGTCAAGGCTTGCCGGATTTCAACGACAGCACCAATACGCCCGCACCGACCAGCGTCAATCCCGCCGTGGTGTTCAACCGGGCCGCGACGGCCGGACGCGACACCAGCCAGCCCGACAGGCGGGCCGCAAAGGCGCCGACCAAGGTAAAGACCACGAACGTCAACACCGCAAAGATGGCGCCGTATCCCAACATTTGTAGCTGCACCGAACCCCGGCTGGCATCGGCGAACTGCGGCAGGAACGCCAGCACGAACAGACCCGGCTTGGGATTGAGCACGTTCGAAAAGAAACCCACGCCCAGGACTTTGCGCAGCGGCAGATGGTGCGACTTGCGGATGGTGATCAGGTCTTTGGCCCGCAAGGCCTTGACGCCCAGGTAGATCAGGTACGCCGCGCCGACCAGCTTGATGCCCCAGAACAGCGCATCCGAGGTCTGCATCAACAACGACAGCCCGAAGGTCGCCGCCACCGTGTGCACCATGATGCCGCCCGCCGCGCCCAGCGAAGAGACGGCGGCGGCCACCCTGCCCTGGCTCAGGCCGCGGCTAAGCGCCAGGATGTTGTCGGGGCCCGGGGAAATGACGACGATGCCGCAGGCGAGCAGGTAGGGCAACAGCACTTCGAGGGGGAACATGGGGACTCCGGGCTTTGATTCGGAGCTAGTTTACGGTTAGAGGAAGGGTCTGAGGTGGACGGAAACTGGCCCCACGCCAAGGGAATCCACGGGCCCGCCGACGACGCCCCTCTCAGTAAAACGTAGTCTGACACGTTATTTCCGGCCGCCGGAATGTCCGGAAGCGGGGCCAGGTGCAGGATATAGTTCCGCCCTGTTCTCAGCCGGAGTTCCCGATGTACGTAGATGTGCGCCGCGGTTTGGTGTTTTTCGACCAGACCGACCGTTTCCTGCCCGAACCGCGTTTGACGCAGTACGACCCCGCCAGCGGCTTGTTGTCGCCGGTCCCCGGCGCGCAGGCCGACGATGTGGTCAACGACGTGTCGCGCGATGGCCGCGGCCTGGCGCTGGCCTCGGCCCGCTCGGTGACGGTGCGCAACGCCAGCCGCACCCGCCTAACCTACCTGGCAGGCGGCGCCGTGGCGCAGCAGACCGACAAGTTCATGTCCTTCTGGACTCGCTTCGATCCTTCCGGCCGTTACGCGCTGGCCAGCGTCTTCAACGGCAAGGGACGCCCCGTCGTGATCGATCTGTTCTCGGGCGAATGCAGCGACCCGATAGCGCGCGACCTGGATGCCCGCTTCGGCGACATGGACCCTATCGATGGCCGCTTGTGGGCGCCGGACGAACGCGCGCGGGATGCGGTGCTGGCCGTCGATTGCCGCAGCGGCGACATCCAGAGGATCAAGCTCCCGTTGGGCGACAAGCTCACCCGGCTGCGCTTTGCACGCGACGGCGCGATGCTGTTTGCCACCGGCGCCAACAACCGGCTGCTTTGCTGCGACCGGGATGGCGCGGTGCATTGGTCGCGCGACATCGGTGAGTACGGCGAGATCCGGGCAGCCAATATTTTCTTCAATGAAGACGGCACGCAGTTGTGCCTGCCCTTGCCGTCCTCGGTCAACAGCAACTGGGGCGAGGACCTGGTCATCAACGTTGGCACCGGCAAGGTCGAGCACACCGTACCGAGACACCGCGGCCCGCCGGCGCGTCTTGCGGCTGAATGGTTTGGCGACCAATTGATCACCCACGGCGGCGAGATCGTCGATTTTCATACCGGCGCGGTCCGGGAACCATTGACGTTCAAGCCATCGGCGGGCGCCTGAGGCATGTAATTGCTGTCGTTGGCGACCCGCACGATTCCGGTCGCTACCGCCTATGCGGTGTGGGTCGGCATCGGTGCCCTGGGCACCGCGGTGTTCGGCATGCTGTACCTGGGCGAAGACCGCAGCGTGGGACGCATCTGCCGCCAATCCCCCGCAAATTAGGGTTTCTACTCATAAATTCGCTGAATTCTCCGAATAAGAATTCAGAATTTTTCTTATGGTGGGTGCGCGCGTATAACGATTTACGCAGCAACCTCAACCCACTTTCAGAGAGATAAACATGAGGGGAAATTCCAAGACGGGCCACCAGCCGGTGCGCGCGTCCACCGCCGCTTTCGTCGGTACGATGATCGAGTGGTACGACTTCTATATCTACGCGACAGCCGCCGCGCTGGTGTTCGGCAAGCTGTTCTTTCCGTCGGCCACGGGCTTTTACGGCACGCTGGCGGCGTTTGGCACGTTTGCGGTGGGCTTTTTCGCCCGGCCGCTGGGCGGCGCGATCTTTGGCCACATCGGCGACCGGATCGGGCGCAAGAGATCCCTGGTCATCACCTTGTTGATGATGGGGTCGGTGACCGTGCTGATCGGCCTGCTGCCGACCTACGCGTCGATCGGCGTCTGGGCGCCGATTCTGCTGGTGCTGTTGCGTATCGTGCAGGGCGTGGCGGTGGGCGGCGAATGGGGCGGCGCGGTGTTGATGGCCGGCGAGCATTCGCCCGACAAGAGCAAGCGCACGTTCTTTGCCTCGTTCGCGCAGCTGGGCAGCCCGGCCGGCCTGATCCTGTCGATGCTGATGTTCAAGCTGGTGACCGGGCTGGATGACGCGGCGTTCCTGTCGTGGGGCTGGCGCGTGCCGTTCCTGTTCTCGGCCGTGCTGCTGGTGGTGGGCTTCGTGATCCGCCTGAGCGTGAATGAATCGCCCGACTTCCTGGAAGAAAAGCAGGCCCAGGCCACGAGAAAAAAAACCGAACGCACCCCGCTGGCGCAGGTGCTGACCGGCGCGCCCAAGCTGCTGGCGATGGCGGTGGGCGCCAATGTGCTGGGCATTGCCGGGTTCTATTTCACCAGCACGTTCATGATTGCCTACACCACGCAGTACGTGGGCCTGAACCGCGCGGTGATCCTGGACTGCCTGCTGGTGGTGTCGATCATGCAGTTCTTCATCACGCCGCTGGCGGCCTATATCGCCAGCCGCGTCGGCAACCTGCGCTTTCTGGCGACGATGGCGCTGGTGTCGGTGTTCACGCCATACGCCATGTTCAACCTGGTGGACCTGGGCTCGCTGTCCGCGATCACGCTGGGCATCGGCGTGGCGGTGCTGTTCATGGGCGCCTATTATGCGGTGATCGCCGGCTTCGTCAGCGACAGCTTTCCCACCGCGATCCGCTACACCGGGATTTCCATGGCCTACCAGTTGTCGGGCGCCATCTTCGGCGGCCTGACGCCGATGCTGGGCACGGTGCTGGCCGAGAACTTCAAGGGCCAGTGGTGGCCGCTGGCCGTGCTGTTCTCGGTGATTTCGCTGCTTTCCCTGGTATCCGTGCTGGCGCTGGGCGCCCATGGCCGGCGCCATGTCCAATTCCAACCCGAGGGCCATCGAGCATGAAGGCGTACTTCCACGACGATCAGAAACTGCATCATCCGCAGACCTATTTCTCGCGCGGCAAGATGCGCACGCCGCAGGAAGTGCCGTCGCGCCTGGACGCGCTGGCGCAGGCCGCGCGCCACCTGGGGTTTGACGTGCAGGCGCCGGCCGACCATGGCCTTGATGCGCTGGCCGCGGTGCATACGCCGGCCTACCTGCAGTTTCTGCAGGACGCCCATGCCGATTGGAAACGGCTGCCCGACGATTGGGGCGACGAGGTCGTGTCCAACGTCTTCGTGCGCGAGCCCAACGCGCTGCGCGGCGTGCTGGCGCAAGCGGCCCGCTACCTGGCCGACGGCAGTTGCCCGGTGGGGCCGAATACCTGGCGCTCGGCCTACTGGTCGGCACAATGCGCCATCGCGGGCGCCGACCGCATCGCGGCCGGCGACCCGCACGCCTACGCCATCTGCCGCCCGCCCGGCCACCATGCCCGGCGCGATGCGGCGGGCGGCTTTTGCTACCTGAACAACGCGGCCATCGCCGCCCAGCGCCTGCGCGGCAAGTATGGCCGCGTGGCGATCCTGGATACCGACATGCACCATGGCCAGGGTATCCAGGACATCTTCTACGAGCGCAGCGACGTGTTGTATGTGTCGATCCACGGCGACCCGGAGAATTTCTATCCGGTGGTGGCGGGTTTCGAGGACGAGCGCGGCGCGGGCGAAGGCTACGGCTACAACGTCAACCTGCCGATGCCGCACGGCTCGCCCGAGTCGGTGTTCTTTGACCGCCTGGCGCAGGCGCGCGCGGCCATCGAGAAGTTCCAGCCCGACGTGCTGGTGCTGTCGCTGGGCTTCGATATCTTCGAGAAAGATCCGCAGGCGATGGTGGCGGTGTCGGAAGACGGCTTCGAGCGCTTGGGACGCGAGGTCGGCGGCCTGAAGTTGCCCACCTTGATCGTGCAGGAAGGCGGCTACTATATCCAGGGTCTGGAATCCAACGCCGCGCGATTCTTCGCAGGGTTGGCCGGCGCCTGATTCCCGGGCCGGCGCGGCGGGCCCGGCCCTTTTTGACCTGTTTGCATCCGCCCCGCCATGTCGCCTGCTTCCGACGATTCCGCTGCCCCCGGCCCTGCCAGGGCCCCTGCCCGCCCCGCCAACGCGCTGCCGCTGGCGCCCGAGCGCATGGACTGGAACCTGCTGCGCACATTCATGTTCGTGGTGCAGGCGCGGGGCGTGGGCCGGGCGGCGCAAGCGCTGCACCTGAGCCAGCCGGCGGTCAGCCAGGCGCTGAAACGGCTGGAGGACGCGGTGGGCGGGGTGCTGCTGCACCGGCGCAACGGCGAATTCCGCCTGACTGGCCTGGGCGAGGAAATTTACGCCATCGCCCGCGACATGTACGGCACCATGGCGCGCATCGAAAACGCCGCGCTGCAAGACAAGGCCGAAGTGGCCGGCACGCTGCGGCTGCTGGTGATGAGCCGCATCCAGAGCACGCCGTACGACGATTTCCTGGCGGATTTCCACCAGCGCTACCCCAAGGTGGAATTCCACATGGAAATGCAGCCCAGCGCTGACATCCTGGACGCCCTGGCCAAACGTGTCCCCGCCCTGGGCATCTGCCTGTGCCGCAAGCCGGTCGAGTCGCTCGAGCGCGTGCTGTTCATGCGCCACCAGTACGCGGTGGTGTGCGGGCGGCGCCATCCGCTGTTCACGCGGCCGCGCGTGGGCATCGAAGACCTGCTGGACCAGAATTTTGTGTGCTTTGCCAGCGACCAGCTCGGCGACACGCTGTCGCCGCTGACGATATTTCGCGACCAGCAAGGATTCACCGGGCGGATCGTCGGCACCTCGCCGCACCTGGAAGAGGTGCGCCGCATGGTGGTCGCCGGCATCGGCCTGAGCTGCCTGCCGGAACACCTGATCGCGCAAGACGTGGTCAATGGTGAACTCCGCCGCTTGCCGCCGCTGGGCAGCGTGGCCGAGATCGACGTGTTCCTGACCTGGCACAAGCAGCGCAAGCTGAGCGCGGTGGAAGCGGCGTTCCTTGCCGCGTTTGATCGGTTCCTGGAACGGACACCGCTGGCCGCGCGAGCGCGCTGAGGGGCGTCAGGCGGCCAGGGGCATGGACGAGATTGACGCACCGCATCATCATTGCCGTCCGCAAAAGGGGCGTTCGGCCAGCCGGTTCTGGCGATAATGGCGGTCTCTCTTCGTACTCCCCTGAGGACGCACATGTCTCGTTGGACCTTCTACACCGCACCGGGTACCTGCGCATTGGCCACCCACATCGCCTTGCAGGAAGCAGGCGCCGACTTCGACGTGGTCAAGCTGGACTTTGCTGCCGGCCAGCAGCAAAGCGCCGAGTACCTCGCCATCAACCCCAAGGGCCGCGTGCCCGCGTTGAAGACCGAACACGGCGTGTTGACCGAAACGCCCGCCCTGCTGACCTTCGTGGCGCAATCCTTTCCCGACGCCAAGCTGGCGCCGCTGAACGACCCCTACGCGTTCGCCCAGATGCAGGAACTGACCAGCTACCTGGCGTCCACCGCCCACGTGGCGCACGCGCACAAGCGCCGCGGCGCGCGCTGGGCGGATGATGCCGCCGCGCAGGAAGCCATGCGCGCCAAGGTGCCGCAAACGATGACGGCCTGCGCCGCCTACCTGGAATCGCAGATCGTCGGCCCGTGGGTCGCCGGCGACAACTTCAGCGTGGCCGACGGCTACCTGTTCACGATAGGCAGCTGGCTGGAAGGCGACGGCGTCGACCTGAAGGCGTTTCCCAAGCTGGCCGCCTACCTGGCGCGCGTGGCGGCCCGGCCGGCGGTGCAACGGGCGCTGGCGCAGGCCAGCCAGTAACAAAGCCCCGGGCCGATCAACGTGACGTGACGGCCGAATCCGCTGGCAGGCTGCGGGGCAAGGTCGTGCCGTAATCCTCGTCGGCGTAGATGAACGCCGGCAACGGCGACACGACCCGCCCGCCCTGCTCCCACAGCGCCTGCACCCAATCCGCGGCCGTATCGGCGATGGCGTCCTGCACGCAAAAGTCGGGTTCCCGCGAGAACAAGGGCACCTGCGGCGTGACGCCGTTTTCGCCATGGACCACGTCAAACACATGGCGGTAGCCGTCGATCGCCTTGTTCAAGACGTACAAATCGGGGCCGTCCAGCCCGATCACCACTGAAAATGTGCCCTCGCCATCCTGGTCGGGAAAGATGCCGAACTGGATCTCGCGCGCTTTCTCGGGCAAACGCGGGAACAGGCCGGCCAGCGTGCGCAGCGCCGTGTCGGTATGCGCGTCCAGCACGCGCCGCAGGGTGTCTTGGTAGTCTTGTCGAGTCATTGCGCAGGGCCTGTCACACGAAAACCCCAAGCGTACCGGACGAATCGGTTTCTGTTATTTCTGTCTTGACAGAAATAACAGAAACCTCCTACAGTGGCCCCATGAAACTGACTCCGATCGCCGAACGCTTCATCCTGCACTGGGGCGAAATGGGCTCGCGCTGGGGCGTGAACCGCACCGTGGCGCAGATCCACGCCCTGCTCTACCTGATGGGCCGGCCGCTGCCGGCCGAGGAAATCGCCGACACCCTGGGAGTGGCGCGCTCCAACGTCAGCAATAGCCTCAAAGAACTGCAGGCCTGGCGCCTGGCCAAGGTGGTGCACGTCATGGACGACCGCCGCGATCACTTCGAGACGTCCACTGATATCTGGGAGCTGTTCAAGCTGATCGTCGAAGGCCGCCGCCAGCGCGAGATCGATCCCACGCTGACCGTGCTGCGCGACAGCCTAGCCAGCCCCGAGATGGCCAACGAAAGCCGCCTGACCGAGCAACGCGTGCGCGAAACGCTGGAATTCATGGAAATCCTCACGACCTGGTCGGATGAAATGCTGCGCATGAAGCCCGAGACCCTGATGAAGACGCTGGGCGTGGGCGCCAAGATCAGCAAGACCATGCGGCGGACCAAAAGCTGACGACGCGGGCGGGCCGTGGCTTCACCTGAGCGGCCCATTTTTTTAAGCACTTATTTCTGTCTATACAGAAATAACAGAAATAAAAGAAGCGATCGATGCACCATCCCAATGAGGGCAACGGCATGAATATCCTGGTCTGCGGCGCCAACGGCTTTGTCGGCCGCGCCTTGTGCGACGCGCTGGTGCGCGACGGCCACCGGGTCCTGAAAGGCGTACGCCGTCCTGCGCGACCGGACGAGATCGCCATCGATTACCTGGCGGATACCGACCCGGCCGCCTGGACCGACCGCCTGCGCGGCATCCATGTGGTGGTGAACGCGGTGGGCATCCTGATCGAGCGCGGCGAGGCCACGTTCGATCGGATCCATCGGCGCGCGCCAATCGCGTTGTTCGATGCCGCCAGCCACGCCGGCGTGCGGCGCATCGTGCAACTGTCGGCGCTGGGCGCCGAGAGCGGCGGCACGCCCTACTTCCAGAGCAAACGCGCCGCCGATGCGCACCTACAGTCGCTGCCCATCGCGCACCACATCCTGCGGCCCGCGCTGGTGTACGGCGAGCACGGCGCATCAGCCCGGTTTTTCCGGGCGCTGGCGTCGGCGCCATGGCATCCGTTGCCAGCCGGCGGGCATCAACGGTTGCGTCCGATCCATGTCGATGAACTGGCCGAGATCGTCGTGCGGCTGCTGCGCGGTCCATCGAGAGGCGCAGCGGACGGCCCGGCGGTGCTGGACCTGGTCGGCGGCACCCAGGTCGAGTACCGGCAGATGCTGGCAACGTACCGCGCTTCGATGGGGTTCGCCCCGGCCTGGCAGATCAGCGTGCCCGCTTTCCTGATTCATATGGGCGCGGCGCTGCTGAACCGCGTGCCCGGTTCGCTGCTGACCCGCGACACCTGGCGGATGCTGCGGGCGGGCAACACGGCCGACGTAGCGACGACGACCCAGGCGCTGGGGCGCGCACCCGCCGGCATCGAAACATTCATCGGCCCGGCCGATGCCCCCGCGCTGCGCCAGCAAGCCTTGGCCGCATGGCGGCCCGCCGTGATGCGCGGCGCGCTGGCGTTGATCTGGCTATGGACCGCGGTGTGCAGCGCCTTGCTCTACCCGGTGGATGGCAGCCTGGCGCTGCTGGCACCCGTCGGCCTGACCGGCCTGCCCGCACTGGTCGCGCTGTATGGCGCCGCGGCGCTGGATTTCGTGCTGGGCATCGCCACGCTCTGGCGCCCCGGACGGCGCCTGTGGTGGTTCCAGGCCGGGCTGGTGCTGGCCTATTCCGCCGTCATCGCCGTCACGTCGCCGGCATTCCTGTTGCATCCCTTCGGCCCCGTCCTGAAGAACGTGGCCGTGCTTGCCCTGTTGCTCATGCTGCTCAGCGAGGAAACCCAGCCATGAATTGGTATCTCACGATCAAGGCCCTGCACATCATGTCGTCGGTGCTGCTGGTGGGCACGGGCTTCGGCACGGCGTTCTATCTGTTCTTCGCCAACCGCACGGGGTCGATTCCGGCGATCGCGGCCGTATCCAGGCTGGTGGTGCGGGCCGACCTGTGGTTCACCACGCCCGCGGTGATCTTCCAGCCGCTGTCGGGCCTGTGGCTGGCGCACATGGCGGGCTGGCACTGGACCACGCCCTGGCTCAGCCTGTCGATCGGGCTGTACCTGCTGGCGGGCGTGTGCTGGCTGCCGGTGGTGTGGCTGCAATACGAAATGGCCAAGATGGCGGCCACCGCCCAGGCCGATGGCGCCAGCGCGCTGCCGGCGCGCTACTGGCGCTTTGCACGGTGGTGGGAACGGCTGGGCTACCCGGCGTTTCTGGCGATGGTGGCGGTGTACTTCCTGATGGTGCTCAAGCCGCCGTTGTGGGCCGCGTAAGCCAAGGCGCCGCCGGTCCACTTTGACGCAATTTCACTGAACCAAAACCGGCCGCCTTCCCAGGCGCAGGGTGGCCGACGTACCGTTCTCCCTGGGAGCCGCGCGCGGTTCCCGGTGCGCCGATTTCCCCTTGCTCGCCGACGCCGTGTTTTCCCTCATGGACACAAAGTGTCCTGAAAGACACATTGCGCCCGACGGCCGAACCGGCAATTCCAGCCCGGCCGCACTTCGAGGGGAGCACGTGTTGAACGTTTCAAGAGTCTTTACCGCAATGGGCCTGGCCCTGCTCTGCGCGCACGCCGCGCAGGCCGGGACCACTTTCGACACCGTCAAAAAGCGCGGCTTCGTGCAGTGCGGGGTCACCACCGACCTGCCCGGCTTTGCCTACACCGACAGCAAGGGCGTCTGGCAAGGCATCGACGTGTCCACCTGCCGCGCCATCGCGGCCACGATGTTCGGCGACGCCACCAAGGCCAAAATCGTGCCGCTGACGACCCAGGCGCGCTTTACCGCGCTGCAATCGGGCGAGGTCGACGTGCTGACGCGCAACACCACGCAGACGATGACGCGCGACACGACGCTGGGGCTGATCGGCGCGGGCGTCAACTACTACGACAGCCAGGGGCTGATGGTGCATACCGCGCTGGGCGTCAACAGCGCCAAGGAGTTGGGCGGCGCCACCGTCTGCGTGCTGCCGGGCACCACCACCGAACTGAACCTGGCCGACTGGTTCCGCGGCAACGGCTTGGAGTTCAAGCCGGTGGTACTGGAACGGTTCGACGAGATCCTGCGCAGTTTCGCCGCGGGCCGCTGCGACGCCATCACCGCCGATAAATCCATGCTGGCCGCCACCCGCCGCAACCTGGGCGAGGCCGACCTGATGATCCTGCCCGAGCCGCTGTCCAAAGAGCCGCTGGGGCCGATGGTGCGGCAAGGCGACGAGCAGTGGTTCAACACGGTGCGCTGGACGCTGAACGCGCTGCTGGAAGCCGAGGAATACGGCATTACGCAAGACAACGTGGATGCGCAGCTTAAGTCCAGCAATCCAAACATCCAGCGCATCCTGGGCGTGACGCCGGGGCTGGGCAAGAACCTGGGCGTGGACGACAAGTGGGCCTACAACATCGTCAAGCAGTTGGGCAACTACGGCGAAATCTACGAACGCACCCTGGGCATGCAAAGCGCGCTGAAGCTGGAACGCGGCATGAATGCCCTGTATACCCACGGCGGCCTGATGTATGGCTGGCCGATACGGTGACGTCATGGAACCCGGCATTCCCTTGCCCCCACCCCAGGAGCCCCGCATGAAAGCGCGCGACAACACCCCGGCCGTCCATTTCGCGACCCAGGCGATCCACCACGGCTACGACCCCGCCGCCCACCAGGGCGCGGTATCGCCGCCCATCTTCATGACGTCGACCTACGCCTTCGAATCCACCGCCGATTTTGAAGCGGTGTTCACCGGAGAAAGCGACCGCTGCGTCTATGGCCGCCAGCAGAATCCCACCCAGCAGTTGCTGGAAACGCGGCTGGCGGCGCTGGAAGGCGGCCAAGCCGCGCTGGTGACGGCGTCGGGCATGGGCGCCATCGCGTCCACGCTGCTGTCGCTGCTGTCCGCCGGCGACGAGATCGCGGTGCATCACACCATCTACAACACCGCCAGCGCGTTGATGAGCGAAGGGCTGCCGCGCTTTGGCATCAAGGTGGTGCGTGGCGACCTGAGCACGCCGCAGGGCACGGCCGCCGCCATCGGGCCGGCCACCAAGCTGGTGTACTTCGAGACGCCCATCAACCCATCGGCCGAGGTGCTGGATATTGCCCGCATCGCCGCGGCGGCGCAGCGCGTGGGCGCCCGGGTGATCGTGGATTCCACCTTCGCCTCCCCTGCCCTGCAACGGCCGCTGGCGCTGGGCGCGGACCTGGTGATCCATTCGCTGACCAAGTACCTGAACGGCCACGGCGACGTGCTGGGTGGCGCGGTGATCGGCGACCACGAGACGATCGAGGCGATCCGCGCGTTGGGCACCAAATACCTGACGGGCGCCACGCCGTCGCCCATGTCGTGCTTCCTGGTGCTGCGCGGGCTGAAGACGCTGGACCTGCGGATGCGCCAACACAGCAGCAACGCGCTGGCGGTGGCCGAGATGCTGCAGCGCCATCCCGCGGTTGCCAAGGTGACCTACCCGTTTCTGGAGGATTTCCCGAACCGCGAGATCGCGCGGCGGCAGATGTCGGCGGGCAGCGGCATGGTGTCGTTCGAGCTGCAGGCCGGCTACGACGGCGTGGCGCCGATGATGGACCGGCTCAAGATCATTTCGCGCGGCATCAGCCTGGGCGACACGGACTCGCTGATCTACCACACGGCCGGCATGATCCGGGCGCGGCAGAAGATCAATCCGGCGCTGCGGCTGAGCCCGGGCGTGTCGCCCGCGCTGGTGCGCCTGTCGGTCGGGCTGGAGGATGTGCGCGACCTGGTGGCGGATCTGGAGCAGGCCTTGGCTTGAGCCGTTTTTCTTCTGTGATCCGCCAGTAAGATGCGGATTGGTTTCCCCTCGCCACGCCGTCGCTATGCCTCGAGTCGCCCAAACCGTTGAACTGCCTGTCCTGTCACCGCTGGATCGACAGGCCGGTCCGCTCAGCCGCCAATTGGCGCAACAACTGCGCGAGGCGATCCGCAGCGGCGCCTTGCGGCCCGGCGAGTTGCTGCCGGCCACCCGCCTCCTGGCAGCGTCGCTGGGCGTCGCCCGGGGCACGGTGGTCGACGCCTTCGACCAGTTGGCCGCCGAGGGGCTGCTGCAGCCGAAAGGCGGCGGCGGCACCCGGGTCGCGCTGACCGGCCAACCCGCCGCCAACCGCCAGGGCAAGGCTGCCACCGTAGCCGCCGCCAAGACCGACACCGGCTACGTCCGGCCACTGCCGGCCACCGCCGCCCGCTACGCCGGCATCGCCGCGACGATGTATCCGCTGCCCAGCGCGCCGTTCGCTATTTCGGTGCCGACCGGCCGGGTCGCGCCCGACGACAGCTGGCGCAAGCTCAGCAACCGGGTGCGCGCCACCCGGGTCGGGGCGCCGGCTGGCTACGCAGATCCGCAAGGCCTGGGCTCGCTGCGCGTGGCCATCGCCGACTATGTGCGCCGCGCCCGGTCGGTGGTGTGCGAGCCGGATCAGGTCATCATCACCGCAGGCACGCAACAAGGGCTGTACCTGGCCTGCGCCGTGCTGCTGGGCGAAACCGACCAGGCCTGGGTCGAAGACCCGGCCTACCTGGGCATCACCGCGCTGCTGGAAAGCACCGGGCGCCCCGGCCGCATCGTGCGGGTGCCGGTGGACGCCGACGGGCTGCGGGTGGACGAAGGCCTGCGTCGCGCGCCGCACGCCCGGGCCGCGTTCGTGACACCGTCGCACCAATATCCGCTGGGCATGCCCATGTCCATGGCGCGGCGCGAGGCGCTGCTGGCCTGGGCGCGGGCGCGCAACGCGTGGATCGTGGAAGACGATTACGACAGCGAGCTGCGTTACGCCGGCCACCCCTACCCGGCATTGCAGGGCATGGACAGCCGCCAGGTCATCTACCTGGGCACCTTCAGCAAGATCCTGTTCCCATCGCTGCGCATCGGCTACCTGATCGCACCGCCCGACCTGGCGCCGGCGTTCTGCGGCGCGCGCATCATGATGGACCGGCACCCGCCCACGGCCGACCAGCACGTGCTGGCCGCGTTCATTGCCGAAGGCCTGCTGGACCGCCACGTGCGCCGCATCCGCAAGGCCTATTCCGACAGCCGACTGGCGCTGATCGACCTGCTGCGCGCGCAGTTGCCGGCAGATCTGGCCGAGGTACAACCCATCGACCAGGGCGTACACCTGCTGGTGTGGCTGCACGCCAGGCTGGACGACGTGCGCATCGCGCGCCAGGCGGCCGAGGCCGGCGTGGCCGTGCGGCCGCTGTCGGTGACGTATTCAGCGCAGGCGGCCGCACGCCGCCAGGGGCTGATCCTGGGGTTCGGCGGCTACGCCGTCGACAAGATGACGCTGGCCGCGCAGAAGCTGGCAGCCATCATCGCGCAACAGGCGCGCGGCGGCTGATTGAGGGCTGCCCCGGCGCCGTCTCGTACGCCGGGTGCGGGTGGCTAACGCAACGGGTTATTGCAGGCCGAGCGCGCCACGGATCCGCGTGCGGATCGCGCCAGCATAGGCCCAGCACCACACCGCAAGCGCCAGCATCCCCACCGTGAAGTACGCCCGCGCGCCCATCGGCACCGGGTTCAGTTCGGACACGGTCTTGAACGGCTCGAAGCCAATGAAGTCGCTGGCGGCCAGCGCGCTGAACAGCAGCGCCAGCACGGGGCCGGTGAAGCGCGGGCGGTCGCCGCGGGTCTGGGGATCGGCGCGAAAGCGCCAATGGATCAACCGCAGCAGTTGGATGAGGACGGCGGCCAGCGGAATGACCAGGGCAAGCTGCAACACGAGCAGCGCAACGATGACTTGAGTAGAGAGCATGGCCGCGATTTTACGGGCATCGGGACAACCCCTATTACCTGGCTCGCCCCAAGCCACTATCGTATCCGAGAATTATCAAATAAGAGAATTCTCGCTTCCGACAACATGACCGCAGACCCTATCTACGACTACGCCGTGATCGGCGCCGGCATTGCCGGCGCATCCGTGGCCTACCGCCTGAGCGCGGCGGCTTCCGTGGCGGTGCTGGAACGCGAGGCCCAGCCCGGCTACCACTCCACCGGCCGCTCGGCGGCGATGTTCATGGAGACCTACGGCACGCCCCAGATCCAGGCGCTGACCCGCGCCAGCCGCGATTTCTACGAACACCCGCCGCAAGGCTTTAGCGACTACCCGCTGCTGAGTCCGCGCGGAGTGCTGTACATCGCCACGCCCGACCAGCAGGACCTGCTGCGCCAGGTGTATGACGATTTCCGCAGCCAGTCGCCCAACGTGACGCTGATCGACGCCGAGCAGGCGGTGGCGCGGGTGCCGTGCCTGCGCGGCGACCAACTGTGCGGCGCCATCGAAGAGCCGGACGCGCGCGATATCGACGTGCACGCGCTGCACCAGGGCTTTCTGCGCGGCATGGCGCGCCAGGGCGCGGTGCTGCGCAACAACGCCGAACTGGCCGCAGCCACCTTCGAGGCCGGCGTCTGGACGCTGACGCTTTCCCAGGGCGGCACGCTGCGGGCGCGGGTGCTTGTGAACGCCGCGGGCGCCTGGGCCGACCACGCGGCGGCGCTGTGCGGCGCCCAGCCCGTGGGCTTGCAACCTTGCCGGCGCACCGCCTTTACCTTCGCCGGGCCGGACGACGTGGATTTTGCCCACTGGCCGGCGGTGGTCGGCGTGGATGAAAGCTATTACTTCAAGCCCGACGCCGGCCAGTTGCTGGGGTCCCCGGCCAACGCCGACCCGGTGCCCGCGCATGACGTGGTGCCCGAGGAACTGGACGTGGCCACGGGCATCTACCGCATCGAATCGGCGACATCCCTGACCATCCGGCGGCCCAAGCACACCTGGGCTGGCCTGCGTTCCTTTGTGCGGGACGGCGATTTCGTAGTGGGCTGGGACGCCCAAGCGCCGGCCTTTTTCTGGCTGGCGGCCCAAGGCGGCTACGGCATCCAGACGGCCGCCGCCACGTCCGAACTGGCGGCCGCGCTGTTGACGCGCCAGCCTTTGCCGGCCCATTTGCAAGCGCACGGGGTGGATGCCCACGTGGTGCGCCCCGAGCGTTTGCGCTGAACGCAGTGCCCGTCGTATCCCCTTATCCCATTTCTAGCGGAGCGGTTGCATGAAGATATTTTCCGGGTCCCTGGCGACCGAGACGAACACCTTCTCCCCCATCCCGACGGGCCTGTCGGCCTACCGGGCCCGCGGTTATTACCCCGCCGGGCAGCACCCGGACCGCATGCAGATGTTTTCCGGGCCGCTGTGGGCCGCCCGCCAGCGCGCCCAAGGCAAAGACTGGACGCTGGTCGAAGGCATGACGGCGGGCGCAACGCCTGCCGGCATCACCACCCGGGATGCCTACGAGACGCTGCGCGACGAATTATTGGAAGACCTGCGCCGCGCCGGCAAGGTGGACATTGCCCTGTTCGGGCTGCACGGCGCCATGGTGGCTGACGGCTACGATGACTGTGAAGGCGACCTGCTGCGACGGGCCCGCGAGATCGTCGGCCCCGACACCGTGATCGGCGCCGAGCTGGACCCGCACTGCCACCTGACCGACGCCATGGTCGACAGCGCCGACTTCCTGGTGTGCTTCAAGGAATATCCCCACACCGACATCCTGGAGCGCGCCTACGACCTGGTGGACCTGTGCGTGGCGCAGGCTGAAGGCCGCATCAAACCGACCCGCGCGGTCTACGACTGCGACATGATCTCGATCATGCACACCAGCCGCGAGCCGATGCGCAGCTTCGTCGACCGCCTGCTGGCGATGGAAGGCAAGGAAGGCGTGCTGTCGGTGTCCATTGCCCATGGTTTCCCATGGGGCGATACGCCGGACATGGGGTCCAAGGTGCTGGTCTATACCGACGGCGACCACGGCCAGGCCGACAAGCTGGCGCGCACGCTGGGCGAAGAACTCATCGGTTTGCGCGACCAGTTGGCGCCGCCCTACCCTGGCGCTGACGAGGCGCTGGACCAGGCCCTGGCGCTGAACGATTTCCCGGTGGTGCTGGCCGATTCGGCCGACAACGCCGGCGGCGGCGCGCCGAGCGACGCGACGTTCATTCTGGAACGGGTGCTGGCGCGCGGCATTTCCGACGTGGCGACCGGCCCGTTCTGGGACCCGGTGGCGGTGCTGCTCTGTTTCGAGGCGGGACCCGGTTCGCGCATCCAGTTGCGCGTGGGCGGCAAGGTAGCACCGGTGTCGGGCCAGCCGCTGGACCTGGACTGCGAGATCCTGGCGCTCAAGCGCGATGCCGTCATGACCGGGCTGGCGGGCACGCCAGCGCTGCTGGGCGACGTGGCCGTGGTGCGCTGCCAAGGCGTGACGATCGTGCTGACCACCCACCGCACCCAGGCCATGGGCACCGACCTGTTCACGCAGTTCGGCGTGGACCTGGGCGCCATGAAGCTGATCATCGTGAAGTCGTCGCAGCATTTCTACGCTTCGTATTCGCAGGTGGGCCGCCACGTCATCTACGTGGAAACGCCGGGCGCCATCACCAATGACCTCAACGCCTTGCCGTTCACCAAGCGCAAGCTGCCGAAATGGCCCTTCAAGGGCTGACATCGAATCCGCCGCCCACGCAGGCGGCGGCAAAGACCAAGGGGATGACCATGATGAAACGTTTCAGCCTGCTGGGCGCGGCCGCGCTGCTGGCCCTGGGCGCCGCCGGGGCGCCGCAGGCCCTGGCCCAAGCCGCCAAGCCCAAGACACTGCGGATGGTGCCGCACGCCGATTTGAAGACGCTGGACCCGCTGTTCAACACCGCCTACATCACCCGCAACCACGGCTACATGGTGTTCGACACCCTGTTTGCGCAGGACAGCCACGGCCAGCCCAAGCCGCAGATGGTCGACAGCTGGACCACGTCGCCAGACGGCAAGAGCTGGACGTTCACGCTGCGCCCGGGCCTGAAGTTCAACGACGGCACGCCGGTCACGGCAGAAGACTGCGTGGCGTCGCTGCAGCGCTGGGCCAAGAAAGACACGCTGGGCCAGGCGCTGATGGCGGCCGGGGCCGAGCTGGCGGCCACCAGCGCCGACACGTTCTCGTTGACGCTCAAGCAGCCCTTCGGCCTGGTGCTGGACGCGCTGGCCAAGCCGTCCGGCATGCCGCCCTTCATCATGCCCAAGCGGCTGGCGCAGACCGACGCCAACACGCCCGTGACGGAAATGGTCGGCTCCGGTCCGTTCCTGTTCAAGCGCGATGAATGGGTGCCCGGCAACAAGGTCGTGTACGTGAAGAACCCGGCCTACGTGCCGCGCAACGAACCGGCCGACGGCCTGGCCGGCGGCAAGGTCGCCAAGGTCGACCGGGTCGAGTGGATCTACATTCCCGACGGCAACACCGCCACGGCGGCGCTGATGAACGGCGAAGTCGACATGATCGAGCAGACCACGCCGGACTTCCTGCCGGTGCTGGAAAGCAACCCGGACATCAAGCTGAGCACCTCGGTGGCCACGCAGGGCATGGCCATCGTCAACGCGCTGCATCCGCCGTTCGACAAGCCGCAGGCGCGCCAGGCGCTGTACTACCTGGTGAACCAGAAGGAAATGGTGTCGGCCATCGGCTACCCCGAGAAATACCGGGTGGACTACTGCGCCACGCTGTACATCTGCGGTTCGCCCCTGGCCACCGACGCCGGCGCCGCCCCGTACGCCAAGACGGACCTGGCCCGCGCCAAGCAACTGCTGCAAGAGGCCGGCTACCAGGGCGAAAAGGTGGTGCTGCTGTACCCCACCGACCACATCAGCGCCCCGGCGGTGATGGTGATGGCGCAGAACATGAAAAAAGCCGGCATCAATGTCGACCTGCAATCCATGGACTGGGCCTCGCTGGCCGCGCGCCGCCTGAAGAAAGACCCGCCCGGGCAAGGCGGCTGGAATGTGTTCCTGACCTGGGGCGGCTATTACGACGCCAGCACGCCGGTAACCAACCCCTGGCTGTCGGCCGCCTGCGGCAACAGCCTGCCGGGCTGGCCCTGCGACAAGGAGCTGGACGCCCTGCGCACCCAGTGGATCCAGGAGACCGACGCGGCCAAGCGCCGCGACATCGCGGCGCAACTGCAGGCGCGGGCCTACCAGACGGTGCCGTACGTGATGTGGGGCGAATTCAAGCCGGTGTCGGCCGTGCGCGGCCTGACCCACACCGAGCTGATGAAGACCGGCATCCCCGTGATGTGGAACGTGGAAAAGCCGTAGCAGCCAGCTAACCGGCCGGCCGGTCGCCCTGCGCGTCCGGCCAGCCGTCAGGGGGATAGCCACCGTGAAATACATTCTGCGCCGCATCGCGGCCGTCATTCCCGTCATGGCCGTGGTCGCGGTCGTGGTGTTCATGCTGATCCACCTGTCGCCCGGCGATCCGGCGGCGGTGATCGCGGGCGACAACGCCACCGCCGACGACGTGGAGAAGATCCGCCAGAACCTGGGCCTGAACCAACCGCTGCCGCAGCAATTCGCCATCTGGCTGGGCCACCTGGCCACCGGCGACCTGGGCACGTCCATCGCGACCCAGATGCCGGTCACGCAACTGATCGGCCAGCGCCTGGGCCCGACGCTGTCGATTGCCGCCTTCACCATGCTGTTCGCGGTGCTGGTGGCGGTGCCGCTGGGCGTGCTGGCTGCCTGGAACGCCGGGCGCCTGCTGGACCGGCTGGTGATGGTGGGCGCGGTCTGCGCGTTTTCGGTGCCGGTGTTCCTGATCGGCTACTGCCTGGTGTATGGCTTTTCCATCAAGCTGGGCTGGCTGCCGGTGCAGGGCTACAAGCCGCTGGCGGACGGGCTGGCGCCCTATCTGCGGCACCTGGTGCTGCCCTGTCTGTCGCTGGGCCTGGTGTACATGGCCCTGCTGACCCGCATGACCCGCGCCACCATGCTGGAGGCGCTGTCGGAAGACTACATCCGCACCGCCCGCGCCAAGGGCCTGGCGGCCGGGCCGATCGTCTGGCACGCGCTCAAGAACGCCGCCAATCCCATCGTCACCACCATCGGCGTGGGCGTGGCGCTGCTGATCGGCGGCGTGGTGGTCACGGAAACCGTGTTCGCCATTCCCGGCCTGGGGCGGCTGACCATCGACGCCGTGCTGCGCCACGACTACCCGGTAATCCAGGGCGTGCTGCTGGTGGCGTCGGGCATCTATGTGTTGATCAATCTGCTGGTCGACCTGAGCTACCGCTTGTTCGACCCGCGCATCCGCTACTGAAAAGGGGCACTCCATGACTACCGCTACCCTGCCCCTGGCTACCGCGCGCCCACGCTGGCGCCGCGCCACCCGGTCGCTGCGGCGCCATCCCATGCTGTATGTGGGGTGCGCCATCCTCTTGGTCCTGGCCCTGATGGCGCTGGCCGCGCCCTGGCTGGCTACCGTCGACCCGCAGGACATCAACCCGATGGCGCGCATGAAGCCGCCGTCGGCCGAGCACCTGTTCGGCACCGACGCCCTGGGCCGCGACGTGTACTCGCGCACCGTGTGGGGCGCGCGAGTGTCGCTGCTGGTGGGCGTCATCGTGGCGCTCACGGCCACCGCCGGCGGCGTGGCGCTGGGCATGCTGGCGGGGTACTTTCGCCGGCTGGACGCGCTGATCATGCGCATCATGGACGGCCTGATGGCCATTCCCGGCGTGCTGCTGGCGATTGCGCTGATGGCCACCCTGAAAGGCGGCCTGGGCACGGTGATCATCGCCATCGTCGTACCCGAAGTGCCGCGGGTGGTGCGGTTGGTGCGCGCCCTGGTGCTGACGATCCGCGAGCAACCTTATATCGAAGCCGCCGTGGCCGCCGGAACGCGGGTGCCGGCGATCCTGCTGCGTCACATCCTGCCCAACCTGTTTGCGCCGCTGATGGTGCAGGCCACCTTCATTGCCGCGTCCGCCATCCTGACCGAGGCCGTGCTGAGCTTCCTGGGCGTGGGCATTCCGCCGCACATCCCCAGCTGGGGCAACATCATGGCCGAAGGCCGCAATTTCGTGGCGGTGGCGTTTCACATCATCCTGTATCCGGGCCTGTTCCTGGGCGTGGCCGTGCTGGCCGTCAACCTGGTGGGCGACGGGCTGCGCGACATGCTCGATCCGCGCCTGGCGAAAAAGCTGTAGGAGCGCGCGCATGCCATCCCAACCTGTGCTGCAAGTGAATGACCTGACCACCTGTTTCGAGGGCGATGACACCACGGTGCTGGCCGTGGACGGCCTGTCGTTCGACCTGATGCCGGGCGAGACGCTTGGCCTGGTGGGCGAATCCGGCTGCGGCAAGAGCGTCACGTCGCTGTCCATCATGCGGTTGCTGCGCGCGCCCGGGCGCGTGGCGCGCGGCCGCGTCGAATTCGACGGCCGCGACCTGCTGGCCCTGCCCGAGAAAACCATGCGGGCGGTGCGCGGCAACCAGCTGTCGATGATCTTCCAGGAGCCCATGACCTCGCTCAATCCGGTCTTCACGATCGGCCGCCAGATCAGCGAGCCGCTGATGCTGCACCAGGGCCTGTCGCGGCGCGAGGCCATGAAGCAGGCCGAGGCGCTCTTGGAACTGGTGCAGATCTCCGACCCGGCGCGGCGCGTGCACGAATACCCCTACCAGTTGTCCGGCGGCATGCGCCAGCGCGCCATGATCGCCATGGCCCTGGCCTGCCAGCCCAAGGTGCTGATCGCCGACGAGCCGACCACCGCGCTGGACGTCACCATCCAGGCGCAGATCCTGCACCTGCTGCGCGACATCCAGGCGCGGCTGGGCACGGCCATCGTGCTGATCACCCACGACCTGGGCGTGGTGGCGCAGATGTGCCAGCGCGTCATCGTCATGTACGCGGGCCGCAAGGTCGAGGAAGGCAGCGTCGACGACGTGCTGGACCGTGCCGCCCATCCTTATACCCAGGCGCTGATCCGCTCGCTGCCCGACTTCGTCGACGGCCAGGACCACGGCGCCCGCCTGGCCGAGCTGCCCGGCATCGTGCCGGTGGTGACGCCCGAATCGCGCGGCTGCGCCTTCGCGGCGCGCTGTCCCGAGGCCCTGCCGCGCTGCGCCGAGGAGGCGCCGCCGGAAGTCGCCAGCGGCGACCGCCACCGTGTCTGGTGCTGGGCGCGCCAGCCCGCGCCGGCCGCCAAGATGGAGCAAGACCCGCGATGAACCTGCACGACGCCCCCTTCCCATCCGCCGTCGCGGCGGCCTCCGCCGCGCCCATGCTGCAGGTGACCGACCTGAAGAAGCACTTCCCGCTGGAGGGCGGCAAGGTGCTGCGCGCCGTGGACGGCGTGTCCCTTTCGGTGGCGCGCGGCCAGACCCTGAGCCTGGTGGGCGAGTCCGGTTGCGGCAAGTCCACGACCGGCAAGTGCCTGATCCGCCTGACCGATCCCACCGCGGGCCGCATCCTGCTCGAAGGCGCCGACCTGGCCGCGATGAACAGCGGCCAGTTGCGCGCCATGCGGCGGCGCATGCAATTCATCTTCCAGGATCCGTTCTCGTCGATGAACCCGCGCATGCGGGTGCGCGACATCATCGGCGAGCCGCTGCGCAACTTCGGCTACGGCCGCGAGGCCATCCGCGAACGGGTGGCGCAGTTGCTGGCCCGCGTCAGCCTGCGTCCGGACGCCGCCGACCGCTACCCGCACGAGTTCTCCGGCGGCCAGCGCCAGCGCATCGTCATCGCCCGCGCCCTGGCGCCGGAACCGGGCCTGATCGTCTGCGACGAGCCGGTGTCGGCGCTGGACGTGTCGGTGCAGGCGCAGGTCATCAACCTGCTGATGGACCTGCAGCGCGACCTGGGGCTGACCTACGTGTTCATTTCGCACGATCTGAGCGTGGTGCGCCACATCAGCCACCGGGTCGCGGTGATGTACCTGGGCAAGATCGTGGAAACCGGCAGCCGTGATGCGGTGTTCAACCGGCCCGCCCATCCTTACACCCGCGCGCTACTGGCCGCGGTGCCATCGGCTCGCCGGGGCGAACGCGCCCCCGTGGCCGTGCTGAAGGGCGAGATCCCCAGCCCGCTGGCCCCGCCGTCCGGATGCGCATTCCGTACCCGCTGCCCGATGGCCCAGGCGCGGTGCGCGGCGGAAGCGCCCGTGCAACGCGCCGTGGGGCCGGACCAGGAGGCCGCCTGCCATTTCGCCGGGCCAGCCGCCGCCGCGCCGCCCCCGTGACCGCCGCGCCGCCTTGCCCTCTTATCGTTTCCGCCGCATCCCCTCGCTTTCGCCGGAGAACCGCATGTCCCACCCCGACACCCAGCCCTTTGACTTGATCCTCACCGGCGGCACCGTCATCGACGGCAGCAACGCCCCCGGCCGGCGTGCCGACATCGGCCTGCGCGGCGACCGCATTGCCGCCATCGGCGACCTGGCCGGCGCCCCCGCGCAGCAGCGCATTGACGTGGCGGGCCTGGTGGTGGCGCCCGGCTTCATCGATTCGCACACGCACGACGACAACTACCTGCTCAAGCACCGCGACATGACGCCCAAGATCTCGCAGGGCGTGACCACGGTGGTCACCGGCAATTGCGGCATCAGCCTGGCGCCGCTGGCGCACGCCAATCCGCCCGCGCCGCTGGACCTGCTGGACGAAGGCGGCTCGTACCGCTTTGAACGCTTCGCCGACTACCTGGACGCCCTGCGCGCCACGCCGCCCGCCGTCAACGCCGCGTGCATGGTCGGCCATTCCACGCTGCGCGCGGCCGTCATGCCGGACCTGGGGCGCAGCGCCACCGCCGCCGAAATCGACGCCATGCGGGCGCTGGCCGAAGAGGCGATGGCCAGCGGCGCCATCGGCATTTCCACCGGCACCTTCTACCCGCCAGCCGCGCACGCCACTGCTGAGGAGATCATCGAGGTCTGCCGGCCGCTCAGTACCCACGGCGGCCTGTACGCCACCCATATGCGCGACGAAGGCGAACACATCGTGCCGGCGCTGGAAGAAACCTTCCGCATCGGCCGCGAACTGGACGTGCCCGTCGTCATTTCGCACCACAAGGTCATGGGCCAGCCCAACTTCGGCCGCTCGCGCGAAACGCTGCCGCTGATTGAGGCCGCCATGGCCCGGCAGGACGTGTCGCTGGACGCCTACCCCTACGTGGCCGGGTCCACCATGCTCAAGCAAGACCGCGTGCTGCTGGCCGGGCGTACCATCATCACCTGGTGCAAGCCCTTCCCCGAGCTGAGCGGGCGCGACCTGGACGAGGTGGCCGCCGAGCGCGGCAAGTCCAAGTACGACGTGGTGCCCGACTTGCAACCGGCGGGCGCCATCTACTTCATGATGGACGAACCTGACGTGCAGCGCATCCTGGCGTTCGGTCCCACCATGATCGGGTCCGACGGCCTGCCGCATGACGAGCGCCCGCACCCGCGCCTATGGGGCACCTTTCCCCGCGTGTTGGGCCATTACTCGCGCGACCTGGGCCTGTTCCCGCTGGAAACCGCCGTCTGGAAGATGACGGGCCTGACCGCCGCCCGTTTCGGCCTGGCCGGCCGGGGCCAGTTGCAACCGGGCTACTTCGCCGACCTGGTGGTGTTCGACCCGGCCACGGTGGCCGATACCGCCACGTTCGAGCGCCCCACCGAGCGTGCCGCCGGCATCCATTCGGTGTTCGTGAACGGCGTTGCCGTGTGGCGGGACCAGGCGTTCACCGGCCAGCACGCGGGCCGGGTGCTGGCGCGCACCGCCGCCTGAGCCGCGCCAGCCCTTACAATCCGGCGTACGCGGCGGGGCTTGCGGGCCCCGCGGCGCTTCCCCCAACCCTAGACGCCAGACCGCTACATGGCCCCACCGCGCAATACGCCCCCGCCCGAGATCGTGGGCAAGGAAGAAATGGGCGCCCGCCTTCGCGCCGAGCGCAAGGCCCGGAAAATGACGCTGCTGGCGCTATCGCAGGCCAGCGGCATCGCGGTGTCGACCCTGTCCAAGGCCGAACTGGGGCAGATCGCCCTGAGCTACGAGAAATTCGCCGCGCTGGCCCGCGCGCTGGGCATCGACATGACGCGCATGTTCATGCTGCGCGACGCCTCGCAGGCGGCCAAAGCGCCCACCTTCGTCAAGAACACGCTGCGCGATGCCCGCGACTACGTGACGGACAACTACCACTACCGCCTGCTGATGGGCGAGTACCCGGGCAAGAAGATGATGCCCATGGTGGCGCTGATCGATGCCCGCGAGGTGGTGGAATTCGAGGACTACATCCGCCACCCCGGGCAGGAGTTCGCGCTGGTGCTGTCGGGCAAGGTCCGCATCCAGTTCGAGAACGGCGACAGCGTGGTGCTGGACAAGCTGGAATCGGCCTACTTCGACAGCGGCATCGGCCACGTGTACCTGTCGCTCAGCAAGAAGCCGGCGGAAGTGCTGGCGGTGTGCAGCGACCTGGACGACGTGCCGTCGCGGATCAAGCCAGCGCGGAACGACAAGTAACAGGCCGGCCCCCAGGCAAGGGGCGGCACGTGTGGCATCAACGGCCGGGCGGCTTGCCCTGGCCCGCCGACGCGTCGGGCGCCACTTCAAACACAAACGGGTTTTCCGGCTGCGGATAGCGCAACCGATGCAGGGCGACGCGCGTCTTGCCGTCGGGCAGCAAGTAGTCCATCTGCAAGCCGGCCGGCTCGGCCTCGCCCCCTGCGCCCAGATAGCTGTTGGCGGGATAGCTGAAGCGCTGCCCCGGCGCCTCGCGTACCGCCGCGCAGGCCGAGAACAGTCGCGGCAAGGCATACAGGTGCGCGCCTTGCGCCACCAGCACCTGTGGGTAGCGACCGCCCCGGCCGCTGGTATTGAAGTGCAATTCGACGCAGGCCCATCCCGAACGGCGCCACACGGCGACCTGGGCCAGGTTCTCCGGATGCACGGCAGCGATGCCCCGCGGCTGGGTGCTTGCTCCAGCCGGGTCAGCGGCCATGGTGCCGGCTGCCGCCAGATCGGTCCCCTGGGCCAGGCGCCAGCGCCGCTCGCCGATGGAGAGCGACTGGCCGTCAAAGCCTATGCCCGGCGCGCCCTTGGGCGGGTCCATCTCCAGCTCACCCGGCGCGATCCAGTTCGGCGCCTCGAAACGCCGCACGGCCACCGACATGGCGTTGACCCATAAGCAGCGTCGCGGCGTGTCGGTGCAGGCCTGCGCCAATGTCGCACCGTCGCCGGGAAACAGGTTGCCGCCCAGCGATTCGTAGAACGTTTGATAGTCCGTGAATTGACGTGGCGCGGTCGGCGTCGAGGCGGCCGATGTCGTCGTGACTGGCGTAGTCGCAGACGGCTCGGTGGGCGCCGGCCCAGGCGCGACGGTCATCGGTGCCGCTGCTTGAGCCGCGGACGGCGTCGGCTGCGCCCACGTCAATGACGGCAGGCCTGCGGCCAGCAAGGCTGCCCATCGCCACGCCGCAGACCAGCGACGGGGATGGTGCAAGGGATTCGGCAAATGCTGCGATCGGTTCATGGCCGCCAGCCTAGCGTCCCGCGCCACGATTTACCACCCCTACGGGAAATCCCGTAGAAACTTTCTTTCTCCCTAGGGGGTCCCTCTATATTCAGCTAATTGTCAGGCATCACGCCTGGCCCGCCGCGTGCCCGCGCGACGGCGACCTCCCGGGAGAATTCGATGCCGCCTGTCCACCGCTCCATGCGCTCCAGCCCCAGTGCCACCGGGGCGCGGGGGGGTGGCGCGGCGGCGGATGCGCTGGGGCCGCCCGGGCTGTCGGTGATGGACGCCACCGTGGTGCTGGTCGGCGTGGTGATCGGCATCGGCATTTTCGGCTTTCCGCCGCTGGTGGCGCAGCACGCCTCGTCCGAAGCGATGTACCTGGCGTTCTGGTGTGCGGGGGGGCTGGTGATGCTGGTGGGCGCGCTGTGCTATGCGGAGCTGGGCGGGGCCTATCCCGGCGCGGGTGGCGAATACCTGTACCTGTCGCGGGCCTGGGGGCCACGGGTGGGCTTGCTGTTTGCCTGGGCGCGCTGCACCGTGATCCAGACCGGTGCGATTGCCGTGGTGGCATTCATCTATGGCGACTACGCCCAGCAGCTGCTGCCCCTGGGCACCCATGGCGCGACCGCCCATGCCGCCCTGTCAGTTGTCATCCTGACCGCCCTGAACGTGGCCGGCACCCGTCATTCCAAACGCTTGCAGTGGCTGTTCACCCTTCTGACCCTGGCCGCGCTGGCCGCCGTGCTGATCGCCGCCCTCTTCACCGAATCGCCTATCGCACCCACGCCCGCGCCGCTGGCCGGCAACGCCGCCGGGCTGATGGGCATGGGCATGGTGTTCGTACTGCTCACCTATGGCGGCTGGAACGAAGCCGCCTACCTCAGCGGCGAGCTGCGCAACCCCGGGCGCAACATGGCGCGGGTGCTGCTGATCGGCACCGCGGTCGTGACCGGGGCGTATCTGTTGACCAACCTGGCCTTGCTGGAACTGTTCGGCCTGCAAGGCCTGCGCGATACGCCCGCCCTGGGCGCGGCCGTCATGCAGCTGGCCGCAGGCCCCTACGCCGCCGCCCTGCTCAGCCTGGTGATCTGCGCCACGGCCCTGAGCACCATCAACGGCACGATCATCACCGGCGCCCGCGTGTATTACGCGCTGGGCCGCGACGTGCCGCGCCTGCGGGCGCTGGGCGGCTGGAGCGCGCGCAACGAAACACCCGTCAGTGCGCTGCTGGCGCAAGGCGTCATCACGCTGGGGCTACTGGCGGTGGGCGCCTTCAGCCAGAACAGCGTACAGGCCATGGTGGCCTATACCGCGCCGGTGTTCTGGCTGTTCATGATGCTGGTGGCCGCGTCGGTGTGGCGGCTGCGCCAGCTGGACCCGGACCGCCCCCGGCCTTTCCGCGTGCCGCTGTATCCCTTGACCCCGGCGCTGTTGGCCCTGGCCTGCGCTGGCCTGGTGTATTCCAGCGCGGCCTACGCCGGCGCGGGGGCGCTGATCGGCCTGGCCGTGCTGGCCGCCGGGGTGCCCATGCTGCGCCTGCTCAAGCCCGCCGGGGCGCGGGCGCCGGAATGAAGCCGCTCGAAGGAGACCGCCCGAAGGAGGTCGCCATGCGCCTGCTGATAGAACGCCCGGGTGGAATGCCCGGGTTAAACACCCCCGTCTCACCGCCCGCTCCCCCCCGGGCGCCGCTTTCGCTTCCCCTAGTACAAGGAGTCTTCATCATGCAACGTGCCCAAGCTTTTCTTTCGCCCGTCCGCCGCCGGACCGTCATGGCGTCGGCGCTGGCGCTGGCCTTGTCCCTGGCCGTGTTGAACGAAGCCCGCGCCGCCAGCCCCACGGCCTTGCCAGTCGCGCCGGCCAAGCCCGTCGCCGCAACCCTCGACGCCAAGTCCGACGGCTACGTGCCCGACGTTGGCCAGGACGGCAAGGACGTCATCTGGGTGCCCACCCCCCAGACCCTGGTGGACAAGATGCTGGACATGGCCGCCGTCACGCCGCAAGACCGCTTGATGGACCTGGGCTCGGGCGACGGCCGCACGGTCATCACCGCCGCCCAGCGCGGCCTGACCGCCAAGGGCATCGAATACAACCCGGACCTGGTGACGCTCTCGCGCAGCAATGCGGCCCAGGCCGGCGTGGCCAGCCGCGCCAGCTTCGAAGTGGCGGACCTGTTCGAGACCGACCTGTCCCAGGCCAATGTGATCACCATGTTCCTGTTGTCGACCATCAACGAAAAGTTGCGGCCCAAGCTGCTGGAGCTGGAGCCCGGCACCCGCATCGTGTCCAACACCTTCCGCATGGGCGACTGGGAGCCGGACGCCTCCGAGACCATCACCGAGGCCTGCCAGACCTACTGCAACGCGCTGCTGTGGATCGTGCCGGCCAAGGTCGATGGCCAATGGGAAGTGGCCGGCCAGACGCTGCGGCTGGAACAGCAATACCAGATGCTGTCGGGCAAGCTGGGCGCCAGCGACATCTCGGACGCCCGCATGGACGGCCGCAACATCTCGTTCACGGCAGACGGCGTACGCTACACGGGCGAAGTCAATGGCACCACCATCAGCGGCAGCGCCGCCGGCAAGGGCGAGTGGTCGGCGCGGCGGATCTGATGCCCCGATCCGTTAACTCGGACCCGACGCGCCGCCCGGACCCGCGTGGACGCAGCGGCGGCGGCCGTCGCCGCGTGGCGCCCGCCGTCAGCGCGCCGCGCCCTTGACCACCCGGTGCACGAACTGCAGCTTGCCCACCACCGCGCCGGGCAGCACGAAGGGGTAGAAATCGCGCTGGCCCATGCTGCGCGACAGCTCGTTAAGCACCCCGGTCAGCGCCACCCAGGCGTTGACCAGGTCCAGAAAGCCCTGGCCCTCGGGGTCGTCCTGGTCGTACAGCGACACCCGGGTGAAGGGCTCGTAGGCCTGCTCCACCGCCATGCGCGTCACGCCAAAGCTGATGGCCGTATCCAGCGTATCCATCATGTGCAGGTAATGGGCCCAGGTCTCGGCCCAGTCCTCCCAGGGGTGACACGACGCATAGGTGCTGATGAAGCGCAGCGCCCAGTCGGCGGGCGGGCCTTGCTCATAGTTGCGTTGCAGCGCCTGGGCGTAGTCCGCCTGCTCGTCGCCGAACAATTGGCGGAAGGGTTCCAGCCAGGGGCCGCCGGCCACCAGTTGGTCCCAGTAGAAATGGCCGATCTCGTGGCGAAAATGCCCCAGCAGCGTGCGATACGGTTCGTGCATGGCTTCGCGCACCTGCACCCGGTAGGCGTCGTCGGCTTCCTGGATGTTGATGGTGATCAGCCCCTGGTTGTGGCCGGTCAGTAGCGGCGCGCCGTCCGCCCCCGGCGCCAGCAGATCAAACGCCAGGCCGCCGTCGCCCGGCTCGTGCGAACGCCGGATCGGCAGCCCCAGGGTCATCAACTGCGCGATCAACTGCCGTTTGGCGGCCTCGACCTTGAACCACAGCGGGCCGTTCTCGGGCACTGACAGATCGGGAATGGTGCGGTTCAGGCTGCAGGCCAGGCACAACGTGTCGGCGGATGTGGCCGGCAGCAGCCAGTTGCACAGGGCCGGGGTGGCGAAGTTGCCGCAGCGCTTGAACGACCTGCCCCGTACCCGCCCGGCCTCGGCCCACACGCCTTCGACCTTTCCCGGGTCCAGCGCCAGCACGTGACCGCGCCGGGGGTCAAAACCCAGCGGGCGATGGCAGTTCAGGCACTCGGTGTTGCCAAAGAAGATCTGCTGCCCGCAGATGCACTGGAACGCCTTGGCGCGGGCATGGCGCTGCCGCTGGCGTTGCCGTTTGGGCGCCGTCAACTGGCGGCCCAGGGCGTCAAAGAAATACGTCATGCGTCGGGCTCCGGAAACAACGGCGGCGCCGGCTCGGACGGAAATTCCGCCAGCGGGGCCACCGTGACCTGCACGCTCAATTCATGCCCGCCGCCGCGGATCACCCCGCGCAGCGGCGTCACATCGCCATAGTCTCGACCGTGCGCCAGAATGACATGCGACACGCCGGGCACCACATCGTTGGTCGGGTCCAGGTCCAGCCAACCGCCATTGGCGGCAAGCCCCAGGCAATGCACGGACACCCAGGCGTGCGACGCATCGGCCCCGATCAGGCGCGGCCGGCCCGGTGGCGGCTGCGACATCAGGTAGCCACTGACATACCGCGCCGGCAGGCCGATGGCCCGCAGGCAACCGATCATCACGTGCGCAAAATCCTGGCACACGCCCGCGCGTTGGCTGAAGGCTTCCAGGATGGGGGTGGACACCTGGGTGTGCGCCGGGTCGTAGGTGAAATCGCGGTGAATCCGCCGCATCAAGTCCATGGCGGCCTGCGCGATGGGCCGGCCGGGCGTGAATGACGCCAGGGCGTAGTCGCGCAGCTCGACGTGCAGCGGCACATAGGGCGACGGAAACACGAACTCGCCTTCGGGCGCGTACTCAGTGCCGGCGTCATAGCGCAGGCGCTCGGCCGCCGCCTCCCAGGGGGCGCTGGCTTCTGGGTCCAGCCCGTCAAAGCGCGGGCGCACCGTGACCTGGCTGGTGGCGCGCACCGTCAGCGCCTCGTGCGGCGCGTACAGGGCGAACGTGGCGCGGCGGTTGCCAAAGGCGTCCAGCGACTCGGCGTAGTCGGCCGGCGCGGGGGTGACCGACAGCGTGTAGTCGTCCACCTGTTGCCAGGCGTCCTGCAACGGCCGCAGGTAGCACAGGTGATGGGCCAGCTCGACCGGCGCCTCGTAGCGGTAGGCGGTGACGTGGTCCACTCCCAGCGTCTGGAACGCGTCGACCACGGTGCCGGGTGGCGACTGGGGCGGAAAAATCGGCGTGAGAGGTGTCGTCATGAGGGTCCTGGGCAAGGTCGTAGACACGCCCTAGGCGGTCAGCGTCTGGTCGCGGCCGGACGCGTGGCTGAAATAACGGCGGCTGATTTCGTTGGACAGCGCGCTGGCGGCGGTGTCCACCTGCGCGGCCAGGTCCAGCAGCGCCTGGTAACGGCCCTGGTTGTCGCGTACGCACAAGGCCGCAAGCGCCGTGCCCGGTGCGCCGCCATCGTCCAGCACCGGCAACAGGTCGGCCAGCGCGGCGGCCGGGCCGTCCGCCGCGCCGGGCAGGCGCGCCAGTTCCTTGCGCAGCACACCCAGCACGCAGGCGATGGAACGCGGGTTGGCCGGCTCCAGCACCAGCAGGTTCAGCAAGGCGGGAATTTCCGTGCGGCCCGGGTAGTTGGCGCGGTACGTAATGGTGCTGTCGAACAGGTCCAGCAGCAGGCCAAAGGCGCTGTCGCCCAGCACGGCGTTGCGGCGAAACAGCGCGCTCAACAGGTTGGACATGGTGCACAGCCGCTCCAGCTGGCGGCCCAGGGTCAGCAGGCGCCAGCCGTCGTCGCGGGTCATGCGGTCGGTCTGCGACCCGGTAATGGCCGACAGCTGCGTGCCCAGGCGCTTCAGCGCGGCCACCAGGTCGGGCGCGGACACGGGGACCTCGTCCTCGGCCGCGTGCGGGTCGGTGGCCAGGCCGTCCAGGCAATCGGCCGCCGTGACCACCAGCCGCCAATGGTCGGGCGACAGCCGGTCGCGGATCTGGCCGGCGGCAAAGGCCAATGCGCCCAGGTTGCGCGCCAACCCGCCCCCATCGCCCGCCAGCTCGGCCACCAGGGTGTGTTCGAACATGCGCACCGACAAGGTGGCCGCGGCCGGCATCAGGCCGCTGCGGCGGCACAACGTGGAGACCGCCTCGAACAGGTCGCGGGCGTTGTCGTCGTCGCTGTTCAGCCAGGTCAGCGTCACCTGCGCCAGGCGCACGTCGTTTTCGGCGCGCTCGGTGTAACGGCCCATCCAGAACAGGTTTTCGGCTGCGCGGCTGGACACCGGCCGGTGGCTGCGGGCCAGGTCCTCGGGCCGCAGCTTGGCCGGCAGCATCGAAAACGTATCGACCGCGCCACGGGTGGTGATCCAGGTGTCCATGCTGCTGCCGCCGCGCTGCATCGACACGATCTGCTGCTCGCGGCTGGCGATGCGGGTCAGACCGCCCGGCAGCACGTGCCAGCCCCCCGCCCCGTCCGCGATGGCAAAGACCCGCAGCATAGCCGCGCGCGGCACGATGTGGCCCGCGCTCCAGGTGGGCGCCTGCGACAGCGGCAGGTATTGCTGGATGGTGTAGGCGTCGGGCTGCTCGGCAATGCGGGCCCGCAACGCGTCGCGCTCGGCCGGCGACACCGCGCCGCCGATCACTGGTTCAAAACCACCCCGCAGATGCCCGGGATAGGTGGCCTTGACCACCGCCCCCGGCAGGTCCGCCAGTACCTGCTCGCGCGCCGCGGCCTCGCCGCACCACCATGACGGCAGCGATGGCAGCAGCAGTTCCTCGCCCAACAGGCGGCGGCTGATAGCCGGCAGGAAACCGTTGATGGCTGGCGATTCCAGAAAGCTGGTGCCCAGCGAATTGGCCACCAGCACATTGCCGGCCCGCATCACCTGCAGCAGCCCGGGCACGCCCAGCGTGGAATCCGAACGCAGCTCCAGCGGATCGCAGAAATCGTCGTCCAGCCGACGCAGCACCGCATGCACCCGTTCCAGCCCGTGCAGCGTCTTCAGGAACAGCAGGTTGTCGCGCACCACCAAGTCGCTGCCTTCCACCAGGGTCACGCCCAGGTAGCGCGCCAGATAGGTCTGCTCGAAATAGGTTTCGTTGTAGGGGCCCGGGGTCAGCAGCACGATGCGCGCCGCGCCCGGGGCCGCCGCCGGGCTCAGCCGGTACAGCATGTCCATCAGGTGGCGGTAGCTGCTGGCCAGGTGCTGCACCCGCAGTTCCTTGAATGCCTCCGGAAACAGGCCCGACACGGTCAGGCGGTTTTCCAGCAGGTAACCCAGGCCGGACGGCGCCTGGGTGCGCTGCGACACCACCCGCCAGCCGCCATCGCTGGCGCGGGCCAGGTCAAACGCCGCAATGTGCAGGTAGGTGCCGCCGGGCGGTAGATAGCCGCGCAGCGGCCGCAGGTAACCGGGGTGGCCCTGCACCAGGGCCGGCGGCAAGAGCTTTTCGCGCAGCAGGTCCTGTGTGCCATAGACGTCGGCCAGCAGCCGGTTCAGTAGCGCGGCCCGCTGGCTCAGCCCCTGCTCGATCGCGGCCCAGTCTTCTTCATCGATGATGAATGGCAGCAGGTCCAGCGACCAGGGCCGCGTCGGGCCATTGGCGTCGGCGTAGATGTTGTAGGTGATGCCGTTTTCGCGGATCTGGCGCGCTACCCCGTTGGCGCGACGGTCCAGGTCTGCAAAGCCGTCGGTGCCCAGCAACTGGAAGAACCGCGGCCAGGGGTCGCGCAGCCGGGTCGCGCCGGGCGCGTCCGCCGGCGCCCGCAGCTCGTCGTAGTGCCCGGGCCTGGCGGCCAGGGCGGCGTGAACCGCCAGCGAGACGGCGTCTTGCGACGAGTCCGTCTGGAAAAGAAATTGCGGCATAAAGGGCGACGACGCGTCGGAATCGGGTGACCAGAAGCGTTAATCGTGCCTTAAATCCAACGAGAACGGAAATTCCCGGCTGGGTTGGGCCGGTGGCGGGTCCAGCCGGCCCGGCGTATGGCCGATTCTTTCGAAGCGGGCCAGGCGCCGGCTTTCGGCCTCGTAGGCATTCACCGGGAACGACTCCGGGTTCAGCCCGCCCGGGTGCGCCACGTGGTAGCGGCAGCCACCCAATGACCGCTGGTTCCAGGTATCGACGATGTCGAAGGTCAGCGGCGCATGCACGGCAATGGTGGGGTGCAGCGCCGACGGCGGCGACCAGGCCTTGTAGCGCACGCCGGCCACGTATTCCCCCACCCGCCCGGTGGGCTGCAATGGCAGCGTGCGGCCGTTGACGGTGATGACGTGGCGGCTGCCGTTCAGCCCGGTCACCCGGACCTCCAGGCGTTCCAACGAGGAATCCACATAGCGCACGGCGCCGGCCGACGCGCTTTCCTCGCCCATCACATGCCAGGGTTCCAGCGCGCCGCGCAGTTCCAGGTGGATGCCGCGCGCCGCCACGTCACCGAACAAGGGAAAGCGGAACTCGACATGCGGCGCGAACCACGCGGCGTCGAAGGCGTAGCCCGCCTGGTTCAGGTCCGCCAGCACGTCCTCGAAATCCATTTGCACAAAGGCCGGCAGCAAGAAGCGGTCGTGCAGCTCGGTGCCCCAGCGCGTCAGCCCGGCGGTATAGGGCGTTTTCCAGAAATGCGCCACCAGCCCGCGCAGCAGCAGTTGCTGGGCCAGGCTCATGCGGGCATGGGGCGGCATTTCAAAGGCGCGCAGCTCCAGCAAGCCCAGACGGCCGGTGGGCCCGTCCGGGGAATACAGCTTGTCGATGCAGAACTCGGACCGATGGGTGTTGCCGGTGACGTCCACCAGAATATTGCGCAGCGCCCGGTCCACCATCCAGGGCGGCACCTGGGCGCCCTGCTCGCGGCAACGCTTGTGGATTTCCTGGAATGCCAGCTCCAGCTCGTAGACCTGGTCGTTGCGGGCCTCGTCGATGCGCGGCGCCTGGCTGGTCGGGCCGATGAACAACCCTGAAAACAGGTAGGACAAAGACGGATGGTTGACCCAGTACGCCAGCAGGCTGGCCAGCACGTCCGGGCGGCGCAGGAACGGGCTGTCGGCCGGCGTCTTGCCGCCCAGCACGAAATGGTTGCCCCCGCCCGTGCCCGTGTGGCGGCCGTCGGCCATGAACTTCTCGGTGGACAGGCGGGTTTCGAACGCCGCCTGGTAGAGGAATTCGGTGTGGTCCACCAGTTCGGTCCAGTTGGCGGCCGGGTGGATATTGACCTCGATTACGCCTGGGTCTGGGGTGACCTGCAACACCTTCAGGCGCGGATCGCGCGGCGGTGGGTAGCCTTCCATCACGATCTTCACCGACAGGTCGCGGGCGGTGGCCTCGACCTGCGTCACCAGGTCCAGGTAGTCCTCCAGCCGCGGCAAGGGCGGCATGAAGATATACAGCACCCCACTGCGGGCCTCGACACACAGCGCCGTACGGGTGATCCAGCCGGCAGACTCGAACTTGTCGGGGCTACGCCCGGCGGGATCGCCACCCATCGTAGCGCCCGTTCCCGTGTCGCCGCCCTGGCCTGCCAAGCCGCGCAATCCGTTACCCAAGGGGGCGCACTGGCCGCCCGGCTTGCCGGCCCCTGCCGGACGCACCACCGCACCCGGCGGCGGCTGCATACGCAAGGGCGCGGCCACCGGCAAGGCGCGCCGCGCATCGAATGGGTCTCTTTCCAGCAGCACCGGCGCGTCGCCCTCGGCCACCCACGGCAGCGAATCCAGCGGCAGCCGGTAGCCCATGGGCGAATCGCCAGGGAACAGGTACATGCGCTCGTCGCGCAGGAACCACGGGCCCGACACCCAGGCCGGTCCGTCCAGGTCGGGCCCGTCTCCGCGCCGCACCGGCAGCGCGTAGCCGGTCACGCTGTCCAGCTTGGCGTCGAACACCCGGCGCAGCCGGGCGCGTTCCATCTCGTCATCCAGCCGTGAATCGAACGGGTCCACGTTGACCGGAAGGCGGCGTTCGCGCCACAGGTAATAGAAGACGTCTTCATAGCCCGGCACGATGTATTCGTCGCCCAGCCCCAGCCTGGCGCACAACTGGCCCATGAAGCGGCGCGCGTCCTCGGCGTCGTACTTGCTGCGTTCCCTTTCGTCGGCGAACAACGCCGGGTCCCGCCAGGCGGCTTGGCCGTCTTCGCGCCAGTAGATCGACAGCGCCCAGCGCGGCAATTGCTCGCCCGGATACCACTTGCCCTGGCCGAAATGCAGGAAGCCATTGGCGCCGTAGCGTTCGCGCAGCCGGTTCAGCAAGGCCACGGCATAGCCGCGCTTGGTCGGCCCCAGCGCGGCCGTGTTCCATTCGGCGCCGTCGCGGTCCTCGGTGGACACGAAGGTAGGTTCGCCGCCCATGGTCAGGCGCACGTCCATCTGGTCCAGCCGGTCGTCGATGCGCAGGCCCAGGTCGCGTATACCCTGCCACTGGTCTTCGGTGTAGGGCTTGGTGACACGCGGCGATTCGAAAATGCGCGTGACTTCCATGGTGTGCGTGAATTCGACCTCGGCCTCGTCCACCGCGCCGGTCACGGGGGCGGCGCTTCCGGGTTCGGGCGTGGCTGCCAGCGGAATGTGCCCTTCGCCGGCCAACAGGCCCGAGGTCGGGTCCAGCCCGATCCAGCCCGCGCCGGGCAGGTAGACCTCGCACCAGGCGTGCAGGTCGGTGAAATCGCTTTGCGCCCCGCCCGGGCCGTCCAGCGCCTTGACGTCGGGTTTCAACTGGATCAGGTAGCCCGACACGAAGCGGGCCGCCAGGCCCAGATGGCGCAGCGCCTGCACCAGCAGCCAGGCCGAATCGCGGCATGAACCAGCGTTGCGGGTCAGCGTGACCTCGGGCGTCTGCACGCCGGGTTCCATGCGGATCAAGTACTTGATTTCTTGGTGAATCTGGCGATTCAGCCCCACCAGGAAGTCCACCGTGCGCTGGGGCCGCACATCCACCCGGCCCAGGAAATCGGTAAAGCGTGGCGTGGCGTCCTGGCGCACCCGGTACGGCGCCAGCTCGCGCGCCAACCCGTCGTCGTAGTCGAACGGGAATTCCTCGGCGGCGGGTTCCAGGAAGAAATCGAACGGGTTGTAGACCGCCATTTCGGCGACCAGGTCCACCGTGATTTTGAATTCGCGGGTCTTGTCGGGGAAATTCAGCCGCGCCAGGTAGTTGGCGAACGGGTCCTGCTGCCAGTTGATGAAGTGGTTTTCCGGCTCGATCGTCAGTGAATACGACAGGATCGGCGTGCGGCTGTGCGGCGCCGGCCGCAGCCTCAGCACCTGGGCGGACAACCCCACCAGCCGGTCGTATCGGTACTGCGTCACATGCTTGAGCGCTACGTGGATCGTCACTGCCTTCTCCGGGTACTGGGCAAACGGGGCCTTGATGGCGGGGCGCAAGATCAGAACTACAACCTCGGCACCGCGCCATGCGACAGGCCGATTGATTGCGATGGACTGACTATGACATGCAAGTTGTGCAGTGCGATAGGCGGGGTACCCGCAATCGTCGGCTACCGGCCATTCGCGCCCCTGCCCAGGGCCCGCTGGCGCGGCTAGCGGCCGACGATGCACGTAGCGCCATCAAGCGCCCTGCATCTGCACGGAAATCTGGGTCGACAGGTTGGCGCCCTGCCCGTGCAGCCAACGAACCGGCGAGGCCGAATCATGGTCGCGCGCCACCGCCAGCCGGCAGTGCTGGTCGGACGCAAAGCGGCGGTGGGTCACGTCCACGCTGATCCAGCCCAGCTCGGGCAGCCACACATCCGCCCAGGCGTGGGCCAAGGCCTGGTCTTCATGGGTATAGAGATAGCCGCTGACATAGCGAGCCGGCGTGCCGCAGGCGCGGGCGCAGGCCAGGAACAGATGCGCCTGATCGCGGCTGCCGCCCCGCCCCAGCGTCAGCACCTGGGCCGCGCCGGGCGTCTCGTCGCCGGCATCGGGCTCGAATGTCACGCGCTCGCAGATGGCCTCGGCCAGTGACAGCGCGTCTTGCGGCGTGGCCAACCCCCGCGGCAGCACCCGGCCCGAGAAGCCACGCACGGCGTCATCGCCCTGCGTCAGTGCGGTCGGTACGCAGTACACGTGCACGGGCAAGCGATTGTCTTCCGGGCCTACGTGGCCCTGCGCCAGCGGTGCGATCTCGACCTGGCCGGTGACCTGGATTTCAACTTCGCTGTGGCGCCGGTTCAGGATCAGCGTGTGCGCCACGTTGCCGTAGGCGTCGACCTGGGCCTGGATGTCGCCGGGCGCCTGGATCTGCCAGCGCAAGGCGCGCTGGTGCTCGTCCAACCGCGGCGTCAGCCGCAGGGTCTGGATGCTGTAGCTGACCGGGGCAACATAGCGGTAACGCGTAACGTGCTTGACGAGATGCTTCACGAACGTCTCCTTTACAAGATAACGCTGGCTCTCTGCGCAAGCGGCCAGCGTTATGTGTATCTTGCTGACCGTCTATGACGTTACTGCTAGCAACTCCCGTGCCAAGGTCTTGCCAGGCATGCCGATTGCGCCTTTCCTGGGAGAACGCGGCCGCCGTCGGGGCAGCGCGAAGGAAAATAATGCCACGGGGTGCCGTTACGCACCACGTCGGTGCCGGAATGGCGCGCCATTGCGGGCCGCGGGGCAGCCCCCGCTTTCTCTGCCAGACCCGCTGGGGGTCCCAGGCCACCGCAGCCCGGCCGCCTATACGGCGACCGCCTGCTCCAGTCGCAAGCCGCGGCGCTCGGTATCCAGTGTCACCAAGGCGCCCAACGGCAGCGTCAGATTGGGATCGCCATGGCCGCTGGGCCAAGCCGCCAGTACCGGAATGCCGCGCGCCTGGAACTGCTCTTGCAGCAGCGGAAACAGCTGGCTTTGCCCGACGGCATCGCCGCCCGGCAGCCCCAAGCGGGTGAAATTGCCCGCCAGCACGCCCTTGATGCGGTCGAATTTGCCGGCGGCGCGCAATTGCGACAGCAACCGGTCGATGCGCGGAATGGCCTCGTTGACGTCTTCGATGAACAGAATCGCGTCACGCGTGGCGATCTCGTGGCGCGAGCCGATGGTCGCCGCGATCAACGCCAGGTTGCCGCCCACCAGCCGGCCTGTCGCCACGCCCGGCGCCAGCGCCACCGGGTAGGAATCGGGGGGCGCCTCGATCCACGCGCCCTGCCCGATCTGCCCGCCGACCATGGCCAGCACGTGGCTGGCGGTGGGTTCGACCTTGCCCGCCAAGAGGTCCTGCGCCAGCATCGGCCCGTGAAACGTCACGAAACCTGCCTGCTTCTGGATCGCCAGGTGCAACGCCGTAATGTCGCTGTAGCCGATAAACGGCTTGGGATGTGCGCGCAGCAGCGCAAAGTCCAGCTTGTCCGCGATCCGCCAGGACCCGAAACCGCCCTGCAAGCACCACACCGCGCCGATGGCCGGGTCCGCAAACGCCGCGTGCAGATCGTTGAGCCGGGCGGCGTCATCGCCCGCCAGGTATTCGAAGGGCGGATCGCTGCGCGTCAGCGCGGCGGGCATGATCTGCGCTTCATAGCCGCGCGCCTGCAGCCAGTCTGCCGCCGCGAACGCTGCTCCGTCGGCCGCCGACGCAGGCGCCACGATGGCCACCCGTCCGCCGGGCCGTAACGCAGGCACGGGGGCGTCGCGACGGGGGGCGGCATTCGCCGCGGAAGCATTGCCCGAAGCCGTCTGCCTCCCTTCGGAGGAAAGCGATGTACGCGTTGCGCAACCCGCCAGCGCCAGACCGGACAAGCCCAGCATCCCCGCCGCGCGCAGCACGCTGCGGCGCATCGGGTTGATTTCGGGCAGCAATGGGCCGGACAGAGGGGGCATGCAGCATCCTTTACATCATTGAATTATTATTGTTATTTATCAAATAGTTATAAAGCTATTGAAGAATCTACTTCAATATTTTCCAGAATTCACTTCAACTTATTCGAGAATCCACCTGAGGTTATTCCAGAATTCACTTTAAGTTGAATCTTGCGTCCGCAAGTAGCGCAACCCGGGGCCGGCAAACCAGCCCGCCCACCCCTCGAAGCGCTAGAAACGCTCGTATTCCAGCCGATAACGCCACTGCCCGACCGCCAGCCCCGCCATCGGCAAGCGGCCGATGCGCAGACGGCGCAACCCGAGCAATTGCAGCCCCGCCGTGTCGCACGCGTATTCAATGAACCCCAGCGCGGGCGTCTTCAGCGCAAAGCGCAGGTGCGTTTCGTTCTGCCAACTGACCTTCATCGGCGTGGCCGGCCGGCCTTCGTAGGCCAGCCCGCGCTGCAAGCGCGCAAGACCGGCGGCGTCCAGCGTGCCGCTCACCTGGGCAAGGTATTCCTGCTCCACATGCCGGCCCTCTTCGACCAGCTTGCGCGACACCGCGTATTCCTGCGTGTACACCACCAGCCCGCTGGCTGCGCGCTCCAGCGGCGTCGCCAGCTTGAGGCCGTTGAATATCCGCTTCAGATAGCGGTGCCCCGCGCGGTCGCCCGGCATCTGGTTGGCCGGCACGATCAGGTTCAACGCCGACTCGTGCGGGTCCGACGCAGACAGGCCGGCCGGCTTATGCACCAGCACCGTGACCGGCCGCATGTCTTCCAGCTTGGCGCCGGGCAGCAGGCTGACCGTCTGGCCGGCGCCCACGCGAAAGCCCGGCTCTTCAATGACCTTGCCATCCACGGCCACCCAGCCGCCTTCGATATAGCGTTCGGCGTCGCCGCGCGAGCAGGATTGTTCCGTGGCCAACCGCTTGGCCAGGCGTACGCTTTCGCTCATGACTGCCCCACCGGTGTGTTCAGGGGGGCGGAAGCGGCAAGCGCGAGGAATAAAGGGGAAGAAATCGGCGGGAAAATCATCATCTTGGACACTGCGAAAAAGGCGGGTGTGGCGCAAGACTGCCTTGCGCCGGCCCCAAGGCCAGGATGTTACGCGCTTTCCCTTGGCCGCGCGGCGCAAGCACTGGCGACGCGGGTCACCTGACGCGCTTCGCGTCACTTGCTCCGAACGACGTGCTTCATCCCGCGGGCCTCGGGTGCCGCCTCTCAGGCAAGCGCCAAAAACGCCTGCTCCAGGTCCGCGATCAAGCGTTCGGCCGGCTCCAGGCCCACATTCAGCCGCACCAGCCGGTCGCCATACGGCCGCACCGTGCGCCGCAGCTTGAAGTACGGCGCCGCAAGACTCGTCACCCCGCCCCAGCTGTAGCCGATCTTGAACACCTGCAGGCGATCCACGAACGCCTCGATCTGCGCGCGGCTGGGTCCCGGCCCCAGCACGATGGAAAACACGCTGGCCGACCCGGTGAAGTCGCGCAGCCAGATCTCGTGGCCCGGGCAGGACGGCAGCGCCGGGTGCAACACGGTGCGCACTTCGGGCCGTCCGGCCAGCCACCGCGCGATCTCCAGCGTGCTGCGTTCCAGCTGATCCAGCCGCACCGCCAGCGTCTGCAAGCCACGCAACGCCAGGCTGCAATCATCCGGCGAGGCCGCCATGCCCAGGAAATTGCGCGCCTCGCCCAACGCCCGGTAATGCGCCTCGCCGCGGCAGGTCACCGACCCCAGCAGCAGGTCGCTATGGCCGCCGATGTACTTGGTCAGCGCCTGCATCGTCACGTCCACGCCATGCGCGAAGGCGTCGAACAGCACACCCGCAGCATAGGTATTGTCCAGCGCCACCACGGCACCCGCCCGGTGCGCCGCCGCTGCAATCGCGGGTACGTCCTGGATTTCCATGGTGGCCGACCCCGGGCTTTCGCACCAGACCAGCCTGGTGTTCGGCCGGATCAACGCCGCGATGCCCGCGCCGATCAGCGGATCATAGGTTTCCACCTCGACCCCCAGGCGTTGCATCAGGCCGCCCGCCAGACCCTGGTTCGGGCCATAGGCCGTCTCGGGCAGCAAGGCATGGTCGCCCGCGCCGCAAAACGCCAAGTAAATCAAGGCGATGGCCGCCTGCCCGCCTGGGGTGATGAAGCAATGCCGGCCCTGTTCGATCCGGGCGATGCGCGCGCCCAGTTCCAGCACCGTGGGCGTACCGTGCAGGCCATAGGTATAGGGTGACTTTTCCGAGTCCCAGTCATCGCGCAGGTCTGCCGCCCGTTCGAACAGCGTGGTCGAGCCGCGGCTGGTCGGGGTCACCAGGGACCGGAAGCCGTCAGGCGCCAACGGCGCCGGATCGACCACGGCGCTGCGCCAATCGAAGGGTTGCGGGGTGTCGGTCGTCACGAGGGGTCTCCTGTCCAGGCGCGGCGCTGCAAGACGGGCCGCGGTCGCCGTTGCAAGGATAGGCCAGCGCGCCGGATAAAAATTGCACCAGCTTGCGGTGGCGCGCGGTTACTCGCACTCCCAGCGCGCGACCACCGAAAATGGCGCTTCGCTGATTTCCGCAAGCACCCCCAGGGCGGTCTGCTGCGCCTCCAGGGTGATCATCCCGTCAGCCAGGGCTTGCGGGTTGCCGCCCTGGAGCAGCGCGTCCAGCCCCGCCCGATACCGCTCGGAAAGAAAGGGCTTCAAGTAGGAAATGTTGGCCGCGACGCACTGGCCAGCCTCCTCCCGTGTGAAGCCATCCTCGGTCAAGTGCGAGAAATCGCCGGCGCTCAATACCAACGACTCGTACACAAAATCTTCGAAAGAGGCGGCCGTCAACCGGCTTTCAGCAAGATCATGCCAAACCAGCGCGACGCCCAGATCCCCGTTGCCGGCAGGTGTCAGGCAGTAGGCATCGCCCGCGCCCGTCTGCGCGAACGGCAGGAACCGGCGCCCATTCTGAAAACGCGGATTCAACCATTCGGCGACGGTCTCGGACGCCGCGTCTGAATCCAGCCACTCCATGTCATAGACACATGACAGCGCGGGTTGCGCAGCCAATGTCCGTGACCGCCACTGGCTACGCCAGGTCGCAGGGTCCGGGTAGGCGCATCTGCCATCCGCGTCCAGTTGGCGCAGCAGGGGGGGCAAGACGAAGCCGTTCGCGTCGGCCCATTGAGAGAGGGAACGGGTCATCAAAGTCAGAGATCGGTGGGATGCTTCAGCGTAGCCGGCGCGCCGTCTTCAGGCGGGGGCACTTCGTCCACCCAGGCCTTGAGCAGCGTCGAGGTTACCGCCAGGATCACCGGGCCGATGAACAACCCCACGATGCCAAACGCGAACATACCGCCCAGCACCCCGGCCAAGATCAGCAGCATCGACAGGTTCACGCCGCGCTTGATCAGCATCGGCCGCAGCAGGTTGTCGAGCATCGTGACCAGCACCGCCCACACCAGCAGCAGCACCGCCGCCAGCTTCATGTCGTTCTGGAACAGCCAGATGACGCCGCCGAGCAAGGGCAGGAACGGCCCCAACTGCGCCAGGCACAGCATCAGCATCAACGCCGTGATGATGCCGGCCGCCGGCACGCCGGCGATCCACAACCCCAGCCCGCCCAGCGCCGACTGCACCACCGCCGTGACCACGATGCCCAGCGCCACCGCCCGGATCGACAGGCCGGCCAGCCGGATTGCCGCGACGCCGCGGTGGCCCGCCAGCCGGTTGGCGAAGCGCTGCACGAAATTGGCAGCCACGTCACCCTGGAAATAAAGAATGCCGGCAATGACGATGGTAATCAGCATGTGCATGACGAACACGCCCACGATGGCGGCGTTGCTAAGCAGCCATTTGGCGGCCATGGTCAGATAGGGTTCCAGTCGTGCCAGCAGGCCACCGGCCCCGGCGTCGGCCAGCGCCTGCCATTCCTGGGCGATGCGCGGTCCGCCCAGCGGCACGCTTTGGACCCAGGCCGGAGGCGCCATCAGCGCGTAGTCAGGCAGGCTCTTGATGGCGGTCATGATGGCGCCGCCATGCAGCGCCAAGGTCGAAATCGCCTGGTATAGCGGCAGCACGATCACCACCAGCAGCACCAGCAGCATCGCCAGCGTGGCCAGCCAACGCCGCCCGCCACAGCGGCGCTGAATCGCCATCATCACCGGCCAGGTGGCCACCACGATGGTGGTCGCCCAGATCAGCCCGAACAGGAACGGTTTCAGCACATACAGGCTGCCGATCATCAGAGCGGAAAGAATGACGATAACCAGCAGGTTACGGGGCAGATCAGAGGACGGACGCGGGATCGGATTCAAACGACACTCCAGGCAAAGGAGCCCAAGGTAGCTTGGGCGTGTACGAATTTATCCGAAAACCCCATGGACGGGTGCGCCCAGGCAGGAGCAAAATACCTTTTCCGGCCAGCTTGGGCTTGGGCGTGCCAGCGCTGGGCACGCCAATTGCTGAACGGTTTCCATCTATTAGTTGTCCCCCTCCCAACAAGACATGCTGTGAATCGCTTGTCGCGGGAAGCGCCTGCCCTGAGGCAAAGCGCACCGCGATGGCCCCGACGCCGCCAGGCGGGGTCGGGGCCGCGAAAGGCTGTTATTGATTGCTTGCCATCGTTTTTGCCCGTCCGCCGGACGGCCCCAAGGGCTGCCCATCGTGGACAGGCGTCGTCGCGCCCGCATCCGGCGCGCTTGTGGCACGCCGGAGTGGATGCAGGCGGCGCCGGCAACATCGGCCCGCCTTTCCGGCAAGCTTCTTTGTGGAGGTATGCAATGAAAACCTTGACCACCGCTGGCATCCTGCTGGCTTTCCTGCTCGCTGGCTGCACGATGAACGGCCCCAACCGCGGCACGTCCGGCAACAGTACATCGAGCATGCAGCAGGATTCGGCCAACTACCATGCCGACAACTTCGGCGAGCCCGACAACACGCCGTTCCAGGGCGTTTATCCGGCGCGTTGAACGGCCGGCAGGCTCATCCCCGCACGGGCCGTCGTTCAACGGGACGCATTGGCGGCAAGCTACGCAGCAACAAGCGTAGTCTGCCCAGGCGTACCGTTGAGCCGGCCGGCCTGTCTGCGGACTTACCACGCATACCGAAGATTGAGCTGACCGCGCACGCCGGTGTAATTCTGCGAGCCCGCCTCCAGCGCCAGGCTGCCGCCCACGGTGACTGACTTGCTGATATTGCCTTGCAGGCCGGCCTTCAGTTCCATCTTGTTGCTGGGCAGTTGCTCGCGCACGCTCAGGTCGTCAAAGCGGATGCGCTGCGAGGCCGGCCCGTGCCACCAATTGACTTCGGCGAACGGCAGCATCTGCGTCGCGCCATCCTCGCGGGTCAGGTGGCCTTGCAGGCGCACGCCCACGCGGGTCGTGACGCTGGTCTGGGACTGGCTCGATACACGGGTGCCGGTCTTTTCCTGGTGGTCGTCGGCGCTGTACCGCGTAACGATGGCTTGCGCCTGGGGCTGCACATAGAGCTGGCGCGCACCGTTGTCGTAAACCTTGAACGAGTAGCCCGTTTCGACCGACGCCGAATTGGCATGTGAACGATAGCTTTCCTTGGGCAGGCCTTGGCCGTGGACGCGGTTGTCGTAGCGGCCCAGCATGGCCCAAGTGTCCACATAGGGACCGGTCAGGATGTCGGATGAACCGTACCAGGTGCCATACACGCCGACGTTGTAGCCTTCGACCTTGCTGCTGGCGCTCAGGCCGGCGCTACGCGCCTCGCCGCTATTGGTGCCATACGACGCCATGGCGCCCACGCGCACCGAGCCTTCCTGGCCGGCATTGAACCGGAACAGGTCGCTACCGCCGTGAATCAGGTAGCTGGTCGAGCTGTCTTTGGTGCCGCTGGCGCCATTGCGGCTGTCTTGGCCGCGCGCGATGCGCAGCCAACCTGCTCGATCCGGCTGGCCATCGGCACTGCGTGCGGTCCCGACGCGATCGCGCAGCGTGTGTTGTTGTTGCGTGGTCGCGGCCAGCTTGTTGTTCAGGTAGGCCCCGACTTCGGGCCGGTAGCTGAGCGTGCCGCCACCCGGCTGCGGGGCCGGCGTGACAGGCGGCGTCGGGTCCACGACCTGACCCGGCGTCACGGGCTGCGCCGGCACCAGCGGCGTAACCGGAACCACTGGGTCCACCGGAACCACCGGGTCCACCGGCGTCGTCGACACCTGCGACACCAGGTACCAGTCTTCGGCCGTGCCTCCTACACCGCCACGCGCCAGGCGATAGTCATAGGCGCCAGTCGCGATGCTGCCCACGCCGTGGCGGTAGCCGTCGGAACGCGCATCCAGATGGAAGGCGTTGGCCGTGGTGGTGCCGCCGTTGACGGTTTCGACGAGGCGGATGCCTTCGGTGGTTTGCGCGCCACTGCCGCCCGCGTGGCGAATGATCAGGCCGGTGTCGCCGGAAGCCTGGCCACCGTCAATCACGAGCTTGTCGGCCGCCGAGGCGTCGTCGCCCTTGAAGGCGGCCAGCACGATCGTGCCGCCCTGCCCCACGTAATTTCCCACTACCCGCAAGCTGTTGCCCACTGCCCCGCCGGCCACGAACACCTGGCCGGCGTTGGTCAGGCCATTGGCCAGCGTCAGGTTCCCGGGCGTGGCTGCGCGCCGAAGGTCAAGGGCATTGAGTACCGCCAGCGAGCCGCGGTTGACCACGGCGCCGCTGATGGTGCCGTCGCCAGCCAGTACCGCGCCGGCGGCCACGCTGACCGTGCCCGCGCCAGCGCCGCCCAGGGTGGCCCCGGGTTGCGCAGGCCCGCCGAACAGCAACGTGCCTGCTTCAACCGAGGTCTTGCCGGTATAGGCCAGGTTGGGGCCGGCGGTGAGGGTACCGCTGCCGCGCTTGGTCAGGTCGCCGGTGCCGGACACGGCATTTTCCAACGTCCAGGCGCTGGATGTGTCCAGCACCAGCGCACCGGCGTTGGCGATGCTGGCCGTGCCCAGGTTATTGGCCTGGAACACCGTCAGCGTGCTGCCGGCGTCGGTGGAAAAACTGCCCGTGAAGGCGCTATTGTCGGCGGTGACGCTGACGTTGGACGCCGCGGTGAGCTTGACCGCGCCGGCGCCGCCCAGCTTGTTGGCCAACGCGCCGCCGGCGGCGCTGAACTGCAGCGTGCCGTCAGCGGTGATGTCGCCGCGACCCAGCGCCGCGCCGTTGTCCAGCACCGCAGTGGCGCCGCTTTCAATGGTCGTGCGCACGGAAAGACCGCTGTTGGCGCCGCTGAAGCGATGCTGCGCGCCGGTGCCGGCCAGCGTCAGGCTGCCCGTGCCGGTCAGGCTGCCCAACGAGGCGCCGCCGTTTTGCACGGTCAGTGCGCCGCCGTTGAAATCAAACGACGATCCGGCCTGCAGATCCAGGCTGCCTACGGCCTGCGTCTTGCCGTTCAGGTCGATGCCGGCGTTGCGGTTGACGCGCAACGTGCTGGTCTGGCCGAGCGCGCCGCTGGCATCCACCCGCAGCGTGCCCGATTGCACGGTGGTGGCGCCCTGGTAGGTACTGCCAGCGTTGGACAGGGACAGTACGCCGTTGCCGGCGTTGACCGCCACGCTTCCCGTGCCGGTGAGCTTGGCCGACAGGTCGGCGTCGGCGCCGGACGCGCCGGTTTCCTGCGCCAGCGTCAGGGTCTTGCCGTCTTGCAGGTCGAGCGCCGCCAGGCCGTAGTTGACATACAGGCCGTCGCCCGGCGCCGTGGTCAGGCGGAAATCATAGGTGCCCTTGGCAACGATATCGGCACCCTGGGTGATATCGATTTCGCGGGCGGCGGTGATGGCCGCGCCGCTCTGGTCCTGCAGCGCGATGGCGCCCGCCGACCCCAGCACCGCGCCGGCGTTGACCAGCTTGATGCCGGCGTTGAGGTCGTCCTGCGACAGCAGATTGAGCGCGTTCGATGTACCCGGGGCCGTGGCTACCAGGCTGGTCGGCACCGTGACGCGCACCGCGCCCGCGCCGCTGGCGTCCAGCGTGGCGGTGTTGATGGTGCCGGGCGCCGTGATCTGGCCGGGCACCGTGGCGTTGAAGATCAAGGTGCCGCCGTCAAAGGCCAGGCCGCCGATGGATTGCGTGCCGTTGCCCACCGACGTGACGTTGCCTGCACCCATTTTCAGGGTGGCGCCGGTCAGGGCCGTTGTATTCACGCCGCCCAGGGCGAAGGTGCCACGGTCCATGCCCAGGGTGCCCTGGAAAGCCGAGCCCGCGCTGCTGGCGAAGTCGAAAGCGTAGGCGCCCGTATCGACCTGGATGAGGCCGGTGCCGATGAGCGCGTTGCCCAGCGTAACGGGGCCCACCACCGTCGGATTCAGGACCAGCGTGGTGTCGCTGTCTTCGAGGTTGATGGCGGCGCCCTCGGCCGGCTTGCCGGCCAGCGCGGCCTGCAGCGTCAGCGTCGAGGCGTTGCGCAAGGTGACCTGGTTGAACGAACGGATCACGTTGCTGTCGCTGAGCGTATAGCTGGCGCCGTCGAACACCAGGGTGTCGGTGCCAGCGCCGGCGTCCAGCGAGGTAAATTGGTTGCCCGCGCCCTTCACCGTGACGGTGTCGTTGCCCGCCGACCCCAGGAAGGCGCCGATGCGCGAGCCGTCTTTGAGCAGCAGCGTATTGGTGCCGGTGGCGCCGGTGAGACGGATATTGCCCGTGACGGTGCCGCCGTCCAGCGCAAGGGCGTTGTCGCCCGCGCCGGCACGCAGCTCACCGTCGATGGTGCCGCTGTTGCGCAGGACGTTGTCGCCCATGCCCAGGTCGACCAGGCCCGCGATGCGACCCAGGTTCACCAGGGTGGTGGACTGGTCGTCGAACGACAGGGCCGTACCGCCGCCATTGGGTGCGTTGACCTCGCCCGTGCTGCTATTGGTGAAGTGGGTGACCTTGTTGGTGGCGACGGTAGGCGCCACCCGGCTATTGGAGCGCAGTACGCCACCGTTGATGACCGTGGTGACGCCGTCGCCCAGCACCAGCGCCGAGCCGCCGGCAGTGTGCTGGATGCTGACATTGACGGCCGTGCTGACGACGCCGGTGGTATTGGCCACGATGCCGCGACCGCCCGCGCCGGTGGCCCTCACGGTCAGGCCTTGCGAATCGGACAGGTCCAGGCTGTTGGCGGTCTGGCTGCCGTCGGCTTGCTGGAACGCGATGCCTACCCCCGAACCCGACACGTTGATGGTGCCGGTGTTGGTGGCGCTGATGGTGGCGCCGGTGCGCAGGCCGATGCCGTTGGCGACGTCGATGGTGGTGTTCAGCAACTGGATGCCGGAGATTTCACCGGCGTTCTCGATACCATTGCCGGTGGCGCCGGCGGCGTTGACCACCAGGTGGGCGCCCCGCACGTTCAGCGCGGTGGCGCCGCTATCGACCAGCACGGCGTGCGCGCTGCCGCGCCCTTCGACTGTGCCCAGGCCCGAGCCCACCAGGTCCAGGCTCGCGCCCGCGCCCAGTTCGACTGCCGCACGTCCGTCCAGGGCCAGGACTTGACCGCGCTGGTTGTCGATGCGCGCGCCGGCGCCTTCGACGTAGATGGCGGTGCCGTTAGCCTGGATATTGCCGGTGTTGCGGACTTCGCCGCCCAGGACGCGAACTGCCTTCGAACCGGCGCCGGAGAATTGCAGATTGCCGTTATTCACCAGGATGCCCAGGTTCTGCGAAATGAAGCCCACCGCGCCCGCCTGGGTGGAGATCAGCGCGGCGCCATTGGTGAGCGTCGAACCGGTGTTGGTGGCCAGCGTGGTGCCATCCAATGCATATTGGTTGCCGTCGACCAAGCCCGCGGTGGCGCCGGCGTTGGTCTGGTTCATGACGGCGCCATTGGCAACGGTGGCTTGCGCGCCGCCGGCCACGTACAGGCCTTGGGCCCCCGCGCCGCTCAGGTCGAACTGGCTACCCGAAGCCACGGCGACGGTAGTGCCGATGCCGCTGGCGTAGATGCCCCGAGCATCTTCGCCGCTGACGGCGATCTGGATCCGGCCGTTCAGGGCCGCGCCGTCGTCCAGACGGTACAACGTGGAACCGCGGGCGGATGCGTCGAACACGGTGCCAGCCGGCAGACGCGTATTGATGGTGGACCCCGCGCCGCTCAAGCGGAACAGGATCTGGTCGGTGGCGTCCGCCGCAAACGTGGGCATGGCCGACCCAGACAGGTTCACGGTCGCGCCATTCAGCGCGACAACACCGACGGCGCCGTCGCCGTTCATGCGGATGTTGCCGCCGGTCATGTTGACGGTAGTGTTGGCGCCACTGGCATTGATGCCGACGGCGCGGTTGCCGACGTCGCCGCCGTTCAGGATCAGGTCGCCAGCAGTGTTGACCACGGTGGTCAGCAGGCCGCTGGCATCCAGTGCGCGGATGCCGACGCCGCCGGCGCCGACTTCGATGCTGCCGGTGTTACCGCCGCGCGAGCCCGCCTGGACCGAAATGCCGGTGCTGCCCGCGCCGGTAAAGACGATGTTGCCGGTGTTGCTGAGTTCGGCGCCATTGCGTGCGATGTAACCCGTCACGCCATCCAGGGCCGAATTGAGCGTGGCGCCGGTGACCAGAATGGTGCCGGTGCCAAAGCCGGCCTCGCCGGCGGCCTTGGTGCTGTCGCGCAATACGCCGGGCGACTGCGCGCCCACGGCCGCGCCGGTGATGTCGCGCTTCTGGCCGTCGGCGATAGCGGCGACCGCACCGACCGCGGCCGGATCGTTCATGTTGATCACGGCGGTTTGGGAAATCTTGCCCTGCGCGCCGCCCTCGATGCGCACGCCGGTGGACCCTTCGCCTTTCAGGTTGATGGTCATGTCGCCTGAATTGAAGGCAGACACTTTCCAGTTGGTGAACCCGTTGGCGTATACCGCGGTGGAGTTCTTGCCCGATGCGGTCAGTTGCGCGCCCGTGCCAGTTCCACCGGTGAAGTCGGCGCCTTCTTCCACGCGGAACAGGGTCGAACCTTCGGTGGACACGTCCTGCACGGCGGTGCCCGTGGCCGTGATGGACGACGCCGCACCGTAGATGAAATAGCCGATCTGGTTCTTGCCATCGTGGAAATTGATGCTGCCCGCGCCGGCGATGGTGGCGCCTCCGCCGTTCTGGGCACGCACGCCGATGGTGCTGTCGCCGTTCAGGTTGACCGCGCCGGAGATGGTGACATTGGAGCCGGCGCCCTCGGACCAGACGCCGTAATTGCGCAGGCCGCTGGCCTGTTGCGTGGCATCGCTGCTGACGTTGATGGTGCCGGTGGACATGGCCTGGCCGCCATTCATCGCCTGGATACCAATGGAATTGGCGCCCTTGACGTTGATGGTGCCGGCATTGTCGACGTTGCTGGCGGTGGCGGTGCTGTAGATGCCCACGTTGGCCAGCGGCGCGGCGTTGAAGTGGCCGTTGACCTCGATGGTGCCCGAGCCCGAGTAGTCGACACCGGTGCCGCTGGCGGACACTGCCCAGCCCGCCTGCACCTTGTCGCCGATGATGATGGCGCCATTATTCCGTGCGGTGGCGCCGCTGTTCAGATTGATGCCGACGGCGCCGTTGACCTGCGCCACATCGGGGCCGCCACGGTCGATGGCCGCCGCGACGACGTTGGTGGAGCCTGCGCGGCCCAGGTAGATCAGGCCGTCGGTGCCATTGATGAGGGTGCCGCCGTTGTTGACGATGGCGCCGATGGGCTTGCCCAGACCGGTCTGGGCGCGGGTGCCTATGTTGACGGCGCCATTGTTGGTGGCGACCGCGCCTGCATTGACGTTGATCCAGTTGGTATCGACGCCGGCGGAGGTGCTCCAGGTCCACGCGGCCTGGTTGATGGTGCCGTTGTTGACGTAGGTGGTGCCCACGCCGGTGACGACGTCGGGCTTGACCTCGGGGTTGGGGTTGGCGCCTTGCTCGCCCAGGTTGCGCACGCCGTTGTTGACCGCGTGGCCGCCACTGGCGGCGGACATGCCCGTGCCGAAGCGAACGCTGGACACCGTGCCGTCATTGATGACCGTGCCGCCATTGACGGCTCGCAGCAGCGTGCCGGCGTTGGAGTTGAACTGGCTGGTCATCGCGCCGGTCGCGGTGACGCGAGCGGTGGACTGCGCGCCGTCGGCCAGCATGCCGACCTGGCTGCCCACGGGCGTAAACATCGCGTCGCTGGGGTCGATGGATGACGTGGCCGGGTTGATCGTGTAGGTCAGCACCGTTTTGGTGTAGGCCAGGTTCAGGGCATTGTTGTAGGCGGTTTGCGCCGCCGCGCCCGCGCCCAGTTTGCCGTCGCGCAGTTGACCGATCAGCCAGGTGTTGTAGGCCTTGAGTTCGGCCAGGTTGGTGACGTTGCGCGTTTGCGGGCCGTCCGTGGTGTTGACCGTGAACGTACCGTTGTAGGTCGTGGTGCCCAGGTTGACGGTGTAGGGCCGGATGGACTCCTGCGTGACGACCGAACCGCGGTCGGCAAAGGCGACCTCGTTGCGGGAATTCCAGTTGGCGGTGCCATTGGTGACATGGACGTAGTTCACATTCTTGGATGTGTAGTCGCCGATTTGCCCGGTGGCATTCATATCGAACGTGCCGCCGCCAGAGACCTTGGCCAGGCTGGCGTTGACGAACGCCCCGGCGCCGGGCACGGTCGGCCAATACACCCGGTACACCAGGGAGATCAGGTCGTCGGTGAAGCTGGCGCTGGAAAAGGTGTGGACCACCACGGACCCGTGCGTGACCGGGTCGATGACCGTGACGCCCGACGTTTGCGTGCCGAAGTTGATGATCTGTTTGTCGCTTGGATCGACGCTGCCGGTGACCCAGCCTGCGTTGAATCCGTCGCTGAGGCTGGGTGTGGCGACCTGCGTGCCGCTGGACCCGGTGAAGCTGACCGTGCCGTCCAGGCTGGCCGAGCCGCCGTTGACGATGAGCGTCTGGCCGCCGTTGTTGGCGCTGCCGGGCGTGTAGGAAGTATCGGCGAAAGCCTCTAGCGGCAGGCTGGCCAATGACAAGGCGCCCGCAGCACCGGCAGCCAGGGCCGCGCGTCGGGCAGCACGCAGGGTGCTACGAGATTTTCCGCGCGATGTTGCCAGTTCGGATACAACGACCCAACCCTGGACTGCCGCGCTCCAGATAATGCGATATGCGATGTTCATGCGAAACCACCTCAAGGGACTTTTGTCTATGACCCATGATGCGGGGACGCACAAATCTCAGGGTGACGCTATTTCCGACAGGGTTGAGGAAATTTCCTCAACCCTCTCTGGATGCCCTGGAAGTCGGCCACTGTCAGACCTTTCTACAGGCCCGTCCGTCCGTTTCCTACAGATGAGCAGCTTGGGTTGCGGCACGCTGACGGCATATGCTCCTTGCCGCGCCCTTCCACGCACCGGCAACGTCCGGCCGGCAGAGTGCGCTCTGCTTCGCTAGCAAGGAGCCCTCCTGGACACGTTGCTACGACGTGGCCCATACGCCTGCCTGCGGAGCCTCCCATGAACTTCCATTTCGAGCCGGCCGCCTCCGATTCCATACCGCCCTTGACAGACAAGGACGACGGGGGCTGCCCACAAACGCCCGATATTCTCACCCGGCCGGCGACGTCGCTGCCGCCTCCTGTTCCCGCGCTGCCGACCGAACTGCGGGTCCGTATCGGCGCCGGCGGGTGCAGTGCCGTGCGCGCCTGGCGTGTATATCGGGGCCTGTCGTCCAAGGCCGTGGCCGAACGAAGCCAGCTCAACCTCTATACGCTGCACGCCATCGAGTTCGGCTTTGTCGGCTTGTGTGAATGGACCGTGGCGCCCATCGCACGGGCGCTGCGGATCGCCGAAGAACAACTGCTGCTGGCGCAGCAACTGGCCGACCATACCGCCGAAAGCCCCTCAGACGCCCCCCTCCCGTCCATGATTCCGGAGCGCCCGTCGCAGCCGTAACAAAGCGCGCCAAGAGCTCCCGAATCAGGGCATAAATAACCTGCGTGACGCCGGGCAGGCCCATAAACGGGTAGGATGCGTTACTCTTTTGTAATTGTTCAGTACTGAAGGAACGTCCCCCTTGACCACCGTCCTCATCGTCGACGACCATCCGGTGCTGCGTCTGGTACTCAAGACCCACTTGGCCCAGGTGCTGGGCGTCACCCAGATCCTTGAGGCGGACAACGGCCAATCCGCGATCCAGGTCGTACGCGAGTCCCACCCCGGTCTGGTGATCCTGGATATCGACATTCCCCGCATCAACGGCCTGGACGCCATTCCCCGCATTCGCGCGATCGACCCCAAGGTGGGGATTTTGGTGCTGACTGGCCAGGACCAATCCGTGTTCGCGCCGCGCGTCAAGGAAGCCGGCGCCAATGGCTACGTGAGCAAGTCGCAAGACCTGTCGGAAATTGTCCGGTGTGTCGAAGCGGTGCTGGCGGGATACATCGTTTTTCCCAGCGCCAATGTGCTGCCCGGCGCCGCGCGCAGCGAAGGCCAAAGCAACTATGTCGAACGCCTGGACCGCCTGTCGGACAAGCAGGTGATCATCATGCAGATGCTGGCCCGCGGCATGTCGAACAAACAGATCGGCGAAGCGCTCTTCATCAGCAACAAAACCATCAGCACGCACAAAACCCGCATCCTGGCCAAGCTGGAACTGTCCACCTTGGTCGAACTGGTCGATTTCGCCCGCCAATGTCATATCGCACCGTAGGCGGGCCCGCGCCCCTGAGCCGCGCATTGATCCTCGGCCCCGCCGGCGACCTGAGACGGCAGTTGGCCGTTCACCTGACCGCACTGGGGCTGACCGTCATCAGCCTGGCGCATCTGGCGCGCAAGGACCTTGAACGCATCCGCGGCGCCCGCATTGTGGTTTTCTGTCAGACCGGCTCGGCCCAACATCTGGATGCACAGCAGATGCGCGACTACGGCCTGGGCCAGTCGGTGGCGGTGGCGGTCGATGTCGCCGGCAACCCGCCGCCGGTCGTGCACGCCGCCCTGCCCGCGCCAGTGCGCGACACCGATCTGATCGGTGCGCTGGCAGCCGCCGGCTACCAGGTGCCGGCCAACGAAGAATTGCTGCGCATCCACGAAACGGTACTGCGGCTGGTGAACGGCAACGCCGCCATTACCGCACAGTTGGTGTCCAGCCTGCTGGACACCGGGCAGTCGGACCTGGACGACTACCAGCGCGAATGCGCCGACAGCAACTGGATCGATGCGGGCTCGCGTGCACACCGGCTGGGCGGCACCGCCCGCATGAGCGGCTGCCACACCCTGATTGCGTTGTGCGCGCAAGCCGAAGCCTTTTGCGCGCAGGGCAACATCGCCGGGATCGAGGCGGTGAATAGGCTGCTGGTTCCAGGCGTCCAACGGCTTTGCGCCGTATTGCGCGCCTTGACGGGACACCGCGTCACCGCTGCATGATGTTGCCGTCCAGGACGGCCACCAGCATCACTTTGATATCAGCAACCTCGGCGTGGCGCACATCGACTACGCCGTGCGCGCCGACCTGCTCGGCCAGATAGTCGAAGTTGGCGGGATTGGATTGTTTTTGCACCAGCACTTTGGCTTGCGGGAACATGGCGCGCAGCCGCGCCACCACGGCCAGGCATTTGGTCGGGCTACGCCCGATATCCAGCACCACGATACCAGGGGCCGGCGGCGCCAACGTCCGTAGGGCCGTGCGCAAATGCCCCAATTCGACGCAGACCAGAGGATCAAAATGCGCGGCCAGCCGGTGCGTGTAGGCATCATGCCCGGCTACGGTATCTGTAATGATCAGTGCTTTCAAAACGTGTTTCCTCGCGCAGGCGCCAGTACTTGATTTCCCCGGCTTGTCTGCCGTGACTGTTCGCCTATTCTGCGTTGGCGGTGAATGTGTCCTAAATTGGAAATTTCCCAAAACCACACTGGAAATTTCGACAAAACCGCCAAGCGGCGCCAGGTATTTTCCGGGCCCTCGCCCTAGCCTTCCCCCCCAGCCATCAACGCTTCGAATGCCGGCACGCTGCCGTCGAACCGGATCTGCCCTTGGTTGATGTAAATGACGCGGTCAACCAATGCCAGCAAGTGCGCCTTGTCGGTGATGAGGAGCAACGTGGCTCCTTGGGCGCAGCGAGCCTTCAGGGTGGACAGCAGTTGCTGTTCAGCCTGCGGGTCCAGGACTTCAGAGGGCGCGTCCAACGCATAGATGGCGCGCCGGCTGAGTCTCAACCGGGCCAACGCCAGCAGTTCGAGCGTGCGACGCCCCAGGGCCGGCAGCGCGGCATGGGGTGTGGACAGCCCTTGCGGCCAGCGGGATACCGCGGGCGCCAGGCCGGTCTGTTGCACACAAGCCGCCAGGTCTTGATTGCTGTGCTCGCGTTCCAGCGACAGATAGTCGCGCGGCGTGGCGCCGATCAGCTCCGCGCTTTGCCAGCCATAGTGAGTCTGGTCGCGCAGCGAGCGGGCATCGTCGCCCGTCAGGGGGCAGCCAGCCCAGGCAACACTGCCCTGGGTCGGCATCAATACGCCCAGCAGCAGCTTGAGCAGCGTGGTCTTGCCGCCCGCGGCCGGTCCGACGATAGCGATGCGTTCGCCGCGGCGGATGTCGACGGACACCGCCTTCAGGGCTTGCGGCGCACCCGCGTCGTAGCGGAACGACACGTCGCGCAGGCTCCAGCCGGCATCCGACTGCACCGTGCCGGTATTTGATCTTGGCGCCTCGGCCGCCGCGGCCAGCGTCTGGTTCACCTGCCGCAGGCAGCCGTTCATTTGGCGCAGGCTGGGCAGTGCCGTCATCAGCGAGGTCAGCGGCTGCAACATACGGCCGGACAGCAGAATGGCGGCAAAGATGCCCGCCGGCTGCATGCGATGGTTCAGGACCAGGTAGTAGGCCAGGATCACGATCAACAGCGTCTGGGCGTTGCCCAACAGCGCCAGCAGCGAGCCGCAGCGCGACTGCAGTGCATAGCGACGCTGCTCTTTGAGGCGCATGGCCTCGGTGGCGACCAGATATTCGGAAGCCAATGTGGCTTCGGCATTGGCGCCGCGATACAGCGCGAACCGCTCGGCCGTCAGGGAAAACGACGGCAGGTCGTCCGGACCCATCGCATGCAACTGCCGGTCATAGCGCCAGACGGTCCAGGCGCCAAAGGCCATGACCGCGGCCGGCACCAGCGCGAGCAATCCGCCCATCCAGGTGATGATGGCCAGGTAAAGCAACGCAAAGCCCAGATCGACGGCCGAACTGCCAACCAGGTTCCAGTACAGCGACCGCAACCGCGACAAGGCGGCCAGGCCATGCACCGCGCCCTGCCCCCATTCCAGCGCCTGCGATAGCGGCGCGCGACTGATCCAGTGGGTCAGCTGCGGCAGGCAGCCGGTCTGGAATTCGTCGGCCAGGCGCATCAGTGCGCGGCTACGCTCGTTGCGCAGCAGATATTCCAGCCCCAGGCACAGCGCCACGCCCAGTGACAGCACCCACAGCGACATCTCGGCCTGGGCCGGCAGCACGCGATCGTAGATGGCGTTCATGTACAGCGGAATGACGAGCGCGAAGGTGTTCATCACGAACGTGGCCAGGCCGATTTCCTTGAGCAGACGGGTATCGGACAAGGCCGCCTGGCGAAATTCGCGCCAGCCCAAGCGGGCAAAGGTCTGGCTCGGCACCACGCGGTACAGCGCCCCGCCCTGCGGCGTGACGCTGCCAGGCTCACCCAGCGCGCCTGTGACGCGCCAGACGCCGCCGGCCAGGGTGGCCGAACAGGCTTGGCCGTGCTTGATCCAGACATAGGCGCCCGGGGTCAGGTCGGCCGGGGCATGGCCGCCGGGCGTGCCGGCGGCGCCGGTCGAAGCCGGTGGGGCGCTGCCCTGGGACCTCGGGTGGGCAACCCCTTGCGTCCCGACGACGGGCAGGCAGTCGATGCGCAAGTAACGCGCGGCGGCGCTGAACCACGGGGCCACCGCGGCTTCGCCCGCCAGTTGCCGTGCCTGCCTGCGCCACTCCCACTGTGCGGCCGGGCCGAGCACCTGCTCGGCGGCTTCCAGCAGCGCGTCGCGCAGGCCCTCGGGCGCCCGGGGGGAATTATCAGAAGCCCGAGATTCGGACAGGGGCGTCGCAGGCGCGTAGCTAAGGGTATCCATGATCAATGCGCCACCACGACGGTGTGCCCGGCTTGCGACCAGGTCTGGTGGTCGGCGGTGTTCTCTGTCATGGTCCAGCCGGTCTGCGAGATGGTGTAGGTGTCGTGAGCATCCAGGCGGATGGTCAGCGACGAGGCATCGGGGCCCGACACCAGCTCGTTCAGGTTGATCGCCACCCGGTCTGCCTTGCCGTCCGCGAAGTCGATAGCCGAAATATGCGAAATCCGCACGCTGGCATCCAGGCTGAAGGCGCCACCCGCACCCTGCTTGACCATGACGTCGTTGCCGCCCGCGCCGCCGTCGATCTGGTAGCGACCCAGATCGCCCTGGTTCGAAAAGGTGAATCGATCGCTTTGCGACGACCCCACGATTTTGCCGATCTGGACCAGCGTATCGAAGGAACCAAAGCCGTCCTGCACCTGGCCAGACGACAGATTGGCTTCGATGCCCTGCGGCGAGGTGTAGTAGCTGGCGGTCGCCAGGCCATCGGCGCCGCCGATCAGCACGTCGTTGCCGCCGTTGCCCACCAGGATGTCGGCGCCGCCGTTGCCGATCAGGGTATTGCTGTCGTTGGTGCCGATCAGCGTGTCGGCATAGGCCGTGCCGGTCAGGTTGCGCACGCCGGACACCCGGTCCGTGCCATTTTCGGCCTTGTTGACGGTCTGCACGGCGGGATTGCTGAGGTTGGCGACGATGCCGCGGTCCAACAACGAATAATCGACGGTGTTGTTGCCGTTGCCCAGGGACAGTGTGTCGTTGCCCTTGCTGCCGTAGATATAGTTATTGCCGTTGAGTTCGGTGATGATGTTGGCGTTGTCGTTGCCCCAGATGGTGTCGTTGAACCCGTAGGTGCCGGTGACATTGTTGACGTTGATCAGGCGGTCCTGCGTGCCGTAGCCGTCGTTCAGCGCCACGCCAATGCCGCTGGACACGCCGACGTTGCCGCCGCCGCCCAAGTCCAGCACGATGCCCTGGGTGGCGCCCCAGCCGTAGTAGGCCGTGCCGCCGGTGAGCGTGTCGTTGCCCATGCCGCCAAACAGCAGGGTCTTGGGATTGGTGGCGGTCAGCATATCGTCGAAGGCGCTGCCCCAGATACCCTCGAAGCCGGTCAGCGTATCGGTGTAACCGTCATGCTCGACGGTGCCGGTGCCGCTGCCGTTCAGCACGGCGGTGATGCCGCCGGCGCTGCTGGCATAAAGCGCGTAGTCCGAGGTGCCGACGGTGCCATCCAGGCTGTTGTGGCCAGCGCCGCCGTCGAAATAGTTGATGTAGCGGCCGCCCTTCAGGGCGTTGTCCGCGGCGTTGCCGACCAGGTAATTGGTGCCGGCCGAGAACGAGGCGTTGACGTCCTCGATGTTGCTCAGGGTGTCGCGGCCAAAGGCGGTGGTGTCTGAAAAACGGAACACCAGCGAGCCGTTGACGTAGGCGGTGGTCAGGGCCGAGGCGAAGCCCGTGCTCAGGTCCACGTAGAGTGCCTGGGACAGCGCGCTGTAATCAACCAGGTCGCGCCCGTCCCCGCCGTCCAGCGTGGTTGATCCCAGGGTGCCGATGAAGGTGTCATCGCCCAGGCCGCCGTGCAGCGTGGCGCCGGCTACCGCGTGGAAGGTGTCATTGCCATTGCCGCCGTAGACTTCGGTGAAGTTGGCGATCTGGTCGACGCCGCCGCCGGCTTTTTGCACCGACCCGGTGATCAGGTTGATGGTCAGCGCGGCATCCAGCTTGGAGTAATCGAGAATGTTGCGGCCCAGGCCGCCGTCCAACGTGTCAGAGCCCGCGCTGCCAATGAGGGTATCGTCGCCGTCACCGCCAGACAGGGTGTTGTCGCCGGCGTCGCCTTCCAGGGTGTCGTCAAAGCGCGAGCCGATCAGGCCTTCGATGCCTTCGTAGGTATCGCTGCCGCCGTAGCCGTTGCGGCCAGCCTCGGTTTTGCCTTGCGCCAGGCTGGCCACCACGCCGCGCGTGTCGGTGGACTGGCTGTAGTCGACCACGTCGCGGCCCATGCCGCCGGACAGCAGGTTCTGGCCCGCGCCGGAGAAAAACACGTCATCGCCCGCGCCGCCATACAGCTGCGCGTCTTCGGCGCCGGCAATGAGCACGTCGTCGAACTGGGTGCCGATGATGCTGTCGATGTCGATCAGGGTATGGACGGCCTTGCCGCCCAACGTGGTGACGCCGGTGCGCAGGTCGACGCTGACGCTGGCCGCGAAGCTGCTGTAGTCGACGGTGTCCTGGCCCACGCCGCCGTCGTAGACGCCGCGCGCGGTCGAGGCCACGATGCGGTCATCGCCCGCGCCGGCATGGATTTCAATGGGCGTGAAGCCCGCGTAGATCGTGTCGTTGCCGCTGCCGGTGGTGATCTGGGTGGAACCTGGCCCCGAGGCCAGCGCAAACGAGCCGTCATCGCGCTGGATCTCGTAGGGGTTGTCCATGATGACGAAGGTGGCGTGGTGTTCCTGGGGGGGGCCGCCGGAGTAGGACTGGTATTCGAAGGTCAGCGCCAACGAATCTTGGCGGCCTTTGGGATACAACAGCAGCACGTCGCCCGGATTCAGGCCATAGGCTCGCCCCTCGTCGGTGCCGTATTCGACGGTGCGATAGCCCACGGGCAACCCGCGGGTGATATGCACCGCACCGGCGGCATCCATCAGGTGCAGCACGCGCGTCATCGTGTCGGCCGAGAAGCGGGCCGGGTCGTCGGCATAGACCGTCCAGCCTTCGGTCTGGCCGCTCAGGTCAATCGTCTTGGTGCCGTACTGCACTGCCAGCGTCGGGTCGGTCTGCGCGCCCTGAGTGGCGGCGCCGCCCCGGTAGACATGCGCGTCCGCGTCGATCTTGGCGTCCAACTGGTACAGGCGCAGGGATTTGTCGTTCTCGACCGGCTTGGGGTCGGGTGACGGCGCCGGCGGCGGTGGCGGCGGCGGTGGCGGCGGCGGTGGCGGGGGAGGCGGCGGCGGAGGAGGTGGCGGCGGCGGCGGCTCGACGGGCGGGGCCGGATCTTCCGGCGGCGAGCCCGAGGACGCGAGCATCCTGGCCGGCGCCTCGCCATCCGAGGCGTGGACCTCGGTCGGCTTGGTCAACGACAGCGCGTCGGCGCGTTCGCGGCCGCCCTCCCCGGTTTGCCCGCTGGCGGAGTCCACCGGCGCCTCTTGTTCGATGACAACGACTTCCTCGACCACCTTTTCGACGACCTTCTCGACGACTTTCTCCACCACCTTCGGATCTGCCGCGGCCGATTGCGGCGCGGGCGGCGTGGCGGTGGCGGTAGCGGCCACGTCGATATTGACGACCTTGCCCAGGCGCAGCACGTCTTCGGACGTCATCACCGTGCCGTCGGCGAACTTGAGGGTGTACAGATTGGGCTCGTACGAGGCCAGCTCGGCGGCCAGCGGCAGGATCAGGGTCTTGCCGTCGGACGACTTGAGCACCACGTCGGCGCCGTCGATCAGCACCGTGACCTGGGCGCCGTTCATATTGATCTGATTCTCCGCCCGGGTGTAGATCACGGTGGATACGGGGGTGACCCCGGGATCCGGCAAGGCGGCTTTGGTGGTAGTGGTCATGAGGGGTTCCGCAATGAGGGAAGTAAGCGTGAGGGGTGTCTGAAGGAGAAATGGGCTGAGGCGTCGGGGCCTAGTGGCCGCCGGGTTCGGACAAGGCGGTTTCAGCGGCCTGGTAGATCGGTTTGGCCAGGTACGCCAGCACGGTGCGCTGCCCGGCTTCAAGGTAGGCGTCCACGCTCATCCCGGGCCGCACGCGCTGGGTCTGTTGGCCGGCGTCCACCGCCAGCGACACGACGTAATGGCGGTCGCCGTTCGGTTCGCTGACAGCGTCCGGACTGATGACGGTGACCTTGGCCGGCAGCGCCCCGCCTGCGCCGGACAGCGCGCTGATGCGCACGCGCCCGGCCATGCCGACCCAGAGGTGGTCGCGGTCTTCGGGCTTGACCTTGATCTCGGCGACCAGCGGCACGTCGGTGGGCGATAGTTCGATCAGGTCGCCGCCGGGCTTGATCACCATGCCTTCGTGCGGCGCGATGACGCGGTGCACCTGGCCGTCGCCGGGCGCGAGGATGCGCGAGGCGTCCTTGCGGCCGGTATTGGCATGGGCCTCGGCGCCCAGGCGCGACAGTTGCATCTGGGCTTCGTTCAGTTCCTGGCGCGCGTGCGACAGGAACTCGGCGCGCACCTGGCCCAGCCGCGACTCGGCTTCCTGGCGTTCGGCCTGCACCCGCGGCAACCGCGCCCGGGCCTGGTTCAGTCCGGAGCGGATGCGTTGCAGGTCGGCGCGCTTTTGCAGCAGCACGCCTTCGGCCGCGGCGCCGGACTTGACCATCGGTTCGATCATGCGGACCTGGCGCTCTTGCAGCGCCGCTTCTTTTTGCAGATCGCCGGCCTGGCTCTTGAGTTCTTGCGACTCGGCCTCGCGCTGCGACATCTGCGCCACCAGGACGGATTCGGACTGGGCCTGGGCCGCCTGCCGCAGACGGTAGGTTTCCAGTTCGGCGGCGTAGGCTTCTCCCAATGCGGTGACCGGTACATCGGCGGGCGCGTCCCGTGCGACATCCGCGGGCATGGCCGCCGCCATTGGCTGGCCGGCGATTTCGCGTTGCAGCCGGTATGCCTTGGCCAGCAGCACGGCGCGGCTGGCCGAGCTTTTGGCGTAGGCCTCGTCGACGGTGGTGTTTTCCACTTCGGCCAGCAGCGTGCCGGCGGTGACCATGTCGCCTTCCTTGACGGCCATCGCGCGAATGACACCGCCCTCTTGGGCCTGGATCAGGATGTTGTGGCGTTCCACCCGCACCACGCCGCTGCCGCGCACATAGACATCCAGCGGAAAGGCAGCGGCCCAGACGACGAAGGCGGCCAGGCCCAGCGCGACGTAGCCGGTCGCGGTGCGCGGCCCCTTCATGGCTGGCGGCCCACGTAGAGCTGGATCTGGCCGGGAACGTCCAGGCTGCCGTCGAGTTGGTTGACGATGTACAGCGTGTGCTCGTCGATCTCCAGTGCGGTGGTGATCTGCTTGATTTCCAGCGTGCGCGCGAACTGCGACGACAGGCGCCGGCCCACGTCGCCGTCGGCAGACGGAATGCGGGCCGACACGGTCAGGCCGGATGCGGCGATGCCGTCCAGGTTGGCGCGCAGCCAGGCCTGGATGTCTTTTTTCTGGCTGTCTTGCAGCGGCGCTTCGGCGTTGGCGAAGGTCAGTGTCAGGCCGCCCTGCCCTTGGGCTGCGGCGTTGTCCATGGACGCCGCGGTCTTGACCTGCAGGCCTTCCTGCATGCGGGCAATGCTGGCCACCATCTGGAACAGCAACGCCAGCAGCATGAAGACCATCAGCAGCACCGTCATCATGTCCACATATGCGGGCCAGAAATGGCCCGATGCCTTGGAGGAACCGCTCATGGTTGAATGTCCTTGTCGTTTACCGGCAGGCCGGACGGGGTATGGGCCGTCAGCAGCCCCAGGGTGTCCAGGCCGTCGGCCATGCGGCCGGCAACGTGGAACAGCCCCAGTACCGAGAGAATGTGGTTGCTGTAGGCGTCGATGTTGTCGACGCGCTGGGTGAAATAGTCGTTTTGCGCGGAAATCAGGTCGTTCAGGCTGCGGCTGCCCAGGCGAAACTCTTCCAGATAGAGCGACTTGGTGCGCGCCGCTTCGTCCTGGCCGGACGCGCTGAGCTGCCATTGGTCGTAGCTGGTGTCGATATCGAACACCAGCCGGTCAGCGGCGTCGCGCAGTTCGCGGCGGGTGGATTCGAACCTGGCGCGGGCTTCGCGCTGGGCGGCGCTGGCTTCATCGACGCGGGCGCTTTTCAGGCCGCCGTCGAAGATATCCAGCGTGACCTGGGCGTAGACGTTGGTGCCCAGGCCGCGGACGTCCTGGAACGGTTTTTTGTACGAGGCCATGACATCGACCTTGGGGTAGCGGTCGGCGCGAGCGCGGTCGACGCCGGCCTCGGCGCCGCTCATCTGGGCGCGCAGCGACTGCAGCGAATAATTGCCATCGATTGACGAGGCCAGCACATCGGCGGCCACGTCGATGCTGTCCAGCTTCAGCCGGATCGGCTCGCTGCGGACGGTTTCGCCGGTCAGGGCGCGCAGCGACTGCTGCGCCTGATCGAAATTCTTGTTGATGGTTTTCAGGCGGTTCTGGGCGTTGGTCAGCGCCAGTTGGCTGCGGATGAATTCGGACTGCGGTGACAGGCCGCCGCGCACCCGCTCTTGCATCAGCGCCGCCAGGCGGCGCAATTCGGCGGTGTGTTCGTGGGCGATGACGCGCATGCGCCGGTAGCGCTCGCTGTCGATGTAGGCGCGCACGGTGTCGAACTGCAGGTCGGACGCCTCTTGGCGCAGCGCGTATTCGCTACCCACCTTGCCGAACTCGCTGCGCGCCAGTTCGGCTTTGCGGCGGCCGAAGTCCAAAGCCGTGTACTGCAGGCTCATCTGGGCCTGGCCATATTCGTCGTTGGTGCGCCGGTAGCCCGAATAGCGGCGGTCGATGGCGTCCTGGGTCTTGGCTAACGCTTGCAGCTTGGGGTAATAGGCCGCCGTGGCGGATTCAATGCCCGCCTGCGCCGCGTCGACCCGGGCCGACGCAATCTGCAGGCGCATGGAATAGTCTTGCGCCAAGCCCAGCGCTTCAGCCAGCGTGACCGGCCGGCCGGTGGCCGGCGGGGGATCGCCGGACGGCGAGGACCGGGTTGAGTGGGGAGCCGCGTCGGCTACGGCCAACCCCGGGCCGCTACCGTGGGCCGGCGCCAAGGCGCCCAGCCACAGCGGCACGGCCAACCCGAGCGAAATCAATGCCTTCATGACGTCACGCCCCTACCGGATGCAGGGCATTGGGCGGTTCGGTGACGGCCGGACTGGCCGCCAACGTCGACACACGGCGCACCAGTTCCAGTGCGGCATCCTGTTGGGCCACCACGCTCTGGGTCATCAGACCCAGCTGCGTCGCGCCGTGTGCCAGGGCCTGGTCGATGGCTTCGAGCTTGCGCTGCGTGCCCTCGCCTGCCTGGGCCAGGGCAGCCAGCGTATGCGACAAGCCGCGCACCGCGCCGCCCACCGCCACGCGGTTTTCGTCCAACGAGCCGGCAGCGCGGGCCATGCCGGCGGCCATGCTGCGCAAGGCGTCTTTCATGGCGCCGTGGGCCTGCAGCTGGGTTTCGCCCAGGGCGGTCAACTGGCCGATCTGCGTGCGCAGTTCGAGCAAGTGGCGGGCGTTTTCGCGCACGGCATCGCGGATGTCGGCCTGATGCGCGCTCTGTTCCTTGGCCGCCAGGCACAGCACCGAGAAGCCTTCGAGCACGGCCTGATCGCGTTCCTGCGCCTGGTCGCGCAGCGCGCGCAGCACCTCCAGCGCCTCGGCGGCGCCGTTCCAGCGGACGGTCAGCGGCATGGACGGTGAACCTGCTGCCGACGCCTGGCTTTCGGGGAAAGCGCTGGAACCCGCACCACATTCGCTGTGAGAGGACGTCTGGCTGGCTTCCAGCTGCAGCGACCAGCTCTTGATGCGTTGCACGAGGTTGTCGTTGGCGTCGGCCATGAACTGCGCCACGGCGCCCATCAGCAGCGACCCCAGCAAGCCCATCAGCGACGCCGAGAAGGCCGACGACATGCCGGACAGCGGGGTCGACAGGCTGGCCAGCATGGCCTGCACGCCGCCGTCGCCGTTAAGCGACTTGAGGACTTCGCCGATACTGCCCATGGTGGCCATGAGGCCGAGGAAGGTGCCGAGCAGGCCCAAGCCGATCAGCAGGCCGGCCAGGTATTCGGCCAGCCGAGCGCGCAGGTTCAGCACTTCTTCGAAGGAATGGATGATGTGGTCGCGGTAATGGACGTTGGGGCTGCCCAGCTCGTGTTCTAGGCGGCCATTGAAAAACGCCATTACGCCCTTGAGCCGCTGGTTGTCGCGCCAGGTGCCCGCCTGGGGCTCGAGCCGCGACCATTGGCGCTGCCCTTGCCACAAACCAATGGCGCAGTACAGCGTATAGAGCAGGCCCACCGCGAACAGCGCGAGAATGGCGCTGTTGGCCACTGGGTTGTGGTGCCAGGTTTCGACGATGCCATCTTCAAACCAGATAGCCGAAACGACAGAGGCGCCGAACAGCGCGCTCATGATGATGATAGGTCGACGGATTCGCATAGTTGTTGACTTCGGTTAGGGGGGCCAGGGCGTACCGACCGGCGATAGGCCGGTTGGCCCGAGCCGACTACCGTGCGCGGCAACGGAAAAGACGCTTTGGGGGGCCCTTGGATTGACCTGCGGCGATGGCGGGTCCTGGGAGGCTTTGAGAATATCAACGGCGTAGGGGCCGCACTGTAGGAAACTTCCGATAGCTGCTGAGTTTTCGTCCTACCCGCATCGGTCGCCACGCCCCGATCGCTGGCGGCGCCTAGCGAAGTTCGCGCCTCACGTAAATGGTCAATAGCCTGTCCGCCCCGCGGATGTTCCCGCTATCGGACCTGCCGCACGCTTGAATACAATGGCGCCAGCTCGGCGCCTGGACGCCGCGCCCGTCCCGAGGTCCAAGCCTGCTGTGTTCCCTATGCGAATCAATCTGCGCGGCCTGGTGCTCGCGCTTACGGTCTTTTCCGCCCTTGCCGCCACCGCCAACGCCCTGTATGCCAGCTACCGGCTGCAGCGCGAACAGCTCATTGCCAATACCTTGGAATCAAACCGGGTCTATGCCGCCAAGCTGGCCGAAAGCGCAGCCAATTTCTTGAAGGCGGCCCAGCGGCAGCTGGCCTACAGCGCGCGCCAGATCGGGGCGCATATGGACGAACCCGACGTGCTGGACGCCGAGGTGCACCGGCTGCAGGAGCAAAGCGACACCTACAACTCGGTCGGCGTGGTCGGCGCCGACGGCCTGATCCTCGCCACCACCCAGAACTTCCGCAATTTCCTGGGTACGCGTGTGGACAGCCCGGGCAGCCGCGCCGCGATACAGACCCGGCAAGCGGTGATCAGCAAGCCCTATGTGTCGATCGCCGGCAACCTGGTCATCAATCTGTCGTACCCGGTGTTTTCGCCTGACGGCGACTATCTGGGCTATCTGTCGGGCGCCTTGCATCTGCGCAAGGAAAGCGCCCTGGAAGACCTGCTGGGCAAGCATCACTACACCGATGGCTCTTACCTGTATGTGGTGGATAGCGACGGCCGGCTGATCTATCACACCGATCCCGCCCGGGTCGGCGAGCGCGTCACGGGCAATGCGGTGATCGACGCGGTGGCCGCGGGCCACGCCGGCGCGCAGCGGGTGGTCAATTCGCGGGGCGTGGACATGCTGGCCGGCTATGCGCCAGTGCCCAGCAGTGGCTGGGGCGTGGTGGCCCAGCGGCCCGCCGAGGCAACCCTTGAGCCCATCCACGACCTGGTGTGGGCGTTGGTCGGCTATGCCGCGCCGCTGGCCGCGGTGTTTCTGCTGGCGATCTGGTGGTGCGCCAGGCAGATTTCCCTGCCGCTGTCACAGTTGGCCACCAATGTGGAGCACCACGACGTGGCGGTGGCCATGCAACGCGTGAAATCAGTGAAGGCCTGGTACTTCGAGGCCGAGCGCTTGAAGCGCGCGGTGATCTGGAGCTTCACGAGCCTGCAGGAAAAGATCGGCAAGCTGAACCTGGCCAGCATCACCGACCCGTTGACGGGGCTGCGCAACCGGCGCGGCACGCAGGACGCGGTGGACCACCTGCAGGCGTCCGCCACGCCATTCTCGGTGGTGGCGCTGGATATCGACCACTTCAAGCGGGTCAACGACACCTACGGCCACACCACCGGCGACCAGGTGATCCAGGGCGTGGCCCAGTTGATGCGCGATGGCTCGCGCCCCGGCGACATCCTGTGCCGCAACGGCGGCGAGGAATTCCTGATCCTGTTGCCCGGCGTGGGGCCGACCGAGGCGGTGATCGTGGCCGAACGGCTGCGCACGCGCATCGCCGATCGCCAGATCGAGCAGGTGGGCGGCATCACGGTATCCGCGGGCGTGGCGCAGTGGCCGGCCTGTGGACCCGAGGTGACGCAGGCGTTTCATGCGGCCGACGCCGCGCTGTACGCCGCCAAACAGCAAGGCCGCAACCGGGTGGTGTTGCACGGCACGCCTTGACCGCCTGAGGGGCGCCTGGCCGTCCTAGAGGACCACCAGCGCCCGATAGTGGCTGGCAATCGCGGCCGCGATCAGGCCGCCCACTACCGACACGTGTTCCAGCGCAAAGAACAGCGCCAGCTTGGCCTGCGGCCCGGGCAGGCGCCAGAACGCGTGCACGATCACGATGGTGAGCAGCATGAAGACACCCAGCGCCGCCGCGGCCAGCCATAGCGCGCGGTCCGCCAGGATCAGGACGGAGCCCGCCACCATCAACGCCGCCACCCCCATATTGAACAGCCTGGCCGGCGCCAGCCCGGCGGCGCGCATTTCGGCCACGCCGCCCTTGAAGTCGAACAGCTTGGCAGCGCCCGAGGCGATGAAGACCACCGCCAGGCAAAGCCGGGCGGTGAACCAGAGCGCGTCGCTCTGCAGGATGGGGTCGATGAATGGCGTGATGAACGGCGGTGTCTGCATGGGGCCTTCCCGGGTTGCGGATGCGCCCTGCCCGTCCGCCGCGTTGCGCGGCCGAAGGCAAGGTTGCCAAATTCGGCGCGACGGACTATAAAACCTCAACCTAACTTGAGGTCAATATTCATGACAGGCCAACAGCCCATTGACGCTCCCCGTCTCATGACGGTGGGGGAAGTGGCCCGGCGCAGCGGCGTGGCGGTATCCACGCTGCATTTCTATGAATCCAAGGGGCTGATCCAGAGTTCGCGCAGCGGCGGTAATCAACGCCGTTATCCGGGCATCGTGTTGCGTTATATCGCCATTATCAAAGTGGCCCAACGCACCGGTATTCCGCTGGAGGAGATCCGCGAAACCATGGCGCGATTTCCGCAAGACGGCAACAAACTCACGCCAGCGCAGTGGAAAGCGTTGTCATCGGAATGGCGCGAAAACCTGGACGAACGTATTCAAAAACTGACCCGGCTGCGCGATGAGCTGGATAGCTGCATCGGCTGCGGCTGCCTGTCGCTGCAGGACTGTCCATTGCGCAATCCCGATGACGTGCTGGGCCGCGACGGCCCGGGCTCGCGGATATTGGAACGGCCCTAGGTTTTAGCAATGATCCGCATTAATTTCGCATCCTTGCGCAACGGGATGTATTTGATTGACATAATGTTGCGACGGCGTTCGACATAATAGAATTTGTTCGCGCAACTCGGGCCTTTCCTCTGGGCAATTACAGTATCCTGCGCCCAGAGAAACATCGCATCAGGCCGGCCCACCCGTATATGTTGCGCAGTAGATTTTCGATCAAGTCCCTTGAACGCTATTTTCTGATCCTGGCGGCGGGGGTCGTGTTGCCGATGTCGGTGCTGACCGCGATTCTGCTGATCCAGAGCCGCAACGCCTATATCGCCACCGGGGATGCGCTGCGCGCATTCAGCGTGGTGCGTGCCACGGTCACCGCAATGGAAATGGTGTCGGCCGAACGCGGCCCCATGAACGCGGCCCTGGGCGCCGACCACCCCGTGGGGCAGCCTCTGCTTGAGACGCTGCAAGCGGCCCGCGACCGCAGCGACACCCGAATCGCCGAGCTGCTGGCCCTGTACCGCGCGCCGCTCAGCCCGAACAGCGCCAAGGAATTCACCAACATCCAACGCATCCGCTACGCCTTGCTCAAGGCCCGCGAAGACGCCGATGCGTTGATCAAGGCCCCGCGCGACACCGTGTCGGGCTATAGCGTGCTGACGGTGGTGAACGGCATGGTGGCGCTGGTGCCCGAACTGCAGGCCGCAATGGCCGACAGCGTGGGCGTGGTAATGCAGAACGAGGCCGATGCTCCCAGCCTGTTGTCCCTGGCGCTGCTGGCCAGCGATCTGCGCGAACAGGCCGGCCTGCTGGGGTCGACCTTCACGCCCGCGCTGGCCAAGCAACGCCAGTTGACCGATTCCGACGAATACCGCATCGAACGCGTGCTGGGGCGCATCGACCAGTTGCGCGCGCTGCTGGAAGCCCGCATCGCCATCCGCCCCGACCTGCGCGCCTCGCTGGTGTACACGGATATGCAACGCCTGTATTTTGGCGACGGCATGCATTATCTGGACGACGTGCGCGATATGGCCGCGTTGCAGCCGGATGGCGCGGGCGTGACCACCCGCGAAGTCGCCGATACCTATGTGCCGCTGATGCGTTCCATCACCCAGTTCCGCGACCTGATGCTGGACAACATGGAACGCAGCATGCATCAGCACCGCGGCGAGGCGATCCGGCTGCTGGTCATCACCCTGGTGGCCGCAACCACCCTGGCGGCGGCGCTGATGTTGTCGCTGGGACAGTTCCGGCGGCGCGTGATCCGGCCATTCGTGCAGGCCACGCGCATCATCGGCGCCATCGCCGACGGCGCGGCGACGTCCACGATTCCCGTGGGCAAGTACCGCGGCGAGGTTGACGGCATGTTCAAGGCGCTACGCGTGCTGGAGGACAACGCCGCGGCGCGCAAGCGGTTGGAATTGGAACGCGACCGGCTGATCGTGGACCTGGCGGTCATGGCCGAAACCGACTTCCTGACCGGCCTGTTGAACCGGCGTGCCTTCGAAGGCCGCTTGGAACAGGCGGTGACGCACTGGAGCAGCTCGGATGAGGTGCTCGCGTTCATCCTGTTCGACATCGACGACTTCAAGGGCATCAACGATACCTACGGCCACGCCAGCGGCGACCAGGCCCTGAAGATCGTGGCGGACCTGTGCCGCCAGACTTGGCGCCAGTCCGATGTGGTGGCCCGGGTGGGCGGCGAGGAATTCGCGGTGCTGTGCCATACCGGCACGGCGGAACAGGCGGTGGCAGCGGCCGAGCGCATGCGCCAATGCATCGCGCAGGCGCGCGTGCCCGCCGAGAACGGCGCGTCCTTCGCGCTGACCGCCAGCTTCGGCGTGGCCTACGCGTCCTGGCGCAATGCCGGCGCGGCCGACACGCTCTTTCGCCACGCGGACGAGCTGTTGTACCAAGCCAAGATGAGCGGCAAAGACCGCGTGGTGTCAGGCGACGTCGGTTAAGGCTGCGGGCGTGCCGCAAGGCCCGCGCGCCGAGCAACGCAGGGCTGGCGCAGCCCGCTTCTAGGTATAAGCCACAGGGCCGCTATCGGACCGATTCCGGATGGCAGACGCCCGTCCGCTTCCTACAATTCCCTTCAGTTCAGGCGGCATGCGCCGCGCCATTTTCCCGTCCACGCACGCTCAGGCGGCTCGTTCCGCACCGTTTTTCCTACCACGTTCCCCTTCCATTGCAGCTGCCTGCCCGGCAAGCCGCGGGGGACGCCTTTGCCCAACGCAACGCAAAACTTCAAGGACACCATGACTTCCAGAGTTGAACTCACCGGGGCACGGACCCAGCTGACTACCGCGTTGGCCGCCATGCTTTGCGCGGGCGCCGTGCACGGCGCGCCCAACGACGTCACCCTCTACGGGTTGATCGATCTGGGCCTCGCGTACGAACGCCTGGACGGGCAATCCCGCCTGGCGCAGCATAGCGGCACGCAGACGGGCTCGCACTGGGGGCTGCGCGGCACTGAAGACCTGGGCAATGGCTATCAGGCCGTTTTTCGCCTGGAAAGCGGCTTTCATGCCAACAACGGCGCCCAAGAGCACGGGCGGCCTTTCAGCCGGTGGGCCTATGTAGGCGTGGCGGGGCCAACGGGCGAACTTCGCCTGGGCCGCCAATGGCTGCTTGGCAATACCTGGGGAAGCACGGCCTCGCCGTTCGGGCACGGCTGGAGCGGTGCGGCCGGCGCCACCACCCTGGGCTACAACGACGGCGACTTTGGCACGGCTGGCCGGATGAACAATGCGGTGCTGTATATGTCGCCCACCGTGCACGGCTGGCAGGCGGGCCTGGGCTATAGCTTCGACGCGCACGACAACAGCGCCTTCGCCACGGCCAACCACGACCGCGTCTGGACCGCGGGGTTGCGCTATCAGCAGGGGCCGCTCGCGACCGCCCTGACATACGAACGGCTCAATGCCGACGCCCGCGTGCCGGCCAAGCGCAATGCCACCAATATGCAGCTGGCCGCCGCGTACGACCTTGACTGGATGACGCTGCATGCCGGCTACGGCCGCCTGCGGCATCCCAACGTGGGGCCGTCGGCGGGTTTCGATAAGGTGCAGAGCTTTCTTGGCGGCGTCAGCGTGCCGGTATCAGGCCGTGGCAAGGTGTTGGCGACCTACCAACGCACCACGCGTTCAGGCATCCAGGGGTGGGCCATGGGCTATCAGCATGATCTGTCCAAGCGCACCAATCTCTACGCCCTGGTCGATCGCGTGGACCGACGCGATACCCACTTGCTGCAGACTGTCGCGGGGGTGCGGCACGCTTTCTGACGCCCAAAACAAAAACCGCCGCCAGCATGGGCTGGCAGCGGTTGTCAGGTTTGCCTTGGCCGGAGGTGGCCGATATTGATTTCAGGCGGGAGCGTGCGCGGCCTTGTCGTGAGACGGTTTGGTCTGCGCCGGACGCGGCGTGATTTCAGGATCTGGACGAGTGTCGGGCGCCTTCCAGTTCAGCGGGGGGACTTCGACGCGCGACTTCTTGCTGATCAGTTGGGACATGGGCGTACTCCTGTTTTGCGGTAGTGGCCTGCCCCGCGCAAGCGCACAACACGGGTAACCAGCGCGCCCGGGATGCGATGGCAATGCAAGGGAGGCATCAGGAACGGGCGCCAGGGCGTGGCCCTGGGGGTATCGTCGGGAGATGGGGGAAAGCCTGGCGTGAGGCTTGTGCCGCGCTAGATCAACCAGCGTTCGATGACGATTCAACAATTTTACACAAAAATAAAAGAAAAAGCCAGCACATTGACGAATTAGAATGATCGTTCTACCATGACGTCATCTTTTTGCAGAACGATCATTCTCCATGACCAGCATTTCGCCCTCTCCCGTCGCAGACACCCGCCAGCGCTTGCTGCAAGCGACCGAGCAATTGATCTATGCGGGCGGTATCCATGCCACAGGCATGGACCTGATCGTCAAGACGTCCGGCGTGGCGCGCAAGAGCCTGTACCGCCACTATCCCAACAAGGATGCGCTGGTGGCCGCGGCGCTGACGGCGCGGGACGAGCGCTGGATGCAATGGTTCATCGGCGCCACGTCGACCGCCGCGTCGCCCAAGGCGCGGGTGTTGTCGATGTTCGACGCCCTGCGCGAATGGTTTGCGTCGGACGGATTTCGCGGCTGCGCGTTCCTGAACGCCGCCGGCGAGATCGGCGACGACGCCAGCCCGATTCTCGCGGTGTCGCGCGAACACAAGGCGCGGTTGCTGGCCTATGTGCGCGAACTGACGCAGGCTGCGGCGTTGCCCGACCCGGACGAGGCGGCCTTGCAATTGCTGGTGCTGATCGACGGCGCGATTGCCGTGGCGCTGGTGTCGCGCGACCCGGCCATTGCCGACAGCGCGCAACGGGCTGCGGCGCGCCTATTGCGCGACACAGACTGACTGTTTTCCCCCACCCCTGAGGTATTCGCGATGACTTCGACTTCCGCTACCCGCCCTCCTCTTCCGCCTTTTTCCCACGCCAGCGCCGTCCAGAAGGTGCGCCTGGCCGAAGACGGCTGGAACAGCCGCGACCCCGACAAGGTGGCGCTGGCCTATAGCCTGGATACGCACTGGCGCAACCGCGCCGAGTTCGTCAAGAACCGCGATGAGGCGCGTGCGTTCCTGGCCCGCAAATGGGCCAAGGAACTGGATTACCGGCTGATCAAGGAACTGTGGGCGTTCACGGGCAACCGCATCGCGGTGCGCTATGCGTACGAATGGCACGATGATTCCGGCAATTGGTTCCGGTCGTACGGCAACGAAAACTGGGAGTTCGGCGAAGACGGGCTGATGGTGCATCGCTACGCCTGCATCAATGACTTGCCCATCAAGGAAGCCGATCGCAAGTTCCGCTGGCCGCTGGGGCGCCGGCCGGACGATCACCCCGGGTTGTCGGAACTGGGCCTGTAAAACTGGGCTGGGCTTGCAATCTGGCGCCTGTTTTGGGCTAGCGCGCAAGGCGGTACGTTGTCGCGGCGCCCCCTTGCGTCAGACCCCTACGGCCGATTGGCCCGCAGCAGCTTGGCCAACAGGCCGCTCAACTGCGCTTGTTCCTTCGCGTCCAGCGCCGCCAGCACCTCGGCCTGGTTGCGCACGTGCGCCTCTACCGCCTCGTCGATCAGCTTCACTCCCTGGCGCGTCAGCATCACCAGCGTGGCGCGGCCGTCGCTGGGATTGGCGGTGCGCTTGACCAGGCCGGCGGCCTCCAGCCGGTCGATGCGATTGGTCATGCTGCCCGATGAAATCATGGCGTCTTCGTACAGCGCCGTGGGCGTCAGCGCATAGGGCTTGCCGCTACGCCGCAGTGTGGCCAGCACATCGAACTCGCCTGGCTGCAGGCCAAAGCGCGCGAACAGCGGATTGATGCGGTCACGCGAGATCACCAGCGCGCATTCCGCCAGGCGCCCCAATACCCGCATCGTCGACACATCCAGGTCCGGGCGTTCCTGGTTCCATTGCGCCACGGCGCGGTCCGCTCTATCCATATCCATACTGGCCTCCCTGGTTATCTTGACGTCAAGATAAATTCCACCTATCTTGACGTCAAGATATTTTAGCGGAACGGGCCAGGCATGCCGCCCCGCCGTCCGTGCTGGAGCCATCGTGTCTTTTTTCCGTATCAACAACGCCTGGCGCATCGTCGCCATCGTCCTGGTGGGCCTGAACCTGCGGCCCGTGCTGGCCTCGGTGCCGCCGCTGCTGGACCTGGTGCAGGCGGCCACCCGCCTGTCCGATTCCGCGGCGGGGCTGCTCACCGCCCTGCCCGTGTTCATCATGGGCCTGGGCGCCCTGGCCGCAGCGCCGCTGCGTCGGCGGGTCAGCGAGCAACAAGGCGTGGCGCTGGGCCTCGTGCTGATCGCCTTCGCCACCGCCGGCCGCCATTGGGCCGGCCTGCCCCACGTCATGCTGGCCACCGGGCTGGTGGCCGGTCTGGGCATCGCGGTCACGCAGGCCCTGCTGCCGATCTATATCAAGACGCGCTTTGCCGCGGCCGCCAGCGGCGTCATGGGCCTGTATTCCACCGCCATCATGGGCGGCGCGGCGATCGCCAGCGTGGCCGCGCCGCTGGCCGCGCAAGGCGGCGCCTGGCCCGACGCCCTGGCGCTGTGGACGGGGCCGGCTGCGCTGGCGTTGCTGTGCTGGCTGGCGGTGGCACGGCGCGCCTCGCCCGGCGCGCAGGCCGGCGCCAACCCCAGCGGTGCGCGCGCCCCCCTCAGCCGCGTCTGCCTGCTGGCCGCGTTCTTCGGCCTGGGCACCGGCGCCTACACCCTGGTGCTGGCGTGGCTCTCGCCCTACTACACGGCGCGCGGGTGGACGCCGCTGGCCGCCGGCCAATTGCTGGGCGCCGTCACCGTCGCCGAGATCGTCGCCGGCTTGTTGGTCTCGGTGGGCATCGGCCGCCTGCCGGACCGCCGCCCGGCGCTGTATGCCGCGGTCGGCGCCTTGCTGGTCGGCCTGGCCGGCCTGGTCATCGCGCCCGACACGCTGGCCTGGCCTGCCGCGGTGCTGGCCGGCCTGGGCATTGGCGCCCTGTTCCCCTTGTCGCTGATCGTCACGATGGACCACGCCGCGACACCGGCCGAAGCCGGCCGCCTGGCCTCGTTGGTGCAAGGCGCGGGGTATCTCATCGCCGCGCTGTTTCCGTTCGCCGCGGGCTTGGTGCGCCAGCACCTGGCCGACCTGACGCCGGCCTGGATCGCGATGATGCTGATCTGCCTGGCGCTGTTCGCCATGGCCGCACGGTTGCGGCCACGCTTGCGTTGTTAACAATGCCTAGGGATTTCCCGCAATTTTTCCCCCCTTGCCGCCTTGTGCGGCAATTTTTTTCCGTTCGTGAAAGGTGATCGGAAGTTTGGGTTTTTAGACTCCCGCATTCATTGGACTGTCAGCTATTTTTCAGACCGAAGTCAGGTCTAAGAAAAGCAACAACAAAGGGAGGAATGATCCAATGCAGTCAAAACGCAGCGCCATAAAGCGCGAGATGTGGGCCGCCGGCACGATGATCGTGCTGGGCCTGGGCGCCATCGCGCAAGCATCCACATACACCTTGGGCAGCCTGGCCCGCATGGGCCCGGGTATGTTCCCCGCCATTCTCGGCGTGCTGCTGGTCTTGCTGGGCCTGATCATCGCCCGCATGGCCTATTCGCCGCTGACCGTCGAAGAAGACGCCGAAGAGATCCCGCCGCCGCAATGGCGCGGCTGGGGCTGCATCATCGGCGGCCTGATGGCGTTCATCCTGTTCGGCAAGTTCGGCGGCCTGATCCCCGCCACGTTCGCACTGGTCTTCATTTCGGCCCTGGGCGACCGTCAGCACACCTGGCGCAGCGCCGCGGTGCTGGCCGTGGGCGTGACCATTCTCGGCGTAGCCGTTTTCTCCTGGGCGCTGCAGCTGCAGTTTCCGCTGTTTCGCTGGGGCTGATCGATGGAAATCTTCAATAACCTGATGCACGGGTTCTCCGTCGCGTTCGCGCTGGACAACCTGCTGTGGGCCGTGTTTGGCGTGTTCATGGGCAACCTGATCGGCGTGCTGCCGGGCATGGGTGTGCTGGCCGCCATTTCGATCCTGCTGCCGCTGACCTACACCATGACGCCCACCGCGGCGCTGGTGATGCTGTCCGGCATCTACTACGGTTCGCAATACGGTGGCGGCATCACCTCGATCATGCTGAACCTGCCGGGCACCGCCT
>JBEBOQ010000011.1:0-90346 GCA_040396375.1 Achromobacter xylosoxidans
GCTACATGCACTGCTGGCGCCACAAGACGCCCATCATCTACCGCGCCACCAGCCAATGGTTCGCCGGCATGGACATCAAGCCCAAGGACGGCGGCCCGACCCTGCGCGAATCGGCGCTGGCCGGCATCGACGCCACGGCCTTCTACCCGGCCTGGGGCCGCGCCCGCCTGCACGCCATGATCGCCAACCGTCCGGACTGGACCCTGTCGCGCCAGCGTCAGTGGGGCGTACCGATGGCGTTCTTCGTGCACAAGGAAACCGGCGCGCTGCATCCGCGCACGTCCGAGCTGCTTGAACAAGTGGCGCAGCGTGTCGAGCAAGGCGGCATCGAGGCCTGGCAGGCGCTGGATCCCCGCGAACTGCTGGGCGACGAGGCCGACCAATACGAAAAGAACCGTGACACGCTGGACGTCTGGTTCGACTCCGGCAGCACCCACGCCACCGTGCTGGGCGGCAAGGACCACGCGTTTGCCGGGTCGCACGGCGCTGAATTGGCGTGGCCCGCCGACCTGTACCTGGAAGGCTCCGACCAGCACCGCGGCTGGTTCCATTCGTCGCTGCTGACGGGCTGCATGCTCTACGGCCAACCGCCCTACAAGGCCCTGCTGACGCACGGTTTCGTGGTGGATGGCCAAGGCCGCAAGATGAGCAAGTCGGTGGGCAACGTGATCGCCCCGCAAAAGGTGTCCGACTCGCTGGGCTCGGAAATCCTGCGCCTGTGGGTCGCTTCTACCGACTACTCGGGCGAGCTGTCGATTTCCGACGAAATCCTCAAGCGCGTGGTCGAGGGCTACCGCCGCATCCGCAACACACTGCGTTTCCTGTTGGCCAACCTGGCCGACTTCGACGCCGTGTCGCAATCGGTGCCGTACGGCGAGCTGTTCGAAATCGACCGCTACGCGCTGGCCATGACCGCGCAGATGCAGGCCGAAGTCCAGGCCAACTACGAACGCTACGACTTCCACCCGGCCGTGTCGCGCCTGCAGACGTTCTGCTCGGAAGACCTGGGCGCGTTCTACCTGGACATCCTGAAAGACCGCCTATATACCTCGGCGGTCGGCAGCGTCGCCCGCCGCTCGGCCCAGACCGCGCTGCTGGACATCACCCAGACCCTGCTCAAGCTGATGGCCCCGATCCTGTCGTTCACGGCCGAAGAGGCCTGGAAGGAACTGGCAAGTTCGGCCCTGAAGCACCAGGCCGACGCAGCCCGCGTCACCATCTTCACCGAGGTCTACCACGCGCTGCCGCCGTTTGCGGACGCCGAGGCCCTGTCGGCCAAGTGGACACGCCTGCGTGCCATTCGCGCCGAAGTCCAGCGCAAGCTGGAAGAAGTGCGTACAGCGGGCGACATCGGCTCGTCGCTGCAGGCCGAAGTGGACCTGTACGCCAACGGCGAAGACCAGCAACTGCTGGCCAGCCTTGGCGATGATCTGCGCTTTGTGCTGATCGTTTCGCGCGCCTCCGTGCATGCCGGCGAAGGCGAGACCGGCATCCAGGTCACGCCGTCGGCGCACAAGAAGTGCGAGCGCTGCTGGCACTGGCGCCTGGACGTGGGCCAGGACGCGGACCACCCCGAGATCTGCGGCCGCTGCGTGTCCAACCTGTTCGGCTCGGGCGAAGCCCGCGACAAGGCCTGAACATGGCCGGCCCCGCCCCTCACGGCGCCGCGGTATCCGCGGCGGCCGGCGCGCCCCCCGCCAGGGTGGGCCGCTGGCTGGCCATCGCGCTGGCGATCATCGTCCTGGACCAGCTGACCAAGGTGTACTTCAACACCTCGTACCAGTATGGGGAACGGGTCAACCTGCTGCCGTTCTTTGACTTCACGCTGCTGTTCAACCGCGGTGCGGCGTTCAGCTTCCTGGCGTCGGAAGAAGGCTGGCAGCGCTGGTTGTTCACCGCGCTGGGCATCGTGGCCGCCGTGGTCATCACCGTGATCCTGCGCCGCACTCGCGGCCAGCCTCGGTTCTGCCTGGCGCTGACGCTGATTTTGGGCGGCGCCATCGGCAACGTGATCGACCGCGTGGTCTATGGCCACGTGGTGGACTTTCTGCTGTTCTATTGGGGCGACGCGTATTTCCCCGCCTTCAACCTGGCGGACGTGGGCATCAGCTGCGGCGCCATCCTGCTGGTGCTGGACGAATTGCTGCGGGCTCGCAAGCCGCGCGCCTGATTCTCCGGACGCCCCCGCCCCCGACAAAACCCGGCCATTGGCCGGGTTTTGTCTTGTTTGATGCCCCCTACCGGCATGGCGAACGGCGCAATACCGCAATGCAGAATAAAATCATTGTCCGTTCCTTGATTTGACGGCGCTGAACCCGCCGTCCGACCCTCATGCTCGACCTCGCCCGCAAACGCATCGTCCTCGGTCTGACCGGGGGCATCGCCTGCTACAAAATCGCCGAGCTGGTGCGGCGCATGACCGAACAAGGCGCCACCGTCGATGTGGTGATGACCGAAGCGGCCACGCACTTCATCACCCCCGTCACCATGCAGGCCCTGTCGGGCCGCCCGGTGTTCGTTGACGCCTGGGACGCACGCGTGCCCAACAACATGGCGCACATCGACCTGACCCGCGGCGCCGACGCCGTACTGATCGCCCCCGCCAGCGCCGACTTCATGGCCAAGCTGGCGCACGGCATGGCCGACGACCTGCTGTCCACCCTGTGCGTAGCGCGCGCCTGCCCCTTGCTGGTGGCCCCCGCCATGAACCGCGAAATGTGGGCCAACCCGGCCACGCAGCGCAACGTGGCGCAGTTGCGCGCCGACGGCATCAGCGTGTTGGGCCCTTCCGCCGGCGAACAGGCCTGTGGCGAAACGGGCGACGGCCGCATGCTGGAAGCCCACGAGATCCTGACGGACCTGATCGCCTTCTTCCAGCCCAAGCTGTTGGCGGGCCGCCATGTGCTGCTGACCGCCGGCCCCACATCCGAACCCGTGGACCCGGTGCGCGTGCTGAGCAACCGCTCGTCGGGCAAGACCGGCTACGCGCTGGCGCGCGCCGCCCGCGAAGCCGGCGCCCGCGTCACCCTCATCACCGGCGCCACCGCCCTGTCCGTGCCGCGTGGCGTCACCGCGCTGTCCGTCACCACCGCGCGCCAGATGCACGACGCCGTGATGGCCAGCGCCACGGATGCCGACATCTTTATCGCCGTCGCCGCCGTGGCGGACTGGCGCGTGAAGAACGTCAGCGCGCAAAAGCTGAAGAAAACCAGCGAAGGCGGCGGTGCGCCGATGATGGAATTCGAACCCAATCCCGACATCCTGGCCGAAGTGGCCAAGCTCAAAGACGGTCCATGGTGCGTGGGCTTCGCGGCCGAAACCGAAAAGCTTGCCGAGCATGCAGAAGCCAAACGCGCACGCAAGGGCATCCCGCTGTTGGTCGGCAACCTGGCGCACAAGGTCATGGACGCCGACACCACCGAGCTGGTGCTGTTCGACGCGCAAGGCGCGCATCCGCTGCCGGCCGCCGACAAGCTGGACGCCGCCCGCCGACTGATCGCCGAGATCGCCGCCCGGTTGCCCGCCTGATCGCGCGGCGACAGCCGGCCATACTGCCGCCTTCGACCAAAGAAAACGCCAGACGACAGTCTGGCATTTTTGCTTGCGGGACCCCGTCAGGCGCGGCAGGCCGGCTCGGGACGAACACCCCGGCACGTCGCCACCCTTCAGGCGCAACCGCTGCGAGATGACCCGGCCGAGCCGTTGACCGGCACGCTTATTGCGCGCTCGCGGGTTCCTGCCCCGTGGTCTGCAGCCGCGCCAGCGAACCGTAGCGGCTTTGCAGCGCGTTCCATTCGGCGGCGTCAAAGAAGGTCATGGCGCCCTGCCCGAAGAGCTTGGCGATTTCAATGCAGAAGCGCATGGCCACATCGGCATCCACCGCGTTGGTCACGCCGGTGGCGCAGCCGGGCACCGCAGTCTGCGCCGTCAGCGCCACGCCCACCACGGGCGCATCGGTGGCGATAGCCGGCTGCATCAGCGAATTGACGTGCCACAGCCCGTTTTCGTAGGGCGTGATGTCTTGGGTGGTAAGCGGCAGCGTCAGGGGCAACTGGCCGCTGACCCAGCCCAGCACGTCCAGCATGGTTTCGGGAATGCGTAGCAGGTAGCCCTGCTTGGCTACCGGCGTCAGCGCCACGCCGCGCTGGTTCACCAGACGGTTGCCGCGGGTGGTGTCCACCGACAGGATGGCGTCCATGCGCGGGTCCACTTCGTGCGACATCATTTCGCGCATGGGGAACGGCGACTTCATCATCGGCACGGGGTGGTGCGGACGCGTGCCGGCGCGCGGGCAGATGTGGGTGCGGATGCGCACGGTGCCGGGCAGCACGTCGCCCTGGCGCGCCATGGCCATGATCTTGAGCGCGGCGGCGATGGCGACCACGGCGCCGTCGCTGTCGGACACCAGGCCGGTGACGGCCGGACGCGCGCCGATGCCGCCCAGGCGGCCGACGATGCCCAATTGCGGCGCGGCGGGGTCGGCGCCCGGGATGACGATGGAGAGGAACTCGGTGGCCGCGCCGTCGCGCTCCAGCGGCGTGACCTCGACCTCGCAGTCGCCGGCCGCGCGCAGCGCCTGTGCCACCGCCTCGCCCGTGATGTGGGCCGAAGACAGCAGTTCGATGGTGTCGATGACCTGCTTCATGCCGGGATCTCCAGCGGGCCGGGCGTGAATACGCGCGGCTCGGCGGCGCCGATGAACAGCGGCGCATCGTGCGGGCCGACAAGCGTGATGGCGGCCCCGCGCACGCGCAGCCCGGCGCCTTCGGGCAGGCCCAGCACCGGCATGGTCGGGTTCAGCGTGCAGAACTCGGCCAGGCGCTGCGCGCGCGTTTCGCCGCGATGGCCGGGAGGATGGGCATTGGTGTAGTGCGGGTTGATCTGGAAGGACAGCAGGCCGAGCGCATCGAAGCCTTCGGGGTCGGTGATCGGCATGTCGTTGGTGGTGCAGATGCTGGGGCACGCCAGGTTGGAGCCGGCGCTCCAGCCCAGGTAAGCGGCGCCCTCGCGCACGCGGCGCGCCACGACGTCCAGCAGGCCCTGGCGGCGCAACTGGCCGAGCAGATTGAAGGTGTTGCCGCCGCCCACGATGATGACGGCGGCGCCTTCCAGCGCGGCGACCGGGTCCGCGGCGCGGTGCAAGCCCTGGATGTCCAGGCCCGTATCCGCCAGCGCCGACACCACCAGCGCGGTGTAGTCGTCCCAATCGCGGGTGACGCCCGCGAACGGCACGAATACTGCCTTTGCTCCGGTCGGCAGGGACTCGATCAGTTCGCGGATGTCGGGCAACGCGTGCACCAGGTAGCCGGCGTCGCTGCTGGAATTGCTGAGAAGCAGAAGGTTCATGAGTGGTTTCCGTCGAATCGGTAAGTCGGGATGCCGCAATGGCGCAGCCGAAATGCGTGGCTGAAATGCGGGGATGTCGGTTAAAGGGAGTCAGGCAGCCGGTGCGTCAGGCCAGCCAATAGGGATCGTTCAGTTCACGGCCCAGTGATGCGACCTGCTGCATCAGGAATTCGCGCAGTGTCGCCACGCGGGCGGCGTCGGCCTGGAAGGAGACGAACGACAGGCATAGGCCACGCAATTCGCCGCTGGCCGGATCGCGCACCGCCGCCGCCACGGCGCCGATACCCGGCATGGCTTGATCGATGGCCACCCCGCAGCGTTCTGCGCGGGTTCGCGCCACGCGCTGGGCCAGTTCGCCGACAGTGGCCGGGCAATCCTTGCCTTCCACCGGCAAGGGCTGGGCCGGATCGGCGCCATAGAGCGCGTCGAACTCGGTTTGGGTCAGGCGCGACAGCAACGCACGCCCCATCGCCGTGCCCGAAGCGGCGCGACGCGAGCCCGGCGGCGCCAGCACCTGTACGGGCTGCGAGCCGTTCAGGCGTTGCAGCACCACGGTTTCGCGTTGGTTCAAGGTTGACAGGTAGGCGGTCAGGCCGCTGTGGTCGGAAAGGCGGGCCAACACCTGGCGGCAGGCCTCGTCCAGCGGCGTGGCGGTCAGACCGGCGCGCACCGCCTGCGACAGCAAGGCGCCCGGGCGGTAGCGGCGCGTGGCAGCGTCTTGATCCAGCATGCCGTAGTGCTGCATCTGGTTCAGCAGGCGCGAGGCCGTGCTTTTAGGCATCGAGAGGCGCTGCGCCACATCGGTAAAGCTCAGCTCCGCCACGCCTTCGGCATAAAGCGACAGGACGCGCTGGACGCCATCTAGAATGCTCATTGATGTTCCATAAAACGGAACCCTGGTTCCTTAATAGAGAACAAGAATAATGCAGCGCCCGATGCCCGGTCAATTGTGGTCTGCATTCAATTAAGATACGATGCGTATCGATTTTAAATTGATCCAGCGCTTCCCACCGTGTCGACCTCCCAATCCAAGCCCTCTCCCCCCGCCAGCGGCCGGCCACGCAGTGCGGATGCCACCGATGCCGTCCTGCAGGCCGCGCTGGATCTGGCGCAACAGGCGGGCATGCCAAACGCCACGGTCGAACGTATCGCGCGCCAAAGCGGCGTGGCCAAAACCACGATCTACCGCCGCTGGCCCAACGCGGCCGCGATCGTAATGGATGCGTTCTTGAAAGAGATGTCGCCGCAGATCCTGTACCACCCCAAACCCACGGTGCAGGAAACGCTGGCGGCCTCCATCACGCAACTGGCCCACGTCCTGCAAGGGCCGCGCGGGCAGTTGCTGCGGCATCTGCTGGGTGCGGCCCAGGGCGACCCGGACGTGCAGGCGGCGTTTTTGCAGCGTTGGGTCGGACCGCGGCGGGCTCAGGCCAAAGTCCTGCTTGCGCAGGCCCGCAAGACCGGCGAAGTGCGCGCCCAGGCCGATGACGAGGTGCTTATCGATAGCCTCTACGGCGCGGTCTACTACCGGCTGATGATGCCGTACGCCGAACTGTCGCCCGCCTACATCCAGGCGTTGGTTGCCCAGGTGTTCGACGGCGCGACCGATCGCGCGGCCCCGATAGCCGCCGCCCAGCCGCAAGTAGGCGTCGGCGTGCTGATCATTCGCGACGGCCGGATCCTGCTGGGAAAGCGCGCGGGTTCGCACGGTGCGGGCACCTGGGCGCTGGCCGGCGGTCATCTTGAATTCGGCGAAAGCATCGAGACCTGCGCCCGCCGCGAAGTGCTGGAAGAGACGGGCCTGACGCTGGACCGCATCGTGCCGGCGCCCAGCACCAACGACATCATGGCCGACGAGCGCAAGCACTACGTCACCTGCTTTGTCGAAGCCTCGGTATCCGGCAGCGAGCCTGCCCGCATCCTGGAACCCGGCAAGTGCCTGGCCTGGGAATGGTTTTGCTGGACCGACCTGCCCGAGCCGCTGTTCGGGCCTGTGAAGACGCTGGCGCGCACGGGCTATGTCCCGACCCTGTTGAACCCCTTGCCATGAGTTTCCCCATGAAACGTGTCTGTATATTTTCCGGATCCAGCCCAGGCCGCGAGCCGCAACACCTGGATGCCGCCCGCCGGCTGGGACAAGCGCTGGCGCAGGCCGGCATCGGCGTCGTCTACGGTGGCGCCTCGATCGGCTTGATGGGCGCCGTGGCCGATGCGGCCCAGGCGCACGGCGGCGAGGTCATCGGCGTCATTCCCAAGTTTCTGGTGGAAAAGGAAGTCGCGCATACCGGTCTGTCCGACCTGCGCATCGTGGACTCGATGCATCAGCGCAAAGCCTTGATGGCCGACCTGTCCGACGGCTTTATTGCCCTGCCCGGCGGCATCGGCACGCTGGAAGAACTGTTCGAGGTCTGGACCTGGGCGCAGCTCGGCCAGCACCAGAAGCCCTGCGCGCTGTTCAATGTGGGCGGCTTCTACGATGGCCTGACAAGCTTCCTGGACCACCTTGTCCACGCAGAATTCCTGAAGCCGGCACACCGCAGCCTGCTGATCGCGGAGCAAGACCTGGACGCCCTGCTGAGCGCGATGAACCGCTATCAGCCGACCACCGAAACCAAGTGGATCGCCAAGGGCAAGGTATAGCGGGGCGGCGGGCGCGCGGCCCGCGCCGCAGTCCGCCCGCTAGCGCGTCGCCGTCTCCGCCCATTGGGCCAGCGGCAGCGGCGGTTGGGCATGCAGGATGCGGGCCAGCACCAGTTTCAGTTCTTCCCAGCCACCCCGTTCGCTCGGCCAACGGGACGGGGTTACGGGCCGCCAGGCGCCGTCGGGCCCGCGCTCAGCCATCTTGAAGCGGAAGTTGTAGTGGCCCGCCATGCCCATGCGCAGATCCGTCACCACCAGCGCGTCGCCCATCACGTCGTAGCGCAGCCAGTCGTCGGTGAACCAGCGCAGGCGCTCGTGCAGCGGCACGCCGGCCAACGCCTGGCCTGCGTCCAGGTTCAGGGGCTGCCGCAGCCATTCGGGGGGGGTCCGGTCGAACCAGCTGCTGACGGCCTCGTAGTACTGCCCGTCGGGCGTCTTGGCGATGACGCGCCACACCAGCGTATTCAGCGGCATCGGCATGGCCCGCAGTTCGGTGACGGCGATGCCTTGCGCCTGCATCGCGTCGCGTACGCGATGCTCGGCCGCGATGCGCCCCGCCAGGCCAAAGCCCAGGTAGGCCGTGCTGAACACCAGCGCCCCGGCCAGGAAGCGGCGCGCGTTGCGGGTCATGCCCACCGCCGCCGCGTAGACCGCGGCCAGCAGCAGGGGCACGGTATAGATCGGGTCGATGATGAACACCGCGGACCAGCTTTCTGGAATAGAGGGCAATGGCCAGAACAGCTGGGTGCCGTAGACGGTGAACGCGTCCAGCAGTGGATGCGTCACCAAAACCAGCCATAGCGTCAGGAACAGCCGCCTGCCGCTGTATGGCGCCTGCGGCCAATACTTGCGTATCAGCCAGGTCAAGAACAGCGCCAGTCCGGTCAGGACGAAGATCGAATGCGAGAAGCCGCGGTGATAAGTCATCAGCGAGACGGGGTCCGGGTAGCGCATCAGCACATCCAGATCCGGCACCGTGGCCAGCGCCGCCCCGTAGAACAGCGCCCGCCGCCCCTGCACGCGCCCCAGCAGCGCCCCTTGTATGCCCGCGCCCAGCACGGCTTGTGTAACCGAATCCATAACACTCCGACGATAGCTTCCCGCGGATGGCCTTTTCACGCGCCGTCCGCCACGCAGGCGTTAAGATACCCGATTGCGTTCAGCTAATTTTCAAGTTCCGCCTCATGGACCACTACATCGACAAGATCGGCCTGCTGATCGAAACCAATCAGGCCTGGGCCGGCCCCATCACGTTCCTGCTGACGCTGGGCGAATCCATGGTGCTGCTGGGCCTGTTTATCCCCGCGACCGCGCTGATGCTGCTGACCGGCGGCCTGATCGGCGCCGGCACGCTGGAACCCTGGAGCATCCTGGCCTGGGGCATCGCCGGCGCCATTGTCGGCGACGCGCTGTCCTACGCCCTGGGCCGCTGGGCCGGCCCGGGCGTGCTGCGCCGCTGGCCGCTCAAGCAGCAACGCACCGCCGTGGCCCGCGCCCGGCTGTTCTTCTATCGCTATGGCTTCGCCTCGGTGCTGATCGGCCGCTTCCTGGGCCCCATCCGCTCGACCATCCCGACCGTGGCGGGCGTCATGGGCATGGCCCACGGTCGCTTCCAGATGGCCAACGTCGCGTCGGCCGTGCTGTGGATGCCGCTGATGCTGGCCCCCGGCTACATCACGGCGCGCAGCCTGGGCGCGGCTGAAAACGCCCAACAGATCGCCATGATGATCGGCGCAGGTTTCTCCGTGCTGCTAGGATTCGGGCTGCTAGTCGCGATGATGCGCAAACGCCGGCAACCGGCGCGGGCGCGCCGCGGCAACTAGAATCCGCACAAGCGTCCTTTTCAGCGTCCACAGGCCCCGGCCGGAGAACAATATGGCAATAGATCTGGAGCCTAAAAACGGCGACTTCGCGCGCTACGTCGAAAACCTGTCGCGCGCGGGCGGCGCCGCGCCCGGCCGGGTGCCGGACAAGGCCGAAGCCAAGCGCCGGCAGGCCAGCGCGCCCGTCACGACGGCCTCGCCCGCACCGGCCACGCCCACCAAGGATTCGCTGTACGACCTGACCTGGGGCAAGTCGGCGCCCCCGCCCTTGCAATCCCGACGTGCCGACCCCGCCCCCCAGGTGACCGTGCCCGGCCAGGAAGACGCCGCCACGGTATCCATGGCCAAGCGCGCGCGCCAGCGCAAGCTGGGCATCTTCCTGACCATCGCGGGCGCCATCGCCGGCTGGGCCGCGGTCAATATGGCGTTCAAGGCGCTGCGCGCTCCGCGCTTCGATCTGGACGAACTGATGCCGGCGGTGTTTCTGGCCTTCTTCGCGTTTATGCTGTTCAAGGCCGCCAGCGGCGCCCGCGATCCGCGCAAGCAGCCGCTGGGGAAACTGCCGCCGCTCAAGACCTCGTCGCACCGCAAGGACGGTTGAGCGCCGGGCCGCCCGCCTACACCGTCGCTGTTTACGGCCAGGCCAGGCACCCCGCGCAATGGTGCTAACATTTCCGCCGCCGTCGAAAGACCCCCCTGAATACCGGAGTAAAAGTGAATAACGTTGTCGGATTGAACCAGGCCCAGGCGGCCACGATGCTGAAGCTGCAAGGCGACCTGAACAGCATGATCAATCCGGACTGGATCAACGGCGGCGCCCGCTTCCTGCGCGCCGCGTTCGTCGAGTCGGCCGAGGCCCTGGAGCACTACGGCTGGAAGTGGTGGAAGAAGCAGACCATCGACCTGCCGCAGGTGCAGATGGAACTGGTCGACATCCTGCATTTCTACCTGTCGCACACCATCGTGCAGGCCAAGGGCGACGTCAACGCCGCCGCCGACGCGCTGGTGGCCGACCTGGCCGGCCCGGCCTCGGTGACGCTGGACGGCAAGAGCTACGCACTGGCCAGCCTGTCCGTGCCGGAACTGCTCGAGCTGATCGGCGGCCTGGCAGTGTGCGGCCGCGCCAGCTTCAAGCTGCTGGAACAAAGCATGACCGCCTGCGAAATGACCTGGAACGACGCCTACACGCAGTACGTCTCCAAGAATGTGCTGAATATCTTCCGCCAGCAGCATGGCTACAAGGAAGGCACCTACATCAAGATCTGGCACGGCGAAGAAGACAACGTCGTGCTGGCCCGCCTGCTGTCGCAGCACGATGCCGCGCGCGCCGATTTCGCCGACATCCTGCACCGCGAACTGGAAGCCGCGTATTCGCGCCTGTAAGCCCGGCGCGCAGTACCGCATGAAAAACGCCGCTTGAAGCGGCGTTTTTCATGGCTGCGCGGCAAGGGCGCGGCGGGGCTGACGAGCGCAGGTACTTGCGCCCGTCACGCGCCCTGACGGCTAACGTTGGCCAAAGCGCGTCTCGCCGAACAGTTCTTTTTGCTCGCGGGGCTGCGAACGCCAGTACTGGCGCGGTGCGCTGACCTGACCGCCCAATTGCGCGGCCGCGTGCCAGGGCCAGCGCGGGTCGTACAGCATGCCGCGCGCCAGCGCCACCATGTCTGCCTGGCCATTGGCCAAAATATCCTCGGCCTGCTGGGCCTCGGTGATCATCCCCACGGTGATCGTGGGCAGGCCTACCGCGCGCTTGATGGCGTCGGCAAAGGGCACCTGGTAATTGGGACCGACCGGGATCTTCTGCTGCGACGACACGCCGCCGCTGGAGACGTCGATGAATTCACAGCCCAGTTCCTTGACGCGCCGCGCAAAGGTCTGGGTCTGCTCCAGGTCCCAACCGCCGTCGACCCAATCGGTCGCCGACACGCGCACGCCCAGCGCCACCGATGCCGGCGTTACCGCGCGCACCGCGCGGAACACTTCCAGCGGGAAGCGCATGCGATTTTCCAGCGAACCGCCGTACTCGTCGTCGCGCTGGTTGGACAAGGGCGACAGGAACTGGTGTAGCAGGTAGCCATGCGCAGCATGCAGTTCAATCGCGTCAAAACCCAGGCGGATGGCGCGGCGGGCGCTGTCCACGAAGGCCTCGCGCACCCCCGCCAAGCCGGCTGCGTCCAGCGCGCGGGGCGCGGGTTCAGACGCATTGTGGGGGATCGCCGACGGCGCCCAGCCCTGCCAGCCGCCTTGCTCGGGCGGGACAAGTTGGCCGCCATCCCAGGGCGCGTGGCTGGACGCCTTGCGACCCGCGTGGCCCAACTGGATGCCCAGCTTGATCGGCGAATAGCGCCGCACGGCCTGCACCACCCGGCCCAACGCGGCTTCGGTCTCGTCCGACCACAGCCCCAGGTCGCCCGGGGAAATACGGCCGTCGGCCTCGACCGCAGTCGCTTCGGTGAACAGCAGCGCCGCCCCCGACAGGGCCAGGTGCCCCAGATGGATCATGTGCCAATCGGTGGCCCGGCCTTCTTCGGCCGAATACTCGCACATGGGTGCGATGACGATGCGGTTGGCCAGTTCGACGTTGCCGACTGAAATGGGACTGAACAGGTGACTCATGCGTGGGGCTCCGGGCGATAGACGCGGACGCACAGCATAGCGCCGCCCGCAGCGCCGGGCCGGGAATCCCAACGGCCGCAGCAGGGTTAAATGCCGCAACCCGTTGGCGGCCCGGCGCCGGCCCCGGCGCCAGTTGCGGTCGGACCGCCCTACTGCCCCTCGATGACGCTGTCCAGGAACTGCCGGGTGCGCGCCTCTTTGGGCGCGCTGAACAAGGTTTGCGATTCCGCGTCCTCGACGATGTTGCCTTCGTCGAAAAACAGCGTGCGATCCGAGCTGCGCTCGGCGAATTTCATCTGGTGGGTCACGATGATCATGGTCATGCTGCGGCGCGCGGCCAGGTCGCGCAGGATCTGCAGGATGCCGCCCACCAGCTCCGGGTCCAGCGCCGAGGTCACTTCGTCGAACAGCATGATCTCCGGGCACATGGCCAGCGCGCGGGCGATACCGACCCGCTGCTTCTGCCCGCCCGACAACTGCGCCGGGTAAACGTCCAACTTGTCGCCCAGGCCCACCATGTCCAGGTACTCCACGGCGCGCTCGCGGGCCTGGTCGCGGGACATGCCCAGTACGTGCAGGGGCGCCTCCATGGTGTTGCCCAACGCGGTCATGTGAGGAAACAGGTTGAAGTGCTGGAACACCATGCCGATCTTGCCGCGCACGCGCCGCAAGTGCTCGGAATTGGGTCCGGCGGGACGGCCCTGCTCGTCGGTCCACATGGACTGGCCATCGATCTCGATATCGCCACGACTCGGCCTATCCAGCGTCATCAGGACGCGCAGCAGGGTCGACTTGCCCGACCCGGACGGCCCGATGACGGCCACGGTTTGACCGGCCGGGATCTCCAGGTTGATGCCCCGCAGCACCTCCAGTTCTCCATAACGCTTGTGCAGATTCTTGATGGTGACGCTGGCGCTCATCGCTTTCCTCCATATCGTTGCAGGCGGGCCTCCAGGCCGCGCACGCCCCATGCCGCGATCAGGCTCAGCGCCAGGAACAGCGCGCCGACCAGGGTCAGGGGTTCGGTGTAGCGGAAGGTGGTGGACCCGATCATCTTGCTTTGCTGCAGCAGTTCCACCACCGTGATCGCCGACAGGAGCGGCGTGTCCTTGAACATGGCCACGAGATAGTTGCCCAGCGCCGGCACCACCGGCGGAATCGCCTGCGGCAGCACCACGCCCACGGCGGTGCGCCAGGGCGACATGTTCAACGCCCGCGCCGCTTCCAGCTGACCACGCGGCACGGCCTCGATGCCGGCGCGATAGACCTCGGCGCAATAGGTGGCGTAATGCAGCCCAAGCGCCACGATGCCGGTCGCCAGCGGCGACATCTGCACCCCGGTCAGCGGCAGCACATAGAACAGGAAGTACATCTGCACCAGGAGCGGCGTGCTGCGCACGAACTCGATGACGAAGGCCGTGGGCAGCGACACCACCATCAAGCGCGAACGCCGCAGCAGGGCCAGCGCCAGACCCAGCGTCACGGCCACCAGCATGCCCAGCACGGTGGCCTGGACGGTGATGATCAGCGCCGAACCGAGCGTGGGCAGGATTTCCAGCGCGAAGGACCAGTCGAATATCGGTTTCATCGGACGCGGACCCTCCGTTCAAGCAGGCGCACGCCGGCGGTGATGAGCAGCGCCACCGCGAAGTACAGCAGCAGCATGAGCGTGAAGATCTCGGTGGTGCGCAGGGTTTCGCTGCGCAGCAGTTGGCCGCGGAAGGTCAGGTCGGTGATCGTGATGAGCGACACCAGCGCGGTGTTCTTGAGCAGTTCGATCAGCAGGTTGCCGGCCGGCGGCAGCATGGCCGGAATGGCCTGCGGCACCACGATGCGGCGCATGATCTGGCCGCGCGTCAGGTTCAACGCCACGCCCGCTTCGCGCTGGCCCGGCGGCACCGCGCGGATCGCGCCGCGCACCACTTCCGCGCCGTAGGCGCCGGCGTTCAGGGCCAGCACCACGATGCCCACCAGCATGGCCGGCAATTGCACGCCGAACAGCGGCAGCACGAAATAGAACCAAAACAACTGCACCAGCGCCGACGTGCCACGGAACACCTCGACATAGACAGCCGCCAGCCAGCGCACCGGCCGCAACGCCGACAGACGCCCGATGCCTGCGGCCAGCGCCAGCGGCACGGCCAGCACCACGGCGCCCGCCATGATCTCCAGCGTCACGACCAGGCCTTCCAGCAGCGGCGGTATCAGCTGCGCAATAGACTCAGGGATGAGCGACATCGGCGCCCCCTATTGCGCGGCGCAGAGCTTGGCCGCCGTGACCCCGTTGGGCAGTTCCTGCGGCGTAAAGCCGAAGGGCGCCACCAGTTGCTTGTGCTCGTCGGTGCCGATGAACTTGGCCAGCTCGGCGTTGAAGGCGTCGGCAAACGCCTTGTCGTCGGGGCGGAAGGCATAGGCGCCGTAGCCGCGCACGCCCTTGCCATCGATCTCGGGATCGGTGAACGGCTCGGCCTTTTCCAGGCCGCTGCCCGCGTCTGTCTTGCCCATCAGGTCGTTGACGGTCAGGGCGGTGGCCGCATAGGCGTCCGCGCGCCCGGCCTGTACGCCAGACAAGGCGCTGACCGCGTCGGGAAACACCACCATCTGGCCGGCCGGCACTTTGACCTTGGACGCGTATTCGGCTTCGATCGCGCCGACCACCACGCCCAGCTTGGCGTCAGGGTTTTTCACCACGTCTTCATAGCTGTGCAGGTTCTTGGGATTGCCTTGCTTGACCAGGAACGCCTGGCCCACGCCATAGGTGGGGTTGGAAAACGCCACCTGGCCGCAGCGTTCCGGCGTGACATACATGCCCGCCGCAATGATGTCGAAGCGCTTGGCCTGCAGCCCCGGGATCAGCGAACCGAATTCGGTCAGTACGCCTTCCACTTCGTTGATGCCCATGCGCTTGAGCACCACCCGTGCGATTTCCACCGACTCCCCGGTGACCTTGGCCGCTTTGCTGTCCATGAAGGCAAACGGCGCCTCATTGGCGTAGCCGATACGGATCTTGCCCGCCGCCTTGGCGGCTTCCAGCGTGTTGGCGGCGGCTGCGGGGGCATTGCCGGCGGCGGTCTTGTCCGAACCGGAGTCGGAGCAGGCGGCCAGCAAGCCCAGGCTCAGGGCCAGCAATACCCGACGGGTCTGGCGCAAGGGAGCAGGTCGCAAAACGGGTTGGAGCAAAGGGGCAAGGCGCAAGTCAATTTCTCCCAAATTTATTTCTAGGTATATAGCTTCGCTAAAAATGATACGACATTAAATCATTTCACTTCTAATGATATGGACAAAAAAAAGCAGGCCGCAGCCTGCTTTTTGCCTGTCCTGCCCTATGGAGGGTTAGAACACGTTACGAAGGGTAGACGACTATGTCGTCCCCTATTTCCGCCCTACCCGGCTACTGCGCGTACGAGAATTTGCCGTCACGCACGACGCCCATGACGCGGGCGCGCTCGTCAAAGCCCTGGTGATTGTCCTTGGAAATATTCAGCACGCCGTTCGGGACGATCAGGTCGCGGGTGTTTTCCAGGGCATCTCGCAGGGCGGCGCGGAATTCCGGCGTACCCGGCTTGGCGCCGGTCTTGAGCGCGCGCGTGACTGCCGAATCCAGCAGCATCCAGGCGCCGTAGGCGTCACCGGCGAACTGGGTCAGCGTGTTGGCGCCGTACTGGCGCTCGTACTGGTCGGCGAACGCCACGGCCACTTTCTTGACCGGGTTGGAGTCGGGCAGCTCGCGCGCCACCACGCCGGGGCCGGTGGGGAACAGCGTGCCTTCGACATCCTTGCCGCCCACCTGTAGGAATTCCAGCGTGCCGATGCCATGGGTCTGGTAAATGGTGCCGGTATAGCCGCGTTCAAGCAGCGTTTTTTGCGGCAGGGCCGAGGGCGTGCCCGCACCGGCGATCAGGACTGCGTCCGGCTTGGCGGCGATGACCTTGAGCACCTGCCCCACCACCGATGCGTCGGTGCGCTGGAAGCGTTCTTGCGCCACGATCTTCAGGTCGGTGCCGGCGGCGGCCGAGAATTCCTTCCACCAGCTGTCGCCGTAGGAATCCGCGAAGCCGATGAAGGCCACGTTCTTCAGGCCTTTCTTTTTCATGTCGTCGACCAGCGCGGTGGCCATCAGCGAATCGTTCTGCGGCATCTTGAAGGCCCAGGCGCGCTTGGGGTCCGACATCGGCTCGACGATGACGCTGGAGGCGGCCAGCGCGATCATCGGCGTGCGGGTTTCGGCCAGCACGTCCAGGGCGGCCAGCGCCGCGGCGGTGGTGTTGGGCCCGACGATGGCGTCGACCTTGTCCTCGGACGTGAGCTTGCGCAGGTTCTTGACGGCCCGGCTGACGTCCGTGCCGTCGTCCAGCACCACGTAGCGCGCCGGTTGGCCGCCCAACGTGGCGGGCCACAGGCGGATCGCGTTGTTGGTCTGGATGCCGATCGACGCGGCCGGGCCGGTGGTGGACACATCCACGCCGATCACGATGTCGGCGTGGGCGGACAGAACCGGGACGACCAGCGCCACGGCGCAGGCAAAGCGAAGGAATGAGCGGGACATGTTGGCAACTCGCGGAAATGAAGAAAAAACGTATGCCGCTATTTTGCCTGACCGACGCGAGCCTCGTAGACCAGCGCGGCCAGCGTCAGGTCTTCCAGCGCGCTGCCCACGGCCTTGAACACGGTGATTTCGCGCGGGTCCGTGCGGCCCGGTGCCCTGCCCTGCACCAGATCGGTCAGTGTGCCGCGGATGCCGTCACGCGCCAGCACGCCGGCCTGGAATGCAGCCAGCAGGTCACCTGCCTTGGTGGGAGCTTCGTCGGTATCCACATACACGGTGGTGCCATCAAAGCAGGCCGTGTCGGTTTCGATCATGTCGGGTTTGAAGCTGCCGATCAGGTCCAGGTGGGTGCCGGGGCGCAGCCAGGCGCCGTGCACGAGCGGTTCGGTGGACAGGGTGGCGCAGCTGACGATGTCGGCCTGGCGCACGGCCTGCTCAAGGTCTGTAGTGCTGGTGGCGTCCAAGCCCTGTTCGCGCAGCGCGGCGGCCAGCGCGTCGGCGCCGGCCGGGCGCAGGTTCCAGACCAGCACCTTGTCGATGGGACGCACCGTGCGCATGGCCTGCGCCACCAGGCCGGCGATGCGCCCGGAACCCACGATGGTCAACACCCGCGCGTCCGGACGCGCCAGGTACGACGCACCCAGCGCCGCGGCACCGGCGGTGCGAAACACCGTGACCTGGTCGCCGTCCACCTGTGCCAGCGGCACGCCGGTGCGCGCGCTATAGAGGTTGTAGGTGGCATGCAGGCCCGGCAGGGACTGGCGCGTGTTCTCGGGAAAGATGTTGATGACCTTGACCCCGAAATAGCCCTGCTCGTTCCAGGCCGGCATGATCAGCGTGGTGCCGTGCGCGCCGCCCGATTCGATGGCGTGCACGTGGCGCGGCGGTACGTGGGCGCCTTGGCGGAAGGCTTCGCGCAAAGCCGGAATCGCCGCGTCGAACGACAATGCGCGGCGGGTTTGTTCGGTGTCGATCACTACCATCTGTATCCAATGCCTGTTCGGGTTAAGCCAGGGCGAAGTGTGACGGCGCCGTGCTGCGCTGGCAAGGCGTAGCGGCCGCAGCCGTTACATCGGCTTGCCGTTGCGCGGGGCCCGTTTGCATGCCTGCGCGGCCTGCGGGCCGTATCATGGTCCATGCCCCTTCCGGCACCGCGCGCCGCCGCCAGGCGGCCCGCGCCTCCCCACTGGACGCGTCCGCAACGGGCGCGTTCCCCCCTAAAGGAGTCACGCATGAAGAAAACCGCAACTGCCGCCTGGTCGGGCGATCTGAAGACGGGCAAGGGTACGATTTCCACGCAAAGCGGCGCGCTCAAGAGCCAGCCTTACGGCTTTAACACCCGCTTCGGCGACACCCCCGGCACCAACCCCGAAGAACTGCTGGGCGCCGCCCACGCCGGCTGCTTCACCATGGCGCTGTCCAACATCCTGGGCGAATCCGGCCTGGTGGCCAAAAGCCTGGATACCAAGGCCGAAGTCACGCTGGACAAGTCCGACGACGGCTTCGCCATCACCGCCGTGCACCTGACCGTGGAAGCCGTCATTCCCGGCGCCAGCGCGCAGGCCTTTGAAGAAGCGGCCCGCAAGGCCGAAAAGGGGTGCCCCGTGTCCAAGGTGCTCAACGCCAAGATCACCATGGACGCCAAGCTCAAGTCCTGACCGGCGTCACCAAGTCCCGTTGCGGGCGGCGCCATTGGGCCGTCCTATCCGGGACTTGTTGAAAATCAATTTGACGGTCATGCCTGAGTTATGGAAAATGAGAACCATTCTCAGGAAAAACCATGACCCGATTCATCTATGCGATCTCAGGCGGCAAGGCGGCGTACGCACAAGACGCCCAGGTGACGGCCAACCTGCGCCGGGTGGTCGGATCGGGCATCCTGGTGGCCGTGGGCTACATCGACCCGGGCAACTGGGCCACCGACATCGCCGGCGGTAGCGGCTTTGGCTACGGCCTGCTGATGGTCGTGATCGCATCGGCCATCCTGGCCCTGGGCTTCCAGGTACTGGTGTCGCGCCTGGCGTTGGCCACCGGCGAAGACCTCGCCACCCTCACCGCCCGTCATCTTTCCCCGCGCATGTCCAAGGCCGCCTGGCTGGCCGGCGAAGCCGCCATCCTGGCCACCGCGTTGGCCGAGCTTATTGGCGGCGCCATCGCGCTGCGCCTCTTGTTCAACCTGCCGCTGATTGGCGGCGTGGCCGTCACGGGCGTGGGCACCTTCGCCGTGCTGGCCCTGACCCGCGGCAACGCCGATCGCCACGAGCGCGTGATCGCCGTGCTGCTGGCGGTGGTGGCGGCGTCGTTCGTATTCCTGCTGTTCAAGGCCAATCCCGTCTGGACCGACGTGGCCCACGGCGTGACCCAGACCGGCCACGCGCTGCGCAACCCGCAGGGCTTCCTGATCGCGCTGGGCATCCTGGGCGCGACCCTGATGCCGCACAACCTGTACCTGCATTCCGGTTCGCTGGCGCAACGCGCCCGCGTGCTGCCCCCTGAAGCGCGCGACATGGCCATGCGGGTGGCGCGCAACGACACCGTGGTGTCGCTGGGCCTGGCGATGCTGATCAATTCGGCCATCATGATCGTCGCCGCCGCCTCGTTGTCCGGCTCGGGCTTGATCGTATCCAGCCTGGACGACGCCCATGCCGTGATCGGCCATACGCTGGGCATCGGCGCCGCCATCGTGTTCGCGGTGGCGCTGTACGCCGCCGGGCAAAGCTCCACCATCACCGGCGTGCTGGCCGGCCGCATCCTGTCGCAAGGCTTCCAAGTGCGCAGCGGCTGGTCCGACCGCCGCCGCGCGCTGGCCACGCGCCTCATCGCTGGCGCCGCCGCCGTGGGCCTCCTGATCTTCACAGGCGGCCAGGATCCGGACGAATTGCTGGTGCTGAGCCAGGTCATCCTGAGCCTGGCGCTGCCCTTCGCGCTGGGCCCGCTGGTGCTGCTGGCCTGCCGCAAGAGCCTGATGGGCCGCTACGCGTTGCGCGGCGCCTGGGCCTGGGCCGCCGTCATCGCCACGGTCGGTATCGTGCTGCTGGACGGCTACCTGCTGGTGGACATGGTGGTGTAACGCTCACCACACGGTGCCGCGAGGCGCCGGCCCGGGCAGCGACGGAAAATGCGGCAGCACGTCTTCGGCCAGCTCCTGGATGACCTGCGGCGCGGGCCGTTCCGAAAACTGGATACCCAGCGCGGCGTGGTTTACGCCGGCTGCCTGCCATTCACGCAGTAACTCGATCAATCCCACCCGCCCCGTGCGCAACACATAGCCGCCTTGCAGCGGCGTGCGCGGGTGCATCGGGTCCTCGACCAGATCCAGCCATTCGTTGGTCATGTGAGGCCGAAAGCCGCCGTCGGGAATGCGTTCCCGCCAGGCCCGGATATTGCCGGCCAGCCGCAACGGACCGGCCGGCCCATGGGTCGGGCCAGGATAGGTCAACCAGCCGTCCGCCTGCTCGCCAATCCATGCCGGAGATTGACCCGCGCCACCGGTGACCATCAACGGAATGACGCCAGCGACGGGTTTGGGCAACAGCAGCGCGCCGCGCTGCGTCTGCCCCAGCGGTGATTGGATGGCGTCGCCCGCGCCGGCGAGCAATTCGCGAAAATAGCGCACAGCCTGCTCAAAGCGCTGCGCGCGCGCGGCGTGCGCCAGGCCATAGGCGGGAAACTCCGCCGGCCGGTCGCCCGAGGCAATGCCCATCACCAGCCTGCCGCCCGAAAGCTGGTCTATCGTCGTCGCGGCTTTGGCCAGATCGATCGGATGGCGCAGCGAAAAGATGGCGCTGCCGGTGGCCAGTGCAATCGAGCGCGTTTTAGCGGCCAGGAACGCCAGATAGGTGAAGGGATCGAAAACCTGTCCGGCGTCGCCAAAGCTGGGGTCCATCAGCGGCACATCGCGTACCCAGACCGCGGCGAAGCCGCGTCGGTCGATGTCCGCCACCAGATCCGACTGGCCCGCCAACGCGTGCAGATCGCCACGGTAGAACCGGGTGGGCAGAAAGAGGCCCAGCGTCAATTCGCCCGGCGCGAACATGCGGCGGTAGCCGGGATGCGCGGCGAACGCCTGCGAGGACGCGCCGCCCAGGGCAGGCGTTGCGGGGGGTTGTGGGGTGTTCAACATGATGCGATTCCTATGCAGATCCGGGTTCAAGGCCCAACCGCTGGGGCCGGCAATGCCACGCCTCGCCGCACCGCGGGCCGCGACGCGACGCGCTCGTGCCAGGCGCTTAAATGCACATGGGCGCTGAAGTCAAAGCCGATGACCCGCGCGATATGCGTCCAGCCAAAATGCGCGATGTCGGCAATGGAATAGTCCTGGCCTGCCAGGAACGGGTGCCGCGCCAGTTGATGGTCCAGCACGCCGAAGGCCTCGTCGCACAATCGGCGGTAGCGCTCGATCGCCGCCGGCAACGGGGCGGCCGAGAAGATCTCGAAATGGACGCGCTGGCCGAGGATGGGGCCGACGCTGGCGGCATGGAACATCAGCCACTGAATGGCCTGCCAACGCGCTTGCGGCTCGGCGGGCAGCAGGCGTCCGGTCTGGTCGGCCAGATACAGCAAGATCGCCGCCGACTCGAACAGCGTTGTGCCGGTGGCGTGGTCCACCAGCACCGGAATACGCCCGTGCGGATTGAGCCTCAAGAATTCGGGCTGGCGGTTGTCGCCGTGGTCGATCTGCACGTGCTTGAGGGCGTACGGCTGTTCCAGCTCCTCGAGAGCGATGGTGATCTTGAAGCCGTTCGGCGAGCTGTCGGTGTAGAGGTCGATCATGGCTGGCCCGTGGCATGGGCCGAGGGTCGAGGTAAGACTGCGGTCGTCATCAGAGAGGTCCTTTATGATTTAGTTTTTCTGGCCTGAATGATGGCCATTGCTCTCTATAATCGGAAGCGATCATTTCTCGCTTCATACTTTAGAAAAACTAAACTTAATGATCTCCTCAGTTCCCTTGCAGGCGCTGCGCACGTTCGTGGAAGTCGGCCAACGCGGCAGCATCAAGGCTGCGGCGCAAGCGCTGCACGTGACCTCGGGCGCCATCAGCCAGCAGATCCGCCTGCTGGAAGAACGGGTCGGAATGCCGCTGTTCACGCGGGCAAGGCAAGGCCTGCGGTTGACGCGGGCCGGCGCGGATCTGCACCCGTCGCTATTGCAGGCTTTCGCCCAGATCGACCAGGCGATGGCCGAGCTGGCCGCCCGGCACGGCCAGCAAACATTGACGATCAGCACCGTGGCCACCTTCGCTGCCTCGTGGCTGGTGCCGCGTCTGGGCGGCTTCAAGCAGGCGCATCCGCACATCGAAATCCGCGTCGAGGCCACGTCGGCCCTGACGGACCTGCGTCGCGACCGGGTCGACATCGCGCTGCGCCATGGTCTGGGCGACTATCCCGGGCTGGAAAGCGTGCGCCTGATGGCTCCGGTGCTGGTGCCCGTGGCCAGCCCCGAGCGGGTGGCGCCCGGCGCCATCCGCGGCCCGGCCGACTGCCTGGACTACCCCTTATTGCACGATTCGGATCGCGCGGACTGGCCGCTGTGGCTGGCCGCAAGCGGCGTGGCAACGGACCCGCGCGCGCAGCGCGGAACGGCCTTCGAAGACGATTTCCTCTTGATTCGGGCAGCGGAATCCGGCCAGGGACTGGCGTTGGTACCGCAGCAATATGCCCAACAGGAAATCGCGGCGGGCCGCCTGGTACAGGTACTGGACAAACCGTGGCCGGCCAGGTTCGCCTATTACGCGGTCACCCTGCCCGGCGCCGCTGGCCGGCCTGAGGTCCGCGCGTTTCTGGATTGGATCGCCGACGAGGCGGCGCGCGTGACTTGATCCGTGGCAGACATAAAAAAACGCCAGCTTGCGCTGGCGTTCTTCTTTGGCCGGGCTAGGACTCAGCGGCGGGAAGACACCACCGGGTGCTGGCGACGGCCGGCGTCCATGTCGTGCAGCACTTCGCCGACAGCGCCGCCCAGCTTGGCCAGGCGCAGCTTCAGCCGGCGCCAACCCATGCGGGAAAACGGGCCGGACAGGGTTTCCGCCTTGATGGCCTCGCGGATCAGGGACCGCTCCAGCGCATCCGACATGCGGGCATTTTTCAACGCGGTATCGCTCATGATTCTCTCCTTGAGAAAGCGCGATGGGGAACAACACGACTTCATGTTAGATCCGCGTATGTTGCGTCGCAATAAAAATTGCCTAGCACTATTTTTGCCGTTGCGTAATGGGTACAAACACCACCATAACGGTGCATAGGCACCACATATGGCACCATTTTTGTGCAGTGCAAAACATCAACCCGCGCCGCCTGGTCGCTCATGCCGGGCGACTTCGTCTGGCAAGCGCGGGACTAGGCGCGCCCCCAGGCATATCAAACTATCGGCAGCCCAGATGCGCGGCGATCAGCTTGTCGGCCATGTCCGCGACCCGGCCGGCGGGTCCGCCCTCGCCAAACAGTTGGCTCGACACGAAAGCGCCTTCGATCAGCAGCAGCAAGCCATCGCCCAATGCCTCGGGGTCCGGCGCACCCATTTCCGCCGCCATGGCGGCCAGGCGGCGGCGTAGTTCCAGCTTGTGCTCCACCGCAACCACCCGCGCCGGATGGCCGGCCTCGGGGTATTCCACCGCCGCGTTGGTCAGGCCGCAGCCGCGGTAGCCGTTTTGCACCGCGCGCACGCTCAGGCCGGACAGGTAGGCGCGCAATTGCGCCTGCGGGTCGCCCGGATGGGCGTCGCAGGCCGCATTGAAACGGCCCCAGAACTCCGCGTCGTAGTCGCGCAGGTAGGCCGCGGCCAACTCGTCCTTGGACGAGAAACTGCGGTACAGGCTGGGCTTGGTGACGCCGGCCTGGTTGACAATGGCATCCACCCCCACCGCCCGGATGCCGTCGCGGTAGAACATTTCGCGCGCGGTCTTGCGGATGCGGTCGGCCGCCAGAAGCGGCTTTGGCTTGGAGGCTGCGGCGAGCGCCTTGCCCGCCGCGTCGGATTTACTGGCCATATGAAGACTCCTTACTGAGACCGGCCGGCAATGCCCGCCGCCCTGAAAACAGGGTCGTCAAAAATAACGCTTGACGATGTTACTGACCGGTACGTACTATTCGAAAATCCCAATACGTACCGGTCAGTAACATGAGTATAGCCCAACCGCCCATCCCCTTCCGCCGCGCCGGGCAAAAGTATGCGTTTGTCGTCGTCGCGGTGGTCTTCCTGGCCCTGCTGGTGTCGGCTGGCTTGCGCTCCTCGCCCAGCGTGCTGCTGGTACCGCTGGAAGAAAGCTTCGGCTGGACCCGCAGCTCGACGTCGTTCGCCGCCGCAGTCGGTATCTTCCTGTACGGGCTGGTCGGCCCGTTCGCCGCAGCCGCGATGGAACGCTTCGGCCTGCGCCGCGTGCTGATCTTCTCGCTGACGCTGATGGCCGCCTCCAGCGCGGTCAGCGCCTACATGACGCAACCGTGGCACTTGCTGATGACCTGGGGCGTGTTTTCGGGGATCGGCTCGGGCGCCGTCGCGGTGGTAATGGGCGCCACGGTGGTCAACCGCTGGTTCACCAAGCACCGGGGCCTGATGATGGGCCTGCTGACCGCCAGCACCGCCACCGGCACGTTGATCTTCCTGCCGCTCCTGGCCGCGCTGGCGTCGTCCGGCGACTGGACTCGCGTGGTCTGGACGGTCGCCGCAGCCGCCGCCGCGCTGGTGCCGCTGGCCTGGTGGCTGGTGCCGGACCGTCCCGCCAGCGTCGGCCTGGTGCCGTTTGGCACCGACCCGCACGCGCCGCCCGCCCCCGCCGCGCCGCGCACCGGCATGCTGGCCGCCACCTTCGGCGCCCTGGCGCGCGCGTCCAAGACGCGCACGTTCTGGTTCCTGTTCGCCACCTTCTTCATCTGCGGTTTCACCACCAACGGCCTGGTCGGCACGCACCTGATCGCGCTTTGCGGCGACCACGGCATGCCCGAAGTGCAAGCCGCCGGCCTCTTGGCGATCATGGGCATCTTCGACCTGTTCGGCACCACCGCATCCGGCTGGCTGACGGACCGCTACGATCCGCGCAAGCTGCTGTTCGTCTATTACGCGCTGCGGGGCCTGGCGCTTATCTACCTGCCGTATTCGGACTTCTCGTTCTACAGCCTGGCGATCTTCGCGGTGTTCTTCGGCCTGGACTGGATCGCCACCGTGCCGCCCACGCTGCGCCTGGCCACCGAGGCCTTCGGCGACCGTGAAGCGCCCATCGTGTTCGGCTGGATCGTCGCCGGCCACCAGCTGGGCGCAGCCAGCGCCGCCTGGATGGCGGGCCTGGTACGTGAATCGCAAGGCAGCTACCTGATGGCCTTCGTCGTCGCCGGCGCCACCGGCCTGATCGCCGCCGTCATCGCGCTGCTGATCGGACGCGAACGGGTCGTGGCGCAACCTGCGTAACGTGCCTGAATCAAAAAAGCCCGGCTGAGCCGGGCTTTCCTTTTCTCGCTAGAACAGCCGCCCCGCCGCGGGGCAGCCCCCTTGGGGGGCAGCTAGCGCAAAGCGCGCGGCGTGGGGGCTCACACCTCTTCGACTTCACCCAGGTACGCGGCGCGTACCTTCGGATCATGCAGCATGTTCCGCGCCGGACCCGACAGCGTGATCTCGCCGGATTCCATCACGTAGCCGCGGTGGCTGTTCTCCAGCGCCAGGCGCGCGTTCTGCTCGATCAAGAGGATCGTGACGCCTTCGCTGGCGATGGTGCGCACCACCTCGAAGACCTTCTCGACCATCAGCGGCGCCAGGCCCATGGACGGCTCGTCCAGCAGCAGCAGCTTGGGGCGCGCGATCATCGCGCGGCCCATGGCCACCATCTGCTGCTCGCCGCCCGACAAGGTGCCCGCCGCCTGCTTGCGCCGTTCGGCCAGGCGCGGAAATAGCGTGAACACGCGGTCGGTATCCTGGCGTATCTGCGCCGCATCGCGGCGGATGTACGCACCCATCGCCAGGTTTTCCTCGATGGTCAATTGGCCGAAGATGCCTCGGCCTTCCGGCACCATGACCAGGCCCTGGCGCACCAGCTCATGCGACTTCTGGCCGCCGATGGACTTGCCGCCGTAGACCACTTCGCCACCGGCCAACGGCACCAGGCCGCAAACGGCGCGCAAGGTCGTGCTCTTGCCGGCGCCGTTGGCGCCGATCAGGCAGACCAGCTCGCCTTCGTCCACGCGCAGGTCGATGCCGCGCACCGCGCGAATGCCGCCGTAAGCGACCTGCAGGCCGCGCAATTCCAGCAAGGGTTGGGTAACTGCCGTCATGCCTGGCGCTCCTGATGAATCAGCGGATCCTGGGCGGCGCCCGCGCCCAGATACGCTTCAATGACCTTGGGATCGCGCTGCACCTGGGCGGGTTTGCCCATGGCCAGCACCTTGCCGTATTCCAGCACCAGCACGCGATCGCACAGGCCCATGACCAGCTTCATGTCGTGCTCGATCAGCAGCACCGTGACGCCGTCGTCGCGGATCTTCTCGATCAGCTTGCGCAGCACCACGGTTTCCGAGGCGTTCATGCCGGCGGCCGGCTCGTCCAGCGCCAGCAGCTTGGGATCGGTGGCCAAGGCGCGCGCGATCTCCAGGCGGCGCTGGTCGCCATAGGGAAGCGAACGCGCCACGTCGTTGGCGCGGTGGCCGATGCCGACGTAGTCCAGCAGCTCCTGGGCGCGGGCCTCGATGGCGGCTTCCTCGGCGCGCGTGCCGCGGGTGCGGAACACCGCGCCCAGCACGCCGGCGCGGGTGCGCATGTGGCGGCCGATCATGACGTTCTCGATCGCGCTCAGGTTGGCGAACAGACGGATGTTCTGGAAGGTCCGCGCCAGGCCGGCGTGCGCCACCTCGTGCGGTTTCTTGCCCGACATCGAGGCGCCGTTGAAGGTGCAGCTGCCGTCTTCCGGGATGTACAGGCCCGTAAGCACGTTGAACAGCGTGGTCTTGCCGGCGCCGTTGGGGCCGATCAGGCCGTAGATCTCGCCCTGCTCGATGTCGAAACTGACGTCCGACAGGGCCTGCAGGCCGCCGAAGCGTTTGCCCAGTCCCTGGGCTTGCAGCAGTTTGCTCATGCCGCGCCTCCCTGCGTCTTGGTGGCCAGCTCGCGCTTGCGCACGGCCGACGGCCACAGGCCGGCGGGACGGAACAGCATCACGCACACCATCGCCAGGCCGAACAGCAGCATGCGGATGCCCTCGGGATCCAGCACCACCGCGCCGAACACCATCTGCTGCACCGGCTCGACCACGGCGCGCAGGAATTCCGGCAACGCGGCCAGGATCAGCGCGCCCAGGATCACGCCCGGGATGTGGCCCATGCCGCCCAGCACCACCATGCACAGGATGGAGATGGATTCCATCAGCGAGAAGCTCTCGGGGCTGACGAAACCCTGCATCGACGCGAACAGCGCGCCCGCCACGCCGCCGAACGAGGCGCCCATGGCGAAGGCCAGCAGCTTGATGTTGCGGGTGTTGATGCCCATGGCCTTGGCGGCGATCTCGTCTTCGCGGATCGCTTCCCAGGCGCGGCCGATGCGCGAATTCTGCAGGCGCACGCAGACCAGCACGATGATCAGCGTCAGCGCCAGCAGCAGGTAGTAGTACTTCTCCGGCCCGGTCACGCGGATGCCCAGCAGGCTCTCGGTGCGGCCAAAGGCGAACTCGCCCACCTTGAAGGTGTCGATGCGGTTGATGCCCTGCGGGCCGTTGGTGATGTTGACCGGCGCGTTCAGGTTGTTCAGGAAGATGCGGATGATCTCGCCGAAGCCCAGCGTCACGATGGCCAGGTAGTCGCCGCGCAATTTCAGCGTCGGCGCCCCCAGCAGCACCCCGAACAGGCACGCCACCGCCAGCGCGATCGGCAGGATCGCCCAGAACGGCAGGTGCAGCCCGAAGTGCGGCGAAGCCAGCAGCGCCCAGGTGTAGGCGCCCACCGCGTAGAACGCGATGTAGCCCAGGTCCAGCAGGCCGGCAAAGCCCACCACGATGTTCAGGCCCAGCGACAGCATCACGTACAGCAGCGCGAAGTTCAGGATGCGGACCCAGCTCTGGCCGGCCATGCCGATCACGAACGGCAGCACCGCCAGCACGATGCCGATCAGCGCGATGCCGATCAGGTTGCGGGTCGACAGCCCGCTGTTTTTCAGGGTGGTGCTCATGCGCGGTCCCCCACACGCTCGCCCAGCAGGCCGGACGGACGGAAAATCAGCACCAGCACCAGCACGAAGAACGCGAACACGTCCTGGTAGTGGCTGCCCAGGAAGCCGCCGGTCAGGTCGCCGATGTAGCCGGCGCCCAGCGATTCGATGATGCCCAGCAACAGGCCGCCGGCCATCGCGCCGACCAGGTTGCCGATGCCGCCCAGCACCGCGGCCGTAAAGGCCTTCAGGCCCAGCATGAAGCCCATGGTGTATTGCGACACGCCGTAATAGGTGGCGACCATCATGCCCGCCACGGCAGCGAGAGCCGAGCCGATCAGGAACGCCGCCGAAATGACGGTGTTGATGTTCACGCCCATCAGCCCGGCCACTTCGCGGTTCTGCGCGGTGGCGCGCATCGCCGTGCCCAGGCGCGTCTTGTGCACCACCGCCAGCAGGCCTCCCATGATCAGCGCCGCGATCACCACGATGGCGATCTGCAGCGAGCTCATGCGCGCGCCGCCGATCTCGAACACCTGCGGCGACAGCACCTGCGGAAAGTTCAGGTAGTTGCGGCCCCAGCCCATCATGGCCACGTTCTGCAGGATGATGGACACGCCGATGGCGGTGATCAGCGCGGCCAGGCGGGGCGCGCGGCGCAGCGGCCGGTAAGCCACGCGCTCGGCGGTCCAGCCCACCGCCATGCACAGCGGCACGGACACCAGCAAGCCGACGCCCAGCACGACGAAGGCGGACGTGGAGGGATCGCCGCCCACCAGCGAAATGGCAATGGTGGTCGCCGCCATCGCGCCGATCATGACGACGTCGCCATGCGCGAAGTTGATCAGCCCGATGATGCCGTACACCATGGTGTAGCCAAGGGCGACCAGGGCGTACACGCTGCCTAGCGTGACGCCGTTAATCAGTTGTTGAATGAAGATATCCATAGGGGCCGCGGAATAAGCCTGGAAAAATCGCGCGGTGGCGGCCCTCGGGCCTGCCACGGCGCCGCGCGTGGCGCGCGCCGGACGGCGCGCACGCTGCAAAGCGGGCGGGATGCGGCGCGCAGCCGGCTTCCCGCCCGGGTCCAACCGCCTTAGTTGGCTTGGCTGACCATCGTTTCAACCATCTCCCACTTGCCGTTCTTGACTTCGTAGATGGTGACCGAGATTTCCTTCAGATCGCCGTTCTTGTCATAGGCGATGTGCTCGCTGGTGGCGCCCTTGCGGTTCAGCTTGGCCAGTTCCGGCAGGTACTTCTCGGGCTTGGCCGAACCGGCCGCTTCGATCGCCGCGATCATGTTCCAGGCGCCGTCATAGGCGTACGGCGCGTAGACGCCGGGGGCCTTCTTGAAGCGGGCCTGGTAGCGCTGCTCGAAGTCCTTGCCCGCGGCCATCTTGTCCAGCGGCACGCCGGCCAGCGAGGCGTAGGTGCCGTCGGCGGCGTCGCCGGCCAGCTTGATGAAGGTGTCGCTGCGGGTCATTTCACCCGAGACCAGCGGCGCCTTCAGGCCGAGCGTGGCCAACTGGCGCTTCATCGGGCCGGACTGCGCGTCCAGGCCGCCGTAGAAGATGGCGTCGGGCGCCGAGCCCTTGATGTTGGTCAGGATGGCCGTGAAGTCGTTGGCCTTGTCGGTCGTGTACTCGCGGCGCACCACCTGGCCGCCGGCGGCCTTGACGGCCTTCTCGACCTCGTCGGCCAGGCCCTGGCCGTAGGCGGTGCGGTCGTCGATGATGGCGACCTTCTTGGCCTTCAGGCTCTGCACCATGAACTTGCCGACCGCGGCGCCCTGCTGGGTGTCGCTGGTCATCATGCGGAAGGTGGTTTCGTAGCCTTGCTTGGTGTACTCCGGCGACGTGGCCATGGCGATCTGCGGCAGGCCGGCTTCATGGTAGACGCGCGACGCGGGAATCGTGGTGCCCGAATTGAAGTGACCCAGGATGCCGACGACGTTCTCGTCGACCAGTTGCTGCGCCACCTGCACGCCCACGCGCGGGTCGGCTTGGTCGTCGCGCGACACCAGCACGAACTTGGCGGGCTGGCCGTCGATCTTGATGCCCTTCTGGTTGGCTTCTTCCAGCGCCAGGTTCAGACCGTTCTGCATGTCTTCGCCGTAGTGCGACTGGGGACCGGTCAGCGGGGCGGCGAAGCCGAATTTGATGTCGGCGGCCTGCGCGGCGGTGGCCATGCTGGCAGCGGCGATGCCGGCGGCGACAAGCTTCAAAGTGGTGCGCAACTTCATGGGAATCCTCCGGTATGACGGATGAGGCTTTGTTATACCCGAGCTTTTGGGCCGGGTTTTTCTGTTTGAATCCGATTGCCGGGTTGCCGCAATCGAACTTCAGGTGCGACCGGATTTTGCTTCCAGTGCAACCCCGCTAGATATTGGAGATAACCCTTGGTCGCCCAAGGGTTACCCCTCGGTCACGCTCAGCCGATTGTCATGAGGCTGGCGTTGCCGCCGGCCGCGGCCGTATTGACGCTGATGGAACGCTCCGTCAAGAGGCGTTCCGGCACATAGGCGGCGCCTGCCGCCAAGGCGTCCGGCGTCAGCCCGTGCACCGCCAGGATCGCACCCGGGCGCTGCGCGATACGCTGGTTCAGGGCGCGCAGCGCATCGCCGTCGCCCTCGAACAGCACCGCCTGATAATCGGCCTGGTCAACCTCGGCGTCCGCCAGGATGCCGGCCTGGCCCTGCTGCTCGGCGTCCAGCCCGGCCAGCAGCGCCTGCGCCGCGGGGGTGTCCGCGAACCAGGCGTGGTTGCCAGTCAGGCGCGCCGCCGACCACTGCGCACGCGCACCGGCCTCGGTGGCTGCCACGCAATACACGGCGCCGCGCGGTTCGACCATATAGGTATTGGTCTCGCCCGTGGGACCCGGCAGCGCGATGCGCTGCGGCAGCGGCGCGGCCGCATCCAACGCGGGCGGCAAGCCCTCGGGGCGCGTACCCAGCAGGCGGTACATATACAGCGGACCGCCCGCCTTGGGGCCGGTGCCGGACAGGCACTCGCCGCCGAAGGGCTGCACGCCCACCACGGCGCCCACGATATTGCGGTTGACGTAGACGTTGCCCGCATGGACCTGGCCGGTCACGTGGGCGATGGTTTCGTCGATGCGGGTATGCACGCCGAACGTCAGACCGTAGCCGGTGCCATTGATGGCATCCAGCAAGGCGTCCAGTTCTTCGCGCTTGTAGCGCACCACGTGCAGCACCGGCCCGAACACTTCGCGGGTCAGTTCGCTGACGCTGTCGATTTCGATAATGGTGGGTGCCACGAAGGTACCCTGGCGGCACTCGCCATTCAGTTCCGCCTGATCGATCCGGTGGCCCGCCGTGCGCATCGCATCAATGTGACGCTGGATGCCGTTGCGCGCTTCGGTATCGATCACCGGGCCGACGTCGACCGACAGGCGGTCGGGGTTGCCCACGCTCAGTTCGCGCATCGCGCCGCGCAGCATGGTCAGCACGTGGTCGGCGTTGTCTTCTTGCACGCACAGCACGCGCAGCGCCGAACAGCGCTGGCCGGCCGAGTCGAAGGCCGAGCTGAGTACGTCGAACACCACCTGTTCGGACAACGCGGACGAATCCACCACCATCGCGTTCTGGCCACCCGTTTCGGCGATCAGCGGAATGGTGTGGCCGTCGTCATCCAGGCGATCCGCCAGCGTGCGCGCAATGATGCGGGCCACGTCGGTGGAACCGGTGAACATGACGCCGCGAATACCTGGGCTGGCCACCAGTTGCGCGCCCACGGTTTCGCCGCGGCCGGGCAACAGCTGCACCGCGCCGGCCGGCACGCCAGCGGCGCGCAGAATCGTCACCGCCTGCGCCGCGATCAGCGGCGTTTGCTCGGCGGGCTTGGCCAGCACGGTATTGCCGGCCGCCAGCGCCGCCGCGACCTGGCCGGTGAAGATGGCCAGCGGGAAGTTCCAGGGGCTGATGCACAGCACCGTGCCCAGCGGGCGATGCGTGTCGTTGCCGAACTCGCGCTCGGCCTGGTCCGCGTAGTAACGCAGGAAGTCGACCGCTTCGCGCACTTCGGCGATCGCGTTGGGCAGCGACTTGCCGGCTTCGCGCACGATCAGGCCAAGCAGCGTCTGCATCTGCTCTTCCAGCAACTGGGCGGCGCGGCGCAGGCACTGGGCGCGCTCTGCCACCGGGGTCGATTGCCAGATGGGTGCCGCGTTGGCGGCGGCGCGCAAGGCGGCCTCGGCTTCTTCGCCGCTGGCCTCGATCACATGGCCCACCACGTCGCGCAGATTGGCGGGGTTGCGCACTTCAATCGCGCGGGCCGTGTCCCAAGCCTCGGCGCCTTCGCCCAGCATGGGCGCGGCGCGCCAGGGCGTACCGGCGCTGGCCAGCAGCGCAGCCGACAGCGAACCCAGGCGATGCTCGTTACTCAGATCCAGGCCGGCGGAGTTGGCGCGCGCGCCTTGCTGCGGATTGCCATAAAGCTCGCGCGGCAGCGGAATCTTCTCGTGCGGCGCGCCCAGCGGCACGATGCGCGAGGCGGCCTCGACCGGATCGGCCACCAGCGTCTCGACCGGGATGCTCTCGTCGCCGATCAGGTTGACGAACGAGGTGTTGGCGCCGTTTTCCAGCAGGCGGCGCACCAGGTAGGCCAGCAGCGTTTCATGCGTGCCGACCGGCGCGTAGATGCGGCACGGGCGGTTCAGTTTGCCTTGCGCGAGCGAGCCCACCACTTCGTCGTACAGCGGTTCGCCCATGCCGTGCAGGCACTGGAATTCGTATTGGCCGGGGTAGTAATTCTGACCGGCCAATTGGTAGATCGCCGAGACCGTGTAGGCGTTGTGGGTGGCGAATTGCGGATACACCGCTTCAGGCGCGCCCAACAGCTTGCGGGCGCAGGCCAGGTAGGCCACGTCGGTATAAACCTTGCGGGTGTAGACCGGATAGCCTTCCAGGCCGTCGACCTGGGCGCGCTTGATTTCGCTGTCCCAGTACGCACCCTTGACCAGGCGCACCATCACGCGGTGGCGGCTGCGGCGGGCCAGGTCGATCACGTAGTCGATCACGAAGGGCGCGCGCTTCTGGTAGGCCTGGATGACGAAGCCGATGCCGTTCCAGCCTTCCAGCTCGGGCGTGAAGCACAGCGCCTCCAGCAGATCCAGCGAGATTTCCAGGCGGTCGGCTTCTTCGGCATCGATGTTCAGGCCGATGTCGTAGCTGCGCGCCAGGATGGTCAGCGCCTTCACGCGCGGCAGCAGCTCGGCCATGACGCGTTCGCGCTGGGCGCGCGAATAGCGCGGGTGCAGCGCCGACAGCTTGATGGAGATGCCGGGGCCTTCATAGATGCCGCGGCCGGCGGCGGCCTTGCCGATGGCGTGGATGGCCTGCTCGTACGAAGCGTAATAGCGCTCGGCGTCCTCGGCCGTGGTGGCCGCTTCGCCCAGCATGTCGTACGAATAGCGGAAGCCGCGGCCTTCCATCTTGCGGTTGTTGGCCAGCGCCTCGGAAATGGTCTGGCCCGACACGAACTGCTCGCCCATCATGCGCATGGCGATGTTCACGCCCTTGCGCACCAGCGGCTCGCCGCCCTTGCCGATCAGGCGCGTCAGCGCCTTGGACAGCGACTGCTCGCTGCTCACGGCCACCAGCTTGCCGGTGATCATCAGGCCCCAGGTGGCGGCGTTGACGAACAGCGACTGCGAACCGCCCATGTGCGATTTCCAGTCGCCGCGCGAGACCTTGTCGCGGATCAGCGCATCGCGCGTGGCGCGGTCGGGAATGCGCAGCAGCGCCTCGGCCAGGCACATCAGCGCCACGCCTTCCTGGCTGGACAGCGAGAATTCCTGGATCAGCCCTTCGACGCCACCGCCGGTGCGCTTGCCACGCAGTTTCTTGACCAGGTCGCTGGCCATCGCGTGCACTTTTTCCAGATTGGGCATGCGGGCCTGGCCCAGCAGCAGCGGCACGCACTCGGGCTCGGGGCGGCGGTAGGCCGCCGTGATCGCCGCGCGCAGCACGGACTGCGGCTGCACATCCTGACCAAACTCGTAGAACGGCGGCGTGGCGACGGCCTGCTGCTCGCCCCCTTCGTCATCGCCCCCCTCTTCCCCGCCCAGGTGGGACATTTCGGCGGGCAGATGGCCGCGCTCGATCTTGTCCAGGTAGGCGACGATCGCCTGCTTGTGCAGCCAGTGCGGCGTGCAGTTGAGCTTTTGCGCGGCCGACTTCAGGCGGTCGCGAAGCGCGTCATCGACTTTGACGCCGAGGGTGGTGCTGGCCATAAGAGATTGCTTCCTGTCGCATGGCAAAGGTCACACCGGGCCCACAAAGGAGCCCGGCATCGGTAGGACCGTATGCTAGTCAGGTTGCAACCGCGTTTGTATTAAGGTTAACCCTAGGGTTAACCGGTTGAGATCATGGCGGGTTTTGGAATCCGCCCTGCCCCCATTTTGTCGCCGGCCACGCTCAGTCCGGCAGCGGCGAGCAACCCAGCATCTGCACCGCTCCGCCCGTATCCGGCGTCTGCCCCCGGATGGCGGACGCCATGGCGCCGGCCAGCGCCACGACCGCGCGCTGCTGCGCCGTGATCAGCGCCGGCACGCCAGCCTCGGATACATTTTCCGTGACGACGCTGCGGCACAGCAGACCCGTGCCTTTCAGATTGACCGGTCTTACCCGCCAGGTGGCGTCCAGCTGCGCCATGCGGCCCGACACCAGGTCGAACCGCTGCACGTCGGTCTGCACCCGCCAGACCGCTGCGGTGGGGCCAGGTTTGACCACCTGCACATCCAGCGCGCCCAGGTCATGCTTGAGCGCGTCCGACAGTGCGCCGCGGATTTCGTCGCCCAGCGGCGAACTCCAGCGTTCGGAATACAGCGCCGACACACTGCCGTCGCCCGTGCGCACCATCAGTTGCGGCTGGTCGGCCTGCGCCGCCACATTGACGCCCTGCACATCGATCAGGAACGGCGCCGCCGCGCGGGGCACCGCAGGCGCCTGCGCCGCGGGGCCCTGCAGGGTGTAGTAATGCACCGGCGGCGACGAGGCGCAGCCGGCCAGCAGCGCGGCCAGGGCCAGCGCCGGCAGGCCCACGGCGCGCAGCCGGGCGGAGTTGGCTTGAGTGGCGGAACGGGAGCGAAGTCTATTCATGGGTTCAGTTCCTGACCGGACCGGCGCCGGGGATCGGGTCGTCGCCGCGGCCGCGCAGCAACGATTCGGGGTTCGATTGCAGGAAGTCGGCCAGCGCCCGCAGCGAGCGGGCCGCGCGGCTCAGTTCCTGCATGGCCTTTTCGGCATTGACCGGCAGCGAGGCGTCCGAGGCCAGCAGCGCATTCAGGTTGGCCATGGACTCGCGCGCCTGCTTGAGCACGTTCTGCGCTTCCGGCGCCACCTGTTTGTCCAGGCGCGTCATCAGCTTGGAGGTGCTGGCCAGCGTGGTGCGCAGGTCTTCGCCAATCTTGTCGAACGGAATCTTGTCGATCTTGGCGACGATATTGCTGACCTGCTGCTGCAGTTGGTCCAGATTACCCGGCACGGTCGGGATCAGGGCCGGGCTGGACATCTTGAAGTCCACCGGCTTGGCGTTGGGGAAGTCGTCCAGCACCACATACAACTGGCCGGTCAACAGGTTGGCGGTACGCAACTGGGCGCGCAGGCCGTGCTTGATCATGATGCCCAGCAGGCGGCCACCCGCCTCGTCACCGTCCTCGACGGCACGGGCGCGCACTTCCTCGTACACCCGGCCCAGGCGCTCCGGATACAGCGTGGCGTCCACCACCGAATAGAAGCGCTTGCTGGCGGGATCGAAGTCCAGGTTGATCTGCGTGACATTACCCAGCGTGATGCCCGAAAAATCGATCGACGCGCCCACAGCCAGGCCGCGAATCGATTGGTCAAAGCGCATGCGGATCGGGAAGGCCTCGCCATCCGGATTGGCCTTGGCGGCCGTTTCGGTGGCGTACAACTCGAAGCGCGCGTCGGCGGCGGCCGGCGTGCCGGCATCGCGGGCGCTGTAGATGGGTTCAAACGCCACACCGCCCACCGCCATGGACACCAGCGACTGGGTGCGCACCTTCAGACCGTCGGCGTTGACGCTGAAGTCCACGCCGCTGGCGTTCCAGAAGCGCGTGCCATTGGTGACGAACTTGTCGTTGGGCGCATCCACGAACACTTCGACGTTCACGGCGTTGCCGGTCTTGTCCAGCGCATAGCCGATCACGCGGCCCACATTGATGCGGCGGAAATACACCGGCGAGCCGATATCCAGCGAGCCCAGGTCAGATGCCTTGAGTTTGAAGCGCTTGCCGGCACGGTCATGGGTCACGGCCGGCGGTGTTTCCAAACCGACGAAATGGAGCTTGGTCGCCTTCTTGGAGGTGTCTTTGCCCTCCACCGCATCCACGCCGATGTAGGCGCCGGACAGCAAGGTGCCCAGCCCGGACACGCCACTGACGTCCAGGCGCGGGCGCACCACCCAGAAATTGGTGCCTTCGCGCGCCAGGTCGGCCACGTCCTTGGACAGCTCGGCCTGCACCACGACCTTGCTGCGGTCGCCGTTGAAGCCGATGGACTTGACCGTACCCACGTTCACGTCCTTGTAGCGCAGCTGGGTCTTGCCGACCTCAAGCCCATCGGCGGTGTTGAATTCGATGGAAAGATCCGGCCCCGCCTGCATCCAGGTGCGTACCACCAGCGACAGGCCCATCAGGGCGGCGACAACGGGGACCAGCCAGATCCATGAGATCCGGCTTTTGCGCTTGCGCGAAATGGTCGGTGACGCAAACTTCTCTTCACCCGATCCCGGTGCTTGCTCGGACATCTGTTTTTCCTTTTCTTCTTTGTTCTTCAAGCGGCGAACGCTGTTCGGCCCCGCGCCGGACGTTTGCGGGCGCCCAACGCGTCAGCCCATTTCCGAGCCGGCGGCAGGCGCCGGCTGCTGCCGAGTGCCGGCCACAGGCGGCTGTCCTACGTCAATTTCGCTTTCGCCTTCCAGGTCCCAACTGCGGCGCAGGTCAAAGCTCATGGCCGACAGCATGGTCAAAATGACGACCACGCCGAACGCCGCGGCGCCCGCGCCGGCGCTGATTTCCATCAACCCCTGAAAATCAGCCAAAGCCGCCAGCAATATCACCACAAATACATCCAGCATCGACCACTGGCCGATGAACTCGACCATTTCGTACAACCGCGTACGCGGTCGCAGGTTGGTGGTGCTGCGCCACTGCTCGGTCAACAATAGCAGGATCAGCGCCAACAGCTTGGTCAGCGGCACCGCCACGCTGGCAATGAAGACGATCAGCGCGATGTCCCACGACCCCATGTTCCACAATTCGACCACGCCGCCAAGGATGGTATGGGCGCTGTCGCCCAGCACCGAACTGACCTTCATGACAGGCAGCACATTGGCGGGAATATAGAACACCACCGCCGCCAGCAACAGCGCCCAGGTGCGCGCCAGGTGGTCCGGCTTGCGATAATGCACCACTGCGTGGCAACGCACGCAATGGTGTTCTTCTTCCTCATCGGCATTGCGCGGCAACGCCTGCACCTGGCCGCAGACATGACAGCCGGTCAGCACCACGTCCGGCGTCGCCTCGGGCACGTGCACCGGCACCACGCCCTGGGATTCGGCGTAGCGCCACAGCACGTGGGGGGTCAGGCGGCCCAGCATGGTCAACAGGATGGTCAGCACGCCAAACGCCGCCAGCCCGATGCCGGGCGCCACGGCGGCCATGCCGGCCAGCTTCACGACCGCGACCAGCACGCCCAGGAGAAACACCGGCACCATGCACCAAGGACGCAGCAGGCCCAACAGGCGCATCGCGCCACGGAAACCCGCGGGTTCGGCGCCGCGCGACAGCGGACCCAGCACCCACAGCAGCACGGTCAGCTGCAGTAAAGGCAAGGCAAAGCCCGCCAACCCGGTCATGATGGCCACGACGTAATGGCCTTGCCGCCAAGTGATGGAAATGGCGTCAAGCAGGGAAGCCTGCTGCACCATGCCCTGCACGGACATCGAAGCGACCGGGTAGGCGTTGGCCACGCCGAAGATGATCAGGGCGGAAATGGCGAGCGCCAGCCAATTGGACAAAGTAAGCCCGCTGTAGCGCCACAGAATGGCACCGCAGCGGGCGCAATTGGCGGTCTCGCCAGGGTCAAGCTGATGTCGGCGATAGATGCTTGCGCAGTGCTCGCACTCGATCAGCGGCTGGCGGTCCGCGGTCATGGAAGGCCCTAGTCGATGAGCTCGACTTCCTGCTTGTCGGGCGCGGCCGACGGCGGCTTGCCGCCGTGGTCATCGAAGTCCAGCGTCACCTTGTTGTCCTCGTCCAGATCCACCGTGACCGTGCCGCCATCGACCAGCTTGCCGAACAGCAGCTCGTCGGCCAGCGCGCGCCGGATGGTGTCCTGGATCAGGCGCTGCATCGGCCTGGCGCCCATCAGCGGGTCGAAGCCTTCCTTGGCCAGGTGCTCGCGCAGGGCCGTGGTGAACACGGCTTCGACGCGGCGCTCGTGCAACTGGTCTTCGAGCTGCATCAGGAACTTGTCGACCACGCGCAGGATGATTTCGCGATCCAGCGGCGCGAACGGGATGATCGCGTCCAGGCGGTTGCGGAACTCGGGCGTGAACATGCGGCGGATTTCCGCCATTTCGTCGCCCACGACCCGCGAATTGGCGAAACCGATGGACGGACGGTTCAAGGTTTCGGCGCCCGCGTTCGTCGTCATGATGACGATGACATTGCGGAAGTCCGCCTTGCGGCCGTTGTTGTCCGTCAGCGTGCCGTGGTCCATGACCTGCAGCAGGATGTTGAAGACGTCCGGGTGGGCCTTTTCGATTTCATCGAGCAGCAGCACGCAGTGCGGCTGCTTGGTGATGGCCTCGGTCAGCAGGCCGCCCTGGTCGAAACCGACGTATCCCGGCGGCGCGCCGATCAGGCGCGAAACGGCGTGGCGTTCCATGTATTCGGACATGTCGAAGCGCAGCAGCTCCACGCCCAGCGTGAAGGCCAGCTGGCGCGCGACTTCGGTCTTGCCGACGCCGGTGGGGCCGGAGAACAGGAAGGCGCCGATCGGCTTTTCCGGCTTGCCCAGGCCCGAGCGCGCCATCTTGATGGCGGCGGACAAGGCCTCGATGGCGTTGTCCTGGCCGAACACGACGGTCTTGAGGTCGCGGTCCAGCGTGGCGAGCTTGCTGCGGTCGTCGTTGGAGACGGACTGCGGCGGAATGCGCGCGATCTTGGAAACGATGTTCTCGATGTCGACCTTGCCGATCACCTTCTTCTGGCGCGAACGCGGCAACAGGCGCTGCGCGGCGCCGGCCTCGTCGATCACGTCGATGGCCTTGTCGGGCAGGTGGCGGTCATTGATGAAGCGCGCCGACAATTCCGCGGCAGCCGACAGCGCGGCTGCGGAATAGCGCACGTTGTGGTGCTCTTCGAAGCGGCTCTTCAGGCCACGCAGAATCTGCACGGTCTGCTCGACGCTGGGCTCGGGCACGTCGATCTTCTGGAACCGGCGCGACAGCGCGTGGTCTTTTTCAAAGACGCCGCGGTATTCGGTATACGTGGTGGCGCCAATGCACTTGAGCTGGCCCGAGGACAAGGCCGGCTTGAGCAGGTTGGACGCGTCCAGCGTGCCGCCCGAAGCCGAACCGGCGCCGATCAGCGTGTGGATTTCATCGATGAACAGGATCGCATCGGGGTTGCCGCGGATCTGCTTGAGCACGCCCTTCAGACGCTGTTCGAAGTCGCCACGGTACTTGGTGCCCGCCAACAGCGCGCCCATGTCCAATGCGAACACTTGCGCAGCCTGCAGGATTTCGGGGACTTCGCCACGCGTGATGCGCCAGGCCAGGCCTTCGGCGATGGCGGTCTTGCCCACGCCAGCCTCGCCGACCAGCAGCGGGTTGTTCTTGCGGCGGCGGCACAGCACCTGGATCACGCGCTCGACTTCGTGCTCGCGCCCGATCAGCGGATCGATTCGGCCAGCCAGCGCTGCGGCGTTCAGATCAGTCGCGTACTGGTCCAGCGGCGACTGGCGCGATTCGCCCTGCTCTTCACCATTGGTCTGCTGCTCTTTCTGCACGGCGGCGGACTCCACCTGTGGCTGTTTGGTAATGCCATGCGACAGAAAATTGACGACGTCCAGCCGCGTGACGCCCTGCTGCTGCAGGTAGTACACGGCGTGCGAATCCTTTTCGCCGAAAATGGCTACGAGCACGTTCGCGCCGGTGACCGGTTTCTTGCCGGTGCCACCCGCGGACACATGCATGATCGCGCGTTGAATCACACGTTGGAAACCCAACGTGGGTTGCGTGTCGACTTCCGCGCCGCTGGGGATCACCGGGGTGTTTTCCGAAACGAACTGGCGCAAGTTGCGGCGCAGGTCATCCAGGTTGGCGGCGCAGGCGCGCAACACTTCAACTGCCGAGGCGTTGTCGAGCAACGCCAACAGCAGATGCTCGACGGTAATAAATTCGTGCCGGGCCGAACGGGCCTCGACGAAAGCCATATGCAGGCTGACTTCAAGCTCTTGGGAAATCACGCTTCCTCCGTAACGCATCGAAGCGGTCAAATACACGATTCATATTCTATGCCGATCATGGCGTAACGCCAGCGATTTCAAAAACCACTCTATCGTGGCGGCCTTGCGCGTCCATGACGGTAAGCGTATACCGGCCGTCTTGCGCCAGCACTAAATTAAACGGACGACTCGACGCGCCATGGCCAACCACGCGACCGTCAAGCATCCACCATACTTCGCCTTCGGCGCCCTGCACATCCACATCCAGCGCCACCTGCTTGCTGCCCGGCACGGGCCGCAGCACCGAACCAGTTGCCACGCCGCCCAAACGCAACGGCCCCTGCGTGGCATCGGCGTAGCCGGAAAACGACGGCGGCACCGTTTCATTCAGGGCCCAGGCGGCGCGCTGTTCCGGGCATGCGCCCGACGGCACGCTGCCCAGCTTGTAGCCCAGCGGCCAGCACGTCACGACAGCCTGCACCGTGTCGGGCCGGACGCGGACATGCTGCGCGCCCTCTGGCAATGCCGCCACGATGTCCTGCAGTAGCGGCGCTGCCACATTCGCCCCGAAAAATCCGGGGTTGGGCGTGCCATCCGGGCGACCCACCCACACACCAATTGTCCAGCTGTCGGTCACCCCGACTGCCCAGGCGTCCCGGAAACCAAAACTTGTCCCGGTTTTCCAGGCCAGTTGGCGGGCCGGGCTGCCCGACTGGTAAAACGGCCGGTCCGGGTGGCCCCCGCCTTCCAGGATGTCCCGGACAATCCAGGCGGCGCCAGCACTAATCATACGGGACTCGACCCGCGGCTGCTCCGGACGCAGCCGGGGCCGGCCGGAGATGCCACCGCGGGCCAGGGCCCGGTAAGCACCCACCAGTTCTTCCAATGTGGTGCCACCCCCGCCCAAAATCAAGCTCAGATTGGGCTCGGCGCCGGCAGGTAATCGTAACCAGACGCCTCCCTTGAGCATAACCGAGGCAAAACGGCTGGGTCCGACGCGGTCCAGCAAGTCCACGGCGGGGACATTCAATGAGCGCTGCAGGGCTTGCGAAACGCTGATCGGCCCGGAAAACGCGGCCTGGAAGTTGCCCGGCGCATAGCCACCGAACGACATGGGAGCGTCGATCAGCAAGCTTTCCGAGTGGATCAGGCCATCGTCCAGCGCCTGGGCGTACAAGAACGGCTTCAGAGTAGAACCCGGCGAACGCACGCCACGCACCATATCCACGTGGGCGTATCGGGAATCGTCGGAAAAGTCCGCCGAGCCGGCGTAAGCCTTGATTTCCAAGGAATCGTTGTCCATCACCAGCACGGCCATGGACACCTTGGGCGGTAGATTGTCTACCCGATCAAGCAGCATGCGCTCGACCGCGGCCTGCATGTCGGCGTCCAGGGTAGAGGCGACCAGCGGCGGGCGGCTGCCCGGACGGCGCGGGCCACCGGTCTTGCGCCCGGCTTCCTGCAGCAGGCGCTGCGCGGCCAGCGGCGCCAGCCAACGGGCCCGCAGCGGCGGCGCCACCACGCGTTCGATCTTGGCGTCGGCCACCTCGGCCGGGGTCCAGCGGCCCAGCTCCACCATACGGTCCAGCACCTTGTCGCGGGCAGTCTGGGCGGCCTCGGGGTGACGGTCCGGGCGCAGCCGCGACGGCGCCTGTGGCAAGGCGGTCAACATGGCGGCCTCGGCCGGACTCAAATCGCGCGCCGGCTTGCCCAGCCACAGGCGCGAGCCCATCTCCACGCCTTCCACGATGCCACCCATGGGCGCGTGGGTCAGGTAGAGCGACAGGATTTCGTCCTTGCTGTAGTGCATTTCCAGCTGCACGGCGCGCCAGGCCTGGCGCAGTTTCGCGGCCATCGAGCGCGACGGCCTGCCGGCGAGCTGCGGGTCGATCAGCCGCGCCACCTGCATGGTCAGGGTGGACCCGCCCGAGACGATGCGGCGGTTGGTGGCCCACTGCCAGCCGGCGCGAGCCAGCGCCACCGGGTTGACCCCGGGGTGCCAGTAGAACCAGCGGTCTTCGTAGGTCAGCAGCGTGTCCAGATAGTGCGGCGACACCTGCTCCGGCTTGACCGGGTAGCGCCAGATGCCGTCACGGCTGGGATAGTTGCGCAGCGGCGTGCCGTCGGCGGCGACCACCACGGCAGCGCCGCCGGAGTCGATCGGGGGCAAGGGATACAGGCGGTCGAGCGCGAATAACAACGCGGCCAGCGCAAACAACACGCTGGCCGCGTAGATGCCGCGCCGCCGCCAGCGGCGGGCGCGCGAGGCGCCCGCCGACGGGGTGGCGGCGGCGGTCAAGGACGCTGCTTGGCGCCGCGATCGCGGATTTCGACCGTGCTCCATTGCTCGCCTACACCGCGGATCTCGGGGCGGTACATGTCTTCGGCCACCGTCGAGGGCACCGAATAACGGCCCGGCGTGACGACCCGCACCAGATAGAACACATCCACCTTGCCGCGACCCAGCGACACAGCCGCAACATAACGATCATCGCGGAATTCGCGGTGCTTGATGTTGGGGTCCGCCATCGCGTCGGCCACACGGCGGCCGCCGATGCTCCAGTCCTGCATCTCGGGGCTTTGCGACAGGTTCAGGTTCTCGACCTCGAAACCAGCCGGCACGCGGTCCACCAAGAGGCCGTCCGGGATGTTCTGGTTGGCGCTGGCCTGGACCCACACCACCAGCATGTCGCCGGTTTGCAGCGTGCCGCCATCCCACGGCCGGCCGTCAGGACGGTACCAGCCACGCTTGAGCTGGATCACGTCGTTGCGCGGCGCGGGCACCGTCGTGGGGCTGCCCTGGATGTCGTACTCGATGAACAGCGACTGGCTGCCCGTGTTGACGAGCTGGGTGCTCGCCAATTCGGCCGCGGTCAGGGACACCGTCTGGTCGGACTTGCCGCCGGTCAGCGGCTTGCGAACGCCATTGACGGTCAGCGTGGCTTCCCACGGCGTACCCTTGTCGCCACCCGCAGCACGAGCGGCCAGCAACAAGGCCATCTGCTCTTGCGTCGACAGGTACGAGCGGTTGCCCAGGCGTGCGGCCAACTGCGTCATCAGGTTCTCCACGCGGTCGTGGCGCAACTGATACTGGTTGGCCAGCGCATAGGCCAGGGCGTAGTCGCGCACGGCGCTGCCGTAGTCGCCCATCCACTCGTCGTAGTAGGCATTCTGGTTGCGGCGGTTGATGCCGTATTCACGCGCCATGGCCTGGTCCAGCGCGGTCTTCATGCGCCCTTCGTCGCCCATCAGCTTGAAGGCGGCGGCCAGTTGGATCAGGGGCAGCGGTGAACGCGCGCGGTCCTGGTAGTTGTCGAACAGTTGGCGCACCGTGGACAACGGGGCCTTGTTGTCGCGTGCCAGTGCCAGCACGGCGGTGGCCAGGCCGGCAAAGCGGCGATGGTCTTCACGCAGCGTGTTGACGTCGCCGCTGTCCAGGCGGCCCGATTCAACGTTGCGCTTCAGGTTGGCCGACCAGGTGCCGAACGAGCCGGAGCTCTGCTGCACTTGTTCGAGCAGCCATTGACGCGAACGGTCCAGCGACGCCTCGGGCACCGAGAAGCCCTTGTCGCGAGCGTCCTGCAGGAAGCCCACGGCATAGGCCGTCAGCCACACATCACGAGAGGACGAGCTGCTCCACAGGTTGTACGAACCCACGGCGTTGCGCATGCCCGACAGGCGGCCGATGGCGCCGGCGACCTTGGCTTCGCGTTCAGCCTGGGTGCGCGGCTTCAGGCCGAACTGCTTGGCCGCCTCTTCGTCCAGCATGACCCAAGGCAGGGTCGCGCTGATGGTCTGCTCGGTGCAACCGTAGGGGTAGTTGAGCAGGCCTTCGACCAGGCGATTGACGTTGAACGGCGGGCGGTTCGACACCGTCAGGCTGACGGTCGTGGAGTCCGGATAGTAGGACGCCACCCACGACGACTGCGGCACGTTGGTTTCACCCGGGTTCAGGCGCAGACGGCGCACCTGGCGCTCGGCCGCATAGGCCGGCTGCACCTGCAGCACCGATTCGCGCACGATGTGCACGGGCTTGCCGCCGCCCTGCCCGTCCACGGTCAGGCGAATCAGGCCCAGGCCGTAAGAGCCGGTGGTGGTGGCGTTAAAGCGTAGCGTGGTGCGTTGCTTGTCCTTGAGCGTCACGGTACGCGAACCGTCGACGATGCCCAGCGGGTCCAGCGCTTCCAGCTTGATCGTCACCTTTTGCTCGGCGCCGCTCAGGTTGGTTACGTCCAGCGCAATGGCCGCCTGGTCGCCCGGGGTGATGAAGCGCGGCGTGTTCAGTTCGGCCACGATCGGCGCCGCCACCACCATTTCGGTGTCGGTGCTGCCGAAGTTGTCCGGCGTGAACGCGACGGCCATCAGGCGCAGCGTGCCGTTGAAGTCAGGCAGGTCGAGCGGGATGTCAGCCTCGCCCTTGTCGTTCAGCTTGACCGGACCCGAGAACAGGTCGACCAGCTTGACCTTCTTGGGCAGGCTCTTGCTGTCGCCGCGCATGGCGGCGTCACCGCCCCACTTCAGCTTGCCCTTGGTGCCGTCCATCTTTTCGATGAGCTTGCCGTACATGTCCAGCAATTCGGGCGCGTAGCGGTGCTTGCCAAAGAAGAAGTCCAGCGGGTCGGGGGTGCGGTACTGGTTGATATTGAGAATGCCCACGTCCACAGCCGACAACGTCACCATGGCTTGCTTGCCCTGGGCGCCGTCCACCTTCACACGGACCGTGGTCTTGGTTTCAGGTTCCACCTTGGGCGCGGCCGTCAGCTTGACGTCCAGCTTGCGGTCGGCGCTGGCGATCGGCAGGAAAGCCAGGCCGAGCGCGCGAGCCGGGGTCACGCGGTCGCCTTCGCTGCCGGGACGGAACACCGCCGCGGCCACGTACAGGTCGTGACGCTTCCAGGTCTTGTCGATCGGGATTTCCACTTGCGTGCCCGTTGCCTTCACGGCCACCCAGGTGGACCACAGCATGCGATCGCCTTCAACGGTGATCAGCGCCTGGCCGTCGTGCGGCGGCGTCAGCGTCAGCTTGACGGTGTCGCCCGGCTTGGCCGGCACGCCTTCGAGCTTCATCTGGACGCGGTCGGGGCGGTTGCCCATGGCGTCGGCGTCCTGTGCGTTCCAGCCCGCATAGAAGCGGTAGCGCAGGGTTTCACCCGTTTCGGGGTCGGTGATTTCCAGGCGGTAGCGGCCCCACTTGACCGGCACGGTCAGCTGGCTGCGATCTTTCAGCGCGATCTCGCGCGAATCGACCAGTTCCTCGGTTTCGGTGTAGCCGCTGTTCCAGCCGCGCTGGTCATCGAAGCGCCAGTAGTACTGACGTTCTTCGCGATACAGGCGCATCTGGGCCTGCGGCAGCGGCGCGATCTCGCCCTGCGCATTCACGCGCAGCACTTCGAAGGCGGCGGGCGCGCCTTCGCGGGCCACGTCGCTGTCGAACTGCGGGCGCACGGCGATCAGCTTGTCGGCGGGCCAGACGCTGCGCTCGATCGAACGCACCACCGGGCGGCCGCCCGATTCCAGCAGGCTGGCCGACACCCGCACCTTCATGGGCGAATGCGTGCCATCGGTGCGCGGCTCGATCTCGAGCTGGGCGGCGCCGGTGGAATCCAGCGCGGCTTCGGGCAGTTCCTCAAAATGACGACGCGAGTCATCGGCCACGTCGCCGAAGATGAAGCCGGGCCATTGCTGCGGCAGCGCAAAGCGGTCGCGCTTGACCTGGAAGCTGGACAGCAGGCGGTTGCCGGCGGCGGGGGCGCCATACAGGTAGTCGCCCTGCACATCCACGGTCAGGCTGTCGCTCGGCGACAACACATCCTGGTCGGAGGTCAGCGCCATCTTCATGCGTTCAGGCAGGAATTCCTCGACCTGGAACTTCCAGGAAGCGTCCGGGGTGCGCGACGCGGGGTCGACACGCAATTCCAGCATCCAGGCGCCGGTCTGCGCATCGGGCGGCAGATCGATCGCGCGCTCGACATAGCCCTGCAGGTCCTTGGCGGGCTGCCACAGGGTGGTCGACACCACGCGGCTGTCGGGACGCTTGATCGTGGCGGTCAGGGGCGAGGCCGGCATCACGCGGCCGTCCAGGTCGCGCGGCAGCACCGATACGTGGAAGGTTTCACCGGGGCGGTACAGATTGCGGCCGGCGTAGACAAACAGATTGTTGGGGCGGGAAATATGGCCGCCCGTATCGAACTCGGACAGGTCCAGCGCCGGCTCGGCAAGCGCCAGCACGGTCATTTCCTTGTCGCGCGAGGCACGGATGACGCGCGCATTGGTGAAGCTGCCTTCGAAGCGCACGTGACCCTGGGCATCAGCCTGGGCCTTGGCCAGCGATTTGCCGGCGCCATCCACCAATTCGAACACCGCGCCAGAAATGGCCTGGCCGGTCTTGAGCGACACCGAGTAGGCTTCGATGCGGTCGCTGTAGCGACGCGCGTGCAGGCCGATATCGCTGACGTAGAAATAGGTGACCTGGTATTCGTAGCGGAAACGGCCGGGCTGGCTCATCACCGCGACATAGATACCGGGTTCTTGCAGTTCCTTGACGCCTTCGACGGGCAGGAAGGTGACATGGCGGCGGTTGGGCTTGTCGTCCGTCAGGAAGCGGCCTTGGTAGACGCTGGTGGTCAGCGTGTTCAGGCGATCCAGGTCCCAGTTGCTGACCGAGCCCTTCAGGCTGCGGTTGTCGGAATAGCGCCAGCCGTCTTCTTCGTCGTAGCCGCCCACGCTGTCGTCGTCATCCGACGAGGCATTGGTGTTGCGGCCGATGCCCAGCACGGATTCGAACAGTTCCGGCACGCGCTCGGGGGCCACGCGCAGGAACTGCACGTCAACCTCGGACACGTTGACCGTCGCGACCGGCAGGCCGCCGTTCTGGCCGGCCGGCAGCACCACGCCGCGGCTGGCGAAATAGAACGAAGGCGGCATGGCGTCGGTCACCACGTCGCAGTGCGAGCCCGTGGCCAGCGCAACCTTGTCGCCCTGGCCCGGCAGGCCCGCGCGCACCGAAACCGAATACGAGCGTTGCGGCTGGACGTAGGGGAAATACACCATGCGCGGATTGGAGCCGACCACCCAGTTGCCCTGGACGATCTTGCCCTTGGGCGCGGCGTCGCCCGGCTGGACGGAGCTCGGCTGCTGGCCGTTGGCGCTGCGCTCGGTGTCCTGGTCGGGTTTGCCCGAGGCGGCGCCCGTGTCGGTGACCTGCAGGAACTTGCTCAGGTCGGCCTTGGCCTCGACCGGCTGCGTGAAGGTGACCGCCAGCGCCAGCGAATCGTTGTACTGGCGCGGCTGGCAATTGAGCACCGCGAAGGCGTCGGCAGTGCCAACCGTGGCCGTGGCCGGCAGGGCCTCGGGCTTGGCGGCGCCGCCCGTCGCGGCGGGCGCGGCCGTGGTCGCCGCCGGCGTAGCCGTCTGCGGCGTTGCGGGCGCGGACGGTTGGCCGCCCTTGCCCATCCACCATCCCACGCCGATGGCGCCGGCCACCACGATCGCGCCGGCTACCGCCAGCCAGGTCTTGCTGTTCTTTCCACTCACGGCAAACCTCCCCGCCTACTCGAATGCAATGCTCCTTTGCGGCGGAGCTGCCGACCTGATAATGCCGCGCGCTTCTCGGTGCGCGGTTCCTGCTTTTGCAACCCTGTACAGCAGAACGCCGCCAGTCGTGGCGGCGCTGTTCCTGCGAGTTCAGACCGGTTCCATCACGCACTGCAAGGGATGCTGGCGGGCCCGCGCATACTGCGCCACCTGGGCGATCCGGGTGGCGGCGAGGTCGCGCGGATAGACGCCGCAAACGCCGCGGCCTTCGTGATGCACCTGCAACATGATCCGGGTGGCCTCTTCGTGGTTCTTGTTGAAGAATTTTTGCAGCACCTTCACGACAAACTCCATCGGGGTGTAGTCGTCATTCAGCAACAAGACCTGGTACATCGGAGGCGGCGCAACGCGCGCCGGGGCCTTCTCGACGGCCAAATCATGCTGGGTATCCAAGGTAGAACTCATAGGGCGGCTATTCTATTTAATCAGGGGACGGCTTGCATGTAACTTACGCAAAATTACACGTAGAAATGCGTAGTTTCCATACTTGACTCCGCAAAGAAAAGCGGCGCATTATCCACGCATTCTGGGGTTTTCAACTCATCGAAAATCTGCCAGGAAGCCGGAGGGGGGACAGGGGTCTAGGCCGCGATGCCCTTCTGTCAACATACGATTCAATGAGGCAGTCCGCATGTCTGATACGACCGCAACCGCCGTCCAAGGGGACAATCCCAAATCGACGGGCACCGTCAAATGGTTCAACGATGCAAAGGGGTTCGGCTTCATTACGCCCGACGACGGCGGTGAAGATCTGTTCGCCCACTTCTCGTCCATCCAGATGAATGGTTTTAAAACCCTGAAAGAAGGCCAGAAAGTGGCTTTCGAGATTATCCAGGGGCCCAAAGGCAAACAGGCGCTCAATATCACGGCTGCCTGAGTTACCCTTTACAGCGCAACGGTAAGGTTGCGCCATTATCAGGCGGGGCTTTCGGGCCCCGCCTTGTTATTTTCTTATTACTGCGATTACCGCATCTGGTTATGCTGAAGAATGCTGCTTTGTTTCATGTTGGTCGTGCGTTGTTCAAAACAGCGTTCATTAAAGCGGCATCACGCGGAGCGATTTGCGCGCTGCTGAGCGCCGCCGCGCTGGCCCTGCCCCTGGCGGCAAGTGCGCAAGCGCCGAGCGGACCGCAAGCGCCGCTGCCCACCACGCAACTGGCTGCCGGTATCCATATTATCCGCGCAGAAGTCGCCAATACGGAAGCCACCCGCCGCGACGGCCTCATGTTCCGCAAGGAATTGCCCGGCAATGACGGCATGCTGTTCGTCTTCGAGCAGCCCGACGTGCAGTGCTTCTGGATGCGCAACACCATCCTGCCCCTGTCGATCGCTTTTATCGCCGACGACGGCATGATCGTCAACATCGAAGACATGGCGCCCCAGACCGACGACGCCCACTGCTCCAAGAAGCCCGTGCGCTACGCGCTGGAAATGGCCCAGGGCTGGTTCGACGGGCATGGCATCAAGGCCGGCCGGAAAATCGACGGCCTGCCCTGACCCCACTGTGCCGGGGCGGCAATTCGCTGCCCGGATCATAAAGCAAGGGAGCCCGAGGGCTCCCTTGTTGTTTGCCACCCGGCTCAGCGGGCGGACACCTTGCGGCCTGAAACGCGGTTTGAAGGCGCGGCAGGCCGGCGCGGGATCAGACGCGCTCGATGATCAGGGCGATGCCCTGGCCCACGCCGATGCACATGGTGCACAGCGCGTAACGGCCGCCGGTGCGATGCAGCTGGTTGATCGCGGTGGTGGCCAGGCGGGCGCCGCTGGCGCCCAGCGGGTGGCCCAGGGCGATCGCGCCGCCGTTCGGGTTCACACGCGGATCGTTGTCGGCGATGCCCAGCTGGCGCAGCACGGCCAGGCCCTGGGCGGCGAACGCCTCGTTCAGTTCGATCACGTCCATCTGGTCCAGCGTCAGGCCGGTCTGGGCCAGCACCTTGCGGGTGGCGGGCGCCGGGCCGATGCCCATGATGCGCGGCGCGACGCCGGCGGTGGCCATGCCGACCACGCGAGCGCGCGGGGTCAGGCCGTGGCGGGCGGCGCCCTTTTCGTCGGCCAGCAGCAGCGCGGCCGCGCCGTCGTTCACGCCCGAGGCGTTGCCGGCGGTGACGGTGCCGCCTTCGCGGACCACGCCCTTGAGCTTGGCCAGCGCTTCAAGGCTGGTTTCGCGGGGGTGTTCGTCCTTGGAGACGATGACCGGGTCGCCCTTTTTCTGGGCGATCGAGACCGGCACGATCTCGGCGTCGAAAACGCCTTCTTTCTGGGCGCGGGCGGTCTTTTGCTGGCTGGCCAGCGCGAACAGGTCTTGGTCTTCGCGATTGATCTTGAAGTCGTCGGCGACGTTTTCAGCCGTTTCGGGCATGGAGTCGACCCCGTACTGGGCCTTCATGAGCTTGTTGATGAAGCGCCAGCCGATGGTGGTGTCGTAGATGGCGGCGCTGCGCGAGAACGCGCTGTCAGCCTTGCCCATGACGAACGGCGCGCGGCTCATGCTTTCCACGCCGCCAGCCAGCATCAGGCCGGCTTCACCCGCGCGGATGGCGCGCGCGGCACTGCCGATGGCGTCCAGGCCCGAACCGCACAGGCGGTTGACGGTGGCGCCGGGCACTTCGACCGGCAGGCCGGCCAGCAGCGTAGCCATGCGGGCGACGTTGCGGTTGTCTTCGCCGGCCTGGTTGGCGCAGCCGAGAATGGCGTCGTCGATTTCTTCCCAGCGCACGCCGGGGTTGCGCGCCACGAGGGCCTTGATGGCTACGGCTGCGAGGTCGTCGGGACGCACGGTAGCCAACGCGCCACCGTAGCGGCCGAAGGGGGTGCGGATCGCGTCACAAATATAGGCATGCACGGTCATGAGAAGCTCGGATAGAAGTGAAGAAATCGGATGCGCTCGATCTTAACGCAGCGGTTTCGCGCCAAGTTGGTGCATGGGGCGGATGTCCGCAGTACGGACAGTGTCCAATGGATGTTCACTTGCGCAAGGGAAGGGCCTTGCGGTCATGGCGCCGCAGGTCGGGACTTGGCGGCGCGACCCGCGTCGACGAGGGCCTGGCGCCGGAAGCGCCCCGCGGCCAAATGGTAGAACGGCTGCGGGCAGAACTGGCGCGATACGCCCGACGCGAGCAGCGAACCCACCAGCAGCCAGAACAGCATCGGCTGGCTGCCCGTCATTTCCATGACCACCACGCTGGCCGTCAGTGGCGCCTGCGTGGCGGCGGCCAGGAAAGCGGCCATGGATACCAGCACCAGCACGCGCTGGTCCACGCCCTCGCCCGCCAATTGCCAGATGTGATGGCCGATGCCGGCGCCGGTGGTCAGCGCCGGGGTGAAGATCCCGCCCGGAATGCCCGCCCAATAAGAAGCGACGGTGGCCGCCAGCTTGGCCAGGCCGAAGCCGGCCGGCAAGGTGTCTTGCGCCTGGCCCGACAGCAAGTTGGCCGCCGCGCCGTAGCCGGTGCCGTAGACGCTGCCGGCGGTGGCCAGGCCGATCAGCGCCAGCGCCAGGCCCATGACGAAGGCGGTCCAGATGGGATGCGCGCGGATCCAGCCACGCCACGCGGCGGGCGCCATGCCGGCGGCGCCCTTGCCCAGCAGCCGCGCGAAAATGCCGCCCAGCGCGCCGTTGAGCATGGCGCACGCCACCACCCACCCCAGCATGCCGTGCGCCAGCGGCGCGCCGCCGAAGACGCCAAAGTAGGGATTGTTGCCGGCCACCGCCACCACCAGGAAGCCCGCCGCCAGCACGCCAATCAACACCAGCCGCTGCCAGCGCAGCACGGTGCCGCGGCCCAGTTCTTCAATGGCGAAGATGACGCCGGCCAAGGGCGCATTGAAGGCCGCAGCCAGGCCGCCGGCCGCGCCCGCGGCGATCAGTTCGTTGGCGTGAAAGCCGCGCAGTTGCACGCCGCGGCGCTTCCAGAAGTCGCCCCAGGCCAGCATGACGGCGGCGCCGACCTGGACCGACGGGCCTTCGCGGCCAATGGAGGCGCCGGCCAGCATGCCAAGAAACGCCAAGGGGATTTTCCAGAGCGCCTGCGCCAACGAGACCAGGCTGCGTTGGCTGGGGCCCGGCGACAGCGATAGCGCGCCGATGACTTGAGGGATGCCGCTGCCGACGGCGTTGGGCGCGAACCGCAGGGTGGCCCAACGCAAGCCGGCCAGGCCGCAAGGCAACACCACCAACGCCAGCCAGCCGTAGGCGGCGGTCCATTCTCGATTCCATTCCAGCGCGCGGTCGGCGAGATACGCGAAACCCAGCGATACCAGCGCCACCAGCACCGCACCGCCCAGCAACAGAGCCATCTGCACGCTCTTGCGCGACAGGCGGTTGGCCTGGCGCACCTTGCGGCGCAGGAAGTGACGAGAGCCGGTGGCGATACGGCGCAGCGGAGTGGGCAGGTTCATGAACAGCGCAAGGCGACGGGACGTCGCTAACCTTACCATTCCCGCCTGACTGCCAGCCCACAGCGCGGGGCCTTGCGCATGACCGCTGGCAAGGCCCCGCGCCAGTCGCTTAGAACGTGGACCAGTCGTCGTTCGACGGTTGCGCCAGCGCGGGACGCTTGGCAGCGATCGACGGCGCGGGCTTGCGCGTTGCGGCAGGCACCGCCTGGATCAGGCGCGCCTGTGCGGCACTTGCCGAGCCGCCGCCGGCATCGACCTTGAAGCGGCGCACTTCCTGCGCCAACCGGCCAGCCTGCTCCTGCATGCTGCCGGCGGCTGCGGCAGCCTCTTCCACGAGCGCCGCGTTCTGCTGCGTGACGCTGTCCATCTGCGCCACCGCCTGGTTCACCTGGCCAATGCCGGAGGACTGTTCGGCCGAGGCGCTGGAGATTTCACGCACCAGGGTCGCGACCTGGCCCACGCTGTCAACCACTTCGCGCATGGTGCGGCCGGCTTCATCGACCTGGCGGGTGCCGCCTTCGACGCGGCTGACGGACTCGTCGATCAAGGCCTTGATTTCCTTGGCCGCCACGGCGGAACGCTGCGCCAGGGTGCGCACTTCGCCCGCCACCACGGCAAAGCCGCGGCCCTGTTCGCCGGCACGCGCCGCTTCCACCGCGGCATTGAGCGCCAGGATGTTGGTCTGGAACGCGATGCCGTCGATCACGCCCGTGATATCGGCGATGCGGCGCGAGCTATCCGAAATCGCGCTCATGGTCTGCACCACGCCCTCGACCACTTCGCCGCCGCGCACGGCCACGGTCGAGGCCCGGGTGACGAGGCGTTCGGCCTCGCTGGCGTTGTTGGCGTTCTGCTGCACCGTGCTGGTGAGCTGCTCCATGGACGCGGCGGTTTCTTCCAGCGATGCGGCCTGCTCTTCGGTGCGCTGCGACAGGTCGGAGTTGCCTTGCGCGATCTGCGAGGACGCGGACGCGATGCTTTCACAGCCGTCGCGCACGTCGCGCACGATGCGTGCCAGGCTTTCATTCATGGCCTTGAGCGCACCCATCAGGTCGCCGGTTTCGTCGCGCGTAGCGACCTGGATATCCGTGGTGAGATCACCCGCGGCCACCTGGCGCGCCGCGGTCACGGCCTGCTGCAACGGCCGCACGATGCCGCGCGTCACCAGCCAACCCAACAACATGCCCACGGCCACGCCCACCACGGCCAGCACGATCATGATCAGGCGCATGGTCTCGTACAGATCAGTACCTGCCTGCACCGATTGCGCCGCGATCTTTTCCTTGCCCACGGCCAGGTCGGTCATCAGGTCGTCCAGCTTTTGGGACGAGGCGATGACGCGCTTCTCGATGGCATCGACCTTGGCATCGGCTTGCGCCAGCGAATGCGATTGCGCGGCGGCGAAGAACTCGGCCGCCTCGCGCTTCCAGACCTGCTCGGTCTCGGCGAACTGGGCCAGCAGGCGCTTGCCGTCTTCGGCGTGGAAATTGGCGGCGGCCTTCTCGCGCAGCGTATCCATGGTCTGGACGGCCTGGTCGAATTGCTTGCGCAGCGCTTGGCGCTCTTCCTGGGTCGATGCGGCCAGGTAGCCACTGCGGGCGCGGCCCGCGTAGATCAGATTGATGTTGGCTTCCTTGATGTCCGAGATGCCGCGCAACTCGGTGTCGTAGAGCCGATCGTTCATTTCGTTGATGCGGGCCAAGCCCCACACGCCAAAGGCGCCGATGGCGCCGCCGATCACCGCGACCAGCAGGAACGCGCCTGACAGGCGCGCGCCGATACGTAAACCCGAAAAAAACCGCAACATGCTTCCCATCCCGTTTAGTTGCCACGGTTTATAGCGGGCATGCCGCAGTCATTGGCCCCGTGGCTCAGTCGCAGACCGGGGGCAACGATAGCGTTTGCGATTTCTAGGGAGAACCCTAAAGAAAAGGCTGTTTATTCTTCATTTCACCGCAATGAACTCGACAATCGACACCGTATCCACGCCATATTGCAAATCTGAATTTTGGCTGAACAAAACAAAAGGCCCCTCGCGGGGCGAGAGGCCTTTTACGATGCGCGGCGAGAAGCCGCGCGACGCCGATCAGGCGAAGTTCTTGGCCGCGAATTCCCAGTTCACCAGGGCCCAGAAGTTTTCCAGGTACTTGGGACGGGCGTTGCGGTAGTCGATGTAGTAGGCGTGTTCCCACACATCACAGGTGAGCAGCGGCTTGTCGGCCGTGGTCAGCGGGGTGGCGGCGTTGCTGGTGTTGACGATGTCGACCGAGCCGTCGGCCTTCTTGACCAGCCAGGTCCAGCCCGAACCGAAGTTGCCGGCGGCCGACTTGTTGAAGGCTTCCTTGAAGGCGTCGAAGCTGCCCCACTTGGCGTTGATGGCGTCGGCCAGCTTGCCGGTCGGCGCGCCGCCGGCCTTGGGAGCCAGGCTGTTCCAGTAGAAGGTGTGGTTCCAGATCTGAGCGGCGTTGTTGAAAATGCCACCCGAGGACTTCTTCACGATGTCTTCCAGCGACAACGTTTCGAATTCCGTGCCCGGGATCAGGTTGTTCAGGTTCGTGACGTAGGTCTGGTGATGCTTGCCGTAGTGGAACTCCAGCGTTTCCTTGGAGATGTGCGGAGCCAGTGCGTCCAGTTCGTAAGGCAGGGGGGGAAGAGTATGTGCCATGTGTGATTTCCTTCTGTTGAGTGCACGATCAAGCCGTTCGATTGTATCGGCAACTCTGCGAGGATACCGCGTTAACCCCGCAGCAGCGCGGGGTTAACAGGCATGTGTTTATGACGGCTGCGCGTAAACGCTACTCTTTCTCATATCGCAGTTCGCGACCGCCCTGCGAGGCCGTCAATGCGCCGTCCGCACGTAATGCCAATGTCATGTGCAACGGCGTGAGACTGGCCGCTTCGGGCAACGCCAGATCGACGCGCACGGACCGCGCCTGGGCATCCAACTTGCTGATGTCCGCGACATGCCAACGCGCGCCGGCAGGCAGCGGCACGAACACGGCCAGGGCCTTGAGATCGCCCGGCGCGATCGGCGCGCTGACGCCGTCGGCGCCTTCCGACTGCTTCGGTGTGCCGGCGTAATCGGCCGCCGCCGACGACATCGCCACATCGACCTTGACCGGCCTGCCCTGGTAGTAGACGCGTACCGTGAGTTGGTCCGCATCGGCGGGACGCGCATCCGCACGCACGTCGGCGATGGCGGAAAACGGCTGGATCGGCGGCGTGTCCAGAAAGACCTGCTTGCCATCGCTGCGCCACTGGCCACTGGCTTCGATGTCCACCGCGCCGTAGCTCATCAGGTATTGGAAGCGGCCGTCTTCCGTCAGCAGCAGTTCGCTGCCTACTTCGCGCATGCCGCGCAGATAGTAGTGGCCGGCAATGCCCGATGCAGCCTTCGCGGCGCCCTTGCCCGCGGCTGGCGCGGCCGGGCAGCTTTGCTTGAACGTTACGCCCGCAGCCTGCAACGCCGTCGCGAAGGCCGGCGCGGACTGGCACGCCAGCGTCTGGCGGAACGACTGCCCCTGCGGCGCGGCAGCGCCCTCGAACCGCGCCTTGTACCGCGCCAGCAGCGCCAATATGTCGGGCTGCCCGGTTTCAAGCGCCACCCATGCAGGACTGCGGCCCTGCGCATCGGCCGCGTCCGCGCTGGCGCCAGCGGCCAGCATGGCGTCGGCCAGATCCGCACGGCCGATCTGGATGGCGGCGATCAGCGGCGTATCGCCGTGCTCGGTGCGCGCATCCAGGTCGGCGCCCCCGGCCTTCAGGCGCGTCAACACGTCGACCACCGTCGGGCGGCGCGCGACCGTCAGTTGCCGATCGCGCAGCAACGCGGACAGGAGCCGCTGCGACAAGGCGCCGCCGTCTTTCACGCAATCGGTGTGCGCGCCCGTGAAGCCCGCCACCTGTAGCTGGGCGAAATAGCCGGGCCTGTCCAGCAACGCATACTCGGCGCTGTCGGTCAGGCATGCGGCCGCGATGGCTTGCCCGCTGCCCTGCGCCACGCGGTTCACCCGCGCGATATCGCCCGAGGCCAGCGCGGCATTGAGCAGCGCATAGCGGGCAGGCGCACGCGGCAGGCGCGGATCGTCCAACCGCGCACCGGCACGCAGCAGCCGGTCCAGCATGGCGTCGTCGCCGCGGCCGAGCGCCCAATACAAGGCGCTGCGGCCTTCGAGCGTCAGGCCCAGCGGATCCGCGCCTTTGGCCAGCAGCGCATCGACCATGGCCGGCTGGTTCGAGGTCACGGCCACCAGCAGCGGCGGTATGCCCTTGCGGTCGAACGCGTCCTCCGATGCAACAGCGGCGGCCGGCGGATTGACCGGCACGCCGGCATCCATCAGATAGGTCGCCATCGCCGCATCGCGGTTTTCCAATGCCTGACGGATCGCATCCGAATCCAATGTCTTCAGGTCCAGGCCGGCATCGACCAGCTGCCGCAGCATGGCCGCGCCCTGTTTGCCGGGCTGGCGCAGGGCCTGCGCCACGGGTGAATGCGCGGGGTCGGCCAATAGCGCCTGCAGGGATTCACGCGGCGTGGCCGCCAGCAGATCCTGCAACAGCGCGGGATCGTCGGCGTCGATGGCGAACTCCAGCGCGGACTTGCGGTCGTAGCCTTGGCGCAGCAGCGCGGGATTCGCCCCCGCGGCCAACAGCGTGCGCGCCGCATCAAACTGATGGGCCTGCACCGCCTCGGCCAGCGGCGTATCGCCGTGCTGATCCGCGTTGTCGCCCTCGACCGACGCGCCCAGCGCCAGCAGGCGCTTTACCGTCGCCACGTCGCCCTTGCGCGCAGCCAGGTTCAGGATCGGCCGCGAGTCGGCCTCCATGCGGACGAAGACCGCGGTGTCGGTGCCGGTCTGCGGCCCGCGCTGGTTGAACGGCATGCCGGCGCGCAGCAGCGGCTCGGCAATGTCGCCACGCCCGGTCACCACCGCAGCCTGCGCCGCGTCCAGCCACAGGTCGATATCGCCCGTGGCGCCGTAGCCCGTGGCCGGCGTGGTGCGCGGCCCCAGTTCCATCAGGGCGGATACCGCGCCCGCGTTGCCGGTGTAGGCGGCGAGCGCCAGCGGGCTGATGCCGTCGCCATAGGCCGGCTTGGTACCGGTGGCGGCCAACGCCCGCACCACGTCGGCGCCTTCGGTCAGCTCCACCAGCGCCGGCCAGGCCAGGTAGTCGGCAGCCCGACGCGGCTGCCCCTGCGCGTCCTTGAACGCGTTGCGGGTGGTCTCGTCGGCGTGGTCATCGATGTAGGCGAAGGGGCGCGCGGCGCCGGCCTTGAGCAGCGCCAGCACCATGCGCGTGGTGTCCTGGCGGTCCGTCAACCTGGGCAGATAGGTCATGCGCACCGCGAATTCGAAATCGCGGTTCAGCAGGAATTCCAGCGGGGTCCGGTTTTCGTCGCCGCGTTGATCGGCGCGGGCGCCGGCCGCCAGCAGCATGTCCATGATGTCGGGCGAGCCGTACAGCAATGCCAAGTGCAGTGGCGGTCGGCGCGATTCGTACGTGATGTCGTTCAGCGCCGGCTGGGTGGCCAGCAGGGCCGCCAGCATGCGGGTGCGGGCCGGCAGCGCGGCGCCCAAGGCCTGGCGCAGGCGCGCCGCCTCGTCCGCGGGCATGTCCCAATACACGTGCTTGCTGCGCGGCCATGGCGGCGTCAGCAGCGCATGCAGCAGCGGCACCCCTTCCCGCGCGTAATCACCGGGCCGAGCCACCTTGGCCAATGCGGCGCTGAACGCGGCTGCGTCGTTGGCGGCGACCGCAGCGAACAAGGCGCGCGTGTCAGCCGTGTCGGCCGACTTGTACTCGCGGTAAGGCGAATTGCAATCGCAGTTGTCCTTGGCCTCCGGCGCGGGACTGCCCCCGGACCGCTGGGACGCGTCGGCCGCCTCGGCCGCGCGGGCCTTGGTTTCGGTCTTGCTCGCGGCCTTGGCCTTGTCAGGGGCCTCGGCCCGCGCCGGCGGGGCGAACCCGGCCGCCCCCAAGGACAGCGTGGCGGCTAGCAGCCCGGCCAGCGTGACAGCCTGGCGCGCGCCGCGCCGGGCCTTGCGTGGTGTCTTTTGCAGCATGGTTCCACCCTAGGCGGGTCCTTGCGGACGCGATGTTGCCCAACCCGTTGCGCGGCCCGCCGGGCCGCACGAATGCCGAAACGTCAGGATGCCTCGCGCGTCTTGCGCACTTGCGTCACGTCGACCTGCGCGCCGCCACGGGCGAAGCTCAGGTCCAGCCCCTGGCCAGGAGCCAGGTCGGCGGCATCGCGCACGATGCGGCCGTCGGCATCGCGGGCAATAGCATACCCGCGCGCCAGCGTGTTGCCGGGGTCCAGGGCGCGCAGTTGGGCGGTGGCCGAGGCCAGCCGATTGCGGCGCTGGACCAGCAGGCGCGCATGCGCCTGGCCCAACTGGCGTGCCACCGAGGCCAGCCGATCGGCGCCGCGGCCGGTGTCCGGGACGCGATGCGCCAGGCGCTGCGCCAGCAGATTGACGCGGGCGTTGCGCCGCGCCTGCGGCCCAGCCCAGGCGGATGCCAAACGGTAGCCCAGGCTGTTCAGGCGCTCGCGCTGGTGTTCCAGGCGTTGCGCCGGCGACACCAGTTGCGCGCTGGCGCGGTCCAGGCGCTGGGCGGCGCGCTCCAGGCGGCGCTGCTGGCCCCGCGCCATGGCCTGGGCCGATTGCATCACGCGGCCCAGCAGGTCCGAACGCGGCACGCAGGCCAGTTCGGCGGCGGCGGTGGGCGTGGGCGCACGCACATCGGCGACGAAATCGGCAATCGTGAAGTCGGTTTCGTGACCGACGCCGCTGATCACGGTAATGGCGCTGGCCGCGATCTCGCGTGCCAGGCCTTCGTCATTGAAGCTCCAGAGGTCTTCGATGCTGCCCCCGCCACGCACCAGCAGCAGTGTGTCCACTTCGGCGCGCTCGTTGGCCAGGCGCACCTGGGCGGCCAGCCGGCCGGCCGCGTCCGCACCTTGCACCGGCGCGGGGTAGATGATGACGGGCACTTGAGGCGCGCGGCGAGCCAAGGCCGACAGCACGTCGCGCAGAGCGGCGGCGTGCAGCGATGTCACCACGCCGATCGCGCGGGGCAACGGCATCGGTTCGCGCTTGCGCGCCGGGTCGAACAGGCCCTCGGAAGCCAGTTGTTCCTTCAGGCGCAGGAAAGCCTCGTACAGGTTGCCGATACCGGCGCGACGCATGGCGTCGACCTGCAATTGATAGTCGCCCCGCGGCTCGTACAGCGACACTCTGGCCCTGATTTCGACCTGGTCGCCGGCCCGCGGCACGAAGCCGACTGCACTGGCGCGGCCCCGGAACATGACTGCCCGCACGGAGGCGCGGCTGTCCTTGAGCGTGAAGTACCAATGCCCGGAAGCCGCCTGCGTGAAGTTCGAAATCTCGCCGCGCACCCACAGCGCCGGGATGCTGCGCTCCAACAACTGCCCCACTGCTTGGTTCAGCTGGGCAACTGTCAGGATATCCCGCGTGAATACGTTGTTTGTGACTGCAAGTTCAATTGTCATAAGGCTTTCCGATGCGTACCTGTCCACAGGGCATACGTAGCGGGGCGCAATGATACCGCGTTCGGGCATTTTTGCAGCAACCGCCCCGAAAGCGAGCAAATTCGGTGCAAGTATTTGTTTTTTATGGGATTTTTACAAAAGCAGTGCTGCTTCAATTTGAAGCAAACAAGCGCCAGCCCTGTGTTCACAAGCGTTCCGGCGAAGTTTTGCACAGAATTATCCACAACTTCTGTGGATAGTTTCTGCGGCGCCCCGCCCTTGCCACATCCCCGCCGCACCGTTACAGTTTCGGCTTGATCAGATGCTTGGGCGCGCCCTTTTGCCCCGCCCCGGCGCTCCTGGAGTTAACCGCTTTGCTTTCCATCCTGCGCGAGGCCGGCTGGCCTATCTGGCCCCTGCTGGCGACATCCGTCCTGGGTCTTGCGCTGATTTTCGAGCGCTTCCTGTCGCTGCGCCGCAGCCAGGTCCTGCCGCGCGGCCTGAACGAGCAAGTGGCCGACATGCTGCGCAACCACCAGGACACGCCCGAAGCCCTGAACCGCCTGGAACGCAATTCGCCCCTGGGTCGCGTGCTGGCCGAAGTGATGCGCCACCGCCACCTGCCGCGCGAAGAACTGCGCAGCGTGGTGGAAGATACCGGCCGCGCCGTCTCTCACGACCTTAGCCGCTACATTCCCGCCATCGGCACCATCGCCGTGGTGGCGCCCCTGATGGGCCTGTTCGGCACCGTGGTCGGCATGATCGAAATCTTCGGCTCTTACACCCCGGGCGGCGGCGACCCCGCCCAGCTGGCCCGCGGCATCTCCATCGCGCTGTACAACACCGGCTTCGGCATCCTTATCGCCATCCCCGCCATGATCGCCCACCGCTACCTGCGCAGCCGCGTGGACGGCTACCTGAACGCCATGGAACTGTCGGCCTCGCGGCTGGCGCGCGCCGTGGCGCCGCAGCCCGCCCCGCGCGAGGGGCGTTCATGAATTTCCGGGGCTCCCGGGGCGACCGCGACGAGCTGGACATCAACCTGATCCCGCTCATCGACGTCCTGCTGGTCATACTTATCTTCCTGGCGGCCACCACGTCGTTTGCCCGCTTCACGCAGTTGAAGGTCACGCTGCCGCAGGCGTCCGCCGACCAGGAAACCCCGCCCGCACTGGAAGTGGCCGTCAGCCAGGATGGCCGCTATGCGCTCAATGGCACGCTGATCGACGTCTCGACCCCGCCCGAAATCGCCGACGTGCTGCGTCAGGCGGCCGCCGGCAAGCCCGAAGCGCTGGTGGTCATCAACGCCGACGCCCAGGCCACCCACCAGTCCGTGATCAACGTCATGGAAGCCGCCCGGCTGGCCGGCATCAGCCGCGTCAACTTCGCCGCCCAGACCGCCCGGTGAGCGCGCGTCCTACCCAGGCCTCGCTGCTTGCACGCCAATGGCAACGCGGCGGCTGGCTCTCCACCCTGCTCCTGCCGCTGTCCGCGCTGACCGCCCGCGTGGTGGCGGATAAGCGCGCACGCTACCGCGATGGCCGCAAAGCGGCGTACCGGGCGCCCGTCCCGGTGGTGGTGATCGGCAACATCTACGTGGGGGGCACCGGCAAGACCCCGATGGTCATTGCCACCGTGCAAGGGCTGCGCGCTCGCGGCTACACGCCGGGCGTAGTCAGCCGCGGCTATGGCGCGCGCGTCGGGCCGGATGCGCGCGTGGGGCAAGGCGAACTTGCCGCCGCCCAATTCGGCGATGAGCCGGCGCTGATCGCGCGTGTCACAGGCGCCCCTGTCTCGGTGCATCCGCGGCGCGCACTGGCCGCCCAGGCGCTGCTGCGCGACCATCCCCACGTGGACGTGATCGTCTCCGATGACGGCCTGCAGCACCTGGCGCTGGCGCGCGATATCGAAATCGTGGTGCAGGACGAGCGCGGCGTCGGCAATGGCCGCCTGCTGCCCGCCGGGCCGCTGCGCGAGCCCGCCAGCCGACTGCGCGAGGTGGACGCGGTGATCACCAATATCGGCCTGCCGGACGGACGCCCCGTGGCCGCCTCCACCGACCGCCCCCGCCAAGTCGCCATGTGGCTCGAACCCGGCGACGCACGCCAGATCGAAGGCGGCGCGCGACGCCCCCTGGCGGATTTCGCTGGCCAGCCCGGCGTGGCCGCCGCGGCGGGCATCGGCAATCCCGAACGATTCTTTTCGACCCTGCGCGCGCAGGGCATCGCGCTGCAAGCCACGCTGCCGCTGCCGGACCATCACGATTACGCCGATTCACCGTTCCAGGCGCTGACGGCCCAGACCGTGCTGGTCACTTCCAAGGACGCGATCAAATGCGCCGCCTTGCACGACGCGCGCCTATGGGAAGTGCCGGTGCAGGCCGGGTTTTCCGACCCGCAACTGTTCGATTGGCTGGCGCAAGCACTGCGCCAGCCTGCCCGCCAGGCCTAAGGTCCGCGAACCCCAGGCCTGGCGTACGCCCTAGAAAAACGCCGGCTTGGCCGCGCTGCGGCGGTGGGCGTATTCAGCCAGATTGCGCCGACGTGCCGCTGCTGCACGCCACCGTACCAGCGCCAGCGGCAGGTGCACCGCCACCAGCAATACCGCCAACGCCAGCCACAGCACCCGCGCCAGCGCCGGCCACGGATCGTCCAGCGAACGGCGCGCGTCAACCTCGATGACCGGCGTACCCGATGCCTCGCGATCCACGGCCGTGACCATGCCGCCGATCTCGAACGGCATGGCGCCGTCGGCCGACATCATCGCCGCCTGGCGCTGCCACGCCAGGAGCGTGTCCTGCCGTTGTGCGCCGTCCAGCGGCTGAGGCAGCTCGGCGTAGGGGCCGGGCCAGACCTGCAGCACAGCGCCGCCGCGTTGACCCGCCATCATGGCGCGCGCCGACTGCTCGATGGCGGCTTGCACCACGGGCTGCATGCTGGACTTGGCCAGGCTGCGCACGTCGTCCGCATGACGCGACAGGAACACCCCCTCGTCCGAATTGCCCTCGCGCTTGAAGGCGCCATCCTGCGCCAGCTTCAGCAGTTCAAACCAGCTGCTGGGCTCGTCCTTGGCCAACATCAGCTTGTCGGCCATTTGGGCCTTCAGGCGGTCGCACTCGGCGATCGCCTGGCCGGTGGCGGCGTCGCAGGCCTGCTCCACCGTCAACACCGTGGCGGTCAAGCGCGTGACCGTCAATGCCGACATATTGCGGGCGTTGTAGGCGGCCATCGGATTGCCGGCCATGCTGCTGTAGACCTGGCTGCGGACCAGCATGTCCATCATCGGATTGGGCCGGGTCTTCAGGAAGCTGCCCGAATACAGTTGCAGCGCTGCGGGGGCCAGGCGCAGTTCGTCGGCGGACGCCGCATCGCCTTGCCAGCGCAGGCGCTCGCAGTCGAACCGCAGTGCATCGGGCCGGTACTCGTCCGGCTGGAACTGGCAGCGGCCCTGGCCGCGCAGCGCCACCATGTCACCGACCGCGGGGGGATCCTGCGCCAGCGCGGCGGCCGACGCGTAGGTACGCGGCTGCGCCCCGCGCAGCCAGGCGGAAGTCTGCGCGATATCGCTTTCCAGGCTGGCGCCGGGCTTGGACATGAGCGTGGCGAACATGGCACCCGAGATCAGTCCGACCAGCGCCAACGTCACATGACGGCCCCAGTACACGCGCGGATACAGGCGCTGCTCTTCGTCCACGGAATAGTGGTTGCCCAGGCGCAGCACGGCGTAGTCCTCGACCCGCAGGTCCACGTCCACGCGACCATCGTCCGGCAGCTCCAGGTTGGCGCGCCAGTGATCGGGCAAGGAAATAGGCAGCTTGTCGCCTAGAAACAGCTGGGTCGACACCGCTTGCGCATTCGCCGGATTGGTCAGCACGATCGCGTTGAGTTCACCGCGTGCACGGTTGACCTTCTGCGGCGCGCCCAAGGGCTGGCGGCGCCAGGTCAGCCACAGCGCCAGCAACGCCGGCGCGGCGGCAGCCGCCAACCACACCACGCCGCCGCCCACGCCTGCGATACCGACGCTGGCGAACGCCACCAGCCACAGCAGGCCCGGCCAGAAGGCGATGCCGCGCGAACGCCGATAGGCGATCTCGGCCGGCGTCTCGTCGCGCTGGCTCAGGATCTCGACACGGGTGGCGTCGTCGAACTCGCGCGCGGCCTGGGCGTCAGGTGCCGGGTCGGCGGCGTTGGCCGCCAACGCGTCTGCGTCAAGCACGTTCTGCATCGCGCCCTGCTTGCCGCCCGCCCACTGCTGGTTCTGCTTTTGGCGGCGCGCATCGCGCTCGCGGCCTCCCACCAGGTCGAATTCGCCGTTCAGGGCCACGACGATGGCGAACTTGTCCGTCATGACGACTTCGGCCTGGTTGTCTTCGCGCAGGTAGTCGCGGGCGTCATACGGCAGCACCACGTCCACGCCGCCCAGCGTGTCGTGCATGGTCGTGGCCCCGTGGGACGTCTCCAGTCCGTGCCGCACGAAAGTGCCGCGCAAGGGAAACACGCCGTCGCTGAGCAACTGGGCGGTTTTCTTGGGGCTGGCGGGGTAGACCAAGAACGGCTGCACCAGCGCCTGTTCCTCGGCGCTCAGGCGGCGCAAGGGCTGGCCTTCCTGCTTGAGTTCGCGCAGTGCGCTCTTGTTATCACTGCGGCGGGCCATATAGGTGATGCCGCTGATGACCGACCAGATCAGGATGATGAGGAACAACCCGATCCGAATGGTATTGGAATCCATCGTCTTGCCTATCCTCTTTCTTAGAATCGCGGCGGATCATAGCCATGATCTGTCCCGAAATATCTAGCGCCCGCGTCAAAACATGACAATAATTAACAGATCACGCAATTGAACGGACCCGTAGCGGCCTTGCGCCGTGCGCTTTAGGGCCGATGGCGGGCTGGCGGCGCCCAAACTGTTTTAGAATCCCGGTCATGGAATCCCGCCTTCTCGACATCCTCGTCTGCCCCCTGTGCAAGGGCCGCCTCGAACACGACCGGACCCAGGCCGAACTGGTCTGCCGCGCCGACCGCCTGGCGTTTCCGCTGCGCGACGGCATTCCCGTCATGCTTGAATCCGAAGCGCGCTCGCTGGACGACGCCGCCGCTTCTTCCTGACCCGCCCCCACGTGAGCTTCATCGCCCTGATCCCGGCGCGGACCGCCTCGACCCGCCTGCCCGACAAGCCGTTGGCTGACATCGGCGGCAAACCGATGGTGGTGCGCACGGCGGAACGCGCGGCGCTGTCCGGCGCCTCGCGGGTCTATATCGCCACCGACGACGCACGCGTGCAGCACGCCGCCCAGGCCCACGGCCTGCAGGCGCTGATGACCCGCGCCGACCACCCTACCGGTACCGACCGGCTGGCCGAGGCTGCCCTACAGCTGGGCTTGCCGGACGACGCCGTCGTGGTCAATGTGCAGGGCGACGAACCGCTGATCGAACCCGAACTCATCGACGCGGTGGCGGCCCGCCTGATCGCCAGCCCGGAAGCGGACATCGCCACGTGCGCCTGCCCGTTGGCGGATGCGCAGGCGCTGTTCAACCCCAATGTCGTGAAACTGGTCTGCGCCGCCGATGGCCGCGCCCTGTATTTCTCGCGCGCCCCGATTCCCTGGGCCCGCGATGCGTTGGCCGGCGGCGAACGCGTGCTGGCCGACGGCCTGCCCGCCTGGCACCACATCGGCCTGTACGCATACCGCGTGTCGTTCCTGCGCCGCTACCCGACCCTGCCGCAAGGCGCGCTGGAACGGTTTGAATCGCTGGAACAGTTGCGCGCCATGGAACATGGCCACGTCATCGTCGTGCATCAGGCCTCGCACGCTCCTGCCGCGGGCGTAGATACCCCGGCCGATCTGGAGCGCGTACGGTTGATCTATAGCAAACAGATATAAGGGTTATTTCGCATGGCGCAGCCCCGCATTGGCTGCTGCGTTGCGGCATAATCGCTCGGACCACAAAAATTAAACCCCATTCAGGAGCACTCATGCGTCTCATCTTGCTCGGACCTCCCGGCGCCGGCAAAGGCACTCAGGCCGCGTTTCTCACCCAGCATTTCGGCATTCCGCAGATCTCCACCGGCGACATGCTGCGCGCGGCGGTCAAGGCCGGCACGCCCCTGGGCATCGAAGCCAAGAAGGTCATGGACGCCGGCGGCCTGGTCTCGGATGAGATCATCATCGGCCTGGTCCAGGATCGCCTGAAGCAGCCCGACTGCGCCAACGGCTACCTGTTCGACGGCTTCCCCCGCACCATCCCGCAGGCCGACGCGCTCAAGAGCGCCGGCGTCAAGCTGGACTACGTGGTGGAAATCGAAGTCCCCGAAGAAGACATCATCGAACGCATGAGCGGGCGCCGCGTGCACCAGCCCAGCGGCCGCAGCTACCACGTGCGCTTCAACCCGCCCAAGGTCGAAGGCAAGGACGACGTCACTGGCGAAGACCTGATCCAGCGCGACGACGATCGCGAGGAAACGGTGCGCAACCGCCTGAACGTGTATCGCCAGCAGACCCGTCCGCTGGTCGACTACTACTCGTCGTGGGCGCAGCAGAGCCCCGCCGACGCGCCGAAATATCGCAAGATCTCCGGCGTCGGCGCGGTCGAGGAAATCAAGTCGCGCCTGTTCGAAGCCGTCAAGAGCTGATCGGCGCTTCGCAGGCCCCAGGCCTTCGGCGCCGGCCGGACGCAACGCGTTCCGGCCCCGGCCCGAAGGCCTTGTCGCATCCGGCGCCCGGCGCGCCGTTTTCATCCCTTGAATTGATCTGGTGGTAGAGACATGGAAATCGCGAACAAGGTATTCATCGTTACCGGCGGCGCATCCGGCCTGGGCGCCGGCACCGTGCGCATGCTGGTGGCCAACGGCGCCAAGGTGGTCATCGCCGACCTGCAGGACGGTCCCGGCGAGGAACTGGCCAAGGAACTCGGCCAGCGCTACGTGCACTGCGACGTGACGCAAGAGGCCGACGGCCAGCGCGCCGTTGCCGCCGCCAAGGAACTCGGCACCCTGTTCGGTCTGGTCAACTGCGCCGGCGTGGCCCCCGCCGCCAAGATCGTCGGCAAGAACGGCGCGCATCCGCTGGACCTGTTCCAGAAGGTCGTTTCGATCAACCTGATCGGCAGCTTCAACATGATGCGCCTGGCCGCCGAGGCCATGAGCGCCAACACGCCCGAGCCCACCGGCGAGCGCGGCGTGATGATCAACACCGCCTCGGTCGCCGCGTTCGACGGCCAGATCGGCCAGGCGGCCTACGCCGCCTCCAAGGCCGGCGTGGCCGGCATGACCCTGCCGATCGCCCGCGACCTGGCCAAGACCGGCATCCGCTGCATGACCATCGCCCCCGGCATCTTCGGCACCCCGATGATCTTCGGCATGCCGCAGGAAGTGCAGGATTCGCTGGCCGCCAGCATCCCCTTCCCCGCCCGCCTGGGCCGCCCGGAAGACTACGCCAAGCTGGTCCAGAGCATCATCACCAATGACATGCTGAACGGCGAAACCATTCGCCTGGACGGCGCCATCCGGATGCCGCCGAAATAGTGCCCCCACGCTTCGCCCTCTGCGAGGGCTCTCTGCCCCCCGAGGGGGCCTTTTTCCCTTGGGGCGGCCCGGCGGGAAAAAGTGCCCCCACGCTTCGCCCTCTGCGAGGGCTCTCTGCCCCCCGAGGGGGCCTTTTTCCCTTGGGGCGGCCCGGCGGGAAAAAACCTTCTTCTGGACATGCTTGAAGAACGCCGTTCCTTTGGGGCGGCGCTTTTTATTGTTAGTCTGCTGTCTTTTGATGTAATCACGCTATGAGCTTGTTCCGTTCGGCGGCCACCATCAGCAGCTTCACGCTGCTGTCACGCATTTCCGGCCTGATCCGCGACATCCTGGTGGCCCGCGCCTTCGGCGCCGGGCCCATCACGGATGCCTTCTGGGTCGCTTTCCGCATTCCCAATCTGCTGCGCCGGCTGTTCGCCGAAGGCGCGTTCGCCCAGGCGTTCGTGCCCATCCTGGGCCATGCCCGCAACAACCGGTCCGAAGCCGAAGTGCGCACCCTGCTCGACCGGGTCGCGCTGCTGCTGACGGCGGTCCTGATGGCGATCACGCTGATCGGCATCATCGCGGCGCCCTGGGTGGTGTCCGCCATGGCCAGCGGACTGCGGGGCGCGGATCGCGATACGGAATTCGGCGCCGCCGTCTGGATGACGCGGATGATGTTTCCCTACATCTTCTGCATGTCGCTGATCGCGTTCGCCTCGGGGGTGCTGAACACCTGGCGCCGCTTCGCCGTGCCGGCGTTCACACCCGTACTGCTCAATCTTTCCATGATCGCCGCCTGCATCTGGCTGGCGCCGCGCATGGACGTGCCGGTGTACGGGCTGGCCATCGGCGTGATGGTCGGCGGCGTGGCCCAGTTGGCAGTGCAGTGGGTTGCCCTGTCTCGGCTGGGCATGACGCCACGCTTTTCGCTGCGATTCCGCCAGGCGTGGGCCGACCCCACGGTGCAGCGCATCTTGAAGCAGATGGCGCCCGCCACGCTGGGGGTGTCGGTGGCGCAGATTTCGCTGCTTATCAACACCAACATCGCCACCTGGCTCACGCCCGGCAGCGTCTCCTGGCTGTCGTTCGCCGATCGCCTGATGGAATTCCCGACCGCGATGCTGGGGGTTGCGCTGGGCACGGTGCTGCTGCCCAGCCTGTCGGCAGCGCACGCCCGCGACGATCACGGCGGCTACAGCGCGCTGCTGGACTGGGGCCTGCGCCTGGTGCTGCTGTTTGGCCTGCCGGCCGCGGTGGGCCTGGCGCTGCTGTCCGACGGCCTGGTGGCCACCCTGTTCCACTACGGCGCCTTTTCGGCGCAAGACGTGATGCAGACCCGCTTGGCGGTCATCTCCTATTCCGCTGGCCTGATCGGCCTGCTGGCCGTAAAGATCCTGGCGCCCGGCTTCTACGCCAAGCAGGACATCCGCACGCCCGTCAAAATCGCCATTGGCGTGCTGATCCTGACCCAGGTGATGAACCTGGCGCTGGTGCCGCTGCTGGCCCATGCCGGCCTGGCGCTGGCCATCGGCCTGGGCGCCTGCCTGAATGCCCTGGCATTGCTGATCGGCCTGCGCCGCCGCGGCGTCTACCAGCCCATGCCCGGCTGGGGCCGCTTCGCGCTGCGGATGGTGCCGGCCCTGGCCGCCCTGGCCGCCCTGCTCCTCTACGCTGATGGCCGTATTGACTGGATCGGGCTGCAGGCCCACGCCGGCCAACGAGCGCTGTGGCTGAGCGGCGTGCTGCTGGCCAGCAGCGCGGTCTACTTCGGCATGTTGTTACTGTTTGGGTTCCGTCCCCGAGACTTCGGACGCCGTCCCGTTCAATAAATTCAGTCCGAAAAGCCTCATCTCCTGCAAAAAGCCGGCCTAGCGCCGGCTTTTTTACGTTCGATTCGTCAAGAATTGACAAGAAGCCGGTAATCTTTGGTAAAAAACCTTTATTATTTACAAATTGCCATCGAAAGGATTCCCGCCTGACGCTTTCGCAGGCGGCGTGATGAAGTGAAGTACGCCCAAGGACACCCCATGGCGGACCAAGTAATCAATTGGTTGCTGCTGCTGCGCTCCGGTAAAGCGACAGCGCAGGACTACAACGATTTCCTGGCGTGGCGCGCAGCCGACCCTCTCCATGAGAATGCCTGGCAACAATTGACGGGCACTCTGGCAGGGTCGACATTCGGCCGGTTGGGCGATGCCTATCCAGCCGGGTATGCCACGACGGCGCCCGCGCCGCCTGTTCCGTTCACGCCCGCACCCGCCGCCGCCGCGACCGCCGCCGACGTCGTCGTGCCCCCACGCCGCCGTTTCCTGGCCGGCTCGCTCGCGCTCGCCAGCGCGGGGGCCTGTGCCGCCTATGTCGGCAACGCGTTTTACCCGCTGAACAACGTCGCGGCCGATGCCGCCACCGCCACCGGCGAACGCCGCCGCTACATCCTGTCGGACGGCAGCCAACTGCTGCTGGACGCGCGCAGCCGCGTCAATCTGGATTTCACCCCCGCCTACCGCCAGGTACGCCTGCTGGACGGCGCCGTCACCGTATCGGTGGCGCCCGACGCCCGCCGCCCCTTCCTGGTCCAGACCGCCGAAGGCACCGTGCGGGCGCTGGGCACCCGCTACATGGTGCGCCAGCAGGCCCAACGTACGGTCGTGGTGGTGCACGAACATGAGGTGGTGGTGGAAACCATGGCCGGCGCCCACGGCATCGTGCGTGCCGGGACGGGTGCGCGCTTTGACGTATCCCGCATGGACACGCCGCGCGCCGAACTGATGGCCGAGGCCGCCTGGGAAGCCGGCTGGGTCGACGCCCGTGGCCGCCCCCTGGCCGAGGTGATCGCCGCCCTGCGCCCCTACCGCAGCGGCACCCTGCGCGTGTCCATGGCCGCTGGCGGACTGCCGGTGTCCGGCCACTTCCCGCTGGACGACACCGATGCCGCGCTGAGCGCGCTGCAGGACATGATGCCCATCCACGTCCGGCGCTATACCCCCTGGTTTGTCTCGATCAACGTCGCGGCCTGACCACGCTCACTTACACAGGCCTGTAACCAAAGCGCGCTTCGTTGTATACTGAGCACCGTGTTTTTATCCAGTAGGCGCAATAAGGCTTAGCTCGGAAACTCGCGGCGCGACTCAGGTTTGATTTCCTTCATATTCAGGAATGATCAGCCAGAAAGTCGAGCCAGGGGTTTTCAGCCCGGGTTCTTCAACCCAGGTTTCAGCCTCAGGGGTTCTCCCCGCAGCGCCCCCCGCCCGGTTGACGGGCGCTCCATCGGCAGACGTGGCATTTAAAGCTTGCAATCCCCTAGGGACTTGCTAAAATGTTCGACTTTGCCGAATTCAACTTATATAGCAACATGGCCAATACCGCCCAAGCCCGCAAGCGCGCTCGCCAATCCGTTGAGCGCAACAAGCACAATTCCAGCCTGCGCTCGATGCTGCGCACCGCCATCAAGCGCGTTCGCCAATCCATCGCCGCTGGCGACAAGGCTGCGGCTGGCGAAGTGTTCCAAAAGGCCAGCAGCGTGATCGATCGCGTGGCCGACAAGAACATCATCCACAAGAACAAGGCCGCTCGCCACAAGAGCCGCCTGGCTGCCGCCATCAAGGCGCTGGCCTAAGATTCTGCCGCCCTGCTACACGGGGCGTCATGAATACGGCAAATGAAGAAGGATGCCCTCGGGCATCCTTTTTTGTTGCCTGTTCGATGCTTGGTCGAGCTTCCTGTCTAGCTGCGCCCTTTTCAGTGCTGCCGCTCCGCCAGCCGGGTACGAATCTGCGCGGCCTCGTCGCGCAATGAGGCGGTAAACACATCCACCAGCGGGTTCTTGGGGCGATGCTCCGGAAACACCAGGTTGACCCGGAACGGAAATGACCGCGCCAGCGGCCGAATGTGCAGGCCGCGGCCGATGAAATCCAGCGCAGTCAGCGGATTGACGATGGCCAGGCCCAGCCCCTGGCGCACGAAGGTGCACACCGATACCGCCGTGGGCGTTTCGATGATGGCGCGCCGTAATACTCCCTGCGCGGCGAAGGCCTCGTCGATCTGGATCCGGTAGGGGTCGCTGGACGACAGGCTGATGAACGGCTCGCCGGCGAAATCGGCCAGGTCCAGCGCCGGCCGCGCCAGCAGCCGATGGCCGTCAGGCAGCACGCAGACCTCATCCACCTCGATCAGCAGCTCCAGCCGCGTGCCGGCCGGTTCCAGCTCGTGTTCCGTCAGCCCGAGGTCGTAGCGCTGGGCGGTCAGCCATTCCTCCAGGAAAGGCGATTCCTGTGCCTCGAGCGACAGGCTCACGCCCGGGTGCGTGTCGCGAAAGCGGCGGAAAGCGCCCGGCAGCAAGGAATGCGAAAACGCCGGCAAGGCGATGACGGCCAATTGTCCGTCCTGAAACGAGCGCAGGCGTGCCGCGGCGGACGCCACACGCTCCAGGCCGGTGTAGGACTGGCGGACCTCGTCGTACAGCGCCAGCGCCGGCATGGTGGGCCGCAAGCGGCCACGAATGCGCTCGAACAAGGCAAAACCGATGCTTTGCTCCATGCGCGCCAGCTCGCGGCTGACCGTGGGCTGCGAGGTGAACAGCAGGTCGGCGGCCTTGGTGACGCTGCCGGCGATCATCAGGGCGCGGAAGACTTCGATGTGCCGGTGCGTGAGCATGGCGAATCCATATCAGGAATGAATCGATCTTGAATATTTAAGCATTTTACTGGATGACCTGGCTCAGGCATCATGCCCGCCTGATTCTCCCTACTGACAAGGTCTGCCTCGCGATGGCTTTCGATCCGCGCCAACTCACCCAACTCGCCGCCCAGCACAGCACCCCGCTGTGGGTCTACGACGCCGCCGTCATCCGCGAGCGCATCGCCCAGCTGCGCCGCTTCGACGTCATCCGCTACGCCCAGAAGGCCTGCTCCAACCTGCACATCCTGCGCTTGATGCGCGCCGAAGGCGTGATGGTGGACGCGGTGTCGCTGGGCGAGATCGAACGCAGCCTGGCCGCGGGCTTCCAGCCCGAGGGCGAACCCGCCGGCGTGGTGTTCACGGCCGACCTGATCGACCATGCCACCCTGGCCACCGTCATCAAGCACGACATCACCGTCAACGCCGGTTCGCTCGACATGCTTGAGCGCGTGGGCCAGGCGGCGCCGGGACACCGCGTCTGGCTGCGCATCAATCCGGGCTTTGGCCACGGCCACAGCAACAAGACCAACACCGGCGGCCCGCAAAGCAAGCACGGCATCTGGATCGACGACGTGGCGCAAGCCGTGGCCATCGTGCGCCGCCACGGCCTGAAGCTGGTCGGCATCCACATGCACATTGGCTCGGGCGTGGACTACGGCCACCTGTCCAGCGTGTGCGATGCGATGGTGGACGTGGTCGCCTCGCTGGACCACGACATCGAAGCCATCTCGGCCGGTGGCGGCCTGTCGATTCCCTACCGCGACGGCGAACCCCGCATCGACTGCGACCACTATTTCGACCAATGGGATGCCGCTCGCAAGCGCATCGAACAGCGCCTGGGCCATGCGGTCCGGCTGGAGATCGAACCCGGCCGCTTCCTGGTGGCCGAAGCGGGCGTGCTGGTGGCCGAAGTGCATGCGATCAACCGCCGCCCCGAGCGCGACTTCGCGCTGGTGGACGCCGGCTTCAACGACCTGATGCGCCCGGCCATGTACGGCAGCTACCACCGCATCTCGGTGCACGCGCCGGACGGCGCCACGCCGCCCACGGCCGAGACCCGCATCGCCGTGGCCGGCCCGCTGTGCGAATCGGGCGACGTGTTCACGCAGGATGCCGGCGGCGTGGTGTCGGACCAGTCGCTGCCGCGGCCGCGCATCGGTGATTTCCTGGTGTTCCACAACGCCGGCGCCTACGGCGCGTCGATGTCCTCGAACTACAACACCCGGCCGCTGGCGGCCGAAGTGCTGCTGGACCGCAACGAGGCGCGCCTGATCCGCCGCCGCCAGACGGTCGCCGACCTGCTGGCGCTGGAACAATAAGGCAAGGCGCGGCCGTGGCGAACGCGACGGCCGCGCGCTCAGGCAGGATCAGGTGGGAAAGGCCTCGCGCAACGCGAAGGTGGCCTGTTTGAACACGCCCAGGTCGGTGCCGACCGCGACGAAGTGCATGCCCATGTCCAGGTAGCGGCGCGCATCGGCCTGCACCGGCGCCAGGATGCCCACCGCCTTGCCCTGCGCGGTGACGCGCTGGTACAGGTGGCGAATCGCTTCCTGCACTTCCGGGTGGCCCGGATTGCCCAGGTGGCCCAGGGCCGCGGCCAGGTCCGACGGGCCGATGAAGACGCCGTCCACGCCCTCGACCGCGGCGATTTCGTCGACCGCCTCGATGCCCGGACGGCTCTCGATCTGCAGCAGCACGCAGATGTTGTCGTTGATGGTCTTGAGGTAATCCGGCACGGTGCCGTAGCGGTTGCTGCGCTGCATGCCGGCCACGCCGCGGATGCCCTGCGGCGGATAGCGGGTCGCGGCCACCGCGCGGCGCGCGTCGTCCTCGGATTCGATGAAGGGGATCAGCAGGTTGTAGAAGCCGATGTCCAGCAGGCGCTTGATTTCGACCGGGTCGTTCCAGGTGGGTCGGCCGATGGCGGCGCTGGCGCTGCCCTGCAGGGCCTGCAACTGCTGCAGGAACATCGGCACGGTATTGGGTGAATGCTCGCCGTCCAGCAGCAGCCAGTCGAAGTCGGCCAGGCCCGCCAGTTCGGCGGTGACGTGGCTGGACATGCACATCCAGAAACCGATCAGGCGTTCGCGCGCCAGGATGCGTTGGCGAAAGCGGTTGGGCAAGGGTGAAGTCATCGCTGCGTGTTTCCCATCGTATTGAACCCCCGGCGCCGCCCGGCGCGCGGGGGGAGTTGATACAGAACGCTAGTCCATGCGGGCGCCGGAGGCCTTGGCCGCCGCGCCCCATTTGGTGATTTCGGATTGGACGAAGGCCGAGAACGCCTTGGGGTCGTCGCCCACCACCACGAAGCCTACGCTTTCCAGCTTTTGCCGGATATCCGGCGAAGCCATTGCCTTGACCGTGGCCTGGTTCAGGCGCTGGACGACGGCCGGCGGCGTCTTGGCAGGCGCCGACAAGCCGAACCAGGATTCGGCCGCAAAACCCGGGTAACCCGATTCCGCCACCGTGGGCGTATCGGGGTAGGCCGGGTTGCGCTGCGCGCTGGCCACCGCCAGGGCCCGCAGCTTGCCTGCCTTGACCTGCGGCAGCAACGAATCCTGGTTCAGGAACATCACCGAGACCCGGCCGCCGATCATGTCGGTGATGGCCGCAGCGCCGCCTTTATAGGGCACGTGCACCAGGTCGATCTTGGCCGCCTGCTTGAGCATTTCCATGGCCAGGTGGCCCGACGAGCCGCTGCCGGAGCTGGCGTGGGTGTACTTGCCCGGATTGTCGCGCGCCAGCTTGATGAAGTCGGCGAAGGTGGTGGCCGGGAACTCCATGTTGGCGACCAGGACGTTAGGTCCTGTGGCCAGCAGCGAGATGTGCGCGAAATCGCTATTGCGGTACGGCATGGTCTGGTAAAGCGCATAGCTGATGGCGTTGGACCCCACGCCGGACAAGAGCAGCGTGTAGCCATCGGGCTCGGCCTTGGCAACGACGTCGGAGCCGATATTGCCGTTGGCCCCGCCCTTGTTTTCGACGATGACGCTCTGCCCCAGCTCTTTGGACAGCTCGGCGGCCAACAGGCGCCCGACCGCATCGGTGCTGCCCCCGGCCGGGAACGGCACGATCAGCTTGATCGGCCGCGTCGGCCAGTCGCCGGACTGCGCCAGCAGCGGGCCCGGACACAGCGCGACGACGGCCCCCGCCGCGAGTGCGGCCAGTCCCAGCCGGCGGCGTCCCGGCGATGTTTTCTCTTGCATGGTTTGTCTCCTTGTCGTTTTTTTCTAATGCCGCCCGGTGACCGGGTCGGTGAGTGTTTCCGCGCCGGCCGCCAGGCGCCCGACGCGAAAGGGAAAAGCGGCGCGCGCCAGGCGCGCTCAATGCGGCAGCGCTCAGTCCAGCAGATAGGGCGCGCCGGCGCGCTGGCAGATCTCGCGCAGGCGTGTCGCCAGCGCGGCGGGAATGGGAATGCCCTGCACCCGGCGGCGCTCGCGTTCGGCGGTCTCGGGCTCGCCCGCCACCAGGACAGGCTCGTCGAGCCGCGCGGGCGGCGTGTCGTGCAAGGTGTCGATCAGGTCGTCCATGTCGGACTCGAACGAACCGGCCGCGCGGAACGCGTCCGGGTTGAGCGCCAGGAAGAAATGGCCAACGTCGTCGGGCTCGCCCGGCCGCCGTGTGACGTTGCGGCGCGCGGCCAGGGCACTGCCGCTGAGGGTGCCGCCCAGGATCTGCGCCATCATGGCCAAGCCGTAGCCCTTGTGGCTGCTCATGGCCGCCGTGCCGCCCAGCGGCGTCAGGCCACCTTCGGGGCGCTTGAAGATGAACTGCATGGCGCTGTCAGCCGCGGTGACCGGCGCCCCCTGCCCATCGACTGCCCAGCCCGACGGCAGCGGCTTGTCCAGGAAGTCGTAGACCTTGACCTTGTTGGCCGCCACGGTGGTGGTGGCCATGTCCAGCACAAAGGGCTCGTTGCTGGCGGCCGGCGCACCGAAGGCAATGGGATTGGTGCCCAGCATGGGCATGGCGCCGCGCGTGGGCACCATGATGACGCCGTTGGCGCTGCTGGTCACCAACCCGACCACGCCGCGCTCGACCGCGATGCGCGCATACACGCCCGCCGCGCCAAAGTGGTGGGAGTTGCACACCGACACCGCACCCACGCCGTGTTCCAGCGCCTTGTCCACGGCCAGGTTCATGGCCTGCGCCGACACCGGATAGCCCAGCCCGCCCATGCCGTCCAGCAGCGCGCTGGCGCCGCCGTCGCGAACCACACGGGGCCGCGCATCCAGCTTGAGCGAACCGGCGCGCCATTTTTCTTCGTACGAGGGCAGCATCGAAATGCCGTGCGAATCGATGCCCAGCAGATCCGTCTCGGCCATCAGGCCCGCAGTAACGGCTGCCAGGTCGGGCGCCATGCCCCACGCTTGCAACACCACCAGAATCTGCTCGCGCACCTGCCCCGCCGATGCCGCCGTTCCTGCCAAACCATTGCCTTGCACGCGCTGTCTCCTGTTGTTGGTATGAAGTGCCAGGCCGGTACGGGCGGGGTCAATCGCGTTCGCGGTCGACCAACCGGTGGCGGGCCTGGCCCAGATGGAATTGCATGGCGACCCGGGCGCGCTCGCCGTCCTGTGCACGGATCGCGTCAAGAATGGTGGCGTGCTCGTCCAGGACGCGCTGGGCGCGCTGGCGCGAACCGGTGCGGGTCAGGTTGAGCGTCAGTCGCATGAAGCCATTGATGGATTCATGGATGCTTTCCAGCACGCCCAGGTAGAAATCGTTGCCGGTGGCCTCGGTGATGCTGGCATGGAACGCCAGGTCCATTTCGGCCGAGACCTCGCCGCGAGCCAGGCTGTCGGCGAACGCGGCGTGGGCGGCTTCGATTTTTTGCAGTTGCTCGTCGGTGCGGCGCAGCGCGGCCAATCGGGCTGCATCGCCTTCCAGGGCCACGCGCAGCTCTTGTGCGCGCAGGTAGGCGCCCACGTTCTGTACGTCGCTGAAGGCGGTCAGGCGCGGCGCCGGCTGGTGGCTGACGAACGTGCCCAGGCCCTGGTGCGCGGTGATCAGGCCGTCGGCGCGCAGGCGCAGCAGCGCTTCGCGCACCACCGGCCGCGAGACGCCGAAGCGATCGGAGATTTCGTTTTCGGAAGGCAGCTTGTCGCCGACATTGAGCTTGCCGGAGACGATCTGCTCGAAGATCTGGCCGTAGAGCTGATCGGCCAGGCGGACCCGGTGACCGCGCTCGAGCACCAGCGCGCCAATGGCGTCCGGCTCGGCTGACGCCTGCGGCGCGGACGGGGGCGATGCTTTGGGTCGAGCCACGAAATCTCCTGAGGAACTGGGCGCAATGACAACAGCGCTCATCGTACCGCCAATGCCGAGGACGCCGCCAACCCGCGGCCTACGCCACAGCGGCTTTTTTGGCCTGGGCGGTGTCGTTGGCCGCTTCGCGATCCCAGGCCGCCAAGGTCTGCGCCACCGGCGCCACGCGCTCGCGCTCGGCGCTGGAAATGCCGGTCAGGAGCGGCAGCATCGGACCCATGTCGGCCACGCCGGACAGGGTTACCGCGTCATGCAACACGCGAATCGGGCTGATGCCATCGCGGCAGTCTTCCAGGCCCAGGTAATGTTGGCGCACCGCCTCGGCGTCGTCGTAGCGGCCTTGCTGCAACAGATGCAAGAGGCGCATCGAGCCGCGCGGCGCGACGCAGACGGAGCCGGACGTGAAACTCTTCAAACCGAAGTCGCGGTAGTGGACGATGGCCGGACGCTCGCCGATGCCGCTGACGACGCGGTGCGCGTCCACCGCCTGCAGCAGCGCGGTCAGGTAGGCGTCGCGCGTGGGGTCCTCGCGCACCACCGCGTACTTGAAGGCCACGATGCGCCCTTCCTCGATCAGCCGCGCGGCGGTGGCCGGCGCCAGGTAATCGGCCGACTTGATATAGACCACCGCTGGCTTGCCCAGCGCGTCCGTGAAACGACGCACGCCGTCGGCCAAGCCCGCGTCGGTGTAGGGAAACGACATCGGCAACAGCATGGCGGTGGGGAAAGCGCGGCTGCGCAGGATCGCCGCCTGATCCATCATCTTGCCGAAGTCCGGCCCGACCGAAGGCAGGATCCAGGTGTCAGGGCCCGCCAGGGCGGCCAGCATGTCCACGATGCGCGCGTACTCGCCCACGCCCACGTTGTAGAAGTTGGCGTTGCCGCCGTACATCACGTTGCGCACGCCGCCGGCTTCCAGGTGCCGCAGCAGGGCCTGGTTGGCGCCCTCGTTCAAGGACAGGTCGGCATGGCGTGCCAGGGGCGGCACGGCGATGACGGAGCGCTGCAGATCCTGGACGGTGACCGGGGACGTTTTCATGGCGGGAAGGCTCCTGGCGGATCCCGTTGCCAGGATCTAGTTGTCAAATAAGTGGCGTTAAAAAAGTATACTTGGTTGACAAGTAAATTCTCAATACCTATATTCGTTTTACAAGTCATCGACATCACGACGGCAAGGCGCGGTAGACGCCGGCAGCATTCAAGTCCGGGTTCACCCCCGGGCGGAACACCCCACAAACGATGCGCGGCCACGCGCACACCGAGGAGACGAATTCCATGCATGCAGCCCCTGTGCGAGGCCGCCTGGCCCTTGCCGCCTGTCTGGCCGCCGCGGCCTTCCTGTTGCCCGCCGCGTCCGCGCTCGCGGACTACCCCGAACGCGACGTGCGGATCATCGTGCCCTTCCCGGCCGGGGGCACCGCCGACATCGCCGCGCGCGTGGTGGCGGCCGAACTGGGCAAGGCCTGGGGCCGCGCGGTCGTGGTGGACAACAAGGCAGGCGCCGGCGGCAATGTGGGCTCCGGCGAGGCGGCCCGCGCCACCCCGGACGGCTACACGCTGCTGATGGGTACCGTCAGCACGCACGCGATCAACCAGTCCGTCTACGCCAAGCTGCCCTACGACCCGGTCAAGGACTTCGTGCCGATCACGCTGGTGATTCCCGTGCCCAATGTGCTGGAACTGAACCCCGGCTTCGCCGACAAGCACGGCATCCGCAGCGTGGCCGACCTGATCAAGTATCTGAAGGCCAACCCCGGCAGCGTCAACATGGCGTCCACCGGCAACGGCACGTCCACCCACTTGTCCGGCGAGCTGTTCCAGACCATGACGGGCACGCGCATGACGCACGTGCCGTACAAGGGCAGCAGCCCGGCGTTGACCGATGTGATGTCGGGTTCGGCCGATCTGATCTTCGACAACCTGCCGTCGTCGATGGGCTTCATCAAGGGCGGCAAGCTGCGGCCGCTGGCGGTCACCACCGCCACGCGCTCGCCGGCGCTGCCGGACGTGCCGACGTTGGCCGAGGCGGGCGTGACGGGCTACGAGGCCTCCAGCTGGTTCGGCCTGCTGGCCCCCGCCGGCACGCCGCGCGAGATCGTCGACAAGATCCAGCGCGATGTCGCCGCGGCGCTGCAGCAGGCGCCGGTACGCGCCCAGCTGCAGGCCCAGGGCGCCACGCCGTCGGGCAACACGCCGGCACAGTTCACCCAGTTCATGGCGCGGGAAACCGTCAAGTGGGCCGCGGTCGTGAAGCAATCGGGCGCCAAGGTCGACTGACCGGCGCCGGTCCGGACCCGGCCGCCACGCGTGGGCGCCGGGTTCTTCATCATCACGCGAACCAGGAGACACCATGAACAGATCGATATGCGCGGTCGCGCTGTCCGCCGCCGCCCTGCTTGCCGGGCCGGCGGTCCACGCCGCCGGCTATCCCACCAAGCCCGTCACGATGATCGTGCCGTTCGTGCCGGGCGGCTCGTCCGACATCACCGCGCGCAGCGTCACGCCCGGGCTGACGAAGGCGCTCGGCCAGACCTTCGTGGTCGAGAACAAGCCGGGCGCCAACAGCGCCATCGGCGCGCAGGCGCTGGCCCGCGCCACGCCCGACGGCTACACCATGATGGTCGGCTCGATCGGCACCTTCGCCATCAACGAGGCGCTGTACAAGAATCTTTCGTACAACCCCAGCAAGGACTTCGAATACCTGACGCAGGCCGTGCGCAACCCCAACGTGCTGGTGGCCTCGCCGTCGTTCCCGGCCAGCACGGTGGCCGAGCTGGTGGACTATGCGAACAAGAATCCGGGCAAAGTGTCGTACGCTTCGTCCGGCACGGGTTCGTCCGACCACCTGTCGGCGGTGATGTTCCGCCAGCGCACGCAGACCTCGGGCGTGGACGTGCCGTACCGCGGCGGCGGCGCCGCCATCGCCGACCTGATCGGCGGCCAGGTCAACGTGTCGTTCCAGAACCTGGGCGCGGTGCAGACCCACATCAAGGCCGGCAAGCTCAAGGCGCTGGCCATCACCGGCGATGCGCGCGCGGCCGATCTGCCGGACGTGCCGACGCTGGCCGAGGCCGGCATCAAGGACATGGTGGTGTATTCGTGGCAGGGCTTCGCGGTGCCCAAGGGCACCCCGCCGGACGTGGTGCAACAGCTGACCAAGGCCCTGCAGGCCGCCCTGCGCGACCCGCAGACCGAAAAGACGCTGCAGGGGCTGGGCTTCGAAGTGGTGGCCAACACGCCGCAGCAGTTCAGCGCGTTCCAGCAGGCCGAGGTCAAGCGCTGGAAGGACGTGATCCAGAAGGCCAACATCCAGCTGGAATAAGGCCGCCGGGCGGCGCGGCCGGCGGCCTGCCGCGCCGCCCGCCCCCTCTCAGCCGGATTCAAGGCCGGATCAAGTAGCATGAAGGTTTCGCCACCCACCTGTACGACAACATGACCACCAAGCATCGCATCATCCAGGTCGGCTCGCTGGCCGGCTCGCCCTCCGCCAACCAGCGCCTCGCCGAGCGCTACGACGTCATCGAGCTGTGGAAGCAGCCGGATCGCAAGACGGCCCTGGCCGAACTCGGCAAGGGCGTCACCGCCGTCGTCACATCGGCCAACTTCGGCGCCAACGCCGAACTCATCAACGCCCTGCCCGACCTGAAGGCCATCTGCAGCTGGGGCGTGGGCTACGAGACCATCGACGTGCCGGCCGCCCACAAGCGCGGCGTGCAGGTCAGCAACACGCCGGACGTGCTGACGGACTGCGTGGCGGACCTGGCCTGGGGCCTGTTGATCGCCGGTGCGCGCCGCATGGGCCAGGGCGAACGCTTCGTGCGCGCCGGCCAGTGGGGCCAGGTGCACGGCAGCATTCCGCTGGGCCAGCGCGTCAGCGGCAAGAAGCTCGGCATCGTCGGCCTGGGCCGCATCGGCGAAGCCATCGCCCGCCGCGGCCTCGGCTTCGACATGCAGGTGCGCTATCACAATCGCAGGAAGCGCGACGACGTCGACTACGGCTACGAGGCCTCGCTGACCGACCTGGCGGCCTGGGCCGATTTCCTGGTCGTGGCCACCGTGGGCGGTCCCGCCACGCGCCACCTGGTCAATCGCGAGGTGCTGGAAGCGCTTGGCCCGCGCGGCATCATCGTCAACATCGCGCGCGGTCCGGTCATCGACGAGGCCGCGCTGGTGGCCGCGCTCGAGGCCGGCAAGCTCGGCTGCGCCGCGCTCGACGTGTTCGAGCATGAACCCAAGGTGCCCGAGGCGCTGATCAAGAGCGACCAGGCGGTGCTGCTGCCGCACATCGGCAGCGCCACGCTGGAGACGCGCCAGGCGATGGAAGACCTGATGCTGGAAAACCTGGCGGCGTATTTCGACACCGGCCGCGTGATCACGCCGGTGGACTGACGACGCGGGCGGGAACGGCGGCGCGGCCAGCGCCGTCGGCGCCCACGCAAGTGGCTCGAATACGGGCAACACAAACGCAGGCAATACAAACGAAAAAGCCTCCCGGCGCCCATACCGAGAGGCTTTCGACTTCCAGGCCCGAAAACCCGTCCGTCGTGCAAAGGAACTGCCGGACCTCGCGGTCCGATGCTGCGTGACTGCCTTACTTCGCGGGCGCCGTGGCGGTGCCCGATTTGTCCATCTTGGCGGCGCCCGATTTCTCGGTGCCCTGCTTGGCGGACGTTTTGTCGGACTTGTGATGCTTGTGCTGCGCCTGGGTCTTGGTTTCGCCCGACTTGGTCGTGGCATCGGCGCCCGCCGCGAACGCCGAAGGCGCGGCGGCAAGGCCGAGGCACAAGGCCGAAGTGGACAGGAACGCAGCGATACGGGAGTGGGTCGTCATTACATGAACTCCTAATGGTGAAGGCCCGGGGCTGGCCCCTGGCCTTTCCGACACGGGGCGGCAACATCGCCGCATGACCCGTACTCCGTTGGAACCGGCACCCCGCCGAAGGTTCAGCGCGCCGCGGGAAATTTTCGCGCCCTTTCCGACGTTAACGCTTCGTCATGGGATCGTGACAATCGACTCCCGGCGAGCGGCGCTCAGCTTTCAAATACCAGCAGCGCCACGGTGGCGAACAGCATCGCCGCGAAGCTGGCTCTCAGCTTGCGTTCAGGCAGACGATAGGCCAGCCGCACGCCGACCGGCACGAACAGCAGGCTGCCCGCCGCCAGCGGCAGGCCCACCAGCCAGTCGGCCTGGCCGGCCCATGAGTACGTCACCAGCGCCACCGCGGAACCCGGGATCACCATGCACAGCGCCAGCGCCTGCGCGGTGGTCTGCGGCAGCCGGAACACCGTGGTGATGATGGGCACCGCCAACACCGCGCCACCGACGCCGAAGAAGCCGCCCAGCGTGCCGCACAGCACGCCCAGCGCGGCGGCGCGGCGCGGCGTGAACACCGGGGCGTTGCCGCCGGCCCTGGGCGCGCGCCGGGCGCGGCCGGCGCGCCAGGTCTGCCAGGCGTAGAACAGCGCGATGAAGAACAGGAACACGGCGAAGCTCAGGCGCAACACGCCCGAATCGATGCCCAGCGCCAGCCGCGCGCCGACCCAGGTGAACACCACCGCGCCGCCCGCGCCCGCCAGCGCCACGCGGCGGTCGATGCGGGTCTGCTGGTTGTACTTGCGCACCGCCATCATGATGGTGGGCAGCACCATGATGAGCGCCGTGCCCTGCGCCAGTTGCTGCGACATGTTCATCAGCAGCACCAGCGCCGGAATGGCGATCATGCCGCCGCCGATGCCGAGCACGCCGCCCATGAAACCGATAAGACACCCCGCGCCCAGACACAGGGCGATAAGCCACACACTCACGTTTCGCTCCCGTCAGCGCAATTTATCCAGCGCGGCATCCAGCCGGTCCACCGCCCAGATCTCCAGCCCTTCGATGGGCTGGCGCGGCGCGTTGGCCTTAGGGATGAGGGCGATCGAAAAACCCAGCTTGGCGGCTTCGCGCAGGCGTTCCTGGCCGCGCGGCGCGGGCCGAATCTCGCCTGCCAGGCCGACTTCGCCGAAGGCGATCAGGCCACGCGGCAACGGCCGGTCGCGCAGGGAGGACATGATGGCCAGCAGCACCGGCAGGTCGGCCGCCGGCTCGGTGATGCGCACGCCGCCCACGGCGTTGACGAACACGTCCTGGTCGAAGGTGGACACCCCCGCGTGCCGGTGCAGCACCGCCAGCAGCATCGCCAGGCGGTTGCCTTCCAGGCCGACGGTCAGGCGGCGCGGGTTGGGCGCGTGGGAGCTGTCCACCAGCGCCTGGATCTCGACCAGCAGCGGGCGCGTGCCCTCTTGCGTGGCCATCACGCACGAGCCTGCCACCTGCTGTTCGTGCTGTGACAGGAACAGGGCCGACGGGTTGGCCACGCCGCGCAGCCCGCGGTCGGTCATGGCGAAGACGCCCAGTTCGTTGACGGCGCCGAAACGGTTCTTGAAGGCACGCACCAGGCGGAACGACGAATGCGTGTCGCCTTCGAAGTACAGCACCGTGTCGACGATGTGCTCGAGCACGCGCGGGCCGGCCAGCGCGCCGTCTTTGGTGACGTGGCCGATCATGACGATGGCGATGCCGGTCTGCTTGGCCAGCCGCGTCAATTGCGCGGCGCATTCACGCACCTGCGACACGGACCCGGGCGCGGCGGTCAGTTCGCCGCTGTACAGGGTCTGGATCGAGTCGATCACCGCAACGGTGGGCTTCTGTTCGGACACCGCGGCCTGGATGGCTTCCAGGCGGATTTCCGCCAGGAGGTTGATGCTGCCGGTCTGCAGGCCCAGCCGGCGCGCACGCAGCGCCACCTGCTCGGCCGATTCTTCGCCGGTTACATACAACACGTTGCTGGTTTCCGACAGCGAGGCCAGCGCCTGCAGCAGCAGGGTGGACTTGCCGATGCCGGGGTCGCCGCCGATCAGCACCACGGCGCCGGCCACCAGGCCGCCGCCCAGCACACGGTCGAATTCTTCCAGCCCGGTGGGCTGGCGGGGAGTCTCGCGGGCCTCGATCTCGGACAGGCTGCGCACCGGGCTGCTGGACGCCAGCGGCGCATAGCGGTGCGCGGCGGCGGCGGGCGCCGACGATTCCACGGTTTCTTCAAGGGTGTTCCAGGCATTGCAGTGCGGACACTTGCCTTGCCACTTGGGGGTGGTGCCGCCGCAGTCGGCGCACACATAGACGGTTCGGGATTTGGCCATGGGCGAAAGTGTACCGGCAAGCCCACATCGTCGGCCCGCGCCCGCGCGGTGTTTGCGACACGTTTTGCCCCGCGCCGGTGCACACACCTTTCAGTTTGCTTGCACAATAGGGGACATCATGAAGTTACAGCCTGCAAATACAAGAAATTCACTGGCAGATTTCTTCAAATCGCGCATAATCAACATCTAAACCGGAACACGACCCGAGCCTGGACGAGATCGCCGGACCACCGGCGCGGCACAAGTAGAGGTCAAACGCGAATACGCCCTGCCACCAGGCGTAAGCGCGAGGAGTACGCGCATGAGCATCACCTATCGCCCCCCCTTCGACGAAGACGACGAACTGGATTTGCGCGCCCTGTATCGCAAGCCCAGGGCCGGCGGCAGCCCCGAATTGGAAGCGGCCGTGCGCCGCACCTGGCATCCCGGCCACAGTTGGCATCCGGGCTGGGCTGCGGCCGCCTGCCTGGCGATCGTAGCCGGCGTCTTCGCCTGGACCGACATGCGCGAAAGCGCCGAGATGGCCGACCTGAACGGCCAACTGGCCGTCCCCCATGAAGTGGGCACTACCGCGGAACGCGCGCCTGCCCCGCGGCCGGTGATGGCGGCCGAAACGCCCGCACCACAAGCCGTGGCCGCGCCGGTGCAACGCGCCGCGCAAGCGCCTGTCGCCGTACCCGCTGTCGCACCGGCCAGCGCCCCGGTGGCCGCGGCCGCGCCGCAGGCCGCCGACGCCACACCGCAAACCGCCGCCGCCGAGCAACCGGCCGAGGCCGCCACGGCCGACGTCGTCGCCTTCAGCGAACAAGATATCGAAGCCCGCGTGGCGCACATCCGCGCCCTGATGCAAGACGACCAGACCGACGAGGCCGTGACCGCGCTGCGCGAACTGCAGCAAGGCGCGCCCGACCTGACCCTGCCGGACGACCTGCACGAACTGGCGCAGCAAAACCCGGCTTCCTGACCTTTTTTTCCCGCTCTATTCCCGTCCAGGCCCGCATCCGATGCGGGCCTGGGCGTTGATACCCCTGAGAAACGATCGGCACTGATCGATCAACAACAAGAACGGCTTCTTGCTAACCTGGCCACCATGAGTCCTAGCTTCCACCACCGCAACCTGCCCCACCTGCTGCTTTACGCCCGCGAAACCCTGATGGCGCACTTCCGGCCGATCCTGCACGCCGCCGGCGTGACCGAACAGCAATGGCGGGTGTTGCGCACCCTGAGCGAGGTGGGCGCGATGGAGCCCAATCAAATCGCCCGCAGTTGCCAGATCCTGAGCCCCAGCCTGACCCGCATGCTGGCTGGCATGGAAGAGCAAGGCCTGATCAAGCGCGTGCGCTCCAGCGCCGACCAGCGGCGCCAGGAGATTTCGCTGACGCCCAAGAGCAATAAGCTGATCGATCGCATGCGGCCGCAGGTGGATGCCAAGTACCAGGAAATCGAAGCCCGCATCGGCAAGGAATTGCTGGACCGCCTGTACGCCGATGTCGACGCGATGGTCGACCTGATCAAGCGCGAACCGGCGGCGGAATAATCAGTCCGGCACGGGGAAGATCGCGTTGATCTGGCCCGTCCCCGAACTGGTGAAGTAGTCCGTCACGATCTCGGCCGGCTGGTCGTAGGCGTCCCAGCCCAGCAGCCCCAGCAGCATGGCCGTGTCGTGCATGCCGCCCTCGCCCACGCACAGCTCGGCGTATTCGGGCAGCATGGCGCAAAAATGCTTCCAGTCACCCTGGCGCCACAAGTCCACCACCCGCAGGTCGACCTGGCGGAAGAATTCACGGCTGATCTGGTGCATCGCGGCTTCGGGGCTGTTGTTGTCGTTGAAGCGATGCGACAGCGACCCGCTGGCCAGCACCGCCACGCGGCTGTCGCTCTGCTCGATCGCCTGGCGCAACGCCGCGCCGAAGCGGCGGCTGTCGTCCAGCGCATGCCAGGCGCACCAGGCGGCCACCGACACGACCTTGAAGCGGTCGTCGCCATTCATGTAGCGCATTGGCACCAGCGTGCCGTATTCCAGCTCAAGGCTGGCTATCTCGTGCGAACGGGTCGCCACGCCCGCCGCGGTGGCACATTCGGCAATACGCCGCCCCAGGGCCGGATCGCCGCGGTAGGCGTAGTCCATGTCCTTGATGAAGTGCGGCAACTCGTTGCTGGTGTAGCAGCCCGAGAAGCGCTCGTTGCAATTGACGTGGTAGCCGGCGTTGACCAGCCAGTGCACGTCCAGCACCACCAGCGTGTCCACGTCCAGGTCGCGGCAGCGCTGGCCGATGGCGCGGTGCCCCTGGATGGCGGCCTCGCGGCAGCCGTGATGCCGACCGGGCATTTCGGATAAGTACATGGACGGCACATGCGTTACCTTGGCCGCCAGCGCGAGCTTGCCCATGGGGTTGTCTCCGGAGGCTGAGGGGGCTTAGACGCCCCACTTCGGGATGTGGTGGTTGCCCATCGAAACGCAGACGTTCTTGATTTCGGCGAACACCTCGTAGCTGTATTCACCGCCCTCGCGACCGGTGCCCGATTCCTTGGTGCCGCCGAACGGCTGGCGCAGGTCGCGCACGTTCTGGCTGTTGATGAACACCATGCCGGCTTCGATGCCGCGGGCCAGGCGGTGGGCACGGCCGATGTCGCTGGTCCAGATATAGGACGCCAGGCCATACTTGACGTCGTTGGCCAGCGCCAGGCCATGGGCCTCGTCCTTGAACGGAATCAGGCAGGCGACGGGGCCGAAGATCTCTTCCTGGGCGCAGCGCATGCGGTTGTCGACGTCGGCCAGCACGGTGGGACGCACGAAGTTGCCGCCCGCCAGGTGCGCCGGCATGCCCTGCGGCGCGTCGGCGCCGCCGGCCAGGATGCGCGCGCCCTCTTCGCCGGCCAGGCGGATGTAGCCGGTGACCTTTTCCCAGTGCTGGCGCGTGATCATCGCGCCCACGTGGGTGGCGTCGTCGGTCGGGTCGCCCACCACCAGGCGCTGGGCCCGTTCGGCAAAGCGGCGCACGAAGTCGGCGTAGATGGACTCCTGCACGAAGATGCGCGACCCTGCCGTGCAACGTTCGCCGTTGAGCGAAAAGATGGTGAACAGCGCTGCGTCCAGCGCGCGCTCCACGTCGGCGTCGTCGAACACCAGCACGGGCGATTTACCGCCCAGCTCCATCGAGAATTTCTTGATGCCGCCGGCGCTGGACAGGATCTTCTTGCCCGTGACCGTGCCGCCGGTGAACGAAATGGCGCGCACGCCAGGATGGCGCACCAGCGCGTCGCCCGCGGTGGCGCCGTAGCCTTGCACCACGTTCAGCACGCCGGGCGGGATGCCGGCCTCAAGCGCCAACAGGCCGAGCTGGTCGGCGGTCAGCGGCGACAGCTCCGACATTTTCAGCACCGCGGTGTTACCCAGCGCCAGGCAGGGCGCGGTCTTCCAGGTGGCCGTCATGAAGGGCACGTTCCAGGGCGAGACCAGCGCACACACGCCGACCGGCTGGTAGAGCGTGTAGTTCAGCATCTGGTCGTCCACCGGATAGGTGTGACCGTTCATGCGGGTGCAGACTTCGGCGAAGAAAGTGAAATTCTCGGATGCGCGCGGGATCAGCTGCTTGCGGGTCTGCGAGATGGGCAGGCCGGTGTCGCGGGTTTCCAGCTCGGCCAGTTGCGGCACGTTGCGGTCGATGAGTTCGCCCAGCCGGCGCATCAGCCGTGCGCGTTCCTTGGCGGGCGTGCCCGCCCATTTGGGAAAGGCCTCGGCGGCGGCGGCCACGGCGGCGTCGACTTCCTGCTGGCCGCCCGCGGCGACTTCGTCGATGGCCTCGCCCGTGGCCGGGTCGTAGGTGATGAAGCGGTCGGCGCTGTCGACCTGCTTGCCGTTGATCCAGTGCTTGATGCTCACGTTTGTCTCCTGGCCGGTGGCCGCCGGGTGGGCCCGACTGGCTGCCCAGGCGGGTCGCTCGGGCTGGGGGTTCGATCATTTAGTTAACTCGTTAACTTTATGCGTGAGACTTACCGCTGTCAACGGCGGAAAACCCCTGCGGGGATGCGTTGCCGCCACGGGGCTTTTTCACTATGATAATTAACATGCTAACAATTTCAGCCGGAGAGGGCTTGCCCCGCGCCTGTCATGCCACACATCTGGATTGAGTACTCCGCCAACCTGGACCTGGACACCCGCGCGTTGATGCGCGTGGTGCAGGACGCCGCCGTCGGCGATGGCAGCCTGTATCCGCTGGCCGGCGCGCGCACGCGGGCGCTGCGGGTGGACGACTACCTGATCGTGGACGGTCACCCCGACAACGCCTTCGTGCACGTGCTGCTGCGCATCGGCCATGGCCGCAGCGCCGAGCAGCAGGCGGCGCTGGGCGAACGCGTGTTCCAGGCCCTGGACCGGGCATTGGCGGCGGAGATGGCGCGTCGGCCATTGGGCATTTCATTGCAGGTCGAAGAGGCCGACCCGGTGCTGAACTACAAGCGCAACAACTACCGGGAATATCTGGCCAACCGTGCGGCGCTCGCCCACGCCGACGCTTTTCCGCGCACCGTGGTGGGCGTGGCGCTGAACACCCGCCAGGCCCTCGCGGCGCTGGGCGATGCGGTGAACGCACCGCCCTACAAGGCCGCGCCGCAAGCCCCGGTGCTGTACATCAAGCCGGCCAATACCTACGCCGCCGACGGCGCTGTGATCCTGCTGCCCGCCGACGTGCCGGAAGTGACGATCGGCGCATGCCTGGGCATTGTCTTTGGCCGCCGCGCCACCCGCGTCAGCGAGGCCGAGGCCCTGGACCACGTGGCCGGCTACCGCGTGGTGGCCGATCTGTCGGCGCCGCACGCCAGCTATTTCCGCCCCGCGCTCAAGCAGCAATGCCGCGACGGCTTCTGCCCCATTGGCCGCGAGCTCGCGCCGGCGGCGGCGGTGCCGCACCCGGATGCGCTGGACATCGAAGTACGCATCGATGGGGAATTGGTGCAACGCGCCAGCACCGCCGACCTGGTGCGGCCGGTGGCCAGGCTGATCGCCGACGTGACCGCATTCATGAGCTTCGAGGCCGGCGACATCCTGCTGGCCGGCGCCCCATTTGAGGCGCCGCGAGCCCGCGCCGGGCAGCGCTACGACATCCGCATCGCCCAGGTCGGCACCCTGGGCAACGTCTTCGCCGCGGGCGCCTGACGCGCCCCGCCCCCACGGAACCCCGCCATGAAACACGCACGCATCGCCTACGAGGGCGCCATCCATGCCGCCACCGAAGCCGGCCCCGGCCAGGTCCGCCTGGCGGATGGCCGCTGCCTGGCCGAAGACGCCGTCACCTGGCTGCCGCCCATCGAACCCCGCACCACCTTCACCCTGGCCATCAACTACGCCGACCACGCCAAGGAACTGGCGTTCAAGGCGCCTGAGGAACCGCTGGGTTTCCTGAAGGCGGCCAATACTTTCGTCGGCCACCGCGCGCAAACGTTGCGCCCGGCCGACGTCGCCTTCATGCATTACGAGTGCGAGCTGGCGGTGGTGATCGGCAAGACCGCCCGCAACGTCACGCGCGGCCAGGCCTACGATTACGTGGCCGGCTACACCGTGGCCAACGACTACGCGCTGCGCGACTACCTGGAGAACTGGTACCGCCCCAACCTGCGCGTGAAAAGCCGCGACACCTGCACGCCGCTGG
>JBEBOQ010000012.1:0-89759 GCA_040396375.1 Achromobacter xylosoxidans
TTTCCGACTGCCACATGTTGTCCGACAGCCAGAACAGGCTGGGGTTGAAGGTGGTGTCGATGAAGGGCATGGAATCGCCCTGCAGGTCCCACAGCGAGGTCTGGGTATAGCCCAGGTAGAAGTTCTCGCCCCAGGTCGCGGGCCGGTTGCCGGACGGGCTGAACAGGCGGTACTTGGCGCTGATCTGGAAGCGCGCGGTGGTCTGGCCGCGGGTGCCGATGTCGAAGTACACCGGCTTGTATTCCGAGATCGCGCTGCGGAAATGATCGAAGGCCGATTGCTGGTAGGACGAGACGGCCACGGTGTCCGGCGCCGGGCCGCCTTCGGGCGATGCGCCGGCCGCGGTGACCACGGCAGGCGGCACCGGCTGGCCGGTGCGCGGATCGACCACCGGGACGGGAGCGGGCGTGCTGGCCAGCGTGCCGCTGTCGCGGCCGGTGGCGTCCAGCGCCATCATGGCCGGCTGGCCCTCGATGGAAATGGCCTGCAGGCCGCGGGCGCTGGCGGGCACTTCCGCGCTCCAGGCCATGCGCGCGAAATTGTTGACCGGCACGCTGTAGCTGGCCTTGCCGCCTTGCAGCTTGGCCAGGCTGCGCACGATCTGGCCGTCCTGGCCGCGCCATTGCAGCACGAGTTCGGGCGGCGCTTCCCAGGTGGCGCGGGCATTGCCTTCGTTGAAATACACGGCTTCGATGGTGACCGTATCGCCAGGCGCGGCGGACGGCCGGTCCAGTCGGTATGACACGCCCGCAGTGGCGGTGCTGGCCAGGCCGAGCGCCAGGGCGGCGGTCAGGGTGCGCAGGGAAAGGGCGATGCGTCGAGGCGTGGACATGGGAAGCCGGTTGGATTTGTGACGAAGAAATGTAGCATCGACCCGGGCAACATTTTGTAAGCCAGGCTAATCGTATGTAGGGCGTGCAACATCGACGCGCTACAGCGAGGCGCGCAAACGTAAAAGCCCCGCGCATTGTCGACAATGCGCGGGGCCTTGGGGGACTGCTCGGCGATTTATTCGCCGAACTTGATGCCTTGGGCCAGTGGCAGGTTGCGTGAGTAGTTGATGGTGTTGGTGGCGCGGCGCATGTAGTTGCGCCAGGCGTCCGACCCCGACTCGCGGCCGCCGCCGGTTTCCTTTTCGCCGCCGAATGCGCCGCCGATCTCGGCGCCCGACGTGCCGATGTTCACGTTGGCGATGCCGCAGTCCGAACCCGCGGCCGACAGGAAGGTCTCGGCTTCGCGCAGGTCGTTGGTGAAGATGGCCGACGACAGGCCTTGCGGCACGCCGTTCTGCAGCGCCAGCGCCTGGTTGAAGTCGCTGTAGCGCATCACGTACAGGATCGGCGCGAAGGTCTCGTGGCAGACCACGTCGGTCTGGCCGGGCATTTCGGCGATGGCGGGGCGCACGTACCAGGCGTCCGGGTACTGGTCGGCCAGCACGCGTTCGCCACCCGTGACCTTGCCGCCCTGTTCACCGGCGGCCTTGAGCGCGGCCTGCATGGCGTCGAACGAGGCGCGGTCGATCAGCGGGCCGACCAGGTTCTTGCCGTCCAGCGGGTTGCCGATGGGCGCGCTGGCGTAGGCCTTGTGCAGGCGCTGCAGCAGGTCGTCGGCCACGCTTTCGTGCACGATCAGGCGGCGCGTGGTGGTGCAGCGCTGGCCGGCCGTGCCGATGGCGCCGAACACGATGCCGCGCGCGGCCATGTCCAGGTCGGCCGTGGGGCCGACGATGATGGCGTTGTTGCCGCCCAGTTCCAGCAGCACGCGGCCGAAGCGCTGCGCCACGCGCGGGCCGACCTGGCGGCCCATGCGGGTCGAGCCGGTCGCCGACACCAGCGCCACGGCGTGCGAATCCACCAGCGCCTCGCCGACGTCGCGGCCGCCGATCAGCACTTCCGACAGGCCGGCCGGCGCATCGCCGAAACGCTGCACCGCCTGCGCGAACAGCGCCTGGCAGGCCAGCGCGGTCAGCGGCGTTTTTTCCGACGGCTTCCAGACCACGGCGTTGCCGCACACCAGCGCCAGCGCCGCGTTCCAGGACCACACCGCCACCGGGAAGTTGAAGGCGCTGATGACGCCCACCACGCCCAGCGGATGCCAGGTTTCCATCATGCGGTGGCCGGGGCGCTCGGAAGCGATGGTCAGGCCGTACAACTGGCGCGACAGGCCCACGGCGAAGTCGCAGATGTCGATCATTTCCTGGACCTCGCCTTCGCCCTCGGCCAGGATCTTGCCGGCTTCCAGGCTGACCAGGCGGCCCAGTTCGCGCTTGTGCTGGCGCAGCACTTCGCCGAACAGGCGCAGCAGTTCGCCGCGGCGCGGCGCCGGCACGTCGCGCCAGGCCAGGCTGGCCTGGCGGGCGCGGGTGATGGCCGCGTGGGCCTGCGCCACCGTATGTTCATGGACCTGGGCCAGCTCGGCGCCGTCGATCGGGCTGCGGGCGATCAGCGTGCCGCCGGTCAGGGTCGCGGGGTTGAGGCCGAGTGCGCGCAGGATGTCTTGGGGCGTGTCCATACCGGTTCCTTGGAGATGCCGGCGAAGGCGGGCCTTCGCTTAAGGGTTATGCCTAAGTGGCGATTCTGGAAATAAATTTACTATACGAAACTCCAGCGCGAAATGCGAAACCTTTTTTGAAGGCCTTGCTCGTGTCAGAACCTTTGCTGCTAGTCCAGGGGGTCACCAAGACCTACCAGCGCGACGGCCAGCCGGACCACCTGGCGCTGGCGGGCATCGACTGCCAACTGAACCGTGGCGAAGTGCTGGTAGTGGTGGGGCCGTCGGGCTCGGGCAAGAGCACCTTTCTGCGCACCTTGAACGGGCTGGAGCGCATCGATAGCGGCACCATCCAGGTCGACGGCGTATCGCTGACGGACCCGGCCACCGACGTCAATCGCTGGCGCACCAATGTGGGCATGGTGTTCCAGCACTTCAACCTGTTCCAGCATCGCACCGCGCTGGACAACGTGGCGCTGCCGCAGCGCGTGGTGCGCGGCCGCGACCGCGCGCAATCCGAACGGTACGCCCGCGAGCTGCTGGACCGCGTCGGCATGGCCGACTACGGCGCGCGCTACCCCAGCCAGTTGTCCGGCGGCCAGCAGCAGCGCGTGGCCATCGCCCGCGCCCTGGCCATGGACCCCAAGCTGATGCTGTTCGACGAGGCCACCTCGGCGCTTGATCCCGAAACCGTCGGCGGCATCCTGGAGCTGATGCGCGCGCTGGCGCGCGACGGCATGACCATGGCGGTCGTGACTCATGAAATGGGCTTTGCGCGGGACGTGGGCGATCGTGCCCTGTTCATGGACGCCGGCCGCATCATCGAATCCGGCACCCCCGACGACGTCTTCTGCCACCCGACCGAGCCGCGCACCCGCGCCTTCCTGGAAAAGATCCTGTAGCAGCCGCCGCGACGCGGCATGCGCAAAGCAGCACGCAGCACACGTTACGCAATACGCAGTACGCAGCACACGTTACGCAGCACGCAGCACAGTCATCCCGCAGCACAGGCAGCAAGCAGGGCCGGCCCGGCCTATCCGGGCGCCGCCGGCATCAGGTGTTTGCCCGGAACGACACACGTCCATTCATCTTGAAGGGGAAGCAAATGCTGAAAATCAAACAATGGCTCGGCGCCGCCGGCATCGCATTGGCCGTGGCCGCGGTGGCCCAGCCCGCACAGGCGGACGAGTTGGGAGACATCATCAAGCGCGGCGAGTTTCGGGTCGCGGTGCAGACCTCCGGTCCGCTGATGAGCTTCATGGACAAGACCGGCAAGCGCACCGGTTTGGCGGTGGAGGTGGCCCAGCGCATGGCCGACGACCTGGGCGTCAAGCTCGTGCTGCAGGACTACGAATGGAAGGGCCTGTTGCCGGCACTGCTGTCCGGCAAGGCCGACATGGTGGCCGCCGACATGACGCCCACCCCGCAGCGCGCCGCGCAGGTGCTGTTCTCGGCGCCGATGTTCTACGCCGACACCGTGGCCGTGGTGCCCAAGGACTCGCCCTACAAGTCGTACAGCGAACTCGACAAGGCCGGCGTGACCGTCGGCGTGCTGGGCGCCAGCACCTACGCCGAAGTCGGCAAGAAGATGCTGCCCAAGGCCACCCTGAAGGAATTCTCGGGCGGCAGCGCGCCGGTCGGCCAGGCGCTGTCCAGCGGTCGCCTGGACGCCGGCATCATGTCCTTGTCCACCGCCAACCAGTTCCTGGTGGACTTCGGCAACCTGCGGGTACTGGACGGCGTCATGGTGCGCGAGCCGCTGGCCTTCGCCGTGGGCCCCAACGCCTTCCGCCTGAAGTTCTGGCTCGACAACTGGCAAACCCTGAAGACCGCCGACAACACGCTGCCCGAGCAGGTCAGGTACTGGTATTCGACCGACTGGAAGAAAGAACACTGATCGCCATTCGCCGATAACCGACCGCCGCGCCGGGCCTTCGGGCCTCGCGCCAGGTCTCTCTAGCGTAGACAGGCCCTAGCCCATGGATTGGTTGATCGACTACTACAACTGGCGCATCGTCAGCCAGTACACGGGCCAGTTCGCCACCGGCCTGGCCAACACCCTGATCGCGGCGGGCGCCAGCCTGGTGCTGTCGGTGCTGGCGGGCATTCCGCTGGCGCTGGCCCACATGTCGCCGCGCGCCGCGGTCTGGCGTCCGGTAGCGGGCTATGTGCAATTCATTCGTTCCACGCCGCTGCTGGTGCAGATCTACCTGGTGTATTACGCGGTGCCCATGCTGATCCCCGGCGCCAAGGGCTGGAGCGAAATGGTGCTGGGCATCCTGGCCATGACGCTGCACCACGCGGCCTACATGAGCGAAATCATCCGCGTCGGCATCGAGTCCGTGCCGCGCGGCCAGATCGAAGGCGCCAAGGCCTGCGGCATGAACTATCACCAGCGGTTGCGCTATGTGGTGTTGCCGCAGGCGTTCGTCAACACGCTGCCGCCGTTGCTGGGGCAGACCGCCGTGCTGATCAAGGACACGTCGCTGCTATCGCTCATCACCGTCTTCGAACTGGTGGCCGCGGGCGTGCAGATGAACAGCGACCGCATCGTGCCCAACGAGAGTTTCCTCACCATCGCCGCCGGCTATCTGCTGATCTACGGCGTGATGCTGCTGTTGTCGCGGGGCGTGAGCCTCTGGCTGGCGGGTCCCGCCTGGAACGCGAGGTAAGCATGCTGGATTCCTATCTGTCCACCGCCGGCGTCGTGCTGCCGTTCCTGCTCAAGGGCTTCTGGGAGACGCTGAAGATCTCATTCGTGGCCATCATCGCCGGCTCGCTGTTGGGCTTTGTGATCGGGGTGATCCGCAGCTACCGCATCCGTGGCCTGCATCAGGTGTTGGGGCTGTACATCCACGTGCTGCGCGGCACGCCGTTCCTGGTGCAGCTCTACATCTTCTATTTCGTGCTGCCCAGCTCCGGCATCGAGCTGCTGCATTGGGATTCGGGCACGGCGGCGTTCGTCTCGCTGTCGGTCTATACGTCTTGCTATGTCGCCGAGATCGTCATGGGCGCTATCCAGTCGGTGCCGCGCGGCCAGACCGAAGGCGCCATGACGCTGGGGCTGCGGCCCTTGCAGATCCTGCGGCTGGTGATCCTGCCGCAAGCCATGCGCCTGATCGTGCAACCCATGAGCGGCGTCTACGTCATGCTGATCAAAAGCACGGCCATCCTGTCGGTGGTGGGCATCACCGAACTGACGCGCCAGGGCGAGGTGTTCATCATTACCTTTCCGGCGAAGTCGCTATTCATCTACGGCATGATCGCCGCCATCTATTTCCTGTACTGCTACCCGCTGCTGCGCCTGGCCAATTGGCTGGAAAAACGCCTGACCGGCGGCCTGCAGGGCGCCGGGCTGAACTGACACGAGACCATGGCCACCGAGTACATCGATACCTACTACAAGCGCACGCTGAGCGACGCGCAGACCTATTTCGCGCCGCTGGCGGGCACGGTCGACACCGATATCTGCGTGGTCGGCGGCGGCCTGGCAGGCCTGTCCACCGCGCTGGAGCTGGCCCGCCGCGGCCGCAACGTGACGCTGCTGGAAGGCCGCCGCATCGCCTGGGGCGCCTCGGGCCGCAACGGCGGCTCGGTCTCGCCGGCGTTCTCGGCGGGCGCCGACGCCATTCGCAAGCATGTCGACGAAGACCACTACCGCCAGCTGTACCGCCTGTCTATGGAAGGCGTCGAGGTCATTCGCGACAACATCCGCGACCTGCGCATCGCCGACGCCCACAAGGTCGACGGCCGCCTGCGCGTGGTGCGCTACGAGGCCACGGACGCGCTGCGTCGCTATTGCGAAGACCAGCGGCGCGACTTCGGCCGCGACGTGCGCCTGTTGTCGCGCGCCGAGGTGCGCGAAAAGCTGGTATCCGACGTCTATTTCCAGGGTATCGAAGACCCGACGTCGTTTCATTTCCATCCGCTGAACTACGCCCGCGCCCTGGCCCGCGAATGCGTGCGGCTGGGTGTGAATATCCATGAAGACTCGCCCGTGACCCAGGCGCAGCTGGATGGGCCGGTCAAACAGCTCAAGACCCCGCAAGGGCAGGTCGACGCGCGCACCGTGGTGCTGGCCACCGGCGGCTATACCGGCGATGTGGTGCCGGCATTGCGCCGGGCCATGTTGCCGATTGCCACCTACATCATGCTGACCGAGCCGCTGGGGGACCGGGTGCTGGACGCCATCCGCACCACCGCCGCCATCGGCGACGACCGGCGCGCCGGCAACTATTACCGGGTGCTCGATGGCGGGCGTATCGGCTGGGGCAGTAGAATCACCACCCGTGTCGATGATCCGCCCGATCTGGCCGAGTCCCTGCGCCGCGAACTGCTGTCCGTCTACCCCCAATTGCAGGGGCTGCGGGTCGAGACCGCGTGGTCCGGGCGCATGGCCTACGCGCGGCATCTGATGCCGCAGATCGGCAAGCTGGCGCCCGATGTCTGGTACTGCACGGCCTTTGGCGGCCACGGCATGAACACCACCGCCATCGGCGGCCGTGTCGTGGCCGAAGGGATCTCCGGCGACAGCCAGCGCTACCGGCTGTTCGAACCCTTCGGCCTGGCCTGGAACGGCGGCGCGCTGGGCACGGCGGCGGTTCAACTCACATATTGGTCTTACCAGGCGCGCGATTGGTGGCGGGAGCGGCAGTCGCGCGCATGACAGGGTGTACAGATGCAAGGCAACAAACAGAGCGTATTGGCTCAACGGCTGCGAGCCCTGCGCCAGGCGCGGGATTGGACACTGAAGCAGGCGGCGCAAGCCACCGGCGTGTCCGCGTCCACGCTCTCGAAAATCGAAAACAGCCTGCTGTCGCCCACCTATGACAACCTGATCAAGATCGCGGCGGGCCTGGACCTGGACGTGGCTGAACTCTTCACCGCGTCGGACGCCCACATGGGTACGGGCCGCCGCAGCCTCAGCCGCCAGGGCGAAGGCCGCCAATACGAAACCCCGTACTACGACCACCGCCTGCTCTGCACGGCGTTGTCGCACAAGCGCATGATGCCGTTCCACACCCGGGTCAAGGCGCGCTCGTTTGACGAATTCCAGGACTGGAGCCGCCACCACGGCGAAGAATTCGTCTACGTGCTGGAAGGCGAGGTGGAGCTCTACACCGAGTTCTACGAACCGGCGCGCCTGAAGGCAGGCGAAAGCTTCTATATCGACAGCCGCATGGGCCACCGGGTGATCAGCCTGAGCAAGCAGGACGCTTTGGTGCTGTGGGTGTCCACGCACGCGGATATTGGCGAGGAATAGGGGGGATTCGCACGGCCGCGCAAGGGCGCGCCGGGCACTCTTAGAATCTTCCAATGGGAAAGGGGGGCCCTTCGCCTGATCATCTTTTTCTGAGCCCGTCTCGTCAGGGCTCCACAGGAAAGACATGACATCGCCCCAAAAGCCCGATCCATCGCCGCCGATTTCCCTCGAAACGCTGGGATTCGCCTATCGTTTGACCCCTAGGTTCCTTTTCGCCCTGTGCCTGGCCGTTCTCGCGCCGCTTGGCTGCCTTGTGCTCTTGAACTACGCCCCGGTGGCACCATTGTTCCACTATCGTCCTGCTCCCGAACTGGTTCCCGTAATGGATCTGGGCGCTATCTTGTTCGGGGTGCTCGTCATCGGCTTCGTCTTATATGCAAAGCGCTATGCCTCGCAGGTGGGTCATCTGCTCGTTGAACCCTACGTGAGTATGGAGATGGCTCCGTACTACATTGCCATGGCGGCCCACGCTGGCTTCGCAACAGGGTAAAATGCTGCGCCCAGACAGCTTCTGGGTGTCACCACACTGCGCGGCAGTAGCTCAGCTGGATAGAGCACGGGCCTTCTAAGCCCGGGGTCGGGGGTTCGAGCCCCTCCTGCCGCGCCAGCAAACCTAATAGATTCAATGGCTTGCTGCGGTTTCTAACTCGCTGGCGTGGCAATTATTAGAAGAATTTCGCCATCGTTGGAATTTTACTCAACCGCCGTGGCCCGCTTGATGCGGCGTCGATCAAAGTGGCGATGAGTGGTTGCAGGGTTCGCGTGAGCCGCGAAGTCATAGGCGTCAGCATCGCGCTTCGCCAGCTTGATCCAGGCCAGCATCGCATCCTTCCAGCTGGATGCCCAGCCCCAGCGGATATCGCTGTTGGCGTGCCTGGTTGGGACGAATAGATTGGGACTGTCATTGTCTTCGCGGTCCAGGGAGCGCCACGCAACGCAAGCGCCTACACCATAGGCGCTCTTTTTCCGTGTCATTGGGGTTGCTGTTCAGTGTGCCCAGGACCGACAAGAACGTGTCACGGCGGACCTGCATCGCCTCGCTGGCCTGTGGCGTGCGGCGAGTAAATAACCGGTTGTCCAGGTCGTGCATTGCTGCGGTCGGATTCTGCATGTAGAACTCGACTGCGGCCCGCTCGTCTTCAGTTCATTCGCCTTGAGCAACGGCGAGGTGAATATTCGTGAGCCTTTGCGCTGGTTTCATTTTGTAGTATTTGGGATGAAAGAAAAACGAAAGGCGGGGGAATGTCATTATGCTCGGCGTGCAGAGAGATCATTCAACACAAGCGAGGCGCGGAGGGGCACTCTGGACTGATAAGTCTCGGCTATGTCCGCAGCCTCGCTACGGCCCGAAGAGGTGTGATCCACGAGGCGTTTGTTTGCTCCGTGTGTGGCGCGGAATGGGACTACATCCACGACAAACGAAATGAGGCGGTCGGCTGGTCGCATTCGTAGCGGCTAAGCGGCGTTGTTTTGGTTGGTCATGTCATGCGTCCTGACGGCGACGGGCACCGCAAAAAATCAATCTGTTAGATTGATTTCACACGGGCCTTCTACGCCCGGGGGCGGGGGGGTGAACCCCTCCTGCCGCGCCATGTTTCTTCGGTAAATGAACGGCTTGGCTATAAAAATTACGCTAGCTGCCGTTGTTCAGCCTATGCAATTGCATGGACGGGGTCTGGCGGGTAGACGCGGCATGCTGCGCGAAATGCTGATCGCGTTGATGGCGGAATTCATCGGCTTCGGCAAGCATCCACCCCTGCAGGGCGGCGATCTGTTCGGATGTCTGGTGCGCCGTCGCGAAGAAGTAGGAAGCGGGTGAGGGCGCGAAGATGCCAAACACATCGATCAAACGGCCGGCCAGCACATCCTCGAAAACGATCGCCGCGCGTCCCATCGCGATGCCTTGCCCGGTCATGGCCGAGCCCACCGCCAATTGCGACAGGTTAAAGCGTTGGCCCAGGTGCAAGTCGGGCAGATCCACGCCGGCATGTTCCAGCCACGTGCGCCATTCGATCAGGGCGGGTGCACCCGCCCACGCAGAGTCGTCATGCAGCAGGAAATTCGGCCGCAGGTCGTGAGGGGTCAGGATTTCGGAGTGCGCTGCCAGGAATTCCGGACTGGCGACGGGGAAGATCCATTCATCGAGCATTGCCACGCCCTTGGGGGGCGCCGTCTGTGCGGGCGTGAAGCAAATAATGGCGTCGATGTGTTTGCCAGGCGGGTGCTTGTCGTCCAAGGGCTGCACTTCGGCCTGCACGCGTAGGGGTATATCAGGATGGCATCGAAAAAAGTCTCCCATGCGGGGCATCAGCCAGCGCATGGCAAACGAGGGCGCGCAAATCATTTCCATGGGTGCGGCAATGCGCTCCTGGCGGATTTCACCGATGACCGTATCCATACAGCGAAAGGCATCGCTGACCACGCAACGCAATCGCTCGCCTTCCGCGGTAAGCAGGACTTCCCGGGGTAATCGCTGGAGCACGGGGACTTCAAGCCAACCCTCGAGTTGCTTGATCTGTTGGCTCACGGCGCCCTGGGTAATGTGAAGTTCTTGCGCCGCACGCGTGAAGCTGCCGCAGCGCGCAACGGCCTCGAAGCAGCGCAACCAAGTCAATAGAGAGGGTGAGAAACGCGTCTTAATCATCTGCTTCGTTAGTAGGGGGGCCGTTCCCCGGCGTGGTGCAGGATTGGCATGAGACGGTGCGAAAAAAGCGTCATCGCGGTGCAGCAAATTGTGCGTTGCCTGATCTCAGCGATTCTCTGGCCTGAGATTAGTGCCGCTAATGGACTGGGCCAGTATAAGTCGTTTGTATCGTCTTCTGATCAAGGTGACTATGCAGCCATCAGCGACCACATGCAGGTCGACTTCACGGAGACAACGATGGCACGGCATATCACGATCGGCGCGGCGCAGCTTGGCCCGATTGCCAAGGGCGAGGGCAGGGAAGCGGTGGTCAAGCGGCTGATCGCGTTGCTGCGGCAAGCCCATGCCCGCGGCTGCGAACTAGTGGTTTTTCCTGAACTGGCCCTGACCACGTTCTTTCCCCGCTGGCTGATTGAACGCGGCTCCGAGTTGGACGCCTGGTACGAGGCGGAAATGCCGAATGCACAGACGCAACCCTTGTTCGATGAGGCGCGCGCCTTGGGGATCGGCTTTTATATCGGGTATGCGGAGCTGGCCGTCGAAGACGGCAAGACGCACCACTACAACACGTCCATTCTGGTCGGTGCAGACGGGAAAATCATTGGCAAGTACCGCAAGATCCATTTGCCCGGGCATGTGGAGCCGCAGCCTGGCCGCGACTCCCAGCATCTGGAGAAGCGCTATTTTGAACTGGGCAATCTGGGTTTTCCCGTATGGGAAGCCTTTGGCGGCGTGGTGGGCATGTGCTTGTGCAATGACCGGCGCTGGCCCGAAACCTATCGGGTGATGGCCCTGCAAGGCGCGGAGCTTGTCGTGCTGGGCTACAACACGCCCAATGACCATACCGGCGACGGCGCGGTGGATGGCTTGTCCAATTTCCATAATCACCTGGCCATGCAGGCGGGGGCGTATCAGAACAGCACGTGGGTCGTGGGCACGGCCAAGTGCGGCCGCGAAGAGGGATCGCTGATGATCGGGCAGAGCGCCATCATCGCGCCTTCCGGCGAGATCGTGGCGATGGCGACAACGCTTGAAGACGAACTCGTGACCGCGCGCTGCGATCTGGACATGAGCAAGGTATATCGCGAGACATTCTTTGATTTCGCGCGCCATCGCGAGCCGCAGCACTACGGCTTGATTGTCGAGCGCAAGGGTGTGGGTCCTGCCTTGAACCAGAAAGCGGCTTGAGGCGGACACGACGATGAACCATTTTGCATCTGAACATATCGTGGCGACGCGTGCGCATGCCCCCCTTGATGCCTGCGTGAAAGGGATGCCGGGCCTGATCGGGTCGGTGCCCATCGAGGATATCGCCAAGCAAGGATGGAACGTATTGCGCGAGGATTTGCCGCTGCCGCTGGCAGTGATCCGTCAAGACGCTTTGCATCACAACAGCGACTGGATGCGCCGGTTCCTGGAAGAGCGCGGCTCAATTTTCGCGCCCCACGGCAAGACCACGATGAGCCCCCAGCTATTTGATCTGCAATGCCGCGATGGCGCCTGGGGCATCACATTGGCGACCTGCCATCAGGTCCAGGTCGCACGCCAGTTCGGCGCCAAGCGCATTGTGTTGGCGAACCAGTTGGTGGGCAAGCAGTCTGTCGCGTACATCCTGCAGGCATTGCGCGACGATCCGAGCTTTGATTTCTATTGTCTGGTGGACGACGCGGCGCATGTGAAGGTACTCGCGCAGGCCGCCAGAGAGGCCAATATCGGCAGGCCCTTGCAGGTGCTGCTTGAAGTCGGCTATGCCGGCGGCCGTACAGGGTGCCGGGACGATGCGTGCGTGCAAGCGGTGATTGCCGCGGTCAAGCAAGCGTCGCCTTATCTGGCGCTGCGGGGGGTGGAGGGCTTCGAGGGCTTGATCAAGCCCTTGCCCGACCAGGATGTGGAAACGCAGATCGCTGCCTTTCTGGCCCGCATGATTGCGACCGTGCAGGCATGTGAAGCCGAGCAGGTATTTGCCGACGGCCCGATTCTGCTCAGCGCCGGCGGGTCGTCTTTCTACGACCTGGTGACACGGCACTTTTCCTCGCTGCGTTTGTCGCGCGAGCACATGGTGCTGACCCGTAGCGGCTGCTACCTGACGCACGATTCACATCTCTACAAAGAGGCTTTCGCGCGTTTGCAGGATCGCAGTCCGGATGTTGCCAGCCTGGGCCATGGCTTGCGGCCGGCCCTGGAAGTCTGGGGCTATGTGCAGTCCCGGCCGGAGTCGGGAAAGGTCATTGTCAATCTCGGAAAGCGCGATATTTCACCCGACCACATGCCCCCCGTGATGGGGTGGTTCAGGCCGGGCACGAATGCCGACCCCGCAGCCGGCGCGGCGCCTTCCTCCTTGTCGCAAGGTCACGTCGCGACGGGGCTGGATGATCAGCACTGCCACATGCGCGTTCCCGTCGATTCGCCTCTGCGCGTGGGCGACATGGTGTGTTTTGGCATTTCGCACCCGTGCCTGACGTTCGACAAGTGGGAAGCCATTCTGATGGTGGACGAGCGGTACGACGTAGTTGGAGCCATTCGCACTTACTTCTAAGCAGCTTTCATTCTTTTAGACCAAGGGGAAAAAAACATGGCACAAAAGCAATCGATGGCATGGCAGGCGGTACGCCTGGCGCTGACCGCCAGCGCGGTAGTCGGCACGGCCGCATTTACGCCCGTCCAGGCGCAGACCGTGACGGCAGTGATGCACGCCGGTCTGCGTTCATTGGACCCGGTGATCACCACCGGCTATATCGTCCGAAACCATGGCTACATGGTGTATGACACCTTGTTCTCCCTGGATGGGGACAACAAGATTCAGCCTCAAATGCTGGAGTCCTGGAAAGCCTCCGACGATGGCAAGACCTATACCTTCATCTTGCGAGAAGGACTGAAATGGCATGACGGCAAGCCGGTGACGTCGGCCGACTGCATCGCGTCGATCAAGCGTTGGGCGTCGCAGGACAAAATGGGCCAGATGATGGCCTCGATGCTGTCCGGCATGGAGGTGGTCGATGACAGGACTTTTGTCATGCGCTTTTCCGAGGCCACGGATCTGGCGGTGCGCGCTTTGGCCAAGCCCAGCGCCATCCCCGCCTTCATGATGCCCGAGCGCGTCGCCAATACGCCGCCGTCGCAAGCGATCAAGGAGACCATCGGCTCGGGCCCGTTCCGCTTCGTGACCGAGGAATACAAGCCGGGCGTGCAGGTGGTCTACGTGAAGAACACGGACTATGTTCCGCGCAAGGAACCCGCAAGCGGCCTGGCGGGGGGCAAGGTCGTCAAGGTGGACAAGGTCAAATGGGTGACCATGCCGGATCAGATGACGGCGGTGAATGCGCTGATCAACAAGGAAATTGATTTCCTCGAAAAGGCGCCCTTCGATCTGTTGCCGATGCTGGAAAACAATAAAGACATCAATCTGCATGTCCTGACCGCGCAAGGCGGGCAATCCGAAATCCGCTTCAATTTCGAGCAGCCGCCGTTCGACAACAAGCTGATCCGACAAGCCGCGGTACTGGCGGTCGATCAGAAAGAGGTGCTGCAGGCGCAGATCGGCAATCCCAAGTACTTCCAGACTTGCGCAGCCGTATTTGGCTGTGGCGGCCCCTACGAAAGCAGCATCGGCGCCGAAAAGCTGGTGAAGGGCGACCCGGTAAAGGCCGCGGCTTTACTGAAAGAGGCCAAGTACGACGGCACGCCGGTCGTGATACTGATGCCTTCGGACAATCCGGGCTCGGCGCCCATTCTGCAGGTGGTTGCGCAATCGCTGCGCAAGGCCGGCTTCAAGGTGGATCTGCAGTCCATGGACTGGCAGACGGTGCTCAATCGTCGCGCTTCGCACGAACCGGCGGCCAAGGGCGGATGGAATATCTTCGGCACCTATACGGTGATTCCGGATATCCGTGACCCGCTTGCCTTCATGGGTGTGGCGGCGAACGGCAAGGATGCCTGGTTCGGCTGGCCCGACGTGCCAGAGATCGAAAAGCGCCGCGCACAGTTTGCGCGCACCAATGATCCGGCCGTGCTCAAGCGCCTGGCCGACGAGATCCAGGAGCTGGTGATCGATGAAGGCGTCATCGTGCCCTTGGGGCAGTTTTCAAACCTGTCCGCCACGGGCAAGCAAATAACGGATGTGGTGGTCGCTCCGGTTCCCGTGTTCTGGGACCTCCAGAAAACCGGTAAGTGAGTCGGCCATGCCTGGATTTCTTTTGAAACGCCTGTTTTCCGTCATTCCGGTATTGGTGGTGGTCGCCATCATTGTTTTTGCCATGTTGCGCCTGACGCCAGGGGACCCCGCCGCAATCATTGCTGGCGACGGGGCCACTTCGGCTCAGATAGACGAAATACGCAAGAACATGGGGCTGGATAAGTCCATTCCGGATCAGTTTTCGATTTGGGTGGGTCAACTGGCACAGGGAGATCTGGGCACTTCGTTGATTTCCGATGCGCCGGTGTCCAGTCTCATCGCCGACCGCATCGGGCCGTCCATCGCGCTATCCCTGTCGACCATCATCTTTACGGTGCTGGTCGCGATTCCCCTCGGCATTGTGGCGGCCTGGCGGCAGGGGAAATTGCTGGATCGCGCCATCATGGCAGGCTCGGTTGTCGGATTTTCCGTGCCGGTCTTCATCATTGGCTACGTGTTGATCCTGGTCTTTTCGATGCAGCTGGGCTGGTTCCCCGTGCAGGGCTATAAACCGATGTCCGAGGGCGGTTGGCAGTTCGCGCAGCGATTGGTCCTGCCGACCCTGGCCTTGAGCACGGTGTATGTCGCCCTGATCGCGCGCATTGTGCGCAGCAGCGTGATTGAAGTCATGCAGGAAGACTTCATCCGCACGGCACGCGCCAAGGGGCTGCGCGAAAGCGGCGTGTTGCTGCGTCATGCACTGGGCAATGCCGCCGTTCCCATCGTCACGATCATCGGGGTCAGTATTGCGATGCTCATCGGCGGCGTGGTGGTGACGGAATCGGTGTTCAACATTCCGGGCTTGGGGCGATTGGTCGTGGACGCCGTCCTGGCGCGGGATTATCCCGTCATTCAAGCCATGATCCTGCTTTTCTCATTGGTCTATGTCGGAATCAATTTGGTGATCGATCTTTCGTACACCGTTCTTGATCCGCGCATTCGTTACTGAAGGTGCGCACGCCATGTCTGCTACGACTTCATCTTTGCCGGCGCCTGGCGCGCCGGCCGTCGAGGCCGCCGCTGCGTCTTCGATCCTGGGGCAACTCAAAACCACCATGTCGGCCTGGCCGGCCATGCTGGCTATCGCCTTATTGAGCTTGTTGCTCGTCGGTACGATCTTTGCCCCGTGGTTGGGGACCGTGGATCCAACGCTGATGGATCCGGCCATACGCTTGAAGCCGATGTCCGCCGAGCACTGGCTGGGCACCGATGCGTATGGCCGCGATGTTTACTCGCGCACGCTTTTTGGCGCGCGCGTGTCCTTGGTGGTGGGTTTGGGCGCGGTCATGATCAGCTTGCTGGCCGGCTTGGTCCTGGGGATCCTGGCCGGATACTTCAAGTCCGCCGACACCGTCATCATGCGCTTTCTGGATGGCGTGATGGCCATTCCCGGCATCTTGCTGGCGATTGCGCTGGTGTCCTTGTCCGGGGCCAGTCTGTTCACGGTGCTGGTGGCGATTTCGATTCCGGAGATTCCCCGGGTGGCGCGTATGGTGCGCAGCGTCATCCTGTCCGTTCGCAACGAACCCTACGTTGAAGCGGCGATTTCGCTGGGGACCAGGGTGCCGGTTCTGGTGCTGCGGCACATGCTGCCCAATACCTATGCGCCGCTCATCGTGCAAGGCACCTACATATTCGCCGCGGCGATTCTGACGGAGTCGGTACTGAGCTTTCTTGGAGCGGGAATTCCGCCGGAAACGCCGTCCTGGGGCAATGTGATGGCCGAGGGGCGCGTGTACTTCCAGATGCTGCCCGGCCTGATCCTGTATCCCGGGCTCTTGTTGTCGTTGACGGTGCTGAGCGTGAACATTCTTGGCGACGCGCTGCGCGACGCGCTCGATCCGCGATTCTCGCGCCGCTTCTGATGGCTTACCCAGGATTCACGACTTTATGAAAACGACATCCCCCAATCCTGAGGCGGGCCAGGGGCCCGCGCTGAAGATCTCGGCACTCACCGTGCAGGCTGGCCACGGCGCCGCCCGTCGTCCGGTGATCGAGAATATATCGTTCGAGGTCTATCCCGGCGAAACCCTGTGCGTGGTGGGCGAATCCGGTTCGGGAAAATCCGTGACCTCGTTGGCCGCCATGGGACTGTTGCCCAAGGGTGTGCTTACCGCCACGGCCGGCAGCATCCAGCTCGGCAATGATGATGTGCTGCGGGCTACGCCTGACCGACTGCGCGCCCTGCGCGCATCCCGGATCGCCATGGTGTTTCAAGAGCCCATGACGGCGTTGAATCCGGTGCAAAAGGTGGGTAGGCAAATTGATGAGGTGTTGCGCCTGCACAGTCGCCTGGGCGCCTCCGAGCGACGTAAACAGGTATTGGCCATGCTGGAGTCGGTGCATTTGCCGGACATCGAGCGGGTCTACAACGCCTACCCGCATCAATTGTCTGGCGGGCAGCGCCAGCGCATTGTGATTGCGATGGCCTTGATTCTGAAGCCGCAAGTGTTGATCGCGGATGAGCCTACCACGGCGTTGGACGTGACCACGCAAAAGCAGATCCTGACCCTGATCCGGGAGCTTCAGGAGCGGCAGCGCACAGCCGTGGTGTTCATCACGCACGATTTCGGCGTGGTGGCCGAAATCGCGGATCGCATTGTGGTCATGAATCGAGGCAGTGTCGTCGAGACAGGCACGCGCGATCAGATTCTTGCCCGGCCGTCGCAAGCCTATACGCGCATGCTCGTGTCTTCGGTGCCCAGCCTGGTCCCGCAGCAGCGGCCCTTGCCAAGCGGCGAGACGGTGCTGGAGATCGTAGGACTGGACAAGACCTACAAGGAGAAGCCTTTCTTTGGCGCGGCCCGTGTGGTCGCGGCCGCCAAAAACGTGGCCTTGACGGTGAGGCGCGGTGAAATAGCCGGCGTGGTGGGGGAATCGGGATCGGGCAAGTCGACCGTCGCACGTTGTGTCGTCAGATTGATTGAGCCGAGCGCGGGCGCCATTTTCCTCAAAGACGAGGACATCGTGCAGGTGTCGACTGCCCAGATGCGACTGCGGCGGACACGTGTGCAGATGATCTTTCAGGACCCCTATCGTTCGTTGAATCCGCGGCGTCAGGTGGGCGATTCGCTGATCGAGGGCTTGGTCAATTTTGGCGTTGCAAGCGCCGAAGCGCGCGAGAAAGCCGCGCAGGCACTGGAACTGGTGGGCCTTGGGCGCGACGTGATGCAGCGTTATCCCCACCAGTTCTCGGGCGGTCAACGCCAACGCCTATGTATTGCGCGCGCCGTCGTGATGGAGCCGGATCTGCTGGTGGCCGATGAGGCGGTTTCTGCCCTGGATGTGTCGGTGCAGGATCAGGTGCTCAAGCTGCTGGAGGAGATCCGGGCCCGTACGGGCGTGGCGATCTTGTTCATCACCCACGATCTGCGCGTGGCGGCGCAGATCTGCGACAGCATTGTTGTCATGCAGAAGGGATGTGTCGTTGAGTCCGGCCCTGCCTCCCGTGTGCTGACGGCGCCCCAGCAGGCATACACGCGCGAATTGATCGAGGCTGCACCCGGGCGGGATTGGGATTTCCGCAATTTCCGCGCCTTGCGCGCGGCGTGAAGGGCGGGCCGATAAGTCGATACACAAGGCCAGCCGGATCGAGGCTGGTTCCATCGCCCAGGCATGTACGTGGTCTACCCGTTTTTTCCATTTGCAAAGGAGCGCAAGATGCGCATTATTGTTGGCGGCTTTCAGCACGAAACGAATACGTTTGCACCAAGCAAGGCAGATTGGGACGCCTTCAAGTTGGGCGGAGGCTGGCCTGGCATGGCGCGCGGCGAGGAAGTCTTCCCGGCTATCGAAGGAGCCAATATTCCCGCGGCGGGCTTTGTGGAGGCGGCGCGTGGACACAAGCACACCTTGATCCCCACGTTGTGGTGTGCCGCCAGCCCGTCGGCGCACGTAACGCGCGATGCCTTCGAGCGCATCGCGGCGATCTTGCTTGAGGACATCGCTGCGGCGTTGCCTGCGGATGGGGTCTATCTTGATCTGCATGGGGCAATGGTCGCCGAGCATTACGACGATGGGGAAGGGGAAGTGCTGCGCCGGGTGCGCGAACTGATCGGGCCGGATGTGCCGCTGGTCGCCAGCCTGGACCTGCACGCCAACGTGACCGAGCGCATGCTGCAAGAGGCGGACGCACTGATCGCCTATCGCACGTATCCCCACGTTGATATGGCTGACACGGGCGCCCGCGCCTTTGCCTTCATGCAAAAGCGGCTCGACGGCATGCCGCGTCCGAGCGTCGCCGCCCGCCGTATTTCGTATTTGTTGCCCACCTGCTGGCAAAGCACGATGGCCATGCCGGCCAAAGGACTGTACGAGCGTCTTGAAACGCTGGAGGCCGCGCCGGGAATTTCCAGCATGTCCTTTTGCATGGGCTTTCCCGCCGCGGACTTTCCGGACTGTGGCGCGCTCGTGTGGGCCTATGCCGATACGCAGTCAGCGGCAGATGCCGCGGCAGATGCGCTGACGGCGGATGTCGAGGCGGCCGAAGCCGCGTTTGCGGGCAAGCTGTATTCACCGGAAGAAGCGGTGTTGCATGCGGCGCAGTTGGCTGCCGGCACCGATAAACCGGTCGTCATTGCCGACGCGCAGGATAATCCCGGCGCAGGCGGAGACTCCGACACCACGGCAATTCTGCGCGCGCTTGTGCGTTACAACGTGCCGGGCAGCGCATTGGGACTGATGGTGGACCCCCAGGCGGCCCTGCTGGCCCACAAGGCGGGGGAGGGGGCAACGGTGCGTATCGCGCTCGGCGGCCATTCTCGGATTCCAGGGGATGCGCCGTTCGAGGCGGATTTCTTGGTGGAGCGGCTGTCCGATGGGAAGTTTGTCGCAACCGGCCCCTTTTACTCGGGTTTTCGCATGGAGCTGGGGCCGAGCGCCTGCTTGCGTATTGGCGAAGTGCGCGTGGTGGTGGCGTCCCATAAAGCGCAGATGGCTGATCAGGCCATGTTCCGCTACGTGGGAATCGAACCTACCCAGCAGAACATCCTGGTGCTCAAGAGCACAACGCATTTCCGGGCGGATTTCACGCCGATCGCGGCAGACATCCTGATCTGCGCGGCCCCGGGGCCGATGCCGATGAATCCGTTGGATTTGCCCTGGACCAACTTGCGCGACAGCTTGCGCATGCATCCCGGCGGCCCCACCTTCGCGCAGTTCAAGGCGGGCACGCGCGAGCTGGAATCGGCTTGAGGTGCCGGAAGCGCAGGTCGTAGCGCTTGCGCCGCGTGCGCTTGGGTCAATTTCCTGAGGACAGTGGAGCGCCTGCCGCGCGGGCCGGGTTTGCCCTGGCTGCGGCCGGCTCTCTACCATAAGCGTTCAAGCCCCTCTTGCCGGGCCGGTCTTCAGTCCGTGCCCTGTGGCAAGAAGTCGCTGCCGGTAGACGGAAATCCTAGATCGTTGCCCCCCAGATACGTCAGTTTCCCGGCTTGATAAGCCGGATTCGCCATGAGTTCGGCCCGCACGGCCACCAAGGCGAGCAGCAATGCCTGCATGCCGTCGATGCCGATCGCGCGTGCGCGCTGGGCGCAGTGCGGCCAGAGGATTTCCCACTGGCATTCGAAATCGTCGTGGGGCGTAGCCGTGGGCGCATACAGGCGAACGGGCAAGGGGCCGTCCTGGAGTTCAAATTCGCGTTCGATGAACGGTGGTATGGGCATGGGGAAGAGTCCGGATGTTAAGAGGGCAGGCGCGAGGTCGCATTACTGCAGCTGAAACCACGCATTCAGCGCCAGGTTGAACAGCACGGTGGCGGCCAGCACGCCCGCGACGCCGCAAGCGAAATAGATGGTGGCGAAGCGCCGCGCCGATCGGGGGTCGCGCCCGGCAGTGCGTTTGAACAGCCCATGGCGCAGGTGCCAGCAGGGGATCGGCGCCGCGAGGGCGGTGACAAGCAGCATGAGCCAGACGGATGACGGGCAGATGCCCCAGTAGCAGATCAAGGCCTGGCACGACCGTAGCCAGACCAGATGCACCGCCAGCTCGCAGGTCAGCGCGACGCAAGCGTAGAAGAAAAGCCAACGCCAGGGGCGAGCTTTGGGCTGGGAATGAAGGCGCATTGAGGGTGGACGACAGAGGGTTACGCAGCGGGGGATTGCTGGCGTCCAGGGGAGCCTGTGTCGGACGACGAAAGCGGCCTGGGCAAGCCTGTATAGCTTGCGCGTCGGACGTGCGTCCGGATATTGGAACTTTCTGATTTTTCCGGCGAAAAGCGTCAGAGCAGGCGCAGGTCGCGCAGGGCGGCGTGCAGCTCGGAGTCGTTCTTGACGCCCAGTTTGCGCATGGCCGACACCTTGTGCGCGCTGGCGGTCTTGACGGTGCGGTTGACCTTGAGCGCCACTTCGGTCATGGACATGCCCGCCGCGAACAGGCGCAAGACTTCCAGTTCACGCCCGCTCAGGGTGCCGCCGGCCGTGGCATGGCGGCTTTCATCCAGCAGCGACTGCATGGTGGGCGACTGGTAGGTCAGCCCGCCCCGCAGGCTTTGCAGCGCGATGGAAATATGGTTCAGGGGATCGCGCTTGCTGACCAGCGCGGCCACGCCGCTGTTCATGATGACACGAATGACCGCGGCGTTATCCAGCATGGTCAGCACGATGATCTTCAGGTCGGGGTACTGGCGTTGGACCTGGCGCAGCAGCGACAGGCCGTCGGCGGCGTCTTCCCGAGGCAGGGAATAGTCGGCGATCAGGACATCGCACGGGGTGGAGGCCAGCAGGTCACGAAGGTCGGGGATGGTCGACGCACGCCCCACCAGTCGGGTGTCCGGCTGGTCGTTGACGAGCTGCTCGATCCCGGCAAGGATGAGGGGATGATCGTCGAGGGCGATGACTCGCATGATGTGCCTGCCTTTCGTGGGTGCGTTATCCAAGGCCATTATGCCGGCTGGCGCTTGCTTCGGTTTCTTTTTTCATGCTGGCCATGACCTGCCGGCATTCGTCGATGAAGGCGGCGCCGATGGTTTGGCGGGCGGCGGCGTCGGCCGCGCGGATTGCGCCGGAGAACGCGGCGACACAGTCGATCAGGCCGGGGTGCTGCACGGCGTGGGTAGAGCCGCGCGCGCGGTGGATCCAGTCGTGCAGTTTGCCGTCGTCATTGCGGGGGAGCAGGTCGGCCAGGTCGTCCAGGTCCTGGTCGAATAGCTCGAGGAACGTGGCGACGAACTGCCGCGCCTTGTCGTGGGTGCCGAACACCGTGACCAGATTGTCGATGTATTCGCTGGAAGGGGGCTCGGGCTCGGGGGCCGGCTGGGCGGGGGGGCTCTGGGCTTCCACTGCCGGGCCCGTGGCGGGGGCGCCCGGCGCTTTCAACAGGGCGGCGCGCAGCGTGTCGAGTTCGACGGGCTTGACCAGCAGGCCCAGCATGCCGGACTCCAGGCAGCGCCGGTAGGCGGTGGAGGTGCCGTCGGCCGAGTAGCCGATGACGGGCGGCTTGGGCACCCCCCGGGCAGCCGCGCCAGCGGTGATTTCGCGGGTCAGGGTATAGCCGTCCATGCCCGGCATGGTGCAGTCGGTGATGACCGCCGCGATGCCGCCGGCGCCATGGTCGTTTTTCCAGGCGTGGTGCAGCGCGTCCAACGCTTGCGCACCGGACGAGGCCGAGATTACTTGCAGGCCCAGCAGGCGCAACTGCGTTTCCAGCAGCATCCGGTTGGACGGATGGTCGTCCACGATCAGCACGGTGCTGGTGGCAGGCAGGCCCAATGCTGGAAATTGCTCCGCGGTGCCCGATTCGGGCTCGATGGGGGCGGTCCAGGTGTTGCCATAGCGCATCGGAAGAATCACGGTGACGGTGGTGCCGCTGCCTTCGGTGCTTTCCAGGGAGATTTCCCCGCCGAAGAGCTCGGCCAGTTTCTTGCTGATGGCCAGGCCCATGCCGGTGCCGCCGTAGCGTTCGTAGATGCTGGCGGTGGCTTGCTGGAAGGGGCTGAACAACTGGGGCACGACAGTGGCCGCAATGCCGATGCCGGTGTCTTGCACGGCGATGCTCACGATGCAGGTGTCCCCGACTTGGCGCACCGCGCTGGCGGTGACGGTCACGCCGCCGTGATGCGTGAATTTGATCGCGTTGGCTACCAGGTTATTGACGATCTGGCGCAGGCGACCCGCATCGAACACGAGTTCGGCGGGCATGTCGGGGTCGACGTGGGTGGTGAGGCTGATGCGTTTGGCCTCGGCGGAGCGGCTGAACGAGGCGACCCAGCGCGGCAGGGCCTCGGCCAGGTCGCCGGGCGAATAGTGCAGGGAGAGTTCGCCGGCCTCGATCTTGGAGTAGTGCAGGATGTCGTTGAGCAGCAACAGCAGCGCCGTGGCTGAATCGTAGGCCAGCGCCGCCTGCTGTTGGGCCGGGGGCGATACTTCGCCGGCCTTGCCTTCCTTGAGCAGTTCCAGTGCGCCGACCACGATGTTCATCGGCGTGCGGATTTCGTGGCTGATGGTGGCCAGGAACAGCGTCTTGGCGCGATTGGCGGCGTCGGCGCGCTGGATGGCCTGCTGCAGCGAGCGTTCGGTTGCCTTGAGTTCGGTCAGGTCGACCCAGCCGCCGAGCAGCGCCTGCAGCTCGTCGTCTTCGCCCAGCAGCGGCACGACCCAATGCTGGCCGGTCCGTTCGCGTCCGCCCAGGGTCAGAGTCATTTCAGCGAAGTAGGGGTGGTGCGTGGCCTTGACCTCGTCGTAGGCGCGCCGCACTTTCTGGCGGCTTTCGTCGTCCAGCGTGGCAATGCCTTCCAGGGTCAGGTGCATGTCCACGACCGGGTCTTGGACGAGCTTCTCGAAAGCCTCGTTGCAGGCAATCATGATGCCGTCAGGGCTCCAGACGTACATCGGGTTGGGGTTGGCGTCCAGCATCTGGCGCTTGAGCGTCAGGCGCTCTTGCATGAGGCGGTCATTGCGGCGCCGTTTCAGGAAGCGCGCCAGCAAGATGGCCAGCCAGGTGGCCAGCAGCAAGACGACCGCGCTGCCCGCGATGATCAGGCCGCGCATCAGCGGCCCGCGCGCGGCCCAGCGGAACTCGAGCGGCTCAGAGTATTGCCATTGCGAGATGATGAATTCCATCTGCTCGTCGGTGATGGCCTCGAGCACCTTGCCGATGATAGAGGCCAGCAGCGGATCGCGATCGGACACGGGGTAGATGAACGGCACGATGTCCGGCTTGCCGATCCCCGAGATGCGCAACTGGTCTTGGTAGTATTCCGCGATCATGTATTCGGCGGATGGATACAGCAGCGTGGTGGCATCGGCCTCGCCCGTGGCCACGGCATTCAGGGCGGCCAGCCCGGTGGATACGTCCACAATCGTCGGCGGTTGGTCGGGGGCGGCGGTCTGCAGGACGGCCTTGACCGGCGATGCGTTCACCAGCGCCACCCGCAGGGGCTGTAGTTCCGCCAAGTTCTTGGGCTGAGGCCCGTCCATGCGGGAGATCAGGGCGTAGGTGGTGTGCAGGATGGGTCGTGTGGTGATGAACCCGGAAAAATCCCGGTAATTGCCTTGCATGGCGCCGGCCATGTTGGCCTTGCCCTTGCGCACGGCCTGCATCTGGTCCAGCGCCGAATCGTAGAACTCATAGGTGAACTGCAGGCCGGTCTGGGCCGTGACCAGCTCAAGGACGGATGCGGAAATGCCGGCGGCGCGGCCGAAGCTGTCGCGAAACGCGAACGGCACGACCAGCGACGAGTTGGCGACAGTGACCTTGGGGTGGTCCTTGATCCATTGCTGTTCGGCGTCGGTGAATGCGATCTTGCCGTCGAGCCGGCCTCGTTCGGCCAGCACCCAGCGTCGCTGCAGCGTGGTGTTGACCCGGGCGGGGAAGGTCGTCAGTGCCTGGTCGAAGGCGCGCAGCAGCTCGGCGCGCCGTGGATTGAAGACAAACGCGTACTCGGTGCGCAGGCCCGTGGTGGACGGGCGCGCTTTGAGCATGTAGAACAGGATGGCGTTGTTATAGGCCGAGATCGAGACGGTGTCGCCCAGGAAGGCCACGTCTTTGTGCGTGGCGACGCGTTCGAGGCCCTCGTAGTAGCTGTCCACGCCGTGCAGCGCGGTGTCGGGGATGCGGCGGGCTACCGCGCCGGTGTCCAGTTCGCTGCGCAGGTAACCCAGCGTTCCCGCATCCAAGGTACTGCCGTTGCGCGCTTCTGACCGGGTGATGACGACCGCGTCGGCGCTGAAGAAAGGCATTGACCTCGGGAATTGCGCTTGCGGCAGGGCGGCGTCGGCGCCGACGGCGGCATCGATGTCGCCAGCGGCCAGCGCGGCCGACAGCGCATCCAGGTTGTCGTAGAAGCGAATGCCGACCGACAGGTTCTTGGCGCGGGCGATGATGTCCAGGTAGTCGGCCGCCAGGCCGCGGGCGTTGCCGTTGTGGTCGCTGCGTGACAGCAACGGGGCCATGCCCTCCATCACGCCCACGATGACTCGGTGGCTGCGCGTGGCGTCATTCACATCGCCGGAATAGGGCAGCACGACGCTGCTGGCTTCGGCGGAGCTGTCCAGGTCGGACAGGGGCAGGTCGGACGCGGCCTGCGCTCCAATGCAGCAAAGCGCCAGGGTCAGGGCGATTGCGGCGCTGCGCAGCAGCCTCTTAACCGTGGGTGCAAGTAAAGTGGGCACGGTGCCATATCCTTTATTTCGGGCAGGCATCAAGCGTTAGAGCGGACTCGCGCATTTTAACCGCATAGCGAAGGGGGAGGTAAGGCGTGTTCCGGCGGCGGCAGCATGCCGCGCGCCTGGCAAAAGGACAACAATTGCCATTCTGGCATGGGAGCGCCATACAGGTAGCCCTGTTCGCGGTCGCAGCCGAGTTCGCGGATCACCTTGCTGTGCGCCTCGGTTTCCACGCCTTCGGCCACGGTATGCATGCCCAACCGATGCGCCAGGCCGATCATGGATTCGACGATGGCCCGCTGGTGCGGGTGGCTGGACAAGCCTTCCAGGAAGGAGCGGTCGATCTTTAGTTCCGTGAAGGGGATGTCGCGCAGCCGCGCCATGGACGAATAGCCGATGCCGAAATCGTCGATGGCCAGCCCGAATCCGGCCATGCGCAATTCGGCCAGGTTTTCGAACAGGGACCCTTCCGCAGCGTTGTCGCTCAGGGTTTCGGTCATTTCGAAGACGACGCTCTCGCGTTGCGCGCCGCAAGAATCGGACAGTTCAACCAGTGATTGCACCACGCTGTGGCGGGCCATGGCGGCGCTGCTGAGGTTGATGGACACCGAGACGCCCAGGCCGTCTGCCTGCCAGCGCTGCTGGGCGGACAAGGATTGCCGCAACATGCTGGCGGCCAGTTGGCCGTCCAGGTTGCGCGCGGCGATGGTGGGCATGAAGGTGGTGGGCGAAAGAATGCCGTGCAACGGCTCGTACCATCGCGCCAGGGCCTCCACGCCGAGAATGTGGCCGGTGCGGCAGCAGATCTGAGGCTGGAACCAGGGTTGTATGCGGCCGTCTTGCAGGGCCTCGAGCGCGGCGCGCTCGGTGACGGGAAAGCCCCGGCCGGCGGGCATGATCGTGGGATAGGCCTGGGTATGGCGGCCGCCGCCCGCGAGGATATCGCGCAGCGCGTCGACGGCCAGCGGCTTTTCGATCAGGCCGATGACTTCGACCGACGAACTGCGAGCAACCAGTTCAGCGGACCGCAGAAAGCGCGGGTCGAGCGTGGTGGTGAAGATGACTTGGGGCGGCGCATTCAGCGCGGCCAGCTCGCGCACCAGCGAAATGCCGTCCATGCCGGGCAATCGCAGGTCGCACAGCAACACGTCCCAGCGTTGCGCGCGTAAGCGCCTCAAGGCTTCTTGCGCGTCGTTGACGACGCCGAATTCGGCGAGATCGCAGCGGGACAGGGCGGCCGACGCGTAGCGCGCCTGAATGGGATCGTCTTCCAGTACAAGCACTCTAAGTGTCATGTGCCTTCCAATTTATAGGGTCGAGTGCATTCTGCGCTGATGGGAAAGGGGTGGGCATTGGATGTTTCTGATTTTTGTTACAGGAGCGAAGATTGGAAATTTCGTGTGCTTTCTCACCGCTGCAATTTTCAGAAAATTCCAATGTTCAACGCGCCGACGACTAGGCAACATGGGAAATCCGCCGCGCCAAGCAAAAGCTGAATCAGGCCACACGGAACTGGACGTCGCCCGGTTCGAGCAACGCGGTCAATTGTTGTAGCCCGTCCGGGGCGTGGGCCGGTCCGGACGGGATTTTTCAGGCGCGCCTTCGCGAAGAGAGGCGCGCCTTTTTTTTATACGCCACAGTCGCGCGGCTCTCGACGCGCGCGGCCCCGGCGTTTGGCCGTCGAGTGCAGCAGTGCCTGTTCGGTGGACCGGGGCTGATGCCAGACGATGGACCATGTGATCTGCAGACGGGCCTCGAGAAAGGGCGCGGTCCATTGGCACAGCGGCACCACGCCATTTTCAAGCAGCAGGTACGTATTCAGCGTGAGGTCGAGCCGGTTCGCGACTTCGACCCGGCTAAAACTGTGGGTTTCGCGCCAGGCGCGCAGGGCCGACCACCCGTGTTGGCGCATCAACACCAGAATGCTGGGCGGGGGAAGCTTGTCTATCTGTTCGGCGGGACGAAACAGGCATTCGCCGGCAACGTCGCTGAGTAGGGGGGGAGGCATGTTCCGGGCGCGTGGGGATTCAATGTTTGAGTACCTGCCCAGTTTGCAGGCGGGACCGGGTGCGCACCATTGGAAGTTTCTTAATTGTGGCTCCCCCCCGCAAAGCGCGTATGCTGGTCCCCATTGGCCTTGCGGCATGTCGCCGCAGGTCGTCCCCCAGGAGCCATCATGGAAAAGAAAGACACCCCCGCGGAACAGAAAGACAAACCCGCCGCCCAGAAAAAGCCGGACGTCCCCGCCGCCGCCAAGGGTTGGCCGGCGCCTAAAAATACGTTTGCCCCCAAAGAACGGGCGATGGACCGCAAGCCGGGCAGCCGGGGGTCAGCGCGCGGACGTTAGGATCTGGCGGCGCCTACAATTCCGCCAGATACAAACTGGAGGCGCCATGGCCACCGCGCAAGACATCATGCGGCACTACGATTCAGACCCGGACGAAGACCCCTGGGTTCGCGGCAAGCCCGCGCCGGAGGTTATCGAGATCGTGCCGTACGACCCGATCTGGCCGGCGCGCTACGCCCAACTGGCCCATGACATCGCTGCGGCGTTGGGCGGGGCGATGCTCCATATCGATCATGTGGGGTCAACGGCGGTGCCGGGATTGCCGGCCAAGCCCGTCATTGACATCGACGTGACGGTGGCGGATTCCGCGGATGAAGCCGCCTATGTGCCGGCGCTGCAGGCGATGGGTTACGTGTTGACGGTGCGCGAGCCTTCGTGGCATCAGCATCGTTGCCTGCAGTTGGCGTCGCCGCGGGTCAATCTGCACGTGTTCGGGCCGGATTGCCCCGAAAATATCCGCCACAAAATGTTCCGCGACTGGCTGCGCGACGATGCCGAAGACCGCGATCGGTACGCGCAGGCCAAGAGCGCCGCGGCGCGAGGCGTGGATCAGGTGGCGGATTACAACCAGCGCAAACAGGCCGTGTTGCGCGATATCTACGATCGCATGTTCCGCGCCGCCGGATTGCTTTAGCCCGCGTCAATCCGGCCCCAGGGCGCGGCCGTAGGCGTCCAGGGTCTGTTGCATCTGGCTGGCCAGGCGGAAATTCGATTCGGCGTAGTGGCGGGCGCGTTCCACCGTGGCCGCGGCGGCCAGGGAATCGCGGCGGATATCCAGGATGCGGTCGGCGAAGCCGGCGACGTCGCCGGCCTCGGCCAGCCAACCGGTTTCGCCGGGCCTGACGATTTCGGGCAGGCCGCCAATGTTGCTGGCCACCACCGGGCAGCGCGCCGCGAACGACTCCGGCACCACGCGCGACCAGGCCTCGGTGGCCGACGGCACCAACACCACGTCGGATGCATGGAGCAGGTCCGCCACGTCGCTACGATGGCCTGCAAACACCACGTGCTCGGCGATGCCGAGCTGTACGGCCAATGCACGTATCTGCTGCGCATAGGCCTGGGTGTCGGCGGTGGCCATGCCCACCACCAGCGCGGTGGCCGGCACTGCGTGACGGCGCAGGCGCAGCACCACGCGCAGCAAATCGGTCTGGCGCTTTTCCGGCCGCAGCATGCCAATGGTGGACACTACATAGGCGCCGGGGTCCACGGCCAGCGCGCGACGTGCGCGTTGCCGCACGCTTTGTTTGTCGACCACACGGAAGAACGCTTCGCCGGCCCATTCGCCGACCACGCTGATACGCTCCGGCCGCGCCAGCCGGGCGGTCAGTAACGCGTCGCGGCCGGCGGCGCTGGTGGCGATGACGTGGTCGCAGCCCAGTTTCCATTCCAGACGGCGCCGTGTGCAAGTGGGCATGGGCTTGGCGAAATGCCGCGTGCGGACAATGGCGCACAGGTCGCGGCATAGCGCGGCGGTCTTGCCGTCGGCGCGGCTGTGGCTGTCGATGACGTCGATGCCCAACTGCTTGACGGCGCGACGCAGCGCCAACACCGTGGCGGGCGAATAGGGGGAATCGAAATCGATGTCCACCGTGGGGATGTCGCGGCGGTAGGCGGCATCGCGGATGGCGCTGCCGGCGGGCGCGGCGATGGCGGCGGCATGGCCGTGGCGGTTGAGCCAGGCGGCCTGTTCCAGCGTGCGGAATTCAAGTCCGCCCAGGCTTTTTTCACCGAGAGTGTGCAGAATTTGCATGACGTATGACGAGGATTGAACGTGGAGTCGGGCCGGGCAGGCCGAACCGGGACGGCAGGGCCCGCAGGTCAAATCCGAGCGGCCGGGGCGCGGGACAGGACCTGTGCGCAGGCGTGCAGGACGTCGTCGGGCGTGATGGAGTTGATGCCGTCTCGCGGCTGGCGCGGCACGACATCGGCGGCGCAGCGGCGCCGCCAGAACCATTCGGGATTGGGACTATTGAAGATGCCCACGTACGGCACGCCGGCCGCCTGCGCTACATGCGAGGGGCCGCAGTCGTTGGCGACCACCAGGCGCGCGCGCAGCATGATGGCGCTGAGTTCGGGCAGCGTCCGGCAATAGACCAGCTGGATGTCGGGACGGGCCAGTGCCTGGAGTTCGGCGCGTTCGCGGGCTTCCTGCTGGCCCAGCACGAAGGCGTAACGGATGTCTGGACCCAGCAGCGATTTCAGGCGGTCCGCCAGCTGCAAGTAGTGGGCCAGGCTCCAGCGTTTGAACGGCCCCGAGCCGCCGCCCGGAATGAAGACCACGTCCGAGCCAAGTTCGGTGTGCCGATGTTGCCTGGCCAACTCGGCGAAGCAACGCCGGGCGGCGTCTTCGGCGTTGAGCGGCCGGTACGCGGCCAACAGGCGCAGATTGGCCAGGCCGATATATTCGGCTTCGTCCTTGCGATGGCAGTGCGTCCACACCAGGTCGCTGACACGGGCGTTGCGAAAGCCCAGCCGGATGGCCGGCAACCTCAGCAGATTGATCAGGCCGAAGCGCTCGCTGCTGTGGTGCAGGTTGACCGACACCTGGGTCCTGGCGGTCAGGCTGCGGGCATAGTCCAGCAGGCTGCGCGCGCGCTGGAATTCGTCGACCCAGGGCAGACCGCGGTAGATATGTCCGACGTCATCGCGCGCCACGACCTTGATCCGGCGGCCAGGCCACCAGGTCTTGAGCTGATACAGGGTGGCGAAGGCGACGATCTGGTCGCCCAGCTGGGGTTGGCTTCTGACGTAGACAACGATGTCCGACACGCGCGACCTCTCCGTGATAGCCGATGCAATGGCTACGCAATCTACGGGAGGGGGCGGCGAAATATTCCTGGATAAATTTAAAGAATGTGAAGATTCGGCCGGCCCGGATTACAAGAAATATATATGTGGACCGGCGCCGGCCCCGGCATCAACTGAGGTTGTTCCAGCCGGACATGTCCTGTGCCGCGGCGCGCGGCAGCGGATGGGTCAGGCGGCGAGTCAGCGCCACCGCTTCTTCCAGCGAGGCCACGGCTTCGTGCGGGATACCGAAGGCCTTTACCGCCATTTCGCCCTGTTTGCTGGCCGCGGCGCGACGGGCTTCGTCCGGTTCCACGCTGATCTGGGCTTTGCAGAGCTGGCCGAGTCGCTCTTTGTTGTGCTTGAGCCAGAGGCCTCGGTGTTTGCGATCTTCGTGCGATTCGGTGGGATCCAGTTCTACATAGGCAATGGTGAAGGGCAGGCCGGCGGCGAGCAGCGCCTCCAATTCGGCTTCCCATTGCGGAGCATAGCCATCAACCGCCTGGGCCGGGTTGAATAGACAGAGGGGAAAGCGGCGCACGTCGTGAATGCGAAAGGCGTTGAGCGGGATGCTCATGAGGGGCTCCTGAAGGGGTGAACAAAAAGGGAGGCGGCGCCGGTCGCGGCGTCCGCCCGAGGCGCGGGATCGGTATCGGGCGTGGCCGATGGCGCTTGCCAGCCTGCGCCCAGCGCCTTGTACAGGCCGATGGCGTGGCGGGTACGCGCCAACTGGCTCAAGGCCAGGGCATCGCGCGATTGGTAGGTGGCGCGCTGGGCGGTCAGCACGGCCAGGTAGCCGGTCAGGCCATTGCGGTAGAGGCGGGTGGCCCGCGCCAGGGCGTCCTGGCTGTCGTGGACGGCGGCGGCCAGGGCCTGCTGGCGCGCCCGCTCGGCGTTCAGGCCGACCAACGCGTCTTCGACGTCCTGGAAGGCACGCCGCACGGTCTGGGCATAGGCCACGCGCTGCACCTCGGCCTGGGCTTGGGCCACGCGCAAGCCGGCCGCGGCGCGGCCGCCGTCATAGAGGGACTGGTTGGCGGATGCGCCGAGCGACCAGACGATGCTGGCGTCGGAGAACAGGTCGTGCAGCAGGCTGGCGGCGCTGCCCAGGCCCAGGGGGATGACGAACTTGGGGAATTGTTCCGCGGTCGCCACGCCGATGCCGGCCGTGGCGGCGGCCAGCCGCCGTTCGGCGGCGCGGATGTCGGGCCGGCTTCGCACCACATCGGACGGCAGGCCACCGGGTAGCGTGGGCGGGCTCAAGAGGGGTTGGCCGTCTGCCGCCAGCGCGTCTTTCTGGTCTGCGGGAAAGCCGCTCGCCAGTACGCCGATGGCATGGGCCAGGCGCGCCTCATCGCCCTGCAATTCGGGGATGCGGGCCTCGGCCAGTTCGCGCTCGGCGCGCGCCTGGGCCACGTCGGCGGTGGTGCCCAGGCCATGGCGGGCGGCGCGAGCCGCCAGCTGTTCGGCCGCGGCCAGTGTGGCGACGTTGTCACGGGCGATGGCTGCGCGTTGCTGGGTGGCGCGCAGGGCGGCGTAGTCCGCGGCCAGCTCGGCCAGCAGGCTGACACGCAGGGCGTGGCCGTCTTCCTCGATTGCCTGCACTTCGGCATCCGCACGTTCGACCGCGCGCTGGCGGCCGCCGAAGACGTCGACTTCCCAACTGGCGTCCAGCCCCAGGCGGTAGGCGCGAGACTCGCCGATGCCGGGCGGATACTGCAGCGCGCGGGCCGAGCGCGACGCGGTGGCGTCGGCCGTGGCGCCGGCCTGGGGCCCCAGATGGCTGGCCACCTGATCGCGTTCGGCGCGGGCCTGCGTCAGCCGCAGCCGTGCGATGTCCAGGTCCTGATTCTGCGCCAGGGTCTGTTGCACCAATTGGTCGAGCAGCGGGTCGTTGAAGGCGCGCCACCATGCCGCCATCGCGTCTGCGCCGGCGGGGGCGGCCTCGGGCAGTGTGGCGGACCAGGCTTGCGGGTGCGCCGGCGCTTCGCGGCGGTAGTCGGGGCCGACGGTGGTGCAAGCCGTGGTCCAAGCGGCGAGCGTGAGGGACATGGCAACCACCAGGACGGGGCGGCGGGCAATCGGCAGGGGTGTCATGGCTTGCGTCCTACATCAAGGCGTGCAGCCAGCGGGCCAGGCGGCCCTGGGCCACGGCCTGTTGGCCGGGATGGCCGACTTCGACGCTGCACGTCATGCCGGCCGCCAGCACCACCCCGTCGGGGACGTCACCGATTTCGATGCGCACCGGAATGCGCTGCGCCAGGCACACCCAACTGAAGGTGGGCTTGACGGACGGCAGCCCGTGTTCATCCGGACCATCGTTGTCATCGGCGATGCCGTGCCCGATGGAGGCCACGCGGCCGGTCAGCAACGGCTCGAAGCCCATCAGCTTGATCTGCGCGGGCGCGCCGGGGCGGATCTGGCGCAGCTTGGTTTCCTCGAAATAGCCGGTGACCCAGAAACTGTGCGCGTCCAGGATGGCGATGTCAGGTTTGCCGGCCACCGCATAGTCGCCGCTGCGCAGCCGCAGCCGGGTGACAAAGCCGTCCACCGGCGAGCGCAGCACGCTGCGCGCGAGGTCCAGCTCGGCCAGGTCCAGCACCGCTTGGGCGCGGCGCGCCTCGGCTTGGGCGATGGCGACGGCGCGGCCTGAGCGCTGGATGTCCTCCTTGGAGACCAGGTCGTCCAGTCCGCTGCGGCGACGCGCTTCGTCGCGGCGCTGGCGCACGGCTTCGTCGGCAGCCGCGACTAGGGCGCGGGCTTGCTCGACCGCGAGCTCGAAGCGCTTGGGATCGATGCGGTACAGCACGTCGCCTTGTTTGACCGGCTGGTTGTCGATGACGGCCACCTCGGTCACGGTGCCGGAGATTTCGGGGGCGACGCGGACCACGTGCGCGCTGACGCGGCCGTCGCGGGTCCAGGGCGCCAGCACATAAGCGTTCCACAGGGCGGCGACCAGCGCCGCGGCGATGGCAAGCGCAGCCAGCGTGAGCGCCGCGCGTGAGAGTTTCTTCAAAGTCAGTGACATGGGGAATGGGATACGGAAATCAAACGGTCAGGATCAACAGGGACACCAGCGCCAGCGACACGGCGAACTCGAATAGGGCGGGGTGCCAAACGCGCCGCAACAGCCCGCTGCGGGCCATGGCAACGCGCAGCAGCCAGTACAGCGGCACGCTGGCGCAGGCATACAGGAAGAATGGCGGCACATAGATGCCGGCGATGGCGAATTCACTCAGCACGGGACGGCTCCGGGAAAAGGGGGGCGTTGAAATAGGCGGCATGGCCTTGGATCAACTGATGGATATCGGCAAAGGCGGCGATGGCCATTTGCACTGCCTGGCGTTGCACGGGGGCCTGGTCCAGTTGGCGTGCCAGCAGGCGGGCGGCGCGCCGCGCATGCTGGGCGCGGCGCGAGGCGGGTGCGCCGTGGCCGGCCAGGCGGGCCAGGCCTTGTTGGACCAGGCGTTGCGCGTGCGGGGGCAGCGCGCGGCTGGCCAGTAGCCGTTGCAGGCGCAGCACTTCGCGCCCGACATGGATCGCCGCCAGGCCTTGCGCCAGCGCGCCGGGCAGGGCGGGCTGGCCCTTGAGTTGCGCACCCAATTGCGCCAGGCGGTGCTGCTGGCGCTGTTGCCAGCCGGTCGCATCGGCTCGCTTGCCGCGCAACAGGGCCAGCGCATCGTTGCGCAGGGCCTGAAACAACCGGGAGACATCGCGCAGCAGGTTGCGCGGCAGGATCAGCTGGAAGGCCAGCAACGCGAACGCGGTGGCCAGCACCCAGGCGACCGAATAGTTGGCGAAGTCGTGCAGCGAGTAATGCATAGGGTTGCCGGCCGCGGTCAGTGTGTTGAACGCGACCAGGTAGGCCAGCCCGGCCAAGGCGGTCTTGGGTGCGCTGGTGGCGTAGATGCCCGGTAGCCAAAAGAGCGCGAGCGCCACTACGAGCAGCGGAAAGCCGTCCAGGTGCGGCAACACGCCGAACGCGCAGATGAACGCGGCGGGGACGGCCAGCAGCGTGCCGTTGAGGAATGCGCGGGCGCCCGCCGCCGGGTTGCCCGCGGTGGCGAGCAGGGCGCAATACGGCGCCAACACCAGCAGCATCATGTCGCCATGTTCCCAGCCGGTCCAGAGCCAGAACAGCCCGGCCAGCACGATGGCGGTCATGGACCGCAAGCCGTTCTGCACCGCGCCGGCGTAGTCGCGATGGAAGCGTACTGGCGAGCCGCCCGCCGACGGCCGTGGCCGGGCCAGGGCGGCCAGGCCGTCGAGCGCGGCCAGGTAGGCATCCAGCTGTTCGCGTAGTCGGTCGACGGCGATCAACAAAGCGGCTTCGTCGCGCGGGTCATCCAGGTGTAGGTGCGCCAGCGCATCGGACAGGCGTTGATCGGCATCCCGCAGAATTTGCGATGCTCGCGCGGCCTGGCCGCTTTCCAAGGCGTGGGCAGCTTCTTCCCAGGCCTGCCGCAACGGGGCCTGCAGATCGGCTCGGACCTTATTCGCGCCGCCCACCAACGCGCCGAACAGCGCCGCCATGCCGTTGCGCACGGCGACGGCGCGCTGGGCCAGGTCTTCGGATTCGGCCTTGCCCGCCGCCAGCAGGTCGTCCATGCCGTACACGTCAGCGATGACGTGCAGCCGCGATTGCTGTGCATGGGCGGCGCTGGCGCCTTGTTGGTGGGCGATCGCACGCGCCACCGCCGCGGCGACGCGTGTGTACTGCGCTTGCAGCTTGGCGCGAAGGCCGCGGGTGCTGAACAGGCTGCTGACCAGGCCCAGGCAGACGACGCCGATGACGACCGTGGCGCCCCGGCCCATTACGTGTTCGAACGTGACTTCGGGGTGGCCCATGGCGCCGTAGGTGGCCAGGCCGATGGTGTAGCCCGCCACCACGGCGCCCGACGCGCGGAAGTGGCGCAGCAGGGTCATGGCCGCGACGCATAGCCCGAGCCAGACGCCGAAGCCCAGGATGAACAGCAACGGCATCTGGCCCGCCAGCGCCATCAGCACCACTGCGGCCAGCATGCCAACGCCGGTGCCGATGGCGCGCCAGGCGCCCTTGCCGATCACGGCGCCCTGCACGGGGTTGATGACCAGCAGCACGGTGGAGGCGGCCGAGTAGGGCGTGTCCAGTTCCAGCAGATAGGCCACGCCCAGCGCCAGCGCGGCGGCGGCGGTCGAGCGGACGATATAGGCAGTGCGCGGCGTGGCGAGATCAAACATATTCCTATCGCTCCTGAATGCTTGCGATAAGAAAGTCTATGGGGGGCAGCGCGCGGGGAGAAGTCGAAAGCGCGCACGGCTGGCGTGCGTGGCGTGCAGGGGTTTTTGCGCTATATGGCGGGCAGCGGGCCTGTTCGCATCAAGCGGGATCGCGGGCGTCTTCGGTCAGGCCGCGGATGGTGCGGCGCAGCCATTGGTGCGCGGGTTCGTGCTGAAAGCGTGGATGCCAGGCTTGGGTGATCAGTACCGGGTCCAGCGTCAGCGGCAGGTCGAACAGGCGCACTTTCATGCCCATCTGCACGGCCGCGCGCGCCAGTTGTTCGGGCAGCGGCAGGATCAGGTCGGAACCGTGCAGCGCCAGTAGCGCGGCGCTGGGCGTGGGCACGATGAGCGTGACCTGGCGGTCCAGTCCCTGCGCGGCGAGTGCATCGTCGATGGGGCCATGCGATTTGCCGCGGCGCGACACGCCGATATGGCCCCAGCGCGCCACGCGTCGCGCATTGATCTCGTCTTTAAATAGCGGATGGTCCTGGTTGGCGACACCGACGATGCGGGTGGTGAACAGCGGTTGCACACGGATTTCATGGCCCAGCGCGCGCGACGCGCTGATGAACAGGTCGACGCGGCCGGTGCGCAGCGCTTCGTCGTCGATGTCGTCCTCTTCCGGCGTGAAGCACAGCGTGGCGCGCGGCATGTCGTTCTGCAAGGCGTCGAGCAGCCGGCCCGCATAAATGCCGATAAAGAGATCGTGGGCACGCACGTTGAAGCGCGTGTCCAGCCGTTTCAGGTCGACTTCGGCGCCGGGCGCGAGCACCCCGCTGGCTTGCTGGATGGCGTCGCGGATCTGGTCGCGCAGTTGCAGGGCGCGCGGCGTGGGCACCAGTGCGCGGCCGGATTGCACGAAGATCGGGTCGCCGGTGGTTTCGCGGATGCGGGCCAGGGTGCGGCTCATGGCCGGGGCGCTCAGGTTCATGCGCCGCGCGGCGCCGACCACGCTGCCTTCCTCCAGCAGGGCTTGCAGGGCATACAGCAGGTTCAGGTCGGGGCGCATGGGTCGTATCAAAGCGTGAGGGGATCGCCCAATTATGCATCGCCGGCCGGATTCGCCGCGTCTTGGCGGGCGTGCGCCGAGTGCACGGCTGGCCTGCGTTTGCGGTATTGTGGCTGGCCCCGTCTGAATCACTTACCGCACAAGGCGCCCGCATGGCTCACCCTCTTTCCACCCCCGGCTATCGCAAGCTGCTCGACCTGCAGCGCCGCATCCATGCATTCACGCTTCAAGCCTGCGAAGACGAAGAGGTGGACATCACGGCTCCGGATTTGCCGCTGTGGGGCCCGGCATACCAGTACCTGTCGGTGGCGCCCCTGCTTGGCGGCTTGCAGGTGGAGTATTTCGGCGAGTTGTGGGAAGAACCTTTTGCCTGGACGCTGGCCTGCCTGGCGGACCAGGAGGTGGCCGATGCGATCGTGGCGCTGTCGTTCACGGGCCCGGACGAAGGCGCCAACGGCACGCGAGAATGGGAATTCACGCCGCTGCTCGATAGCATCGTGCGCTTTCCGCTGCTGAAATCGCTGGTCGTTCGCCCCAGCGGTCAGGCCGATCACAATACCGCGCTGATCCAGCGGGCCGGCACCATCATGGAAGAGTCCGGCGACATCGCGAGGTTCGTCGCCAAGGCGCCGAACCTGATCCAACTGACCATGCCCACCGCACCGGACGCGTCGTTCTTTACCGTGCCGTTGCCGCACCTGTCGACGCTGGTGGTCGAGAGCGGGTCCGATACGCAGAATTTCATCGAGAACCTGGCGTCATCGACCAATCTGACCGCGTTGTGGTCGCTGGATTTCACGGAATCGACCGAACTGCAATCGACCTGGGCGGACGAGCGTGAGCCCGGTTTCGTGACCCCGTTCCAGGCCTATGAACGGCTGTTTCACAGCCCCATGGGCGAACAGTTGCGGGCGCTGTATCTGCGTAATACCTGCCTGACCGTCGAGCAGTTACAGGCGTTGCAAGCGCTGCGTCCCAGGTTGCAATTCATGGTGGTGCAATCGCCGCGGGGCGGGTATGTCAGCCATTTCAGCCAAGATGTGTTCCCGTGGCGTCACCTGGTGCAGGCCGACCCCGGGCTGCGATAAGGGCTTACACGAAAGGCAAGCAGGCGGTGGCGATGGCGCTGGCGATCTGGGGGATGTCCGGCTCGGCGATCAGCGAGATGCCCAGGCGGCCCGAGGCCGACAGGATGCCGCCCGGCGGCGGGTTGCCGGCAGCGTCGGGCTGCAACGCCGGGTCGTAGCTGAAGTAGCCGCGCTGGCGATTCAGGTACGACCAATCCCAGGCGGGCGACAAGCGGCACAGCGTTTTGTGCAGGGTGGCGCGCACCGCCGCCATGCGGTTGCGCACACCGGCCAGTTCTTCCTGCCACAGTTGGCGCAGCCGCGGCTGTGACAGCACCATGGTCACCACCGGCACGGATGCGCACGGCAGGGCGTCGGGCGCGCTGCAGGCATGGAGCGCGCGGCGCAGGGCCACGCCGCTGTCCACCGTGGGGAAGTGGGCGCTGAGGCTGCCGCAGCGGGCGTCCGGCAGTTGCAGGATCTTCGAATAGGACTGCGCCACCAGTGTGTACAGGCCACGGCTGACCATGGCGGTCACGCCGTAGTTGTCTTCGTCGATGGTGTCGCCCAGGCCCTGATAGGCCATGTCGATGAAGGGGATGTGGCCCATGGCCTTGATCACGTCGGCTACGGTGTCCCACTGGTCGCGGGTGAGGTCGCAGCCGGTGGGGTTGTGGCAACTGGCTTGCAGCACGATGATGCCCGGTTGGGGCTGCCGGCACAGGAAGCCGACCAGGCTGGCCACGTCCAGCGTGCGCTCGTAGGCGTCGAAGTACGGGTAATGCCCCACCGTGAAGCCGGCCTGCTCGAAGATGCGCTGGTGGTTGCTCCAGCTGGGCGCGGGCAGATAGACGCGGCGGCATGCGCTGCTGTCGGCCAACAGGCGCGCACCCAGCGCCAAGGCATGGGTGCCGCTGGCGGCCGGGTGGGTCAGGAAGCGCCGCGGGTCCTGGCCGTCGCGGCCATCGCCGAACACCAGCCCGCCGGCCGCGTCCGCAAAAGCGGTGGCATCGGCCGCGGCGCGTGTTTGCGCTGGCAGCCGCAGTTCGTCCAGGGCCTGCCGCACGCATTCAAAGCGCGGCACCTTGCCGTCGGCGTCCAGGTAGCGGGCCGAGGGTTCCAGCAGATCGCCGGCGGCCAGGGGGCGTGGCATGATGAGGGCTTCCTTACTGGTGGTGACGGGCGTCGTCCACCGACATGTGCATGGGCATCATGTTCTCGTTGGCGTTGTGCATGACCCACAGCGAGCCGGCCACGACGATGGCGATGAGCAGCGCCGTGCAGACGAACACGCCGGTGTTCTCGCGCTGGCGCTTGCCGGCGCCCAGGTGCAGGAAGTACACCAACTGGATCAGCAACTGGGCCACGCACAAGACCACCAGCGCGCCCAGCCGGGATTCGCGCGGCACCAGGTCGGACATGACCGCGCCGAACGAGGCCAGCGTCAGCGCCACCGAAATCACAAAGCCGATGGCGTAGCTCTTGAGGCTGCCGTGGTCATTGCCATGGCCGTCGTCGTGTCCGGCGGGATGGGGATGGGACATCGTGCTCATACGAACTCGCGCAGGTAGACAAAGGTGAAGACGCAGATCCAGACCAGGTCCAGGAAGTGCCAGAACATCGACAGGCACGACAGGCGGCGGGTGACGATGCCGTCCAGGCCGTAGCGGTGCACCTGGTGCATCAGGACCAGGATCCAGATCAGGCCGAAGGTAACGTGCACGCCGTGGGTGCCCACCAGCGTGAAGTAGGCCGACAGGTAGGCGCTGGTGCTGGGACCGGCGCCTTCGGCCAGCAGCACCGAGAACTCATACAGCTCCATGGCGATGAAGCCGGCGCCGATCAGGAAGGTGATGCCCAACCAGGTGATCACCTGCTGCTTGCGCCCGGCCTGCATGCCCAGCATGGCCACGCCGAAGGTGAAGCTGCTGACCAGCAGCAGCATGGTCTCGCCCAGCACGAAGGGCAGGTGGAACAGCTCGGCGCCGGTATGGCCGCCGGCGGTGGAATTGGCCAGCACGGCGAACGTGGCGAACAGCACGGCGAAGATGAGGCAGTCGCTCATCAGGTAGATCCAGAACCCCATGGTGGTCTTGGAGCCGTCGTCGTGATGGGCGTCGTGGTCGTCGTGGGCGCCAGGGGCGCCGCTGAGGGTCAGATGGCTCATGGCTTACGCGGCCTCCTGGAGTCGTTCGTAGCGGGCGTTTTCGATGCGTTCGACCTCGGCCGCGGGGATGTAGAAGTCCACGTCGCGGTCATAGCTGCGCACGACGAAGGTGATGACGATGGCGACCAGGCTGCCGGCGGCCACGGCCCACATGTGCCAGACCAGGGCAAAGCACAGCAAGAGGCCCCACATGGAAATGACAAACCCCACCGCGGTGTTGCGGGGCATGTGGATGGGGTCGTACTTGGCGGGGCGCTGATAGGCGCGGCCCGACTGCTTGTTGTCCCAATGCTGTTCCAGCGACATGATCTGCGGCGTCACGGCGAAGTTATAGGACGGCACCGGCGACGCGGTGGCCCATTCCAGGCTGCGCGCGTCCCAGGGGTCGCCCGTCAGGTCGCGGTTCTGCTTGCGGTCCTTGATGCTGACGGCGATCTGGATCAGCAGCGCCAGGATGCCCAGGCCGATCACGACCGCGCCCACCAGGGCCACGATCAGATAGGGCTGCCAGTCGGCGTGCGGGTAGTGGTTCATGCGCCGCGTCATGCCCTTGAAGCCCAGGATGTACAGCGGCATGAAGGCCAGGAAGAAGCCCACCAGCCAGCACCAGAACGAGGTCTTGCCCCAGAACTCGTTGAGCGTGAAGCCATAGACCTTGGGGAACCAGAAAGTCAGGCCGGCCAGGCAGCCGAACACCACGCCGCCGATGATGACGTTATGGAAGTGCGCCACCAGGAACAGGCTGTTGTGCAGCACGAAGTCGGCGCCGGGCACGGCCAGCAGCACGCCGGTCATGCCGCCGATGGCGAAGGTGACCATGAAGCCGATCGTCCACAACGTGGCGGAGTGGTAGCGGATGCGGCCGCGGAACATGGTGAACAGCCAGTTGAACAGCTTCACGCCCGTGGGAATGGAGATGATCGACGTCATGATGCCGAAGAAGGCGTTGACGTTGGCGCCGGACCCCATGGTGAAGAAATGGTGCAGCCAGACGAAGAACGACAGGATGCCGATCGACGAGGTGGCGTACACCATCGACTTGTAGCCGAACAGCGGCTTGCGCGAGAACGTGGCGATGATTTCCGAGAACGCGCCAAACGCCGGCAGGATCAGGATGTAGACCTCGGGGTGGCCCCAGATCCAGATCAGGTTGATGTACATCATCGCGTTTCCACCAAGCTCGTTGGTGAAGAAATGCATGTCGAAGTACCGGTCCATGGTCAGCAGCGCCAGCGTGGCGGTCAGCACGGGGAACACGGCAACGATCAGGATGTTGGTGATCAGCGCGGTCCAGGTGAACACCGGCATCTTCATCAGGTTCATGCCCGGCGCGCGCATGCGCAGGATGGTCACGATGAAGTTGATGCCGGACAGCGTGGTGCCCAGGCCCGATATCTGCAATGACCAGATGTAGTAGTCCACCCCGACGGTTGGACTGTATTCCAACCCTGACAAGGGCGGATACGCCACCCAGCCCGTAGCGGCGAAGTCGCCCACGAACATCGAGATCATGACCAGGATGGCGCCCACGGCCGACAGCCAGAAGCCCAGCGAGTTAACGAGGGGGTAGGCCACGTCGCGCGCGCCGATCTGCAGCGGCACCACGACGTTCATCAGCCCCAGGATCAACGGGGTCGCGACGAAGAAGATCATGATGACGCCGTGCGCCGTGAAGATCTGGTCGTAGTGGTGGGGCGGCAGGTAGCCGGTGGCGTCGCCCACGGCCATGGCCTGCTGGGCGCGCATCATGATGGCGTCGGCAAAGCCGCGCAAAAGCATGATCAGCGCCAGGATGATGTACATGGCGCCGATGCGCTTGTGGTCGACGGTGGTGATCCACTCGCGCCACAGGTACCCCCACTTGCGGTAGTACGTCATGGCGCCCACCAGGGCCAGTCCGAGTAGGACGACGACCCCCAGCGTGCCCATGATGATGGGCTCGTGATAGGGGACCGCCTCTAGGGTCAGTTTGCCGAACATAGTTCGCTCGCTATTGCTTGTTCCAGGGTCTGCTCCATGGCCAATTGGCTGGGGCGCTTGCGCGTACCGGGCGCGGCTTTCATGTATTGATTGACGATGTCGTCGAACAATTGGGGTTGCACTTGGGCGTAGACCGCCGGCTGCATCCGTCCGCTGGGCTGGGCGAGGCGGTCGTAGGCGGCCTTGTCCAGCTTTTGCGGCGCGGCTTGAGCCTGCTTGACCCAGGTGTCGAATTCCTGGCGCGAGGTCGCGTGCGTCAGGAAGTGCATGTCGGAAAAGCCCGGACCGCTATAGGCGGCCGACAAGCCGGGGTACACGCCGGGTTCGTCGGCGATCAGATGCAAGCGCGTCTGCATGCCGGCCATGGCGTACACCTGGCTGCCCAGATGCGGGATGAAGAACGAATTCATCATCGCTTGCGCGGTCAGCTTGAATTCCAGGGGCGTATTGACCGGAACCGGCAACTGGTTGACGGTGGCAATGCCGTAGTCGGGGTAGATGAACAGCCATTTCCAGTCCAGCGCCACCACTTCGATGCGCAGGGGCGCCACCTCGGATTGGATCGGCTTGTAGGGATCCAGCGCGTGGGTGGTGCGCCAGATCATCACGCCCAGAATGGCGACGATGATGCAGGGAATGGTCCAGACGACGATTTCAATGCCGGTCGAGTGCGACCACGTCGGCTCGTAGCGGGCGCGCTTGTTCGTCTCGCGATAGCGCCAGCCGAAGTAGAGCGTCAATAGAATGACCGGAATCACGACCAGCAGCATCAGGCCCGAGGCGATGATGATCAGGTTCTTTTCCTGCACGCCGATATCGCCCTTGGGCGAGAACAGCGCCATGTCGCAGCCAGCGAGCATGAGCGGCAGCAGCGCGGCGGCGGCGGCCTTGGGGAAAACATTGGACATGGAATATCCCTAGGTTGCGGACACTAAGTCCATACATCAGCCAGGGATCGGGTTTCGGCGGCAACGCGCAACAGCATCAGGACGGCTGCGGAGCCGTACAAGATTCCTAATGTATGGACTTAATATGAGTTTGTTGCCATACTAGTTGATTAATATCACCCATACATTGCGACATTTTGGCGCAATAAAACCCATGCATAACGAAGATATGTATGCGTCTTGGCCCCTGAAGTTCGTGCGTGGGGCGGGGCCTCGCTACCGTCAGATCGCCGATTTCATCGACAGCGCCGTCGCGGACAACCGCATGCAGCCGGGCGACCGCCTGCCGCCGCAGCGCGGCCTGGCCCAGCACCTGGGGGTGGACCTGACGACGGTGACGCGCGCCTACGCCGAAGCCGGACAACGCGGTCTGCTCGAACCCCGCGGGCCGCTGGGCACCTTCATTGCGCGGCCGGCCGACGAGCCGCTATTGCAGATGCTGGACCTGGGCATGAACATGCCACCGCTGCCGCTGGGCTGCGATCTGCAGGATATGTTGCGCCGCGGCCTGGCCAAGGCGATGGAACGCCACGACGTCGGCGTGATGATGACCTATCACCAGGCGGGTGGCGGGCAGGCCGAACGCGAGGCCGGGGCGCAATGGCTGGCCCAGTCGGTGGGCCGGGTGGATCCGGACCGGGTGCTGGTATGCCCCGGCGCGCAGGCCGCGCTGGCCGCCGTGATGCTGGCCTACAGCCGGCCGGGCGACGGCATCGTGGCCGAACCCCTGGTGTATCCGGGCTTGCTGACGGCGGCCCAGCAGTTGGGGCGCCGGGTGCTGGTCGCCGAAACCGACGCCGATGGCATGACGCCGGCCGGGTTGGAGCGCGCCTGCCGCGAGGGCGGCCGCCTGGTCTACCTGAATCCCACGCTACAGAACCCCACCGCGCACACCATGAGCGCCGCGCGCCGCCGCGACCTGGTGCGCTCGGCTGCCGCCTGCGGCGTGCGCATCATCGAAGACGATCCGTATTCGCTGTTCCTGGACGACGCGCCGCCGGCGCTGGCCAGCCTGGCGCCCGCCTCGGTGTTCTACATCGCCACGCTGGCCAAGACGCTGACGCCGGGGCTGCGCACCGCCTTCGTGCTGAGCCCCGACCTGGACGGCCGGCGCAACGTGCTGGCGGCCATGCGTTCGTTCGCGGTGATGGCCGCGCCGCTGATGGGCGTGCTGACCACGCAATGGATTGCCAGCGGCATGGCGCAGCAGATCCTGGACGGGGTGCGCGCCGAGGCCCATGCGCGTCAGCGCCTGGCGCGCCAACTGCTGCCGGGGCCGTTTCCCACTGAGGTGGCAGGTATCCACCTGTGGCAGACGCTGCCTGACCGCTGGACCGCCGCGGACCTGGAGCGCGCGGCCCGCGACGAAGGGCTGAGCGTGACGTCTTCCGAAGTCTTTCACCAGGGCCCCGGCGCGCCCAATGCCATTCGCATCTCGTTGGGCAGCATCCCCGACCGCCAAGCGCTGGGCCAGGCGCTGGAGCACCTGGCCGGCCTGGTGCGGCGCCGGCCGCGCGGGCTGCGCGATGTGATCGTTTGACGGCGGGGGAGCCATGCAGGCCGTAATATGGACGCTGTCCCCGCTACGCGCCCGCCGCCATGTTGTTTGAGACCTTCCATGCCTTGCAAGACTCGGTGGTCGACTTCGCCAAGACCCACGCGGACTGGCTGGCGCCCATGGGCTTCGCGTTCGCGTTCTTGAAGTCGCTGCCGCTGGTGGCGCTGGTGATTCCCGGCACGGCATTGCTGCTGTCGATCGGCGCCATCCTGGGAATGGGCGACGCCAACTTCGTGGCCGTGTGGCTGGCGATCTCGGTGGGCGCGGCGCTGGGTGACTGGGTGCAATTCGCCACGGGCGTGTGGTTCGGCCCCAGCCTGATGCGCAGCAAGCCGCTGCGCAAGCGCCCCGAACTGCTGCACCGCAGTACGTTGTTCGTTCGCAAATGGGGCGTGCTGAGCATCGTGCTATGCCGCTTTTTCGGCCCCTTGCGCGCTACCGTGCCGATGATCGCGGGCATCTGCGGCATGCGGGCGGCGGCGTTCCAGGCGGCCAACTGGGCGTCGGCCTTCTTGTGGGCGGCGGCGCTGCTGCTGCCCGGCTGGTGGGGAACGCGTACGTTCCTGTAGGCCGGGCAGGCGCAGGCATCAGAACTGATGCCGTATCCCTACCGACGTCTGCAGCGTATGCGATTCGCGGATGTCCACGCGGTTGACGTAGGCGTACAGGTTGGTGCGCTTGGACAGGTCGTATTCGTAGCCCAGCGCCCAGCCGGTGATGTCCGACCCGGTGGCGCGTTGCACCGACGCCAGCACCGATGACGATTTGCCCGTGGGCACCGTCACGCCGGCGATGAACGAGTTGACCTTGTCGTAGCCCGCCGACGGACCCGTATTGGCGTTGCGCAGGTTGCCGTAGGTGCCGTGCAGCTTGATCCATTCAAAGTCGTACGAGCCAGCCAGTTGCAGGTTGCCGGCGGTTTTCTTGTTGGGCTGCAGCGCGTTCGGATTCAAGCGTTCGTAGGTCAGCGCGGCGGCGACCGGGCCGCTGTTGTAGCGCAGGCCGGCGGTCAGCACGCGGTCGTGCGCGTCGGTGGCGAAGGCGTCGTTGTCGTGGGCTTCGAAACTGTAGCCCAGGCCGGCCTGCCAGCCGTTCATGCGCGGCGTGGCGTAGAAGACCGCGTTATTGACGCGACCGCCGGCGCCGAAGTCGCCATCGTTGTAGCCCAGGCTGGCGTTGTTGGACGCCTGTCCCCAGCCGGTGCCGAACGGCGAGCCGACGCCGGCCCATTCGAAGCCGTAGACCCACTGGCGCCCCAGGCGCACTTCGCCGAAGTCGCCGGCCAGGCCCACATAGGCCCAGCGGCCGAACATGCGGCCCTGCGCTTGCGTGCCATTGTTGGCATTGAAACCGCTTTCCAGGCGGAACACGGCCTTGTAGCCGTTGCCCAGGTCTTCCACGCCGCGCAGGCCCCAGCGCGAGCCGGACTGGTTGCCGCTTTTCTGGCGCAGGCTGGATTCGCCATCGCGGCGCTCGTAGGTCGTGCCCAGGTCCACCAGGCCGTACAGCGTGACGGTGCTGGTCTCGGCGGCCTGCGCCGGGCTCATGCAGCTCAGGGCCAGGGCGGCGCCCAGCGTGCGGCGGTGGCGAATGATTCTTTTCATGGTTGAGATCCCCTCAGTTGGTGTTGCGTTGGACAAAAGAAGCCCCGGCCGCCGGCGCGGTGCGCCGGTAGCGGAGGGTGGAACTGGATAGGCGGCCGGGCAGGCGGTCGGCCCGCCCGGCATGGCTGGCGCGGGCGCTAGGTCATGATGCGAACGGGCCGCGCTGCTTGCCGGCGTGACTCGGTACGGGCAGCGGTGCGGGCAGCGGCGCAGGCAGCGGCGTCAGGTCTTGCGGCGACGCCACGCACAACGTGATGCTGGACGGGTGCGGCGCCGACACATGCACCGTGTTCAGCGCGATGCGCTTTTCGCGGGCGTCGGCGGCGGACTCGCCGCTGTTCGGATTGACGTCGTATTTCGGGAAGTTGCTGCTGGAGATATCCAGGCGGATGCGGTGGCCTCGCTTGAACAGATTGCAGGTGGCAAAAGGTTCGATCATGATTTCGTAGACCTTGCCCGGGGTCAACGCGTTGGCCTCATTCCAGGACGAATGGAAGCGGCAGCGGAAGATGCCATCGGTCAGGTTCAGCGCGTAGCCCTGCGGGTAATCCGGGCTGGGCGGGTATACGTCCACCAGCTTGGCGGTGAAGTCGGTGTCGGGGCAGTCGGACGAGATGTGCAGCTTGACGGTGACCGGGCCGACCACGGCCAGGTCCGCCTCCAGCTGCGCGGTCTGGAACACCACCACGTCGTCACGCGAGGCCAGCGGCAGCCCCGGTTGGCGCACGCCGAAAAAGCGCGGATCTTCACGCTGGTCGAAGCCGCCGCCTTCGAATACCGGCTGGCCCGACGTGAGCGCGCCGCCGATGGTGGGCACCGGGTCGCGCGGATCGTATTGGTAGGTGATGCGGGCGTCCGGGGACGCGGGTGCTTGCGTAGCCAGGCGGCCATCGGCGTGCAGGTAAAAGGCCGTGGGGCGGGCTTCGCGCAGCGGCCAGGCGTCGGCCTGGATCCAGGCGCCGCCGTGGTCGAAGCGGTCAGCGCCCACGCGCGCGCCGCTGCCTCCGCCCATCAGGAACAATCGCGCAACCGGGTCCGGCGCGGCGTTGCGTCGCGTCGTGTGGTCCTGAACCTGGGGCGTCGGTGCATCCTGCAGCCAGCGCTGGAACCACGCCAGCCGAAAGCCCAGCCAGTCGTCGGCCAGGTTGCCGTCGAACGCCGCGCGCGGGCCGAAATCGGCGTCGCCGCTGTGGGTCGTGTTGCGGTCACCGTGCAGCCACGGCCCCATGATCAGGCGCACGGGCGACCGGCGGCCTTGCGTCAGCCCGTCGTAGTTTTCCATGGTGGTGCGCACGTAGGCGTCGTACCAACTTGACATGAGCGCCACGGGGATGTCGGGAATGGCGTCGTAATAGCCCTGGGCATAGATGCCCAGCTGACGCCAGGACGCGTCGAAGGTGTCGGCGCGCCATTGTTCGAACAGATAGTCTTCGTATTCCGGCACGCTGGCCAGCGGCGAGTGGCCGGGTCGCCATGGCATGCGGGTGAACCACTGGCGGATGTCTTCGGCTTCCAGCGCGGCCAGCACCAGCGGATCTTGCTGCGCGGCGGGGCTGAGCTTGGCTTGCTTATAAGCCCAGGTGGCCTGCTTCAATTCAAACGCGCCCGATTGGCGGATGCCGCATTGGTAGCCGTTGGAAAAGCCGCCAGAGTCCAGCACCATGCAGGCCAGGCCGGGCGGGTTAAGGCAGGCCAGCGCCATTTGCGTATGGGCGGCGTACGACAGGCCCATGGTGCCGATGCGGCCGTTGCACCACGGCTGCTGCATGATCCAGGCGAGGGTGTCGAAGCCGTCCGGCCCTTCGGACAGGTACTTGGTGAACTGGCCTTCCGAGCCGTAGCGGCCGCGGCAATCCTGGAACACCACGGCAAAGCCGTGCGCGACGAAATGGCGCGCCACTTCGGGGCGCGGCACGCCGAGCCGGCCGCCGATCTGTTCGGACCGCGAGACCTCGGCCTTGCCATAGGGCGTGCGCTCCAGGATCACGGGCAGCGGCGCGTCAACGCCGGGCCGGTAGCCGGCGGGCAGGTGTACATCGGTGGCCAGGCGGATGCCGTCGCGCATGCGCACCATTTCGTCCTGCAGCAGCAGGGCGGCGGGCAGCGCGGAGTGGGGGGCGTCGGGGGCGGTCATTTTGCTTCCTGTATGTACGGCATTGAAGTGCGTTCGAGCTTGTTGGCGCGGATGGCCGTGCCGTCGCGGGCGGCCCAGAAGGCCACGGGGAAATACAGCGGCACGATGCCGACGTCGTTGAAGGCGGCCTCGGCGGCCTGGCGCAGCAGGGCGCCGCGCTTGTCGGCGTCGAACTCCACCGCGGCCAGCGCCAGCAGGCGGTCGACGTCGGGGTTGGAATAGCGCGACCGGTTGAAAGCGCCGGTGCCCGCGGCCTTGTCGTAGGTGGCCAGCACATTGGTCAGGCCGTTGGACGAGTCGCCGGTGCTGTTGCCGTACGAGAAGATGAAGGCGCTGTATTGCTGCTTGCCGCTGGCGCCGGCATAGACGTTGTAGGGCTGGGTCACCACGCCGTTGATGCGCAGGCCCGCGCGGGCCATCATCTGCGCCAGCGCCTGGGCCAGGTCGCTGTCGCCGGCAAAGCGGTCGTTGGACGAATGCAGCGTCAGGCCAAAGCCCTTGGGGTAGCCGGCCTGGGCCAGCAGGGCGCGTGCGCCCTCCAGGTCGTAGGCCGGCGCGGGCAAGTTCGGGCTGTAGCCGCCCATGCCTTCGGGCACCATCTGCCCGGCCGGCACGCCCGCGCCGCTCAAGAGCCGCTCGGTGATCGGGCCGCGCATGAACATCTTGGATATCGCCTGCCGCACGCGCACGTCCTTGAGCGGGTTGACGGCCATGGGCTTGCCTTGCGCATCGGTGACAAAGGGGCTGGCGTCGCGCGCCGAGTCCAACGCCAGGTAGATCAGGCGTGCCGACGGCGAGCTGTAGAGCGTGTAGCCGGGCTTGCCCTTCAGGCTCTTGGCGTCCGTGGGTGGCACGCTGTCGATCAAGTCCACCGAACCGGACAGCAGCGCCGAGATGCGGGCCGCGTCGTTGGCGATGTAGCGGATCAGCACGCGGTCGAAGTCTGGGCGGCGGCCCCAGTAGGCCTCGTTGCGCTCCAGTTCCAGGCTGTCGCCGGGCTGCCAGCGCTTGAACTTGTACGGGCCGGTGCCTATCGCCGCCACGCCGCTGTTGAAATCTTCGGACCGCTTGCCCGCTGCCGCATGGCGCGACAGGATGTAGACCAGGCCGATCTGCTCCATCAGGTCCGGGGTGGGTTCCTTGGTGCGGATGCGCAGGGTCAGCGGGTCGATGACCTGGACAGCGGCGATGGAGCGCACCGCGCCGGTGAAGGGCGCCGGGCTGTTGGGCACCTTGGGCGCACGGTCCAGCGAGAACACCACGTCGTCGGCCGTGAACGGCGTGCCGTCATGGAAGCGCACGCCGGGGCGCAAGCGGATTTCCCACGTGTCGGGGGCCAGTACCTGCCAGGACAGCGCCAGGCCGGGCTGGGTCTGCATGTTCTCGTCGGTGGACACCAGCCGTTCAAAGACGTTTTCGGCGGCGGCCTGGTTGTTGCCGGTGCGCGAGAACAGCGGGTCCATGGATGACGGCTCGCTGGAATGGCCGATGGTCAGCAGCGGGCGCGCGACGGCGGGCGCGGCGCCGGCAAGGAGCGCCGCCAGCGTCAGGGACACGGTCAGCGCCAACGCCGGCAGGCCGCGCATCAGGGGGCGGGTAGAGGTCATGAAACGCGGATTCCTTGTTGCACGGGGCGGGCGTCCAGCGGGGTGTCCAGCAGATGGCAGGCCGCCTGATGGCCCTCGGCCGTGGCCTGTAGTTGCGGCGCTTCGGTCTTGCAGCGGGCCATGGCCTGCGGACAGCGCGGATGGAAGTGGCAGCCGGACGGCGGATGCAGCGGCGACGGGATCTCGCCCTGGATGGCATGAAAGCGCCGCTTGCGGTTCGACAGCCGTGGCACCTCGTTCAGCAGCGCCTGGGTATAGGGATGGCGCGGGGCCTGGAAGACCTCGGCCGTGGGGCCGGATTCAACCACGCGGCCCAGGTACATGATCACGGTGCGGTCGCTGATGCGCCGCACCACGCCCAGGTCGTGGCTGATGAACAGATAGGTCAGGCCCAGGTCCTGGCGCAGGTCCATGAAGAGGTTCAGGATCTGCGCCTGGATCGACACGTCCAGCGCCGCGATCGATTCGTCGCAGATCAGGAATTGCGGCTTGACGGCCAGCGCCCGGCCGATGCCCACGCGCTGGCGCTGGCCGCCGGAGAACTGGTGCGGGAAGCGGTTGCGGTAGTCGGGGTCCAGCCCCACGCGCTGCATCACCTGCACCACGTAGTCGTCATAGTCGCGGCGCGCGATGATGCCGTTGGCCAGGGGCGCTTCGCCGATGATGTCGCGCACCCGCTTGCGCGGATTGAGCGACGACATCGGGTCCTGGAAGATCATCTGCGTGGCCATGCGTTGCGCATGCGCGGCTTGGCCCGTCAGGCGCGACAGCTCGCCGGCGGGTGTCTGGATCGTGCCCGAGGTGGCCGGCAGGATGCCGGCCAGCACCCGGCCCAGCGTCGACTTGCCGCAACCGGACTCGCCCACCAGGCCCACCACCTCGCCCTGGTGGATGGTCAGGTCGATCCGGTCCACCGCGTGCACGGTCTGGGTCGTAACCTTGGCGCCCAGCAGGCCGGCCAGGCGCTCGGCGTAGTCGGGCCGTTTGACGAACAGGCGCGACACCTGGTTGGCCTGCATCAGGATCGGCGGGTTCACGAGAAGGCTCCAGTCTGGGGGTGAAAGCAACGATGGCTGCGGCTGCCGGCCGCTTCGATGGGCGGTTGCTCGGTACGGCAGCGATCAGACGCGTGGCCGCAGCGCGGATTGAAAGCGCAGCCGGGCGGCAGCGCCAGGGGCGACGGCGCCATGCCGGGGATCTGGTACAGGCGTTCGCCCGTGTGTTCGTTGCTGGGTACCGAGCCGATCAGGCCGATGGTGTACGGATGGCGCGGGCGGTCCAGGATGTCGTCGGTGGGGCCGGATTCGACCACCCGCCCGGCATACATCACGCAGACGCGGTCGGCCAGGCCGGCCACCACCGCCAGGTCGTGGCTGACCCAGACCATGGCGGTGCCAGTCTCGGCGCACAGCTTCTGCATTTCGGCCAGGATCTGCGCCTGGATGGTGACGTCCAGCGCAGTGGTGGGTTCGTCCGCGATGATCAGGTCGGGCTTGTGCAGCATGGCGATGGCGATGGCCACCCGCTGGCGCATGCCGCCGGACAACTGGTGCGGATAGGCCTTCAGGCGTTCGTCTGGCGACGGGATGCCCACCGCCGCCAGCGTGTCGCGGGCGCGCGCCCAGGCTGCCTTGCGGCTGCAGCGTTCGTGGGTCTGCACCGTTTCGACCATCTGGGTCTCGATGCGGAACACGGGGTTCAGCGTCATCATCGGGTCCTGGAACACCATGGCGATGCGGTTGCCGCGCAGCTGGCGCAGTTCTTCGCGCGACAGGGTCGCCAGGTCGGTGCCCTTGAACAGGATCTGGCCGCCGTCGATGCGCCCGGGCGGATCGATCAGCCCAAGGATGGAAAACCCGGTGATGGACTTGCCCGAGCCGGATTCGCCGACCAGGCCCAGGATTTCGCCGGGATGCACGTCGAAGCTGACGTCGTCCACCGCCCGCACCAGGCCGGCGCGGGTGTGGAACCAGGTGCGCAGGTTGCGCACGGAAAGGGTGGGGGTTGCGGAGTGCATGGGGCGGTTCCTATTTCTGCAGGCGCGGATTGAGCGCCTCGCGGACACGGTCGCCCACGATGTTCATGGTGAAGACCACGGTCAGCAGCAGCACGCCGGGGAACACGCTGATCCAGTACAGCCCGGCCAGCATCTGCTGGTAGCCGTTGGCGATCAGCAAGCCCAGCGAGGGCTCGGTGACCGGCAGGCCGATGCCCAGGAAACTGAGCGTGGCCTCGGCGGCGATGGCGTTGGCGGTCTGGATCATCGCGATGACGATGACCGGCGGAATGCAGTTGGGCAGCAGCTGGCTGAACAGCGCGCGGCGGTGGCTCAGGCCCAGGCACAGGGCGGCCTCCATGTATTCCTTGCGCCGTTCCACCACGGCCGTGGCGCGTACGGCGCGGGCGAAGTAGGCCCACTGCACCACCACCAGCGCCAGGATCACCTTGTCCACGCCCTGGCCCAGGATGGCCAGCATCATCAGCGCCACCAGGATGGTCGGAAAGCCCAGCATCAGGTCCACCAGGCGCATGATCAGCGCGTCGATGCGGCCGCCGAAATAGGCGGCGGTCAGGCCCAGCACCGTGCCCACCGCCATGGCGAACAGGCCGCTGAGCACGCCCACGCTGAGGCTGGTGCGCAGGCCATACATCATGGCCGACAGCATGTCGCGGCCCTGGGCGTCGGTGCCGGCCCAGTAGATGTCGCCGTAGATGCCCTGGCTACCCGGCGGCATGCGGCCGTCCAGGATGGTGATGGTGGCCAGGTCGTAGGGGTTTTGCGGCGCGATCCACGGCGCCAGCAGCGCGGCCAGCACCAGCAGCAGGAACACGACCGCCGCGATCGTGGCGGGGCGGCTGTCCAGCACGCCGTGCAGCGCCTGGCCGAACGTGGTGTCGCGGCTGGGCAGCCAGTTGTTGGAAACAGGGGCGGTCATTCGGAGGCTCCCACGCGGACACGGGGATCCAGGATGGAATAGATGATGTCGACCAGCAGGTTGAGCACGATGAACATGGTGACGACGATCAGCAGATAGGCGACCACCACGGGCCGGTCCAGCTTCATGATGCTGTCGATGATCAGCTTGCCCACGCCGGGCCAGGCGAAGATGGTTTCGGTGACGGTGGCGAACGCGATCAGCGAGCCGAACTCCATGCCCACCACGGTGACGATGGGAATCAGGATGTTCTTGAGTACATGCATGCCGATCACGCGCGATTCGCGCAGCCCCTTGGCGCGGGCGAATTTGACGTAGTCCAGCGGCATCGTTTCGCGCACGCCGCTGCGGGTCAGTCGCACGATCAGCGCGATCTTGAACAGCGCCAGGTTCAGCGCCGGCAGGATCAGGTGGCGGATGCCGTCCCACGAGGTCAGGCTGGTGCGCATGCCCAGGAATTCGCCGGTGGGGCCGCGGCCGGTGGACGGCAGCCAGCCCAGCGTGACCGAGAAGATCAGCACCAGCATGATGCCTTGCCAGAAATTGGGCAGGCTGAAGCCCAGGATCGAACCGGTCATGATGCCGCGGTCCAGCGCCGAATCGGGTTTCAGGCCTGCCACCAGGCCCAGCGGCAGGCCGATGACCAGCGCGAGCAGCAGCGCCACGCAGGCCAGTTCCAGCGTGGCCGGCAGCCGCTGCAGGATCAGCTGGATGGCCGGCTGGTTGAAGACGAACGAGTTGCCCAGGTCGCCGTGCAGCGCGTTGACCACGAACTTCAGGTACTGCTGGTACAAGGGCAGGTCCAGGCCCAGCGACTGCACCGCCTGGGCGATCTCGGCCGGCGTGGCGTCGGACGGCACCAGGATTTCGATGGGGTCGCCGATGGCGTAGACGCCGGCAAACACGATCAGCGACGTGATGGCCAGGATCACGACGCTTTGGCATAGCCGGCGGATGATGAAAGCGGTCATGGCGCGGCGCGGCGACAGGGGGCGGGAAAGGGAACTGCGCGCATCGGGGGCTCCTTGCCGGAAAATATCGGCGATATCGCGTATTGATTACGGATTCATGAATGGCGAGAATCCGGATGGGCGGAATGTTCGATCCATCGCGCCTGGCTGGCAACCGTATGCCAAGCCGGCATGCGCCTATGTGAATTACGAGAAATTTGGTGTTAACCCTAGGCCGCGTGCTTGCGCGGGGCCGCTACGCGGACGTTGCGCGACAGATGAACTTCAAGCAGCTAGAGGCTTTCCTGGCCTTCATGACCACCGGCTCGACGATCGAGGCCGCCCAGCGGCTGGGCTCGTCTCAGCCGGCCGTCAGCCGTCTTTTGAGCCAGTTCGAAGTGGACCTGGGCGTGCCGTTGTTCGTGCGCCGCAAGGGCCGGCTGCATCCCACCGCCGAAGCCGAATCCCTGCTGCCAGACGTGCAGAACATGATTTCCGACGCCGAGTCGCTGCATCGGCACGTCAACCAGCTACGGCTGGGCGGGCAGCGCCGCACGTTGATCCGGGTGCAGTTGCCCAGCACGGTGGCGCAGTCGGTCATGCCAGCCGTGGCCGAGGCATTTCTGGCCGACCACCCCGACGTCGCGCTGGAAGTGCTGGTGGGTACCTACGAAGCCAGCGAGGTCGCGGTGCTGGGCCGCGAAGCTGACCTGGCGCTGGTGCGTTCGCCGCCGATGAATTCGGGCCTGTCCATGATCTTGCGGCTGGCTACCGAAGCGGTCTGCGTGATGCCGCCGGGGCATGCGTTGCAGGCGCTGGACGAGGTCGCGTCCGCCGACCTGATCGGCGTGGACCTGGTACTGCTGGGCCGGCAGCGCTCGCTGCGCCAGCAGATCGACCAGGCCTTTCGGCAGGGGCGCATGATGCCGCAGATCAAGGCCGAAGTGCACTCGGTGGAAATGGCCTGCCGGCTGGCGGCGCAGGGGGTGGGCGTGTCTATCGTGAACGGCCTGTTTGCGGGGCTGTGCCTGGACATGGGCATCGTCTGCCGGCCGTTCCGGCCGCGCATCGACTACTACGTGGGCATGGCCACGCTGGCCGGGCAGGCGCCGCATCCGCTGGTGCCGGAACTGGCCGGGCGCATCCTGGATGCCATGACGCAGCGCGCCGGGCCCGGCGCGTTCTCGGTGGTGCCGCCCGAACCCGGCGACGCGGCGCTTACGGCATCAGCTTGAGCAGCGCGGCGATCAACGCCCAGCGCCGCGTGATGTAGGCGCGGTTTTTCCGCAGCCGAATCGCGTCGGCGATCTGCTTGGCGGCCTTTTCGGGCGTGGCCACCCAGAACAGGCCGCTGCCTTGCGCCATGGCGGTGGCGACAAAGCCGGGGCGCACGTCTGTCACCGCGATCGGCAGCTTCAGCCGCCGCACCTTCTGCCGCAGGCCGTCCAGGTAGTTCGACACGAACGCCTTGGACGCGTTGTAGGCGGGCGCGGCACCACTGCCGCGCAGGGCCGCCACGGACGAAATGCCCACCAGATGACCCTTGCGGTGCAGGACGAAATGCTTCAGTGCGACGTTGGCCATCGCGGCGAACCCCTGCACGTTGATGGCGATGGTGTCTGCTTCCTTGTCCCAGTCCAGGTCCGTGTTCAGAAAGCCCACGCCAGCGCTGATGACGCACAGGTCCAGGCCTTCCATGCGGGCGATCAGCTCGCGCAGCGCCGCCATCGCTTCGGCATCCTGGGTCACGTCCAGCGTCAGGGTGTGGACCGTCGTGCCGGGTAATTCGGCCCGCAGGCTGTCCAGCAGTTCGGTACGGCGGCCGACCAGGCCCAGGGCATAGCCTTCGCGTGCCAGCCGTTTGGCCAGTTCGCGGCCGATGCCGGAAGTGGCGCCGATGATGATCGCTCGTTTCATGCTTGAGGTCTGCCAGGAATGGGGGCGTCGATACAGTACGACGCAAACTCCGCGGGTGGCGGACACACGCAGGATACAGCGGCTTGTTGGAATGCAGGCTCCAAGTTTGTATGACCCCGTGTAGTCCAACCCCCCCTTTGCAGACATCTAGGAGCCCATCATGGCCAAACCGCTGGAAACCGTTCTGTACACCGCCCGCACCCACACCACCGGCGGGCGCGATGGCGCCGGCCGCACCGACGACGGCGCGCTGACGCTGCCGCTCAGCCCGCCGGGGTCGGGCAAGCCCGGCACCAATCCCGAACAGCTGTTCGGCATCGGCTATTCGGCCTGCTTCATCGGCGCCATGCAATTGGCCGGTGCCAAGCTGGGCATCGCGGTGCCGCGCGACGTGGCGGTGGATGCGGAAGTGTCGCTGGGCAAGACCGATGGCGGCGCGACCTACGCACTGGGCGTCAACCTGCACATCTCGCTGCCGGGGCTGCCGGCCGAGCAGCAGCGCAAGTTGGTTGAAACGGCCCACCAGACTTGCCCGTACTCGGGTGCGATCCGCGGCAATATCGATGTGGAATTCTCGATTGCGTGATGCGTTATGCGGTCTACGAAAAGCCCCGCCGGTGTCATCCGGCGGGGCTTTTTTTGGCCTGACCTCGGTGCATTGCGGGGCGAACCACGCGCCGCTATTCAGCGTGCCGGCTTGAGCCGGATTTCCGCTTCCAGGCCGCCGCCTTCGCGGTTCTTCAACCGTAGTTCGCCGTCCAGGATGCCCACCAGTTGCTGCGCGATGGCCAGGCCCAGGCCGGTGCCGCCGCTGTCGCGGTTGCGAGAACCTTCCAGCCGGTAAAAGGGCTGCAGCACCGCTTGCAGTTCTTGCTCGGGAATGCCGGGGCCGCGGTCCAGCACGCGGATCGAGACGCTGCCGCCATCCGCCGGCCCCATGACCACCTCGGCCGCGCCGCCGAACTTCAGCGCGTTGTCGATCAAGTTGCCCAGCACCCGGCGCAGGGCGCGCGGCCGCGTTTGCCAGGGCGCGGGGCATTGGCCTTGCAGCGTCACTGGCTTGCCGATGTCGGCGTAGTCGCACACCAGGCTGTCCAGGAAGGCGTCCAGGTCGATGCGCACCGCGGGCTCGGTGGCCGCGCCGGCGCTGCGCGCATAGGCCAGGCCGTCGCGCACCAGTTGCTCGACTTCCTGCAGGTCGTGCGTGAGCTTGTCGCGGTCGATGGAATCGTCCATGAACTCCGAACGCAGCTTCATGCGGGTGATCGGCGTTTGCAGGTCGTGCGAGATCGCGCCCAGGATCTGCATGCGTTCGGCCAGGTGGGCGGCGATGCGGTCCTGCATGGCATTGAACGCAGCGGACGCTTGCGCAACTTCGGCCGGCCCGTCTTCGGCCAGGCGCGGGCTTTGACGGTCCGGGCTCATCGCGTCGGCCGCGCCGGCCAGATGGGTCAGCGGGCGGATGGCCAGCCGCACGGCCAGCCAGGCACACAGGATCAACAGCGCCAGCTGGGCCACCAGCACCGCCGGTAGCCACATCGCCAGCGGCATGATCGCCATGTGAATGTCGAGCGTGACGGGTTGGCCATCGGCCAGCAGGGCGCGCATCTGGATGTGCTTGGGGTCGTCGCCGACGGTGCCGAAGGCCAGCGGGTAGGCGCCGTTCAGCGCGCTCTGGATCGAGTCACGCACACCTTCGGCGGCCGGCGTTTGCAGCGGGCGGTCGAACTCGCCCGGCCCCAGCTGGTACTGGCGGTTGCTGCCCGCCAGGCGCGGCAGCCACTCGGCGCGTTCGGCGGCCGGCAGGCGGTTCAGGATGGCCAGCGCCACCACCACGTCGCGCTCCAGGTTGTCCAGCATGACGCTTTTGGCGGACTGGTAGCGTTCGTAGAACAGCAGCGAGAACGACAGCGCGTGGGCCAGCACCAGGCCCACCAGGAAAATCAGGAACAGCCGGCTGGCCAGGGTGCGGGGCCAGCGGCGCAGCGCCGGGACCAGGGCCATCTACGGCGCCTCGGACACGTCGACCTGCGCGGCGAACACATAGCCTTCGCTGCGCACGGTCTTGATGTACATCGGTTCGCGCGCGTCTTCGCGCAGCCGCTGGCGCAGCCGGCTGACGAGCAGGTCGATCGAGCGGCCAAAGAAATCGGCGTCGCGGCCCTGCGTCAGGTTCAGCAATTGGTCGCGGTTCAACACGCGCTGGGGGTGATCCAGGAACACGCGCAGCAGCCGGTATTCGGCGCCGCTGAGCGACACGATGGTGCCTTCGGCGTCCAGCAGGTGGCGCGCCGTGGTGTCCAGCGTCCAGGTGCCGAACTTGACCTCGCGGCCCGGCTCGGTCACCTGGAAGTTGGGCGGCAGCATGCGGGTGCGGCGCAAGATGGCCTTGATGCGTGCCAGCAGCTCACGCGCCACGAACGGCTTGACCAGGTAGTCGTCGGCGCCCATTTCCAGGCCGATCACGCGATCCATGTCTTCGTCGCGCGCGGTCAGCAAGAGGATGGGAATGCGGCGGTGCTTGCCGGCGCGCAGCTCGCGGCACAGCACCAGGCCATCGTCGCCGGGCATCATGATGTCCAGCACGATCAGGTCGACGGTCAGGCTTTCGAGCAGCGAGCGCATCTGGCGGCCGTCGGCGGCCAGGGTCACGTTCAGGCCGTTCTTCTTGAGGAAGTTGCCGGCCAGTTCGCGGATGTCGCGATCGTCGTCGACGATCAGGATGTGGTCTAGGTGGTCCATGGCGCGTTACCTGTGCGGATGGCGTGGCAAGGCAGGGGACGGCGGCGTTGCCGGATTGAGCCCATTCTACTCACCGGGTTGGTCCCGGCGGCGGACCTGGCTGTTGCAGATCAGCTGGCACGGGCCGGGCTGGACGGCCTCGGCGCCCAGGCCGCCGAACAGCAGCGCCAGCACGGCCAGCAGGCGGCGCATGCGGGAGCCTGGGGCGGGACGCGGGGCTGGGCGGGGCAGTGTTGCAGGGTGGGGGACGGGGTGCATGAATGGGCTCTGGCTTGGGGGTGTCCGGCAGGTTATAGCTCCGCTCGCCGCGCGTAGTGTGTCGTAGTGTATGCAGGCGCCGGCCCGATACAAAAGCCGTGAAAAAAGCCCGGATCCGGGCACAGGGCGGATACCCGGCGCGCGTCCAATGCGGTCATCGAGACCCAACGGACCGCTGCGCCATGACCCTCATCAATACCCCCCTTGCGCTGGCCGCCGGCATGCTGACGGTAGCCTCGCCCTGTGTGCTGCCCTTGCTGCCGATCCTGCTGGGCAGCGCGGTCGAGCGTTCCGGCCGCCTGCGGCCCCTGTGCATCGTGCTGGGCTTCGTGCTGGCGTTTTCCGGGCTGGGCATTGCGCTCAGCCTGCTGTCCAACGCGGTCGAATCGGCCCATGAAGCGGTGCGTTCGGTCTCTGTGGCGCTGCTGGCGCTGTTCGGCCTGGCGCGCATCTGGCCGCGGCCCTACGACTGGCTGGCGGCGCGCCTGACCGGCCCGTTGCAGGGCGTGATCGGCCTGGGCGGCAAGGGCGGCGATGGCAATGCCGGCGGCTTCCTGCTGGGCATGTCGCTGGGCGCGGTCTGGACGCCGTGTGCCGGCCCGGTGCTGGCGTCGATCCTGATCCTGGCGGCGCGCGCCGAAAACCTGGGGCAATCCAGCTTGCTGCTGCTGGTCTACGGACTGGGGGCGGGCATACCGATGCTGGCCATCGCCTATGGCGGCAGCTTCGCCGCGCGGCGGGTCGGCGCCATCGCCCGCCATGCCGTGCGCTTGCAGCGCGCGTTCGGCGTGCTGCTGGTGGCTTCAGCCATTGCCATCCATTTCCAGTACGACGTCCTGGCATACGCCTGGATCAGCCGTCTTTTTTCCTGACCCGGCTTGTGCCGTCCCGCGTTCATTACCCGAAATTTCGACCCCCTGAAGGAGCACACCATGACGTTCATCCGCATCCCCACCCAACGGGCCCTCGTTGCCGTCAAACTGGCCTTGGCGGGCCTGCTGCTGGGCTCGGCGGCGCACGCCGCGTCCGCGCCGGCCCCCGCGCCGGAATTCACGGGCATCCAGACCTGGCTGAACAGCGAACCGCTGACGCAGGCCGGCCTGCGCGGCAAGGTGGTGCTGGTCGATTTCTGGACCTACACCTGCATCAACTGCATCAACACCCTGCCGTATGTGAAGCAGTGGCACCAGAAGTACAAGGACCAGGGCTTGGTGGTGGTGGGCGTGCACACGCCGGAGTTTCCGTTCGAGCGCATCACCCAGAACGTGGCGGACGCCATCAAGCGCTTCGGCATCGAGTACCCGGTGGCGCAGGATAATCAATACAAGACGTGGGACGCCTACCGCAACCAGTACTGGCCGGCGTTCTACCTGATCGATAAGGGCGGCAATATCGTCTACCGCCATTTTGGCGAGGGGCGGTATGCGGAGACCGAAGCCGAGATCCAGCGGCTGTTGGCGCAGCCTTGAAGTGCGGAGCTGCGCGGCGGGTGCGGGCCGTTCAGCCGCCTGGCCAAGTCCGGCGGCTAGACGGCCGCCCCGAGCTAGCCGGCCAGCGCCAACGCCAGCAACGCGCCCAGCAGCGCCGGCGGCATGACCAGCGCGCCCAGCTTCAGGAAGCTGAGCCCGCTGACATGCTGGCCTTCGCGCCGCACGGCGATCAGCCACAGCAGCGTCGCCAGCGAACCGGTGATGGACAGATTGGGCCCCAGGTCCACGCCGATCAGCAGCGCGCCGGTGGTCTGCACGGGCAGGTGGGCGATCTGGCCGACCGAGCCCGCGATCAGGCCGGCCGGTAGATTGTTGATGAGGTTGCTGGCCAGCGCGGCCACGATGCCGGCGCCCCACAGGGACTGGCCGGCCGACTGGCTGGCCAGTTGCACCAGCGCCCGCGCCAGCGCGTCGATTGCGCCGCTGCGGGCCAGGCCTTCGACCAGCACGAACAGGCCGGCCACCATCGGCAACACGCCCCAGGCCACTTGCCGCAGCACCGGCATGGGGCTGATGCGCTGGCGCAGATGGATGCCGGCCGCGGTGGCCAGGCCCGCGATGAAGGTCGGCAAACCCAGATCGGCGTGCAACGCGGACGCCACCATCAACACGGCCGCGGTCAGCAGGATGCCCAGGCCGGTCAGGCGGGCGCCGGCATTCAGCGGTTGCGGCGCGATGTCGGCGCGCAGCGGCTGGCGCAGCGCGTCGCGTTGGGTATAGCGCAGCGCCAGGTAGGTCAGGGCGATGGCCGCCAGCGACGGCAGGGTGAATTGCCGCAGCCAGTCCAACAGGGGCGGCATCTGGCTGCCGTACACCACCAGGTTGGCGGGGTTGGAAATCGGCAGCACGAAGCTGGCGGCGTTGGCGATGAAGGCGCAGATGAACAGGTACGGCAAGGGCCGCGCGCCGGCGGCTTTTGCCGCAGCGTAGACCGCCGGGGTCAGCACCACGGCCGTGGCGTCATTGGACAGGAACACAGTGACCAGGATGCCCACCAGGAACACCAGGTCGAACAGGCGTCGCGCCGACCCGCGGGCGTGGCGCGCGGCCACCATCGCCAGCCAGTCGAACAGCCCCTGCTGGCGCGCCAGCTCGGCCAGCACCATCATGCCGATCAGGAACAGATAGACGTCCAGGCCCTTGCCGACCGCGCCCAGCGCCGCTTGCCAGGGGATCAGGCCGGTTGCCGTCAGCAGCACGGCGGCGCCGGCGGCCCAGGCGTATTCGGGCAGGTTCCAGGGGCGCAGCAGGATGCCGACGATCGCCAGGGCGGAAATGGCCCAGAGGGCAAGGGAGGCATCGGGGAAGGGCATGGAAGCGGCGGCAATGGGGCAAGGCCAGGGAGCGGGGATTATCGCCCGCCCGGCTCAAGGGGGCCATGCCGCGCCTGCACGGCCGTTGCCGGCTGGCGACGGTCGGGCGCACCGCTCCCAGGCGCCAACAGGCGCTAGTTGACTTGCAAGGTATACATCGCTTGCCCGCGCACCAGCGTCAGCAGCAGCGGTTGCCCCGGCGCCGCCCCGGCCAGCAGGCCACGCAGGTCCGCCAGCCGGCTGACCGGGCGCTGGTTCACGCCGATGATGACGTCGCCGCGCTGCATCCGCGCCGCCACCGGGCCGCGGTCGGGATAGGTGGCGCTGACCGCCACGCCGTCATTGCCCTTCAAGCGCTGGTCGCGGCCGATCTCGGCGAACTCCACGCCGTTCAATCGCGTATCCAGCGAGCCGCCGTGCAGCCGCTCGTTCTTTTCAGGTTCGATCCGCAGCACGGCTTCGGTGCGCTGGCCGGCGCGCAGCAGCGTCAGCCGCACCTGCTTGCCCACCGGCAGCAGCCCTTCGGCATTGCGCAGCTGGGCGCTGGTGGCGATGGGCTTGCCGTCCACCGCCTGGATCTGGTCGCGCGCCTGCACGCCTGCCTGCTGGGCTGGAGAACCGTCCGCCACGCGCGCCACCGCCACGCCGGTCGTGCCGGGCGCCAGGCCCAATTGGCGAGCGTTGCGCGGGGTGACGTCGACCGTGTCCAGCCCCAGCCCGCCGCGCTGTACCTGGCCGTGTTGCAGCAACTGCCGCATGACCTCGCCCGCCAGGTTGGACGGAATCGCAAAGCCGATGCCGACGTTGCCACCGGACGGCGTGTAGATCATGGTGTTGATGCCGACCAGCTCGCCGTTCAGGTTGACCAGCGCGCCGCCCGAGTTGCCCGGGTTGATGGAGGCGTCGGTCTGGATGAAGTTCTGGTAGCCGGCCGCGCGCAGGCTGGAACGCTCCAGCGCCGAGACGATGCCCGACGAGGCGGACTGGCCCAGGCCGTAGGGGTCGCCGATGGCCACCACGAAGTCGCCCACCCGCAGATCGCTGGAGTCCGACAGCGTCAGCGCCTGTAGTTTGTCCGGCGGAATGCGCAGCACGGCCAGGTCGGTGTCCGGGTCGCTGCCGACCACCGTGGCGGTGAAGCTGCGGCCATCTTGCAGCGACACCCGGATGGACGTGGCGCCGCGCACGACGTGGTGATTGGTCAGGATGTTGCCCTGCGCAGCGTCAACGATGACGCCGGAGCCGATGCTCTGGCGGCCAGCGCCGGGGGCTTGGCCGAAGGCGGGCGCCTGGCGGCTGTCGCCCTGGGCCGAGATATTGACGACGGCCGGCGTGACGCGTTCCAGCATCGGTGCCAGCGAAGGCAGCGCCTGGCCGTCCACGGCCATGGGCAGGGCGGCCCGGGCGGCGGGCGTTGCGGCAAACAGGGGAGCGGCGAGCGCAATGGCAAGCGTCAGGGCGCGCGCCGCGCGGGGAGACAGACGCGCCGTCAGACGCAAGGACAGGATCGGGGGCATGGGGCCGGCAGGCAGCGCCTGTATGGGGATCAGCGCGCCAGTATCGCCGCGCGCCGAGTCGCCCATATGACCGATAAAGCCCGCTTCGTGGCCGGTATCGCCAATTTCGGCCGGCAGGCGCCAGCGAGGGGCGGCGCCGGCCGGCGGGCGCTGCGCGCCGCTCGTCCTTAGAAGCCGACGGCCTGGCCGTCGCGGCGCGAGTCCGACGCCGCTACGTAGCCGCCTTGCGGCAGCCGGCAGATCAGCTGGGCTGAGCCAAATTCCAGGCTGTCGGCGGGGGCCACCGCCACGTTGTGGCCGCGTTGGCGCAGCGCCTGCACCACGTCCGTGGGCAAGTGCGCTTCCACATTGACCACCGGGCCTTTCTCGACCCGGAAGCGCGGCGCGTCACTCATCGCCTGCGGATTCTGGCCGAAGGCCGCCAGGCGCGTCATCATCTGCAGATGGCCCTGCGCCTGCATCGATCCGCCCATGACGCCGAACGACATCACCGGCTCGCCGCCGCGCGTGATGAAGGCGGGGATGATGGTGTGCATCGGCTTCTTGCGCGGCGCGACCTGGTTGGCGTGGCCGGGCGTCAGCACGAAGTTCAGGCCGCGGTTGTGCAGGCTGATGCCGGTGCCCGGCACCACCACGCCGGACCCGAAGCCGTGGTAGTTGGACTGGATGAACGACACCATGGTGCCGGCCGCGTCGGCTGCGGTCAGGTACACCGTGCCGCCGGTGGCGGGCGTGCCGGCCACCGGCACGGCGGCGCGGTCCATCGAAATCAGGCGGGCGCGTTCGGCCAGGTAGGCCGGGTCGAGCAGGGCGCGCGCATCGGTGCGCATGTGGCGGGGGTCGGCGACGTGGTGGTGCAGGTCGGCGAACGCCAGCTTCATGGCTTCGATGCTGACGTGGTAATAGGCGGCGCTGTCGCGGCCCATGGACTCCAGGTCGAACTGCTCCAGCATGCCCAGCGCCATCAGCGCCGAGATGCCCTGGCCGCTGGGCGGGATCTCGTGCAGTTCATAGCCGCGGAACGACTGCGAAATCGGCTCGACCCATTCGGCGCGATGCTCGGCCAGGTCGGCAGCGGTCAGCGCGCCGCCGGTGCGGGCGGCGAAGTCGGCGATCTTGGCGGCCAGTGCGCCGCGGTAGAAGCTGTCGGCGCCGCTTTCGGCGATCTCGCGCAAGGTGCGCGCTTGATCGGGAAAGCGCCACCATTCGCCCGCTTGCGGCGCCCGGCCTTGCGGCAGGAACGCTTCGGCAAAGCCCGGCTCATTCGCCAGCTTGGGCATTTGCGTGGCCCATTGGCGGGCAATGGTGGGGCTGACGGGAAAGCCCTCTTCGGCGTAAGCGATGGCCGGTTCGAACAAGGTGGCGAACGGCAGCTTGCCGAAGCGGTCGGAGAGCGCCTTCCAGCCGGCGACCTGGCCCGGCACGGTGACCGTGCCCCAGCCCGTGCCGGGCATGGCGTCGCGGCCGGCGAAGTACTCGGGCGTCCACGCGGCCGGCGAGCAGCCGCTGGAATTGAGCCCATGCAACCGCCCTTCGTGCCAGACCAGCGCAAACATGTCGCCGCCGATGCCGTTCATCACGGGTTCGACGACAGTCAGGGCGATGGCGGTGGCGATGGCGCTGTCCACGGCATTGCCGCCGGCCAGCAGCATGCGCAATCCCGCTTGCGCCGCCAGCGGCTGGCTGGTGGCGACCGCGTTGGCGGCCAGCACCGGCATTTTTCGGGAAGCGTAGGGGAAGGACCAATCGAAGGGGGAAGACATGGGCAAAGGACTCTTGGGGTGATTACTGCGGCGTGATGCCGGCCTGGTCGATCAGTTGCTTGGTGCGCGGAATTTCGGCCTTGATGAAGGCAGCGAATTCCTCGCGGCTGCCGCCGCGCGGCTCGGCGCCAGCTTCGGCGAGCTTACCGCGCAGCACGGGATCCGCAAGCACCTTGTTCACGGCGCGGTTCAGCTTGTCCAGCACCGGGGCAGGCGTGCCTTCCGGCGCCACCAGGCCGTACCAGGGTGCAATGTCATAGCCGGCATAGCCTTGCTCGGCGATGGTCGGAATGTCGGCGGCCAGCGCCGAGCGCTGCGAATTGGACATGCCCAGCGCCAGCAATGCGCCGCTCTTGACCTGCGGCAGGCCCGTCATGATGGTGTCGAAGTACATGGACACCTGGCCGCTCAGCAGCGCCGGAATGGCTTCGCCGGCGCCCTTGTAGGGCACGTGCAGGATGTCGATGCCGGCCACCGACTTGAGCATTTCCCCCGCCATGTGCGAGGTGGTGCCGGTGCCGAACGAGGCGTAGGTCAACTTGCCCGGATTGGCGCGGGCATACGCGATCATCTCGGGCAGGGTCTTGAACGGCTGCTGCGGATTGGCCAGCAGGATGTTGGGCGTGTAGGCCACCATCGACACCAGCTCGAACTTGTCCGGATCGTAGGCCAGGCGCTTCTGCAGGAAGCGGTTGGTGACGATGGCGGCCGGGCCGCCCATCAGCAGCGTGTAGCCGTCGGCCGCCGAGCGCGCCACCGAGGCGCTGCCGATCGCGGCGGCGGCGCCAGGGCGGGCTTCGACCACGAAAGGCTGGCCCAGTTCGGTCGACAGCGCCGCGCCCAGCTGGCGCGAAATCAGGTCGGTGGCCGAGCCGGCCTGGAACGGCACCACGATGCGCACCGGATGCTGCGGCCAGTCGGTGGCCTGGGCGCCGGCCTGGGCGGCGAAGGCCAGCGCGGCGGCGCCCGCCAGGGCGCGGATGAGACGGAAAGGCATGGATTCCCCTTGAATGCGTTGTATCGGTGAGCGCCAGGCGGGTCTGTCGCCCGTTGCGGTCCCCGGCGGGCGCGCACGGCCGGCGCGCCAGTCACGGATTTGACGCGAGCCATGGCAATCCGAACATAGGTATTTGCATCCATGGATCACTGGATCCAATTTGTGTTATTTTTGCGTTTATCTATCATGGCGGCTTTGAAAACCCGGGGACGAGGATGCTGCAGTATCAGAAGACAGCCGTCAGCGCCGAAGAAGAGGCCTACCAGCACCTGCAGCGCGAAATCCGGCTGGGCAACTATCCGCCCGGCCACCGCCTGGTGCCCGAGGTCATCGCCAGCGAAATCGGCACCAGCCGCATGCCGGTGCGCGGCGCGCTGCGCCGCCTGGCCTCCGAAGGCCTGGTCGATATCCGCACCAACCGCGGCGCCGTGGTGCGCGGGTTGAACCAGCAGGAAATGCGCGAAGTCTTTGAAATGCGCTCGGTGCTGGAAGGCCTGGCCATGCGCAACGCCGTGCTGAACATGAGCGCCGAACACGTGCGCCGCCTGGCCAGCATGCTGGATCAGCTGGAGCAGGGCTCTGGCGACTACCTGGACTGGACCACCGCCCACCGCGACTTCCACGAATACCTGTGCAGCTTCTGCCAGCAGCCGCGGCTGCTGCGCCAGATATCAGAACTGCATTCGGTGGTTGAACCCTACATGCGCTTGTGGGCAGCCCAGCCGGGCCGCGTGCTGCGGGTGCGCGAATCGCACCAGGAACTGATCGACGCGCTGCAAACGCGCGATCCGGACAAGTGCGAAGCGGCGATGCGCCAGCACGTGCTCAACACCGTGCCGGCGTTGCAGGCGTTTTTGGAACAGGCGGCCTGATACCCCCCATCAGGCCTCGCGCAGCTTCTGCTTGGGCTTGCGCTTGAACTTCATTTCGCTGGCCAGCACCCCGGCCACGATCAGCGCCGCGCCCACCAACGCCAGCGCCGGCAGGCGGTCGCCGGCCAGCCGGCCGACGATGCCGCCCCACACCGGTTCACCGGCGTAAATCACCGTGGCGCGGGTGGGCGATACCGATTTCTGCGCCCAGTTCATAGTCAACTGGATGACCGCGCTGGCCAGCCCCAGCCCAATCGCGGCGCCGGCCCACAGCCATGAAAACTCGGGCACGCCTTCGCCCAGCACCGGCATCAGCGCAAACGACACCAGCCCCGCCGTCAGCAACTGCACGGCCGTGACGCGGCGGCTGTCGACCGACTTGGCGAAATGGCCGATCAGGATGATCTCGGCGGCGATGGCCGCGGCGCCCGCCAGCGTGGCGACTTCGCCGGGGCTGAAATTGAGCGATCCCGCTTCGGGGCCGGCCAGCAGCACCAGGCCGGTGAACGCCAGCGCCACGCCGACCCAGCTCATCAGGCCGGGCGGGCGCTTCAGCACGGCCCATTGCAACAGCGGCACGATCGGCACGTACAGCGCGGTGATGAACGCCGACTGGCTGCTCGTGATGGTGCGCAGCCCGTGCGTTTGGAGGTAGTAGCCCAGGAACAGTGCGCAGCCGATCGCGATGCCGGCGAAGGTCTCGTGCCGCGTCAGCCCCGCCATGTGCTTGCGGAACAGCAGCATCGACAACGCGCCGGCGATGGTGAAGCGCATTCCCACGAAGAACAGCGGTCCGCTATGCTGCATGGCGATATGGATAATGAGGAAGGTGCTTCCCCACAGCATGGTGACCAGCACCAGGGCGATTTCCTGGCGCGACAAGGCGAACATCGATTTGGGCTTCACGGCAGACTTCAGGCGTCACTAATTTGAGCAATATACTGCACATTACCAATTCCGAGAGCGATGTCCTCACGCACGTCGGGGCCAATCTGAAGCGGCTGCGCAAGGCGGCGGACCTGAGCCAGACGGCCCTGGCCGACGCCTCGGGCATCAGCCGTCGCATGATCGCGGGCCTGGAAGCGGGCACGGCCAATATCAGCTTGTCCAGCCTGGACAAGCTGGCGCATGCGCTGGGGGTGGGCTTCGTGGATCTGGTCAGCGATCCGGCGCGCGAACGGCGCCGCATCGAGGCTCGGGCCTGGCGCGGCAAGCGGCCGGGTAGCCAGGCCGTGCTGCTGGGCGCGGCCCCGGCCAGCTGCGAGGCGCAGCTGTGGCTATGGGCGCTGGGACCGGGCGAGACCTACGTGGCCGAACCCGATCCGCCGGGCTGGCACGAAATGGTCTACGTCATCGAAGGCACGCTGCGCCTGGAATTGTCGGGCGTGGTGCAGCAGGTACAGGCCAACGACTTCGCCATCTACAGCAGCGCCCAGCCGTATTCCTACCGCAACGACGGCGACGCGCCGCTGCGCTTCGTGCGCAATGTACTGAGATAGCGCTACGCCAGCTCCGGCCGCGCGAAGCGCCGGTTCTTCAGCACCGGCAGCACCTCGCGCGCATGGCGGATACGGACCGGGTCCAGGTCGGCGAATACCAGCGCTTCCTGCTCGCCCGCCTGCGCGATCACCACGCCCAGCGGATCCACCGTCATGCTGGCCCCGATGTTGCGCGGACCGCATTCGCCCACCGCCACCACATAGCAGGTGTTCTCCAGCGCGCGCGTCGTACTCAGCACGGACCAGTGGGCTTCTTTGAGCGGCCCCTTGACCCAGGCCGACGGCACCACCAGCACGTCCGCGCCATCCAGCGCCAGCCGGCGCGCCAATTCGGGAAAGCGCAGGTCGTAGCAGGTCATCATGCCGACCTGCATGCCGGCCACCGGAACCAGCGGCGGAACCTCCGACCCCGGCACCACGTTGACGGACTCCTGCATTGAAAACGCGTCGTACAGGTGCAGCTTGCGGTACTGGGCGACGATCTCGCCGCGGCGCAGGGCCACCTGCGTATTCCAGACCCGCCCGCCGTCAGCCGGCGTGTGCACGGTCATGATGACCGTCAGGTCCAGCGGGCGCGATGCGTCCAGCAGTTGCGACAGGAACGGGCCGTCCAGCGGCTGGGCGGCGCGGCGCACCAGATCGGGGTCGGCGATGTCGCGCGCCAGGATGCCTTCTGGCAGCACCAGCAGGTCGGCGCCGGCGGCGGCCGCGCGGCGGATCAGGTCTAGACAGAGTTGGGCGTTGTCTTCCCAGACCGGGCGGACGGCGAATTGCCCCATGGCGATTTTCATGGTGGTTCCTTGATGGGTTGTCTGGCGGGCGGCTCGGCGGTTGGCCTGGCCGCCCGCTTGATTCGGGTATTGGGCCGCCGGTGCTCAGTGCGCGTGCGGAAACAGTTCGGCCGGCGTCATGACGCGGTCGGCCAGTTTCTGCGCATGCAGTTCCGCGGCGAAGTCGGCGATCATCTTCTGGTTCGGTTCCAGGCCGTTGCGGTTCCAGGCGGCGGGCAGGTCGCGCGAGGTCTGGATCAGTTCGTCCAGAATCCACGGCGTGGTGTCGGCGTACTTGCGGCGCTTGTCCAGCCACAGCGCGGCCGATGCATCCAGCGCTTCGCTCAGGGCCTGGGCCGCCCAGGGGTGCGCCTCGGCCACGTCGGGCTTCAAGCCCAGCAGGTGGATGCCCGGCACGTAGCCGACCTGGTGGAAGTAGTCCACCTCGCTGCCGCGGCAGGCGGGCAAGAGCTGGCGCAGGTCCGAACCGGCATTGAAGAAGCCGTCAGGCATGAACGGCGTGAACACCGCGTCCAGTTCGCCGCTGCGCAGCAGGTCCACCAACGGCCGTTCGCCGGGTACCGCTTCGATCACGCCGGGCCGGCCAAAGCCGCCCAGCCGATCGGTGATGGGATGCGCCTCGGTCAGCCGGCCCACCAGCCAGGTTGCGTCGTCCACGCCGATGCCTTCGCGCCGCAGCAGCGCGCGGGTCCAGGTGTTGCCCGAATCCTGCCAGCCCGTCATGCCGATGCGGCGGCCGGCCAACTGGTCCAGCCGCGTAATGTGGCTGGACCGCGCGGTGATGATGCAGCGGTGGCGAAAGGCCCGCATCAAAAAGTGCGGTACGCCGACGATGTCGCTGCGGCCTTGGGCACGGCCCAGGCAATAGCGGCTCATCGACATCTCGCCGGCGTCAAAGCGCGGGTCGCGGGCCAGGTCGTCGGGCAGGGTGCCGACGCGGTGTACTTGCAGGTCGATGCCGCTGGCGGTGACATCGCCCAGCGCGAGCGGGACGATGTAATCCCAGTCGCGCACGGCGAGCCGGATCTTGATCTTCATGGGAGGAGTCCTCGCGGCCGGGCGGCCGCGGTTCAGGGAAAGGAGAAGTGCCGTTCAGTCCAGGCGGATGCCGCGAGCTTTCACGATGTCGCGCCAGAAGGTCTGCATGCTGACCTGCATCTTGATCAGGTCGTCGCCGTACAGGTCCAGGATGTCGTTGCCCGAATTCAGGATGAACTCGCGCAGCGCCGGCGTCTTCAACGCCTGGCGCAGCGCGCCCTGCAGCTTGTCCAGCACGGCGGGCGGTGTGCCGGCCGGGGCGTACAGCGCGGTCCAGCCGTACAGCGTCAGGCTGGGGTAGCCCAGCTCGGCCACGGTCGGCACGTCGGGCGCGTCAGTCACGCGCGCATCGCTGGTGGCGGCGATGGCCAGCGTCTTGCCGGACTTCACGTAGGGCAGGGCGGATGACGGCGTATCGAACAGGATGTCGATGGTGCCGCCGATCAGGTCCGATTCCGCGGCGGCCGGACCCTTGTACGGAATGTGCGACAGCTCGATGCCGGCCAGTTGGCTGAGCAGTTCGCCCAGCAGGTGCGGGTTGGTGCCGGGGCCGGCGCTGCCGTACGTCAGCTTGCCCGGTTCGGCCTTGGCGCGGGCGATCAGGTCCTGCAGGTTGCGGATGCCGGACGCCTTGCTCACGACCAGCACGAACGGCGAGCGCGAGATCACGCCGATCGGCGCAAAGTCCTTGTTCTCGTCATAGGGCAGCTTGCGGTTCAGCACGATGGGCAGCATCACCATCGCGCTGGAGGCGCCGGCCAGCAGCGTGTAGCCGTCGGGCGCGGCCTTGGCCACGGCATCCACGCCGATCGCGCCGCCCGCGCCCGAACGGTTTTCCACCACGAAAGACTGCCCCAGCTGCTCGCCCATGGCCTTGCTGACGGCGCGCGCCAGCACGTCGGACGACGCGCCGGGCAACGTGTGCACGATGACTTTGACGGGTTTGGACGGATAGGCGTCCTGGGCCTGTGCCATGCCGGCCAAACCCAGGCAGAGCGCGGCCGCGGCGGCCAGGCGTTGTACTGCGTTCATGGAATTCCCCTTGCTGTTTTTTACGGAGCGCCATCACCAAGCGCCACCGGCAGAGCCATTGTCAATATCCGGGGTAATGTGCGTCAATGTCGAAATTCGGCATAAAACTTGCATAAATCGCAACTGTTTGGAGGCCCGCTTGAACTTCATGGCACTGGAAGCGCTGCGCGCGTTTGTGGAAGGCGGCAGCATTGCCGAGGCGTCGTTGCGCATTCATCGCAGCCCCTCCCAAGTCAGCCGCCTGTTGGCCACGCTGGAAGAAGAGGCGGGCTTTCCGCTGCTGGTCAAGGAAGGGCGACGGCTGTCGCTGACCGAGCAGGGCCAGGGCTTCTACCAGCGCATCGACGAAATGCTGCGGGCCGGCGACGCGGTCACCGAATACGCGCGTGGCGCGCGGCGCAAGAACCGCACTCATGTCAACGTGCTGGTGGCCCAGCACCTGATCGAAGGCCTGCTGGTCGAGGCCGTGGCCCGGGCGGTGCAGGAAGACAACGCCTTTGGCGTCACCATCAACGCGCGCATGCCGCCCAATGTCGACGCCTGGATCAGCCAGCAGCATTTCGACCTGGCGCTGGCGCAATTGCCGGTCGAGCATGCCTTGCTGACCACCGAAGTTCTGGCTGAATCGCGTGCCGTGGCCATTCTCAGCCGCGACGACCCGCGCGCCGCGCACGCCGTCATCACGCCGCAGATCCTGGGGCAGGGCCGCTTCATCGGCCTGCCGCTACGCGGTGCGCTGTACCACCGCTACGCGCGCGCCTTTGCCAAGGTCGGCTACCAACCGGAAGCCCAGTTCGATGTCTCGTTCGGTTTCATCGCCTGCCAGTTGGCCGTGCGTGGCTGCGGCGTGGCCCTGAGCGACCCGCTTACCGCGCTGACCCAGACCCATCTGGGGGCGCAGATTCGCCGCTTCGAACCCGAAACGCCGCTGCAATACGGCCTGATCTACCCCAAGTCGCGCCCGCCGTCGCCCGCCGCGCAGTTGCTGATCCGGCATCTGCGCGAGGTGGCGGCGGAAAAGCTGCAAAGCGTGGATGCGCTGATCGCGGCGGGGCCGGCGCAAGCAACGCCCAAGCCGGCACGTGGCGCGCGGCGAGGCACCGGGGCGCGATAAGCGCCGCGCGGCAGGCGACCAGCCACAGGCACTCTGCCGCGGGCACCCAGCAACACCGGGCCGGCATGCGCCCATCACTCCCTGCGGCCGTGGGTTTGCCGCAACGGCCCGATTTTTCCTCTGCCACGGCGGCGGACCTGTCGGCTAGAATCGAGAATAATATTCATTCTTAAGTCGCTCGGTTGCATGGGCGTCAAGTCCGCCCCATGTCAGACCAGGCTCCCGCCGTCTCCCTCGAAGCGCTCTACAGCGACCACCACCCCTGGCTGGTGGGCATGTTGCGGCGCAAGCTCGGCAACCGCGACAGCGCCGCCGACCTGGCCCAGGACACCTTCCTGCGCGTGCTGGCCAACCGCAACGTCGAAGCCATCCTGCGTCCGCGCGAATACCTGGCCACCATCGCCCGGGGGCTGGCGACCGACGCCTACCGCCGCCAGGCCATCGAACGCGCCTATCTGGAAACCCTGGCCGCGCGGCCCGAGCCGGTCGCCATTTCCCCGGAGGCGCGCGCCATCCTGCTGGAAACGGTGCTGGCCATCGACCGCATGCTGGACGAGCTGGGGCCGCGCACCCGCGAGATCTTCCTGTTGGTGCAGTTTGAAGAACTGACCTACGCCCAAGCCGGCGCCAAGCTCGGCGTGTCCGTCACCACGGTCAAGAAGCACATGGTGCGCGCGCTGACGCAGTGCCTGCTGCTGGCTGCCGACTAGGGGTTCCTTTCCGTGTTGCGACGTACTGATCCATGACGGTCTCGGCAGAAACGCTTGAAGCGGCGGCGCGCTGGTACGTGGCCTTGCAGGATGCCGACGCGGACGACGCGACCCGCGCCGGATGGGGCCGCTGGCTGAACGCCGACGCCCGTCACCGCCACGCGTGGGCACGCATGCTGGACCTGCAGGAACGCCTGGGCAGCGTGCCCGGCGATTTGCTGCTGCCCACCTTGCAGGCCGCGCGCCAGCAGCAGCGCCGGCGCCTCTTGACCCTGGCCTTGCTGGCCGGGGGCGGGGCCGCGCTGGGGGTGGCCAGCGCGCCGCCGTGGCGGGTGCTGACGGCCGGGCTGCGCACCGCCACCGGCGAACGGCGCACCGTGACGCTGCCCGACGGCGGCATGCTTTATCTGAATACCGGGTCCGCTGTCGATATCGACTACGGATCCGAACGCCGGTTGCTGCGCCTGTACCAGGGCGAGGTGCTGGTGCAGACCGCGCCCGACAACGCCGGCCGCCGGCCGTTCGAGGTGTTGACGCCGGACGGCATCGTTCGCGCGCTGGGGACGCGTTTCTCGGTGCGGCGCGAAGAACACGCCACGCGGGTCGCGGTATTCCAGGACGCCGTGCTGTTGCAGCCGGCCGATCCAGGGGCCGCGCCGGTGCGCCTGGCGGCCGGCCAGCAGAGCCTGCTGACCGCGCGCGCCGCCGCCGACCCTCAGCCCGTGGTCCAGGGCCAGGCCGCCTGGGTCGACGGCAGGCTGATCGCCATCGACCAGCCGCTGGGCGACTTCATTGCCGAGCTGGCGCGCTACCGCAGCGGCAGCCTGTCCTGCGATCCGGCGGTGGCCCATCTGCGCCTGTCGGGCGCGTTCCGCCTGGCCGATACCGATGCGGTGCTGGAAAACGTGGCGGCCTCGCTGCCCGTGGCGCTGCGTACCCGCACCCGCTACTGGGTGCGCGTCGTGCCGCGTTGAAGGAAAAATATTTTGATCGCGGGGTTGCTCTTTCGCGTTCTCGTCCGGCCTACCAGATAGGGCCGCCTGGTCCGGGGTCTGCCAACCCTGCCGGGACCTTGCGGCATGTCCTGTCCAGCCTATGAGAGCCGCCGTGTCCCGCAAGCTGCTAGCCGCCGTTGTCCGCCCCGCGTCCCGTCCCGAGTTCCCCTTGATGTCTGGTCTACCGGCCCGGCCGCCGCGCGCCCTGGCCGCGCCGCGTATGTTGCCCGTGCTGCTCGCCGCCGCCGTCTGGACCGCCTCGGCCGCAGGCCCCTTGGCGCGCACCGCGTCGGCGCAGGCCGCGCTCGCGGTACGCAGCTACGATATCCCCGCCGGTCCGCTGGACGTCACACTGAGCCGCTACGCCGCGGCCGCCGATATCACCCTGTCGTTCAACGCCGACCAGACCCGGGGCCGCCAATCCGCCGGCATCCGCGGCGCCTATAGCGTGGATGCGGGCCTGACGCACCTGTTGACCGGCAGCGGGCTTGAAGCCCGCCACCGCGGTGGCGGCAACTACGTGCTGCGCGAGGCGCCTGCCGCCGGCGTTGCCACGCTGCCCGCCGTGGTTGTCACCGGCGAAACCGCCTTCAGCGCCGTGCCGGGCTATGCCGCCAGCCGCACCGCCACCGCCACCAAGACCGACACGCCGATCCTGGAAGTGCCGCAATCGATCTCGGTGGTCGGCCGCGAGGAAATGGAGGCGCGCGGCGCGTTGGATGTCATGGACGCCATTCAGTACACCCCGGGCGTGAGCGGCAATACGTACGGCCCCGACAACCGCGGCTGGGAATACATCGACCTGCGCGGCTTCTCCACCTATTACGTGTCGTTCCGCGACGGCCTGGCCCAAACGCCTACCGGCGTCACCCGTTATTCCACCGAGCCTTATGGCCTGGAGCGCATTGAAGTGCTGCGCGGCCCGTCGTCGATGACCTTCGGCCAGGGCGACGCCGGCGGCGTTCTCAACCGCATCAGCAAGCGCCCCACCGGCGAACGCATCCGCGAAGTCGAAGTGCAGTACGGCAGCTACGAGCGCAAGCAATTGGCCTTCGACCTGGGCGATGCCTTCGGTCCGGGCGATGCGCTCAGTTACCGCCTGGTGGGGGTGGGACTGGACAGCGATGACCAGGACAAGTACCCCAATGGCGACAAGATCAACCGCAAGCGGCTGTACCTGGCGCCCTCGCTGCGCTGGCAGCCCAGCGCGGCCACGTCGGTGACGTTGCTGGCCGAGTACATCAAGAACAAGACCGGCGAAGACCCCTACTATTTCGCCAAGGACTACAAGCTGACCGACGTGAAGATGGGCGACCCGGGCTTTAGCCGCATGCGCAGCGAGCAGGCGTCCATCGGCTACCTGCTGGAACATCGCTTCAACGATGCCTGGACCTTCCGCCAGAATTTCCGCTACAGCCATTTGTCGATGGACCGGCGGGTGATCTGGACGGACGAGGTCAATGAGGACGTCACTGCCATTTCCCGCGTCGCCCGCACCTGGGACGACCCGCTGAGCCAATCCGTGGTGGATACCCAGATGCAGGGCAAACTGCGGTTGTGGGGCACCGAGCACACCGTGCTGATGGGGTTCGACTGGAGCGAACAACGCGCCAAGGCGAATCGCTACATCGGCCCGGCGCCCGACCTGGACCTGCGCAACCCCATCTATGGCGTGCCCATCGCGACGCCCACCAATCCGCTGGCCGATTACCGCCAGACGATCCGCCAGGCGGGCCTGTATCTGCAAGACCAGATCAAGCTGGACGACCACTGGATCGTGACGCTGGGCGGGCGGCAGGACCGGGTTACTGCAACCACGGACGACCGCCTGCACAATACCTACCAAAAGCAGACGGACAACGCCTTCAGTGGCCGTGCCGGCTTGACCTACCTGGCCGACAACGGCCTGGCGCCCTACATCAGCTATTCAGAATCGTTCGTGCCCAACAGCGGCGTGGACGCGGACAACAACCCCTTCAAGCCCAGCCGGGGCAAGCAGGTGGAAGTGGGCGTCAAATACCAGCCGGTCGGCTCGCGCAGCCTGTACACCGTCGCCGTGTTCGACCTGAACAAGACCAACATCGTCAGCTACAACCCCATCACCGACGAACAGCGCCAGACCGGCAAGCAGCGCGCCCGCGGCATCGAGCTCGAAGCCAAGGGCGAATTGGTGCGCGGGTTGAACGTCGCCGCGTCCTACACCTTTCTGGACATGAAGGTGCGCAGCAGCGGCGATCCGCAAGAGGTCGGCAAGATCCCGATGGGCGTGCCCAAGCACACCGCGGCCTTGTGGCTGGACTACACACTGGCCCAAGGCCTGGGCGCGGGCGCCGGGGTGCGCTATACCGGCCGACGCCAGAACGACGAGCATAACACGTCCAGCGAGCCCGGCGTGGCCCTGGTCGATGCCGTGGTGCACTACGAGACCGGTCCGTGGCGCCTGGCGCTGAACGCCACCAACCTGTTCAACCGTGACTATTACTCGATCTGCTACATGGGCGAGTGCTACCGCGGCGCCGAGCGCACGGTGATGATGACGGCGCGCTACCGCTGGTAGGCGCGCAGATAGCCTTGCGCCGCGGACAGTGCCGCGGCGCAAGGGCGCGCTTCAGTCGGGAAGCGCGGGATGGACCTGCTGTGGAAGCCGCGCCTTAGAACTCGTACTTCAACGTCGCCACCACATTGCGTTCTTCGCCGTAGTAGCAGTAGTTCAGGCTGGCGCACGAGGCCACGTAGGTCTTGTCCAGCAGGTTGTTCGCCGCGACGCGCACGCTCATGCCCTTCAGCGACGACGACAGGCGGCCCAGGTCGTAGCGCACCGACATGTCCAGCAGCGTGTAGGCCGGGACCTTCAGCGTATTGCTGTTGTCGGCCCAACTGGTGCCCACGTAACGCACGCCGGCGCCCACGCCCAGGCCGTTGTCGAACTGATAATCGCCCCACAGCGACGCCATGTGACGCGGCGCCTGATACGGCGTCTTGCCCGCCAGGCCCTCGGCCGACTCGCGGTAGCTCATGTCGGTGAAGGTATAGGCGGCCAGCATCGTCAGGTTGTCGGTCAGGCGGGCCTTGCCCTCCAGCTCGATCCCGCGCGAACGCACCTTGCCGGCTGCCGTGTAGTAGGTCTGGGCCAGCACGCGGTTGGCCACGTTGTCCTGCGTCAGGTCAAAGGCGGCCAGCGTCACCATGTTCTCGGTGCCGGGCTGCTGGTATTTCACGCCCACTTCATACTGCTTGCTCTCGGTCGGCGGCAGCAGGTTGCCCTGGCGGTCCACGTAGGCGTTGGGATTGAACGACTCGCTGTAGCTGACATAGGGCGAGATGCCGTTGTCGAACAGATACACCAGCCCGGCGCGCTTGGTGAACTTGGAGCCGTTCCAGTTTTTGTCCGACAGGTAGGCGCCCGTGCGGCTCGAATCCGTGGTGCGCACCTCGTCCTGGCGGCCGCTGAGCGTCAGGCGCCAGCGGTCATAAGCCAATTGGTCCTGCAGGTAGAAGCCGGTCTGCTCCAGCTTGCGGTCAAAGAAGGTGCGGCTGGTGATCTGCACGTCGCCGTTGGCGTAGTCCGGGTGGAACGCATCCAGATTGGATGCCGAGCCCGCATCCCAGCGCCCGTCGGCGTGACGGTGCTGGTAGTCCATGCCCAGCAGCAGCGTGTGCTTGACCGCCCCGGTCTCGAACTTGCCCTGCAACTGGTTGTCGATGGCAAACGCACTGAGCGTTTCGCGAGCGCCGGAGTAATAGCGCGTCAGCTCCGTGTCGTTGGCCCAGCCGTAGCCGTAGACCTGCTTGAGCCGCACGTCGGATGACACGTAGCGGGCATTCTGGCGGAAGGTCCAGCGGTCGTTGAAGCGGTGGTCGAACTGATAGCCGAAGATGCGCTCGTTGCGCTTGAACTCATTGTCGTTCGGATCCGAATCCACGAAGTGGCGCGAGATGCGCTGGCCCGCGTGGTCGTTGGTGATGCTGGCATCGGCCGGCACGCCGCTATGGAAGCCGCCGCTGGGGTCGCGTTGCAGATAGGCCTGCAACAGCAGGCTGGTGTCGGGGGTGAACTTGAACATCACCTGCGGCGCAATCGCGTAGCGTTCTTCGCGGGTGTTGTCGAACTGCGTGTCGGTCGAGCGGCCCAGCCCGGTCACGCGGTAGGCGACCTTGCCGTTGTCGTCCACCGGCCCGGCCAGATCGAAGCCCGCGCTTTTCTGGCCCTGCGTGCCGTACGACACCTCCACCGAACGATAGGGCTCGAACAGGGGGCGCTTGCTGGTCAGCTGCACCAGGCCACCCGGCGCGCTGCGGCCGAACAGCACCGAAGACGGGCCGCGGAACACATCGATGCGCTCGATGAAGTAGGGATCGATCTGGATCGAGCTGAACGTGCCCGAATCGCTCAGCAGCTTCAGGCCGTCGTAGATGGTGTTGTCGGTGCTGTTCTCGATAAAGCCGCGCAGCGCCACGTAGTCGTAGCGGTCGGCGGCGCCCACCAGGCCGGTGAACGCGCCCGGCGTGTAGCGCAGCGCCTCGGACACACTGCGCGGCTTTTGTTCATCCAGTTGCTCGCGGGTGATCACCGATACCGACTGCGGTGTCTCGATCAAGGCCGTGTCCGTCTTGGTGGCGCTGGAACTGGTCGAGGCTAGCAGGCCCGCGGTGGGATCAAGCGCGCCGGGCACGCCCTGGCCGCTGACGCGCACCGCCGGCAGCGTGGTGGCGCCGGGCTGGGGCAGCGGGGTCAGCACATAGCCGCCCGCACTGCGGGTCGCGGCGAACCCGCTGCCGGCCAGCAATGCGCCAAAGCCCTCGTCCACGCGGTAGCGCCCGCGCAGCCCCGGCGTGCTCAAGCCCTGGATGCGGCTGGCGTCCACCGAAATGGCCACGCCCGCCTGCTGGGCATAGCGATTCAGCGCGGGTGCCAGCGGCCCGGCGGGGATGTCGTATTGCAGCGCGGCGTCGGTCTGCTGCTGGGCGTGGGCGGGCAGGGCGGTGGTGGCGCCCAAGGCGGCCAGCGCCAGGCAAAGGGCCAGCGGGGTCAGGCGTAGGGTCAGGGTCGGCAAGGGCATAGCGGGTTCCGTGTGCGTGAGTGTCCTGATTCCTATGACGCGCCACGCGGAAAAAGCGGAACCGTTTCAGCAAAAAAATTAACGAGGCGCTTGGACCCGGTCGATCATGACAACCCACGGGGTCAGCGTGCGCACCCGGATCGGGAAGCTGCTGGCCAGCAATTGCAGCGCGCGTTCGGGGTCGTCCAGCGGCAGCACGGCGTTCACCTGCAGGCCCGCCAGCGCATGCCGGTCGACGCGCATCACGCCGGAGCGATAGCGCGCCAGCGTGTCCAGCACGTCGGCCAGCGGCTGGTCCTGCACCACCAGGCGGCGGTACTTCCAGGCGTCTTCGGTGGCCGCCGCGTCCACGGCGGTCGGTTCGCCCACGCCCTGCGCGGTGATGCGCACGGCCTGGCCGGCCGAGACCTCGCGCGCGGTCTGGGCGCCCGCCGGCTGGCGCGGCGTGGCCAGCACTTTGGATTCCAGCATGGTCAGCACCGTGACGCCGCTCTCGGCGTGCACCACGAAACGGGTGCCCAGCGCGCGCACCGTGCCTTCGGCGGTGCGCACGGTGAACGGCCGGGCCGCATCCTTGGCCACCTCGACCAGGATGTCGCCGCGCACCAGTTCCACTTCGCGCCGCTGCGGGTCGAAATGCAGGTTGAGCGCGGTGCCGGGCTCCAGCGTCACGCGGCTCTGGTCCGACAGTACGTGGGTCTGCCACTGGCCCGCGCCGCTGCGCATATCGGCCAGCAGGTACGAAGAAGGGTAGAAATGCAGGAACAGCGCCAGGGGTGCAGCCAGCACGCCCGCCAGCGCCAGGGCCGCCGCGGCACGCCGCAGCCGGCGCCGTCGACCGGCTGCCCAGCCGGCCGCCATTCCGGCGTGCAGCGGCTGCGTCTGCCCGTGTGCGTCCTCGCGCAGCGCGCCCAGTTGCGCCAGCACCGACTCCATGCGGCGCGCGGCGGCTTCGTGTTGGGGGTTCTCGCGCTTCCAGTCGTCAAAGCCCGCCCGCAGCCGGTCGCGCTCGGCCGGGCTGGCGCCGTCTTCGGTCAGGCGCAGCAGCCATTGGGCGGCCTCGTGCGCGATCGACGGCGCGCCGGCCGCGCTCATGCCTGCACCTGTTCGTGGCAATGCACCAGCGCCGACACGAGGTACTTGCGCACCATGCGGTCGGACACGCCCAGCTTGGCGGCGATCTGCGCATGCGTGTCGCCGTCCAGGTAATGCAGCAGGAAGGCCTGGCGCGGGCGCTCGGCCAGCCCGTCCAGAATGGCGCTGATCTGCGCCAGCGCCTGCGAGGTCATCAGGATCTGTTCGGGCGATGGCGCGCCGGGCTGGTCGCGCAGCGCCAGGCTCAGTTCGGCCAGGTAGGCGGCTTCAACCTCGCGACGGCGGGCCTGGTCGATGATCAGCCGGCTGGCCGTGACAGACAGATAGGCGCGTGGCTCGTTGACCGCAGCCAGCGCGTCGCGCGATGCCAGGATGCGCGCAAACGTGTCGTGCGCCAGGTCGGCGGCGTTATGCGGGCAGCCCAGCTTTTTCTTCAGCCAGGCCAGCAGCCAGCCGCCGTGGTCGACATACCAGGCATGCAGGTCGGGATCGGGGCGGGACGCGGCCGTGGGCATTGAAAACGCGCAAAAGGCGGGTAGGGAAAAAGCCGCCTGGGCAGCCGTTCGGTAATGAAAATAGCTATCAATTATATTTGCTCCGCCGGAAATTGCGAACGGCCGCTCGGCGACCGGTCACCGGACAGGTTCTCGCGCCCGCCGCGCTGCGTGCATATAGCCAGGAGTAATATGGCGCGTCTGGCGGCCGGCTTCCGTTTGTGCGCATCCCTTGTGGTGTCTGAATCTTGAAGCGCCCCGGGCGACGACAAGAAATCACCAATAAAAAGACATCAAGGAGCGAGGCAAGTGGACAAGCATGCATCGGGCAGCTGGTATTTCGGCTGGAACATCGTGGGCGCCGCCACGGTGCTCACTTTGCTGACGGTGGGCCTGCGCATGGGCATCGGGCCGTTTTTCCTGCCCATGGCCGACGGCCTTGGGTTCTCGCGCAGCCTGCTGTCGGGCATCGTCGCAGTCGGCATGCTGTGCTATGGCCTGGGCATGCCGCTGGCCGGCTACCTGGTCAGCACGCGCGGCACCCGCTTCGTGCTGCTGACCGGCGCCGCCATCGTGGTGGCCTCATCCATCTGGACCGTCTTCGCGCGCGGCCCCATCGAATTCCTGCTGTCCTTTGGCGTGGCGCTGTCCATCGGCCTGGCCTTCACCAGCCCCGTGGCGCTCACGCCCGTGATCAGCCGCTGGTTCACGCGCCAGCGCGGCATGGCGCTGTTCTTCCTGTCCACCGGGTCCATGGCGGGCATCGCCCTGATGACACCCACGCTCACCTTCGCGATCGCGGCAGTCGGCTGGCAGGAAACCCTGCTGGGTTTCGCGGTGCTGTTCGCGCTACTGACCGTACCCGTGGCGCTGTTCGTCATGCGCGACACGGCGCCCGAACACACTGACCTTTTGCCCCACCAGATCGTCGAAAAAAAGGCCTCGGCCAAAACCGCCGCCAAGGCGTCCGAAACCCGGGTCAAGGACGCCGTGCGCACGCTCCCGTTCTGGCAGGTGGCATTGGGCCTGTTTGCCTGTGGTTTCAGCATGAACCTCTTGGGTACCCACGGCATGCCCATGCTGATGGACCACGGCTTTGACGCCACCACCAGTTCGCTGGGCATTGGCCTGATTGGTCTTGTCGCCATCTTCAGCACGCTGGTGCTGGGCCGCATGTCGGATCAGGTTGAACGGCGCAACATCCTGGCCACCATCTACTTGGTACGCGGGTTGGGCTTTTTTGCGCTGGTCATGGTGGGTGCGCACTGGGAACTGTACGCGGCCGCCACCATCGGCGGCATCGTCTGGGCTGGCAGCATTGCGTTGTCCTCAGCCATCCTGGCCGACGTCTATGGCGTGCGCCTGGTGGGCGTGCTGTACGGCTTGACGTACCTGGGCCACCAGGTCGGCGGCATGATCAGCTCGTGGCTGGGCGGTTGGGCTTTCGAACGGTTCCACACCCACTGGGTGGCGTTCGGTGCGGCCGGTGTCTTGCTGTTGCTGGCCGCCATCATCTCGATGCAGTTGCCGCGGCGCGGTGCGTTGCGCGCCGCGCCAGCGATGGCGGCGGGCAGGTCCTAGGCGGGCTGTCCCAGGCGCTTGGGCACCGCCAGCGCCCAGGCCGAGTTCACGGCCCAGGTCCGCACCTGGGCCGGCCGTTGCAGCCTAGCGGTCTTTCAACAGCGACACCAGCTCAGGCACATAGCGGTCGCCGCCGCCCTGGTCCACAGCCTGGTCGTAGGTGTGCAGCACGGCAGCGCCGATCTCGCGCACCGCGCCCGTCTCGGCGGCCATGGTGTTGTAGTAGGACAGGTCCTTCTGCGCGTTCGACATGAAAAAGCGCAGCGACGACGGGTCCTGTTCCAGCAGGTAGGGCTTCAAGCGTTCCAGCGCCACGCCGCCGCCACCGCCCTTGGTCAGCACCTCGGCGAACACGGCCGGGTCGATGTCCGCGCGCAGCGCGCAGGCGGCCGCTTCGGACAGCAGCGCGATCGCGCCCAGCGACACATAGTTGTGCAGCAGCTTCATGCGGTGGCCGGCGCCGATGGGGCCGGCATGGGTGATGTTCTCGGCAAAGCACGCCAGGATCGGCCGGCATTCCGCGAACAGCGCGGCATCGCCGCCCACCAGCAGGTTCAACCGGCCTTCGGCGGCTTCCTTCGGCGTGCGGGTCATGGGGGCGTCCAGGAAACGGCCGCCGCGCTCGATCACCGCCTCGGCCACCTTGACGGTGGAAGAGGGGATCGCCGTCGAGCAATCGATGATGACGGTGCCGGGGCGCAGCCCTTCTAGCACGCCGCCCGGCGACAGCAGCACGGCTTCAACCTGCGGGCTGCCCGTGACGCACAGGATGATCACGTCCGATTGCGCCGCCAGCGTCGCGCCGTCGGCGCAACTGGTGGCGCCTGCCGCCTTCAACGTATCCAGGGGCTGGTTGCCCGGATGTTCCAGCACGGTCAGCGCGTGACCATGCTTGACCAGATTGCTTGCAATGCCATGGCCCATCAGGCCGATGCCAACCATACCGATCTTCGCCATCTTCCACTGCTCCTGCCTCGCGGGCGTTTGTTATGGCGTAAATCTTACTCTCAGATGCGGGGCGGCCGGGGGGCCACCCGCTGCCCTGCGCGTCAGACAATCCGGATGCTCAGTTCCGGCAGGCCGTCCACATGCGCACGGATCACGTCGCCGCGCACCACCGGCCCCACGTTCTCGGGCGTGCCCGAATAAATCAGGTCGCCGGGAAACAGCTCAAAGGCCTGCGACAGCCGCGAAATCTGCTCGGCCACCGACCAGATCATGTGCGATAGCGTAGCTTGCTGCTTGCGTTCGCCATTGACCGACAGCCAGATCTCGCCTTCCTGGTAATGGCCGGTCTGGGCCACCGGGTGGATCGGCCCGATCGGTGCCGCGTGGTCAAAGCTCTTGCCGATTTCCCAGGGCTTTTTCTGGTCGCCCATGCCGCGCTGCAAGTCGCGCCGCGTCATGTCCAGGCCCAGCGCATAGCCGTAGACGCAGTCCAGCGCCTGCTCCGGCGCAATGTCGCGGCCGCCCTTGGACAGCGCCGCCACCAACTCCACCTCGTAGTGGTAGTTGCTGGTCAGCGGCGGGTAGGGGTGGTCCGTCACGCCGTCCGGCAGCACCACCTGGATCGCGTCCGTGGGCTTCTGGAAGAAAAACGGCGGCTCGCGGGTCGGATCCGAGCCCATTTCGATGGCGTGGGCGGCGTAGTTGCGGCCGATGCAGTAAATGCGGCGCACCGGAAAGTGCTGCGCGCTGCCGGCGATCGGCACCGTGGTCTGGGCGACGGTGAACGGGGTTTGAATGGGTTGGCTCATCGCGGGTCTCCTGAGGGTTGCGAGGGTTGCCGCCAGCTTAAGGCGGCCACGCCCGCCCCGACTGGAGGCGATTACGCAATCCCTGGACGATTCCGTGTATTCAGCGCGGGGCTGGCCGGGGGCAGGTGCCTGCGCCGCTGCCGATCGTCCGAGCCACGCTCAACCGTCCGCGCTCCCCGCGCGCAGCCGTTCGCGGTATTCGGTCGGGCTGATCCCTTCCAACTGGCGGAAGCGGCGCGAAAAATATGCCTCGTCCGCAAAGCCCGCGGCATGCGCCACCTGGCTCACCTTGCGCGCGGAATGCGCCAGCAGGTCGCGGGCCAGCGCCATGCGGCGCTCGGCCACCAGCTCGGTGAAGGTCTTGCCCGTTTCCTTCTTCAGCAGATGCGCCAGGTAATTGGGCGACAGAAATGCCGCCGCGGCCGCGTCGTTCAGCGTCAGGTTCTCGGTGATGTGCGTGCCAATATGCGCCAGCACCCGCTTGACGCTGCCGCGGCGGCTGCTGCCCGCATGGTGGCGCGCCATGTGCAGCAGATCGGCTTCATGGCGGCTGCAGACCAGCCCGATCAGTTGCAGCGTCAGCCCGCGAATCGTGGTCAGTGACCCGAAGCCGCGCCGCTGGTTCTCTTCGGTCAGGCGTTCGATCAGGTCCAGCACCTGCGCGAAGCCGTCCGCGTCCAGGTCGAAATCGAGGTATTCCTGGAACAGGAAAGGCGCCAGCGCCGGCGCCTGCGACACCGGCACCTCTTCCAGGTCCAGCGCATCCACCGTCAGCTCCGGCCATAGAAAGCGCTGCGCGAAGTTGATGATCACGTAGCGCGCGCCCGGCGGATGCGGCACCAGGTGCACCCGGTACGGCAGCACAAAGCTCAGGCAACCGCGCTTGAACGGCCGCACCGTGCCGCTGATGGTCTGGCGAGTGTCGCCGTCCAGGTTCACCTGGATCTGGAAATACTCGTGGCGGTGCGGCTGCTCCAGCGGCTCGCGTACCTGCTGCGCGCGGATATCGAAATCGAAATAGTCCGCGCGCTCGGCCATGCCGTAGGTCTTGATGGGGTTCATGCGCAGGGCGGGGCGTCGGGCGATTGCATGGCCAGAATGTAGCGCCGGCGCGACGGCCGCGCCAGCCCGCGGCGATATTGTCCGTTCACCGGTCGCCCTGGCCCATCGCCCGGCCGCTGTGGCCGGATTGCGCTACCGTTGCAGGTTCCGCAGCGGATTTCCCCCTTTTCGCCATGACAGATTCCATTCCCACCGGCTTTACGCCCTGGCGCCCCAGCAGCGCTTTCATGCAGCACCTGGCGGACCTGAGCGGCTTTTACCGGCGCGAGGCGGACGACGTGCTGGCCCTGCGCGTGGGCCAGGTCCACGGCAACATGCACGGCATGGCCCACGGCGGCTTTCTAGCCACGCTGGCCGACAGCGCCCTGGGATTTGTCATCGCCCACCAGTGCCAGGCCTCGGTCGTCACCGCGCAGATGTCGGTGGAATACCTGAACGCCGTCATGCCCGGCGACTGGCTGCAAGCTCACGTCACCATCGACAAGCGCGGCAAGCGCCTGATCTACGCCACCTGCCGGTTGATGGTGGATGACCGCCTGGTGCTCAAGGCCAGCGCCGTCTTTGCCGTGCGCCAGGCCGCGACGCCCACGTCCGACGGCTGATCGGCGCGCAGGCGGGGCAGGTGCGTCAGGCAGGCCATTCGTTTTCCGGCTTGCCGACCCGTTGACTGCTTTCAACGACCAGCCATCTGCCGTCTATAGATACGGTGTGGCCAGCCAGATCACCTTGTTGCGCAGACGCTTGGCGAACGGCGCCTGCTGCAGGTGTTCCAGCGTCTCGCGGCGCGCGCCGCCCACCAGCGCATCGATCTTCGCGCCGATCCAGCGCGCCACCGTCGGGTCGTAGATTTCCGTATCCAGCTCGAAATTCAGCCGCAGGCTGCGCGGGTCCAGATTGGACGACCCCACATACGCCCAGCCATCGTCCACCGTCATCAGCTTGGAATGGTCGAACATTCCTTGTGAGCGCCACACCCGGCAACCCGTGCGCACCACCTGGTCCAGCTGCGCCGTCATGGCGTAGTCCACCAGCCGCAGATTGTTCTTGCCCGGAATCACGATATCCACCACCACCCCGCGCCGCGCCGCTGTCGCCAGCGCGCCGATCAGCGGCTGGTCCGGCAGGAAGTAGGGCGACTGGATCCGCACATGCCGCTGCGCCACCGCCAGCGCACCCAGCAGAATGCTGTGCGCGCTGCCCAGCGCCCGGTCAGGCCCCGACGGCACGCAGCGCATCGGCACGTCGCCATGCCGCGGCTGCGCGCTGGGATCGAACCAGGGTGCGGCGGGCAGCGATTCATGCGTCGTGAAATTCCAGTCGTGCGCGAACACCGACATCAGCTGCGTCACGATCGGGCCTTCCACCCGGAAATGCGTATCGACATTGGTGGCCGCGCCCGACAGCGCCGTCACGAACGCCGCCCGCACGTTCATGCCGCCGGTGAAACCGATGCGGCCATCCACCACCAGCACCTTGCGGTGGCTGCGCAGATTGGCATACGGCATGCGCAGCACGCCCAGCGGATTGGTCATGAAGCGCGCCACCGGCACCCCGCCGCGCGCCAGCATCCGCACGATCGGCGGGTGGGAATACTTGGAGCCGATCGCGTCGATCAGCACCCGCACCTGCACCCCGCGCCCGTGCGCCTCGATCAGCGCCTCCGCCATCTCGCGGCCGATCGCGTCGTTGTCGAAGATATAGCTTTGCATCGCCACCGCGTGGCTCGCGCCGCGTATCGCCTGCAGCATCGCCGGATACGTCTCGTCGCCGCCCGCCAGCGGCTGCACCGTATTGCCGCCCAGCAGCCGGAAGCGGCTGACGCGGTCGCCCAGCACCTTCAGCGACGCGAACTGGGGTCCCGAGATCGGCGCCACATCCACGCTGGGCGTTTCCACCTGCGCCGCGTCCACCAGCATCGCCTCGTCGCGCTGCTGCGACAGGCGCGTCTTGCGGATGCGGTTGATTCCCGCCACGAAATACGCCAGCGCCCCGAACAGCGGCGAGAACAGCGCCAGCCCGACCCAGCCGATGGCCGAACGCACATCCTGCTTGGTCATGGCCGCGTGAACCGCCGCGCCGGCGCCGGCCACAATGCTGATGCCGAACACCATGTGCGGCCAATAAGCGATCAGTAATTCGTGTATGCGATCCATAGCAGCGGCGCTGAGCGGGCCTCCAAAAGGTGTGCCAAGGGTGTTCCAAGCGGCAAGGATAGCAAGGCCGCAGGGCGCGGCAAGTGGGGTCTGCATTGCACGTTTTACACACGCGAAAAAAACATGCTAGAATTCGGCCTCTTCGCTGTTGAACACAAAGCTAAACGCTTTGAAGCAAGGAAAAAGCAAGGCAAAACGCTTTAAAAAGTTCAGCGGCAAAGAAAATCAGTGGTGGCTGTAGCTCAGTTGGTAGAGTCCTGGATTGTGATTCCAGTTGTCGTGGGTTCGAGCCCCATCAGCCACCCCAAAGAATTCAAAGAAATCAGGCACTTACGCGAAAGCTAAGTGCCTTTTTTCATTTCACGATGTGAATTTTTAAATAGAAATTCGAAGTTTTAAATTCACTCCGTTGCTGCTGCACTTTTCACCAGTCGGCGATCATAGTGTTTATGCGTCGTTCAGGGGTTCGCGTGACCGGCGAAGTCGTATGCGTCTTTGGCCTGCATCTCCAACTTTCGGGAAACTGCTGCCGGGCGAATATCAAGCAGTGAGAAGTAGAGCGGATGATCCGTGACGAGGTCAGTTTCGTTCACAGATTGGTCCTGAGCTCTGATCCAAGCATTCATGGCGTCTTGCCAAGAAGATCCCCATCCTGACCTTGAATAGCAAGCGCGCCAGCGGGTTGCAGCGAACAGGTATTTGCTAGCCATCTTGTCCTCTCGCTGTAGGGCGCGTTCGACTACACAACGCAATCGTCGAGACCAGTATCGCCGCTTTACTGAGGCTGCTTCACCTTTTTTCCGTTTTGCGGAGACGACGATGACGCCATCACGTTGGAGGCCGTCTTTTGTGAACGGACGCACTTCGGCGGCACGAAACCCAGTGAGATACGTGAACATCGCCGCGCAGCCCAGCGTTCGATAGTTCTGGCGCTGTTTGAGAGACCAAAGGTAGAACCTCAAAACTTGCCGTAGACTGACCACGCGGACTTTCGTGTCCGTCTTGTTGAGCATCATTCCCGTGAACGGGTTGTCTTCCATCAAGTCCCAACGCACCCCATAGTGGCAAATCGTTGCTAGCGGCGGAAGAGCGTGCTGGCAACTCTCGGGATCAGTTCCGAATCTGAGAGGCGCAGGCAACGCGCACGAAGATCTTGGATCGTAGAAAGCTTGGCATGTTCGGCCCTACTGAAAGATGCCCTGCGGTAAAATGGAAGGCCTTGGAGATACTCAAATGCTGACTTCTAACGAACTGAAGGACCGCCATCGCGCAGTCGTCAATGCGGTGGCCAGCCAGCGTCTTGAAGGGCTGGAACCCGACCCCCGGACTATCGCGGATCTCGAGCGCGCAGCGGAAGGAACCTTGAGCGTTCTTGACGTGATTAATACGCTCCGCGCCCGCGTTGCCGCTGGCGAATTTCGTTCCCCCTCCACCACCGAATAGCAGCGGCCGCCTCATTGGCGGCCATTTCGCTACGGCCATGCCAAAGTATCCCATTGACGCGAAAGACCCCTACGTAGATCCCGATACAGGCGTTCTACGCAACCGGTTCGGCATTAGCGACCAAGCCGAACTAGATCGGGTTGAAGCGCCCTTTGCTGCCGTGCGGTCTTATGAGCTTGCGGTATCGCCCGTTCGAGGCGAGTTCGACCTGGCGCACCTTCAACAGATCCATCAGCGGTTGTTCGGGGACGTCTATGACTGGGCGGGCAAGATCCGCAGCGTCGACATCTCTAAGGGCACCACTCGCTTCGCCAGCCACGAGCAGATCGCCAGCTATGCGCCGCAGATCACACGACCCCTTTCGCGCGAAAGTCTGTTGAGGGGGCTTGCGGCCGATTCGTTCAGTGAACGTGCTGGCCATTACTTGGGCGAGTTGAACGTGCTTCATCCCTTTCGGGAAGGGAACCCACGGCGCAATCCTATCTGGCGCATGTGTCCAAGGATCGGATTGCGGCCATCGTCGTTGAAAAAGTTGGCACGGAACAGGCGCAGCCGTTGCTGGCGATGAAGAAGGCGCAGGCGGCAGCATCGGCTGAGGAACTGCTTGCTGGAAAGGGCTGGGTTCCGGAAATGATGCGTGCTCAGCCTCTTCTGATTGAAATGCCAGTGGAGCACCCTATGGACGAGATGGGGGCCTAGGAACCGTGCCAGCCCGGCGAAATGCCCGGCTGGGAGGCGCGGCTCGGGAAACTGTAATATGACGAGGTCCGCAGGTGGGTGATGGTGAAATGCGCCTGTGCAATGACCACTTGGAAGGCGCATCATGCACAGTCATCAACAGGTATCAAAGACCGAATTCAAGGCCAAGGCGCTTGAGTTTTTTCGGCAAGTGGAATCGACGGGGGAGCCAATCGTCGTGACCGATCACGGCAAGCCCGCGCTAGAAATTCGCCCCTACCGGGCGACGGAGCGGGATCCGCTGGCAGTGCTGCGAGGTTCCGTTGTGCGGTTTGATGATCCCCTGTCGCCTATTGGCGAGGATTCGTGGGAGGCCGCTCAATGATCGTGTTGGACACCCATGCGCTGGTCTGGTGGGTTTCGGGTGACTCCCAGCTGAGTCGCGCTGCACGGGAGGCGATTGAGGCGGAGGGCCAGGACGGGGATATCTTGATTTCGGCTATCACGGCTTGGGAGGTGGCCATGCTGGTCAAGGCGGGACGTCTTGCCTTGACCATGGATGCGGCGGCCTGGCTGGATACCGTTGTCCAGGTCCCCGGCGTTCGTTTTGTGCCGGTGGATGTACGTATTTCGGTCCAGTCGGTTGATCTACCTGGGGAGTTTCATAAAGATCCAGCCGACCGATTTATAGTGGCAACGGCGCGGCACTTATCTGCACCCTTGGTCACGGCTGACTTGAAGATCCGGGACTACCCCCACGTTCAGACTATCTGGTGAAGTAACCCACCCGCCAATGCAAAAGGGCGCCCCGTGAACTGACCCCCAGAAGTTGGATGGTCGGAAGCTAAGCCCCTAAGGCCTGAG